>NZ_JPIL01000022.1:0-122816 GCF_000742455.1 Vibrio sp. OY15 | reverse complement strand
AACCTTATTTAGGACGGCACATAACCCACTAAAAAGCCGATGTATCTACATCGGCTTTTTAATATCACTTGGTAGTCACAAATAACCCAAAGTTAATGGAGAACAACAGTGAAGAGACAAAACGCATAAACTGAAAGGTCACCGCTGTATTCTTTCATGATAAACACATGACACACCGCCGAAACCAAAAGCGCCACTTTAACCAAAGTAAGCTTCTTCTTTACGAACCTTAAATAAATACAAAAAATAGAGATGGTGCAAGCAAAGAAAAAATCGTCACTAGTTCCATCTTCCTTAAAATACAAGGACATGGTTTTAGTTAGGCTTATATTTTTAGCTTCATTATGAGCCACCCACTAATATTTAGCGAGATAAGGGCATAAAAGAGGTAAAAAACAAGACTGAACGAAACAAAAAGTAGTGCATGCACTTTTTCTTCTAAGCTCTCTGGATGAACATTCATATCCACATCAAACACCCCCGCTATAAAGTGTGCAAATACCGTGGAAGAGGCTGTAGAAAGGCCTCCTACCATAATGATAATAATCCCTCGCCTTAAGAAACGATGAAATGTACTTTTCCCGCCTTGGATCAGGTCTGAGTTTACATATTTTAATCTATTTTTCCGCCTATTAATCATCACTAGCATCAGTACCTTTATCATTGTTTCCAAGAGAGTTTTCTACATCTTTAAGATCTTCCTTTAACGCTTTTATAAACGACATTCATCGTCATTGCATTCACTGTAGTTATGCCGTCGACTTACCCTATAAGAAAGCTCTTTAGATACCAATTCGTACTTTATCTATCTCAAATCTCTTCTTGACCTCAACTTAGCTTGAGGTTTTAGCCTTAGTCGCACGATTAAAAATCAACAATGAAAAAAGGAACCATTGTGTCCAAAATTGCGATTATTTATTTCTCTAAAACCGACGTTACTGGTCAGCTTGCTCGCGCGATTGCCACAGGCGTTGAACAACAAGGCATTAAGCAGCAAGATGAATGTGAAATCCTCTCTCACCGAATTGAAGGCAGTGAGATTATTGAGGGACGTTTTGTGAACCCTAAACTAATGGATGAACTTGCTGAGTGTGATGCGATTATCTTTGGCTCACCGACCTATATGGGCGGTGTAGCAGCGCAGTTTAAAGCATTTGCCGATGCAAGCAGTGAATCTTGGTATTACCAAAAATGGGCGGGCAAAATCGCGGCTGGCTTTACCAGTGGTGGAGCAATGAATGGCGACCAATCTTGCACATTACAATATCTACAAACGCTCGCTAACCAACACGGCATGATGTGGATCGGGTTGGATAAGATCAGCAATTCTGGGGAGCAAAACCTGAATCGTTATGGTGTACAAGGTGGTATTGTTGCACAAGGTGGTGAAGGTGGTCAGTTGCATGCCTCTGATGTTGCAACGGCGGAGTATCTTGGCAAACGAATCGCAATGCTAGTGGACAAGCTCTCCGCTCGCTAACAATAAAAAGAAGCCCCGTAAGACACATCTTCGGGGCTTCGTATTTATCGCTTGTTTTGAGCGCTACTTCTTGATGTAGAGATCTTTCGAGTAAATGCGCCCTTCTACGTTGTTTTTTGCAAAGCCACCCACGGTTGGACGAACCAAACGCGCTTGCATGTAATAATAGATTGGCGCAATGGGCATATCTGCCGCCAGCAACCGTTCAGCTTGGTCGTAAAATCCTTGGCGCGCTTTCTCATCGGTTGCAGCCAATGCACTGTTCATCGCATTGTCGTACGCTGCATTGCTGTAACGTGCAAAGTTACCCGAAGAACCTGAGCGAAGTAAGCTCAGGAAAGTAGACGCTTCATTGTAATCACCGCACCAGGAAGCACGCATCACATCGAAATTGCCTTGTTTACGCGCCACTAAGTACGACTTCCACTCTTGGTTTTCTAACTCCACGTTTGCACCGAGATTTTTTTGTAGCATCGACGCTATCGCAACCGCGATCGATTTGTTTGCCTCACTGGTGTTGTACAGCAATTTAAAATCGAGCGGCTTGTCTTTGCTGTAACCCGCTTCTTTTAACAACTGACGCGCTTTCTCGTCACGTTGTTGCTGACTCCACTTACTATACTCAGGGGGCGTCGCATCAAAACCGGCAGTGTACTGATGCGCAAAGGTATACGCAGGAAGGTTGCCCACTTGCGTGACACCATTCGTAATCACATCACGCATGATGGAGTACGACACCGCTTGACGCACTCGCGCATCATCAAATGGCGGACGAGTGGTATTGAACGCGTAGTAATACGTGCACAGTAATGGCACCACCGTGTAAGCCTGCTTGTAATCTTGTTTAAGCTTCTGCGCCATATGAGTCGGCACATCGGACGTGATATCCAACTCTCCTGCCGCATAACGATTGATCGACGCGTTTTGGTTTTCAAACGGAATGTAAGTCACTCTGTTTAGATGCGTATCTGCGCTGTCCCAGTAACTTGGACTCTTAACCAGTTCAATGCGCTCATTCACGACCCACTTATCCAATGTGAATGCACCGTTGCTAACAAATTGGTCTGGATCGCTCCACGGCTTGTCGCGGTTTTCCACTGTCGCTTGATGCACTGGCATCATGGACGTGTGCCCAGTCATAGCAACAAAGTACGGCACTTGACTGTCCAACTCAAAACGTAGGGTGTATTTATCCACTGCCTTGATACCGAGATCGTCCAAAGGCTTTTTGCCCTCTGCTACATCGGCGATGTTTTTGATCTTGGTGAGTTTGAGATACCAAACATTTGGAGAAGCGGTCTTCGGGTCCACCGCTCGGCGCAGTGAATAGACAAAATCATCCGCTGTCACAGGCTCGCCATTCGACCATTTCGCGTCTTTGCGCAAGTGAAAAGTAAAGGTTTGGTTGTCGTTGGTTTCCCATGATTCTGCCACACCGGGAATAATGTTTCCGTCACGATCTTGAATCACAAGCCCTTCAAATAAGTCACGAATCACATGCATTTCTGGCAGACCTTCGGCTTTCGCTGGGTCAAGCGTCGCCGCCTCTGCGTCATTCGCACGTACTAAATGCTGTTCTGCGGCAAGTTGAATGTCTTTAGGTAAGGTCTCCGCAGCAACTGATGTAGCAAGAAAAGGGGTGAATAAAGAGGAAATCAGCAACGCCGTTGAATGTTTTTTAAAATCCATATCGTTTTTCGTTCTCCTAACGCGTCTTGTGAAGCAAGTGCCACAATTAACATTTCAACCGTTGACGAGTTTAAACGGTTCAGTTTAGCTAGGTGTAATTAGCTTAGATATTGATACTACTTCATCAATCAGGAGATTACGGTGAGTCTAATTCCAAGAACGGAAAGAGCGGCATTTTTAATTCGGCCAACATCATACGGTCAATCCGTGCTTGGTGCGCCATTACTGTATTTTCCGGCTCAAGTCGAAAGTGCTTCGCGAGGTTTGATTTTGGCAGGCACTCACGGGGACGAGACGGCCTCGATTGCAGGTTTGTCCTGCGCGCTAAGAAGCTTGCCTGCTGAAAACTTACGACATGATGTGATTCTGTCAATGAATCCTGACGGCAACCAACTAGGCACACGCGCAAATGCAAACCAAGTGGATCTCAATCGCGCGTTTCCAACCCAAAATTGGACTGAGCATGGCACAGTGTATCGATGGAGCTCTCACACACCCGTTCGAGACGTACAGGTGAAAACTGGCACTAAAAACCAACTAGAGCCTGAAGTTAGCGCATTAATTAACTTGATTGAACTGCGCAAGCCAAAGTTTGTGGTGTCGTTTCATGAACCGCTTGCTTTTGTGGATGATCCCAAACATTCCGACCTTGCCAAATGGCTCGGCGAACAGTTCCAACTGCCAATCGTTGACGATATCGACTACGAAACACCCGGCTCATTCGGCACTTGGTGTAGTGAACGTGATTTACCTTGCATCACGTTGGAGTTACCAGCGATTTCTGCCGATCTCACCATTGAAAAACATCTCTCTGCTTTTATTGCTTTGCTGAGGCACGATCCGGATCTCTAGTCCGCTGTTAAACAAGCGATCATGTGAGGATCTGTTTGATGTCGGTACTGATATCGCTGATCAACTGACGGGCACTGTCGTCTCTTTGCTGAACCAAGATGATAAACAGCAAATCGGTGATCACGTTTTGCGCGGTACGCGAAGCAATGGATGAGCTGCGATGTTCCGTTTCATTGGCAATCGTATCAAACGTAATATCGGCAATACCGCGCAAGCGACTTCTTCCAGGCGCAGATAACGCAATCACCTTCGCGCCCTGCTCTTTTGCCGCTTCTGCCGCGACGAGAATTTCTTTGCGCTCACCCGAAAACGAGATAGCGATCTGAACATCTTCTGGAGAGAGCGTGCGGGCAACAGCAATCTGCACGTGGCTGTCTTGTTCAGAAAGCGCCGTAATACCAAGTTTAAGCAGTTTAAAGCTTAAATCCTTCGCGGTCAGTGCAGAGCCCCCAATCCCGACCACTTGCACTCGACGCGCTTCACTCAACCATTTCACCGCTTGGTGACACGCTTCGTAAGACAGCGTATTGGTAGTTTGAAACATAGCGTCGGTTTTCGCTTTCACCAGTTTCTGTGAAATTACCGCAATGGGGTCGTCAGCCAAAATATCACTGTGCAGCGGTGTCGACTGCATCGCATGCTTACGGCCAATCTCTTCATTCAGAGCTAACTTAAACTCGCTGTAACCTTTAAAGCCGATACGCTGAGTAAATTTCACAATGCTCGATTGACTCACTTTTACTTGCGCCGCAAGTTCTTGGCTGGTGAGCAGCGCCGCCTTTTCTGCGTTTTCAACAATCCAATCGCCGACCAAACGACCACTTTGCGAAAGCTGAGTACGCCTCGCGACTATCTTATTGATAACTGACACAACAAAAACCTCAAAAAATTTAAATAAATTATTCCAAAACAGAAATAATAGGCGTTTGATTTAACCCCCTGATTATTCTAACCAAGACAGTTAATCCCGGATGTAATAGACGTATATTTTCTCTCATTATTCCAAATTTCTCCTGCATAAAGAATAACCTCAAGTGTGATTTTTATCACCAAACCTGAATATTTTATTCCATAAAATCGCCCTCAGATTGAACATTACAAAGAGTGCAAAACATGAAAATTGATTTAAGCAGATTGGTGACAGAAAGCGGTAACCCAGCCAGTGCCGAGATCGATACGCTTTCGACAATCGAGATGCTGCAAGTCATTAATGAAGAGGATCAAAAAGTCCCGCTCGCGGTAAAAGCGGTGCTACCACAAATTGCAGAGACAGTTGACGCAATTACCCAAGCTTTTGCAAATGGTGGCCGTTTAATTTACATGGGAGCTGGTACGTCAGGTCGCTTAGGCATTCTTGATGCAAGCGAGTGTCCTCCTACCTACGGCACGCATCCAGATATGGTGATTGGCTTAATTGCTGGTGGACATCAAGCGATTTTAAAAGCGGTAGAAAACGCAGAAGACAACGCGAAAATGGGTCAAGACGACTTAAAAGCACTTCACCTCACCAAGCATGACGTGGTTGTAGGCATTGCAGCGAGTGGCCGTACACCTTATGTACTAGGTGGTTTGGACTACGCTAAATCCATCGGAGCCACGACCGCATCTATCGCCTGTAATCCAGAATGTGCCATGGCAGAAGCGGCCGACATCGCGATTCTGCCGATAGTTGGCGCAGAGGTTGTCACTGGATCTTCTCGCATGAAAGCTGGCACCGCACAAAAACTGGTGCTAAACATGCTCACGACAGGCGCAATGATTCGTAGCGGTAAGGTATTTGGCAACTTAATGGTGGATGTAGAAGCCACTAACGCCAAGCTCATACAACGCCAAACCAACATTGTTGTGGAAGCAACCGACGCATCAAAAGAAGAAGCAGAGCGAGCATTAAATGCCTGCGGTCGCCACTGCAAAACCGCCATCTTAATGATTTTGGCCGATTTGGATGCCGAACAAGCCAAATCACGCCTCGCCGCGCACAACGGCTTTATTCGCGCAGCACTAAATAATAACTAAATAATCCGAGTTCTGAAGGATAGACCCTATGGCAAAAATAACTTCAAACACAGTATCGCAGTTGCTGTCCGCAGTGGGTGGCAGTAGCAACGTAAGCAAATGTGGTAACTGTATGACGCGTTTGCGTTTATCGCTCGCCAACAATGGCTTGGCTGATCAATCAGTTATCAAGCAAATTCCCGGCGTAATGGGTGTGGTGGAAAGCGATGAGCAGTTTCAGATCATTCTCGGTCCCGGAAAAGCTCAACAAGCGGCTGAGATGATGAATCAATTGATCGACAGCTTAACCTCTGGTGACAGTGAAGAAGCAGATATGCCGCAACAAGATCTTTCTGCCGTCGCAGCCGAGCAGAAAAAACAGATGAAGAGTAAGCAAACCAGTGCGGTTCAGCGTTTTTTAAGCAAGTTTGCCACTATCTTTACGCCGTTGATCCCAGGCTTTATTGCCGCTGGTTTGTTGCTAGGTTTTGCGACGTTATTGGAACAGATGTTTGTTCTCGACCAGACACCAAGCCAGTTTATGTTGGATTTGATCGCCTACATGAAAGTCTTTGGTAAGGGTCTTTTTGCTTTCCTAAGTATTCTGATTGGTTGCAACGCGCAGCAAGCATTTGGCGGCTCTGGTGTTAATGGTGCCATTCTCGCCTCTTTGTTTGTGCTGGGTTACAACCCAGAGGCGACATCCGGCATTTACTCTGGCATGAACGAGTTTTTCGGCTTTGCGATTGATCCGCGCGGCAACATTATCGGCGTACTTTTGGCGGCGATCATCGGTGCGCAAGTCGAGCGTAAGGTTCGTCAACACATGCCAGATGATCTGGACATGATCTTAACGTCCGTTATCACTCTGTTGATCATGGGTGCGGTAACCTTCTTGATCATCATGCCAATCGGCGGCGAGCTGTTTAAAGGGATGTCTTGGTTGTTCCTCAACTTGAACGATAACCCATTAGGCGCTGCAATCTTGGCAGGTTTGTTCTTAATTTCTGTGGTATTTGGCATCCACCAGGGTTTTGTTCCAGTGTACTTTGCATTGATGGAAGCACAGGGCTTTAACTCGCTATTCCCTATCCTGGCGATGGCTGGTGGCGGTCAGGTTGGCGCGTCAATGGCGCTGTATTTCAAAGCCAAAAAAGACGCTCTACTGCGCACTCAAGTTAAAGGCGCTATTATTCCTGGCCTTCTAGGCATTGGCGAACCATTGATTTACGGCGTGACATTACCACGCGTAAAACCATTCGTTACCGCTTGTATTGGCGGCGCTGCGGGCGGCTTCTTTATCGGTTTAGTTTCTTACCTTGGCTTACCAGTTGGTCTTAATACGGTGTTTGGCCCGTCCGGTATCGTGGCGATTCCTCTCATGACATCAGAAAATGGCATCTTCCCGGGAATGATGGTGTTTGTTGCTGGCCTGCTTATCTCTTACATCGTCGGCTTCCTCGCGACTTACTTCTTTGGCTGCAAAGACGTCGATTTAAGCTAAATCATTCTTCCCCTATAGGAATGGACTAGCTCGCGTCCTTGGCAAACAAGGGCGCACCCTCTCTCTACTTCACGACAATTTTTCTTATTCCGTTACTCGGAAGGGGCTTTGTCGTACCTAAAACAATAGAAATGAAAGGTCGTTAATCATGAAAAAGCACATTTTGGCTCTACTTCTCCCTACATTGATGGCATCAAACGCAATGGCAGCGCAGCTGTATCAAGCGGAAGATGGGTCAGTTTTAAATATTTACTCTCGTCTTGGTTTCAATGTCACCAGTAAAAATGATGAGCATGGCGATGCAAATGGCGAGTTTGATGGCCGTATTGGTTTAAACGGTTCACAAACCATCAACGAGTACGCGTCGATCATCGGCCAAGCGCAATACCAAGTGGGTGCCGCTGAATACGCAAACCAAGTAAACGACAAACCGTCTCTGACCGCACGTTATGTATGGGCAGGTATTGATGCGAAAGATTATGGTCGCATTACTGGTGGTCGCGTGGCATCTGGGTTGATTATGTTTACCGACATTGGTGATGTGTTCGCCTCTTCCGATGTTTCTATGGCGCGCCAAGCGAATAAAGTCGACAAAACCGCAACGCAAGTTTTCCGTCAAGATGGCACGCTGCAATACCAAAACAGCCTAGGTAATGTCGATTTTTCTGTCGCGTACATTTTAGGAAACAACACTTCTGAGCTCGACTACGGTTACAACGCTGCACTGCGTTATACGCTAGACATGGGGAATTTGGGTACCTTGGCACCAGTGATAGCGATGCAGAAGAATAAAGGTGATGCACGTGAAAGCAACGACACCGATTACACATTCTGGGGCGCAGGTACGCGTTACTACCTAGGTGATTTGATGTTGGGTGCGTTGTACTCGGAAGATGAACTAGAGGGCTATTACTCACAAACCAGTACCGACAAAGTGATGGAACTAACGGCGGTTTACAGTGTAAATGACAAATGGGTACTGCGTGCTGGTTATCGTTCTTTAGAAAACAGTGATGGTGACGAGCTAGAGCTGAAAGATACAACGCTAGAAGTGCAATACAAACTGACGCCTCGTTCTTCTATCTACACAAACTACGTTGATCGTAACGGCTCGCGTGGCTACAGCAATGGACAAGAAGTCTCGTTTGGCGGTGCGCACGCAGACGAAAGCTACTACCACTTAGGTCTACGTTACGAGCTGTAAGCACGATACTTAATGTAAGTTAGCTGAATCCATGAGCTTCTTCTGTGTCCGGTCAGTAGTTATTGCCTTTAATGCTGATTTGAAGAAGCTCACCCTCGCCATATGTTTCTTCGTTACCTGTTTTAACAAACACGCCTGCATCAGGGAAGCTGGTGACAGTGTTTTCGCATTCCTTTGCTTCCACAATTGTTGCTGAGTTTGTTGTCGCTATTCGCCGACAGAATATATGTTCCTAAAGTGATCAATGAACGCTCGCGTTCTTCTTGGTAAGTGCTCACGTTTTGGGTAAAGCAGATAAAGCGGCAAAATCGCATCCGTTTGCCATTCTGGTAGTAAGATCACGAGTTGTTCTTTTTGTACAGGTTCGAGTTTAGCCAGTGCAAATTCATCTAGCATGGCTACACCACAGCCCGCCAAAGTAGCATCCAACATGGACTGGACAAGATTAAAACTCAGCATACTTTCTAACTCAATGCTGCACTGCTGTTGAGTTTGCTTATGCCTAAACGTCCACTTATCTAACACCAAGTCGCGACTTTTATAAAGGATGTGCTCTAAGTCACCAAGCTCCTCTGGCGTACTTACATTTGGTTTATCAGCTAAATACGAGCGATGAGCGATCGGTTTACAGTGTAAAGTGCGTAGCTGATGGCCGACGTATCCCTCTGGGGGAGTATCGGTAAAGTAGAATGCGATATCAAACCCAGCCTCAATCAAGTCGAGAGGTGTCTCTGTGAAGATCACTTCGACGCTCACTTGTGGATGTTGCAATCGAAACTCGATCAATGTTTGGCTGAGTAACGCGGCTCCGAAAGAAGCAGACGCCGCTATTCTCAATTTTCCCGATACGATCTCGTTTGCCATGACTTGCTCATTGATCTGCTCAGCGCCTTCGAGCAGTTGCTTTACCTGCTGATAAAACCGCAAACCATCGTAGGTCAAATTAAACTGGCGCGTAGTTCGCTGAATAAGCTGCACCGACAATATGTCTTCAAGCTGTTTAAGTTGCCGACTTACATGCGCATTCGAACAATTCAGGCGCTTTGCTGCGCCAGCAATACTTCGTTCCTCACACAAAGCTACGTAAAGTGGTACGTAGCTGAGCCATTTTATTTTCATACAGTAATTCTGAATCTCTAAAATCAAACTATTGGAAATAATAGAAAGCCTCTAAACTCTGTACAACCTAAATTTGAAAGGATAAGTTATGAGTGTTTTCGACACGTGGTTAAAAGGTCAAGTCATTAAAGATCACATCACTAATCCCAATATCATCGTTGGCGATTACAGCTATTACTCGGGCTTCTATCATCAAAAAAGCTTCGAAGAGCAAGCAGTACGCTACTTGTTGGGTGACCCCGTCACACTTCAAGAATGGCAAAGTAGAGAACCCGATAGCATCGACAAATTAATCATTGGCAAGTTTTGTTCCATCGCTTCTGGAGCCACCTTTATGATGGCAGGAAACCAAGGTCATCGCATTGACTGGATTTCGACCTTCCCCTTCTCTCCTGAAGAATTTGGAGAAGGCGTACAAGACGGTTTCGAGCGTGCCGGAGACACAGTGGTGGGAAATGATGTTTGGATTGGCAGTGAGGCGATGATCATGCCCGGAGTAAACATCGGCGATGGAGCCGTCATCGGAGCACGCGCCGTAGTGACGAAAGACGTGCAACCTTATTCTGTGGTGGTTGGAAACAACCAAGTCGTACGTCAACGATTCAGCGATAAAGAGATTGAAACTCTACTCAATATCCAATGGTGGAACTGGCCAATAGAACACATTAAACAAGCAATGAAAGTAATGTGTAGCAGCCAAGTGGGTGCGCTTGCGGACTACTATCAAGAGCACATTGTCGATTTGTAGATAAGAAAGCCCACACATCTTGTTGCGACGTGTGGGCTCAGTGAGTAAGAAAGCTTAAACCGCAGCGACGTCCTCTTCTTCCAAGTTCGCCGAGACTTTAATTTCGTATTGATTGAAACGGAACGAACAACCGCCATGAGTGCGCTTTGTCGTTACTTGTTCGTCGCCAAACTGCACCGTCACGCGAGTGAAGACACGCTCTTTGGCTTCGACAATATTTTCTTCTAACGCGACTTCAAAGTCGTGTTCCGTTTGTTCTAGCTTTTGCTTTATCGCTTCAAGCTGCTCGTTGTTTTGTGTTTTCATCACGTCAATCTGAGCTTGTTCTTCGTCGGTACGTTCGGCTTTAGCACGTTTCTTAAATTCGAGCTCTTTACGAATCACATCCATCGTGCCTTCTTGAGCGCGTTTGTATTGTTCTTTAAGCTCTGCTAATCGTTCCTTAAATGCAGAATAGCGTGCGAACGCTTCTACCTTAGTGGCGGTGTCGCCTTCTACGCCCAATTGTAAGCACACCACTTTGCCACCGACTTTTGCATCTCCGCCGCTGAGCGTGCCGTTCCTACCGTTCGCGTCTAGCACCGTCAGATTGCGCCCACAAACAATATCGTTATTCATGCTGTGCACCGCCAACTCAATATCTTCGCCGGCTTGCAAATCACAATATTGGGCGTAGCTGGCACGAATCGAACCTTTGGCTTTGACGTGACAACTCTTTGGCTGGCCATCACTCACGGTGTGGCCAATGATCCCTTTACCAACTTGAATGTCGTCTTGCGCTTGTACTTCAGCCGATTCAATGAAGCCGCCTACAGTAATAGAGCCCGTCGCTTTAACAATCATTCCGGATTCGATGTTGCCACCGATAATCACATTCCCTTTGAATTTCACGTGGCCTGTATTCACGCCAACGCTATTGAGGCAGAGTGCGTTATCAACTTCAATGGTTTTGTCTTTAATCAGAGGCGTACCGGATACCGATGCAATCAATAGGTTTGGGTCTTGCTTGCTTATCTCAGTGCCTTTGCCCGGCTTCATTGGGCTGTCTTTTCCGGCTTGCGGAGGAATCACTCGCCCTTGAACAGTAAAGCCAGGCGTGCCTTTGGTCGCAGGCGTGCGGCGCATCACCTCATCGCCTACGTCAACCGCGATAGTTTCACCGAGGTTACGTAAATCAATTTTGTCGCTAGCAGATTGGCCGTCTTTGGGTTTGAGGATGCGTTTGGTGATGTCTTTAACAAGAGGAGTAAAAAGAGCGTCTTTGCCTTTGATAGGTTGCTTACCAACCGCTACAGGTTGAGAAAAAGTTTCGCCGGGTTTGAGCTGAGTGCTGACAACCAACACTTTCTTCAAAGCCAGTTTGTTGATGCCTTTCGAAACTCGCGCTTGAGCAAGGGCTTGAACAATCTCGGGGCCACGTAAACCTCGGCCTCCGTACGCGCCGACAACGTTCATGCTGGCGAGCATGTCATTATTCGACAATTCGACCTCAACTTGTGCGTTGCGTTTTTCTGCAATGACGATGCCTTCGTAAGCTTCAGCTTTACGTTCTTTGGCGCAGTTAATGAACCTAACGACTTCCCCCTCTACAACAAACATCTTTTCGGCGTTCATTACGACGAGCTGCTCGTTTAATTCATTTTGATTTAGCTCACCACCGAGATCCACTTCACCCGGAAGACGGGCTATCACCTTGGTCTTATCTTCAGATAACTCAAGACACAGCTTCCACATACCCTTACCACTTTGCTTCCCATCAACACTCTCAGTCTAACCAAATCCGTTTTCTGAACAAACCTCGCATTTCTTATTATAGGGCTCACGTCACTAAAGAAAGTAATCCATCAATAACGGTTAAACAGGATATTAAGAGAAAACTCGATTTAGCCTAAAGCTCAATCAAAATACACGCCGAAACAAAAAGGAGCTGGATTTACAGTGTAAAATCAGCTCCCAATAATTTCATTTACAGTGTAAATTTCCCTTTATTGTTTACAGTGTAAATCGCTCCAAATGTGTCTTACTTCGTCCCTTAACTGCTGCTCAACTTGCCTTCTTCCAGGTAAACCAAATTGCTGAGCACATTCAGTCCAACTACGGTTAAGAAAAAGCTTACTGATCATCAAGTCGGAAGCGGAGTTCAAACCTAAGTTAAGTAACCACTGCTGAAGCCACACAGACACAGACTCATAACTGTTACCACCATCAGCATAACATTCAATTAGTAATAACTTAGCGGGATGAAGTGGACTCATTCCCAAAGGTTGCGGCAATAGAGCTCGAAAAATAGGGGCTTCTAATTTTGGATAGACGTCAGCCACATTGTTAGACAACATTTCTTCAAATAGCGCCTGAGATTGGTCGACCCAAACCGTCTGTTGGGAATCACAAGGTTTGACCATCAAGACTGAATAACAACCGCTAGCAGCATCGCGCATTGACCCTAAGCGAATTGTACGGAAGTTCGATTGTCGCCAGAAATAGAGCAACTCTTCCGTCGCACCAAAACTCGTGCATAAGTAGGCAATGTGTTTAGCAGCCATTTGCTCAAGTTGCTGCAGAATTTTTTGACCAATGCCTTTGCCTTGCAATGCTGGATGAACCGCAATTCTCATGACTCGCAGCGTCGATAGATTCGCGACATTCGGAAATCCTAGGTGGTTTGCAATCGTAATTGGGGCTAAGTGTCCTTTAGGACGACGCTTACCAAACTGGATTTCTTCAACCAATTCATCGTCAAGGCCCCCCTCTTCGACCGCTAATATCACCCCCACAACCGCATTATCTTGCTTAGCAAAATAGAGCTGACTGTTGTCGTCTTGCAAAAGGTGAATCAAATCATTCGGCGAGGTCTGATAATGAGCATTCACCAAAAGAGCGAAGCACTCACGCAGCAAACTAGGCTGCGATATCAAATTGTTCTTATCGGCTTTAGAAAGGGAAATTGAGTCGACCTGTTTAAGTTGATGGTGCGTTAACTCCGCATCCAACAAAAACGCGTCATAGAGCCATGATTCAAGCGCATCATTCATGCTCCAGCGGATGGGCTGTGTCATGTGCCATGTTTTCATTCCCGAACGCTGTTTCTGAAGCCAATCAACAAATTTAATCGTAAAGCCCCGGCCACAACCTTCATAACCATGAACAGTCGTAGAAAAAACGAGTCTATGATAATGTTCGGTAATGCTTTTGAGCATAGGAACTGGAATTGCAGCCGCTTCATCGACAAGTAACAAATCACATTCAGGTCTGCTCGATAGAAGTTCGTCAGGAGCAATGAATTGAATGGCTCCCTGCCCTGATTCTAATCTGTCCTTCCTAATACGCTGCGCATTAGGAAGTAGCCGCAAAGCATGTTGGTAAACAGGCTCAACGGCTTTTATAGATGGTGCCGTAATTAAGATTCTAAGTGGCTTCTGCTGTAATAAGCTCGCACACGCAATGCCGAGGGCACTTGTTTTTCCGCGCCCACGATCAGCGGTCAAAATTAATGGTCGCTTTCGATGTCCTGTCACCACCTTTTCAATTAGAGAAATGGCATGTTCTTGTTCCCTGTAGTGGCTTTCTTTTTCTGCTTGCTTGATGTCTGGAGCCGTTGGCGATGGTTTGTCTTGCTCAATAACAACGAGCTTCTCCCATTGTTTGTGCATCCATTGCTGAGAAAAATTCGCAGTTTGTCGCGGCTCAGTAATGACAATAAGAAAACCGCCGCCAACCAATGAGCCAAGCGCAGCGGTAAAACTATTTGCGTCAAAGCCATTTCGAGCATCAAACAATAGAACGTCACACTCTCTGCCTAGCAACATGTGCCCTTGTTTAGACGAAACACTGGATACGTTTTTCAAACCAAAATCACCAACAGAAAACCAACGTTGATGGCGCTGCGTTTTATGGAACTCTGACATCAACGCATTTTGCCAAGAAGCCTCGCCTTGAATGACTACACCAATCCTTTGGAAAGATCGGTGAGCTTGATGTTGAAGTGATGAAAGGAAATCAGATTGTGTCTGCATTTTGTCTATCCAACGTTGAACTGACACAATGGTATCACATCTTTAATTTGACGCTTCTCAGATATAAAAAAACCGCCCGGAGGCGGTTGATTCAATCATCATTTGTTATTGCAGTTTGGTTTGTACAAACGCAAGAATCTCTTCCATTAAGCTGTCGTCAACTTTCTTCAAGTTCAACGCCAGGCTGCTACCTTTTCGGCTATAGCTTGCTCGACCTTTTACTAAGTCGACTTTTTCCGTCTTCTTGCCAGGTTTTGCTGGTGCAAGTTCAGTAATCCAATTTTCGATGCTTTCCGTGACTTCTTTTGTCAGACGAGCAACGCCTTGAGCTGTGCTTCGCTGCCATAAAAACCCTTCGCTAGAGCGACATTTATCTAACAGCTCTTGCTGCTGCTCTGGCGTCAGCGTTGAAAACTGTTTGTGCAGTTTCACGATTGTTGGACGACCGAGATCGCCAACATTCGGATACGCTTGAAGCAGTTCTAACGGTAATGCTGCGGCTTTTAAAGCGCCACTTACCAACGCTTCACTGCACTGGAACATTTTTGCCAATGCTTTCTGATCTTCAGCTTCACCACTATCAAGCTTAGCCTGCATCTCTTTCCCTTTTTCATATAAAGAGAGCGGCTTGTGAGCATTTGCCACATCAGACAAAAACTTAGCATGGTCAGTATTGATGTTGTCAGCAACATAAACCAAAAAATCTTGTTCAGCGAGGATACAAGACATGCGACGACGGCTACCATCTAAAACTTCGATCTTGCCATCTTCAGTTCTACGACCTACAGCTGGATATTGTTGGCCACGCTCTTTGAGTGTGACTAAAACATCAGATAAAGCATGTTCATTTAAGAACGATTGCTCACGAGCGTTATCAACAAATACTGTTGTTTCTGTCGCAACTTTATTTGCAGGAATACGCACAAGTTCAAACTGAACAATATTTTCACCTGCAACTGCTAGTTCAATCGTTTGAGCTTTCTCTTTTGCCGCAGTTTGCGCCTCTTGCGGAGTCACAACACGACGCTTATTCGTTTTGCCAAATAATTTCGCGTTTAATTCAGACGTTTTCAAAGCCATTTACTTATTACCCCTGATTCAATGACGGCCAATTAGAGTGCAGGACACGCTCTAATTCCAGTGCGCTTTTATGAACAGCGTCCTGCGCGGTAGCTAGTGTCTTCTTACCGCCTTCAAAATCGCTTACTGTCAGATCAAATACTGTGCTGTAGGTATCGGCACAGGTTTCAAACGCACGGCTACGAGGAATAGTAGCCATCATAACTTGGTCACCTAGAAGATAGTTCATTTCAGTTAAAACAGAAACTTGCTTCTTATTGTCGTCCTCAAACATGGTTGGCATCAAGCGAACAAACTCAAGACCATTCCAGTCCTCCGGGAACATTTCATATACCGTAGGCAAATGCTGGAAGAAGTTTACTGTTGAAGCCCAGTCCAGACGCTTAGCCGCACAAGGAATTAGCAAGGCATTTGATGCATACATTGCATTCCATACTAATGGGTCAACGTGTGGACCGGTATCAATCATAATGATATCGAAGTCATCAGCAATTTTATCAATCAGTTGCTCTTTCAGCAGACGGACGATATCGAGTGATGGGTCTTCAGATAGCGTTTGCCATGCTTCCGCATTAAACATCGCGTCTTCTGGAAACGCTGAAATCGACTTTAAGTTCGGATATTGCGTTGGCAGCAATACGTTTTTACGTAAAAATTCACTGTCAATTTCCACACCATCAGGCACGTTACCCAACATAATGTCTACCGCAGAATAGATATTATCATGCTCTGCCATGCTGATTTGCGGGTTGAGGAATAAACGTAGCGAGCCTTGTGGGTCTAAGTCGATTAAACAAATACGGTATCGTTTATCCAAATTTAGCGCTAAACATGCCGCTAAATGAACCGCGGTCATTGATTTACCTGTACCGCCCTTTTGGTTCTGCACATTAATAATCCAAGGTTTGTTACCTGAATTCTTTTTACGCTCATGAAATTTAGGCACTTCAGCCGCATCCATGAGCATGTGTGCTTCTTCTAACGTAATTGAATAATGATTCGCGTTGTTTTTGGTAAATTGATGCCCAGCGGCTTCCATTTTACCAATCGCGTCGTCGAGCTTACGGCGAGTTAGACCAGAACGGGTTTCCATCATCGCTTTCGACATTGGTGGGAAGTAGTTATCGCTTCGCTCTTCTAAAACAATTTCAATACGGTCAGCTTGAACCTGCTGAGTCAGCTCCGCTAACTCAAGAAGGTTTTCAATCGTTTTTTCTCTTTTCATGCCAAATTCCGTTGGAAGGATTTATAATTGCAATTGTACAGCAGTAAAGACCAAAAACAACAAAAAGGTGCACGAACATTTTGAATAACCATCACATAAAAAAACACCCAAATCGACGCTTTTATGATTTATGGTCAAAAAGATAACTATTTTTAATCAAATAATCTTCTCATAAGTGGACACCTAAACTTAAAAATAAAAAGTGTTACAGTGTCACTCATTTACAATGTAAATCAATTTTCTACCGGAACGATTATAATCTTAAGCTAAATTACGGATTATGTTAGACCAACCTAATTTAAACGAAAAATAGTAAGTAATATCGGAACAATAAAGAGCTGAACACCTTGATCATGTCTCCGAGCAAAATAGGGCAGTTCCAGCGAAACATCTATGGAAGTATGATCAAGGTATACTTATGATCATGCTTCCGTGTTAATAAACAAATCCGAAAGCATGATCATGGAAAAATTGAGCAGAGTACGGTGTAAACAAGCAAATAAAATAAGATCCATTAATCGGAAATATGATCAAGCCTTAGAATCTGTCGGAAGCATGAGTTTTCTTCTCTGATTTACGGTTGAGTGCAGATAGAATGGGGGATTGAGCAGAAATTGACGGTATAGAAGCCGGAACAATGAAATTGCTCAAGTTGCTATGATAAATCACGCTCTCATGATCATGCTTCCTGTAAATAAGCAGAGACTAGGATTTACTTCTAAATATGAGCGACTTGAATGTATTTTAATCAGATGAGTGATATCTCATCAATATGGGCGCCAGAACGATAGATATATTGGCTCTTGATCATCGATCCGAGTATAAATAACATCACCAATGCACAATATAATCATCGTGAAGATCATTATTAAATACTGCATCTGTGGATAACCTGTAAAAACATCATGATCATCGTTTCAAGACTCTTTTGATCATCTTTTCATAACCTTAATGATCATACTTACGAATAAATATGATCATGCTTTCAGGTTATTGTTGATCATACTTTCAGACTTCTTATGATCATAGTTCCGAAATACATGGAAATAATAGTCTTATAGAACAAAAGCTTAGCGAGAAATTTCAAGCCAGATCATTAGATCATATAATCAATTAAGATCAGATTAATCAAAAAGATCAGTTATTTAAAAAACAATCTTTTTTCTTTATTTATGATCTGTTTTTCTTTATTCTTCGGAACCATAGCACAACTACGGCTAGTGTGATCTGGATCTAAAATGACGGCTGATGAAAAAATTCTGATTAAAGCACCGAGAAGCCACAAAGATGGCCATCTTTTTGAGGTACATGAATCCTCTGCGGATTGGGTAGAGCAGTACCAACATTTCAAAGGGGTGACCAAAAGCATCTTAGAGTTGCTTAATCTGATCTCATTACGAGGCTTCAGCAGCAAGGATGGTTTGGTTTCAACCACAGAGATTGTGGAAGCAACAGATGGGCAACTCACACGTGCAGCTCTGCAACAACGTTTGCGCGCGGCAGTAAATATTGGTTTATTTACTCAAACTCCAGTGCGTTTTGAAGAGGGACTTGCTGGTAAAACGATGCTACATAAATTTGTGAATCCCAATCAGCTTATATCTGTGTTGGGAGCAACAAGTCTTGTTACCGACAAAGTTCGCCAGAACGAGAAACAAAAACGTTCGAAAGCATTGGCTCAGACTCAAGTAAACAAACGTTTGTTGAATGAGCACGGGTTAAACACACCTCCCACGATGAAAGATGAAGCCGATCAATTTGTTGTATCTCCAACAAATTGGGCTGGGATAATTGACCAAGCACTTGCGCCACCAAGAACTCGAAAAAGTTATCAGAAATCCATGGTGTCGATCTCTGGCACTAAAGCCGTTATTGAGACGCGATCATCCAAAAATATCATGACTGTGGATGATCTCATGACCCTGTTCGCTCTCTTCACGTTAACGGTTCAGTATCATGAGCATCACAAAGATCAGTATCAGCTTGATGCTGCTCACGTACCAAACAAAACGCCGCTATACATCACTGATATTTTGTCGCTCAGAGGCAAAAAAGACAGTGGCCCAGCTCGTGATTCCATTCGCGATAGCATTGATCGCATTGAATTCACTGATTTTCAGCTCCATGAACTTACTGGACGTTGGCTAAGTGAAAACATGCCAGAGGGCTTCAAAAGTGATCGTTTTCGTTTTCTTGCTCGAACCATCACGGCCTCTGAAGAGGCACCTGTGGAGGGAAGCGATGGTGAAATTCGTATCAAGCCAAACTTATATATTTTAGTTTGGGAACCTTCGTTTTATGAAGAGCTGTTAACGCGCGATTATTTCTTCTTGTTTCCGCCAGAGATCTTGAAACAACATACTTTAGTGTTTCAACTGTACTCTTTCTTCCGTAGTCGCATGGTTCGTCGTCACGCGGATTGCATGCTACTGAGTGAATTAAACCAGAAACTTGCACGCAACATTGAATGGCGACGTTTCTCCATGGATTTGATCCGAGAACTAAAGCGTTTGTCTGATGGAAAAGGGAATGATGATCTATTCGTCGTTAATTTGTGGGGTTATCACCTGACGATCGAAACCATGATCGAAAATGACAAAGTGATGGACTACCAGATCGACATCAAATGTGATGTAGAAGAGGTCTTACGTTATTCGCGAGCGCGAACGACCAACGCAGGAAAGCGTAACATGGCGCCTACGCTGCCAAATCCACTTCGTAATGAGATGGTAACCCGACAACAGCTTGAGGAGCTCTCAGGTATCATAGACGGCGAATTTGAGCCCATTCAACGCAAAGCACCGTCTCCAAGAGGAAATTTAGGGCGACGCGTGAAGCAAAGAAAACATTTGGTAGAGATCAATGCTGATGAGATCACCATTACTCTATCTAAATATACCTCACCAGAGGCTCTAGAACGCAGTATAACGGCTTTGTCTGCGATGACAGGGCACTCCTATGCCTCAATCAAAGAAGAGTGCTCAGATTACATAGAGAAGCTCGATTGGCTAAGGGTAGGGGATGAGCCGATTCCTTATGAGACATTAAGTAAAACCGTCGAGCTGTTTAACACCCAGAACGATGTTAAGCATCTTACCATCGAGCGCTTGATTGCGGGGTTAGCGGTGCGTCGGAAAGTTTGTCGTCAAATCTTCGATGGTCACATGGATGAAATGGTATTTCGTGCCTTGGATGAAATGGCGATTTAAAAGTGTCGCTTGATGTGTATCAAGCTATAGGTGTGATGTATCGGTTTGAAATGTAACAATGTCTTTCGATGATAAAAAACAGACTTAACTCTTACAAACCACTGACATTAGAAGCCAAGCCTAATACTACTATTTATCCCGAATAGACAACCTTTTGTCCTTTCTGATGATTAATAGATTGGCTCATATTGTTACATTCATTCTGAATAGACTTCGCGAGTTTCTCCTCAGGAAACTCGCTTTTTTTTACCTAAAATTCCGCTAATTAAGCCTTGATCATTTTTCCGGACTAATGAGGCAAACCTTGATCATGCTTCTTAGGTTCATTCCAATGTAATGAACGCATCAACGCAACATGTGATTCGATTAAGCTATGGGCTTGTTCCTGCCACTTGTTTTGATCACACTGCTGATTACAAAACTCTAACGCCACAACGGTGAGATGCTGAAGTCGTCTCAAACACCAATCTTTGATCAGAATATCAGTCGAGACTTGGCATGCTGCTTGTTCAAGCTTTGCACTCGTATAAAGCAAAGTTTGATATGCTTTCTGAGGGTCTTGGTACCTTGCATGTTGAAACACGCGTAAACATCCATCCAACCAGCAAGCAATCGCTTTACTTTGAAGATCACTCAATTCGGGTCCAAACACGTCATCAGGCACCTGATATAAGATCGTTTCCAATTTTTCTACTTGATCATGTTTCCGCTGTTCGTACCACATGGCGATTTGATCTTGCCAAGTACTCAAATCCATTACGCTGCCTCAGTCCATTGTTTTACATAGTGATTTGGTCCTATTTGATCAAATTCGTCGACAATTATGCTGCTACGTTGACGAATTTCATCGGCATCTATCGAATAGTTTGGTTCATTTTTCACTAAGTTACCAAAAGGTAAGTCAGGATCAGGAACGGCAGAAATCAACAGCTTAGTATAAGGATGCTGCGGATTCTTAAGTATTGAATGAGTGTCGCCCCATTCAACGATTTGCCCTTTGTACATTACTGCGGTTTCTTCCGCGATGTAGTGCGCAGTCGCCAGATCATGAGTGATGTATAAAAAACCAATTCCCAGTTCTTGCTTCATTCGTTGCATTAAATTCAACACTCCCAAGCGAATAGAAACATCCAGCATAGACGTAGGCTCATCCGCAAGAATGATTTGCGAACCTACCGCTAAAGCCCTTGCTAAGTTTACTCGCTGACGTTGCCCACCACTGAGTTCGTGAGGGAACTTATTCAGTGTCTCTTCAGGTAGTTCCACCAGCTTTAGGAGCTTTTCCAAGCGGGCTGGGATGTCGCGCTCGTTTTTGACTTGTTTATGAATTTTTAAAGGACGTGTTAGGTGATGGCGAATGGTATGAGTTGGATTGAGAGAGCCAAACGGATCTTGAAACACCATTTGTACTTTACTGCGATATTCTTGTAGAGCCGATCGTGACGTGATCTCATTTATGTCAGTGCCATTGAAAAGGATCTCGCCTTGCGTTGCTGGATAGACTTTGGTTATTAAGCGAGCGCAAGTACTCTTACCGCAGCCTGATTCTCCAACCAAAGCCAAGGTTTTTCCTGCGTACAGATCAAAAGTCACTCCTTGAAGCGCACGAAAGGTTTCCTCTTTCGCTAAACCACCGCCTACTTTGAATTCTTTAATCACATTTTTCATTTGGATGATAGGCTGGCTCATGGTTACGCTCCTTGTAACTCTGGTTGTTTGTGGACGTCATGGATGTTTGGGAAAGAAGCCCAAAGCTTTTGCGTGTAGGGGTGTTGAGGATGATTGCGTATATCGTATGCTCGATTGACTTCGACGATTTCTCCGTGACGCATGATTGCAATTCGATCACATAGTTGGCTCATGAGTGCCAGGTCATGAGTGATAAAGAGGACTGAAAAACCGAACTCATCTCTAAGCTGATAAATTTGCTGTAAAATTTCTCTCTGTACCACTACATCTAATGCTGTTGTGGGTTCATCCATAATGATCAGTTTTGGATTTAGAGACAAAGCAATGGCTATCACCAACCGCTGACGCATTCCTCCTGAAAATTGATGAGGATATTCTGCTAAGCGTTCTCGAGGAATATTGACCAAGTCCAACAACTTTTCTGCTCTATCTTTTGCTTGAGCGTTAGTGAGGCCTTGATGGTGTCGTAACACATCTGCAAATTGCTCTTGTATCGTTAAGACAGGGTTGAGTGAGTTCATCGCGCTCTGGAACACCATGGCGATTTCACTCCACCTTAGAGCGGTCAGTTCAGAGTCTGAGATACTAAGGATATCTTTGCCATCAAACCATATTTTACCGCCAGAAATGAACGCTGGCGGCTTATGAAGACGATTTATTGAGAATGCGATTGTGCTTTTACCACATCCAGATTCACCGGCAAGACCAAATACTTCGCCTTTGCCGATATCAAAGCTGACGGACTTTACCGCATTAAAATCACCATTATCAGTGATGTAATCGACGCACAAATCTCGGATCTGGATGACCGGGTCATTGTGGTATGCATGACTTAAGTTAATACCATCCATATAAACACCTTACCAATCTAAAAGATAATTATTATCATTATCAGGTGTGGCGGTTTTTAGAAAGTATCAAACTATGAATCAGTGAAGTGACTCGAAAGTTAGGTGAAACAGGAAGTGGTGTAATGCGTCGTTGATAAAACTAAAGAAGAGCAGAATTGAGAGCTAGATCAGCACACTTTTCGTAGGGGGAATTACTCAAATTTAATCGTAAATTTGTCCCTTGGCAAAACTTAAATGATGAATCTATTAAGGAGTTAGCGAAAGGGCGGGAGGGGTCACATTTCCCTACAGTTTTTCTTACCACCTTGTTCCGGTTTTGCTATAGATTACGCATCGAAAACATGGTGTGTTCGGAGGAAATATGTCCATTAATTCTATCGACCATGACGAGATGACCAACATCGCTCACAAATGGGAATTACCTGATGAGGAAACCGTTGTGAAGCCAGAGAAAACAGTGAAATCAGCAGAAGCCAGAAGACGCATTGAAGCGTTACGTGAGATCCGTGAAAGTGGGTTGACCATTGAAGAAGCAAGGGAGCTTGGCTTGATACACTGATCGCCTCAGGTTGGTTTAGCAACCCATAGGGTAGTCGACGGACTGCCCTTTTTATTTTTTCACTCTATTACTCTCTTATTCAAACCCTCCATTTATCTGTCTTGCGCCTCAAAAGCACGAGTTTCACACTCCCGTCCCGAAGAAGTTTCACACTCCCGTCCCGAAGAAGTTTGACAATCTGACCTTGTGTTACTAGATATATCAGTAGCGATATGCTTTTTGTTGATTATCGCAACCACAAAGCAAGGAGCGCAAGTATGGTTGATCAAATCCTTTTTTATGAGCCCGATGAGCCCCACGGTTTTCTCTCAAATTTTTGCCATGCCCCAGTCAATATCTCCTCCCAAACTTGGCCCACCAGCGAACATTATTACCAAGCCCAAAAGTTTCTCGATGCTCAGTTGCAAAGTAAAATTCAGCACGCAAGCACCCCTGATGAAGCGTTTGCTTTAAGCCGTAAATACGAACACTTTGTCAGAAGCGATTGGGACGATATAAAGTTGGCTGTTATGGCTTTCATCGTTAGGGAAAAGTTTCTACAAAATCCACCATTAGCGCAGCAATTAATGAGAACGGGTAACGCTTGCCTAACAGAGCATTCTCATAAAGATGCCTTTTGGGGAGACGGGGGAGATGGTAAAGGAGAAAATCATCTAGGAGAGATTCTGATGAATGTGCGGGCAGAGCTGAGACATGTTGAGCCTTACAATCTCGTGAAGTTTATCGATAAAGCCAAACTGCCCACCCAGTGGGGCACATTTATGATGTACGGCTTTATTGAAGCCGCGACAAATAAAGAGCATCTTGCTCTGGTCTATGGCGAGCCAACAAAAAGTGCAGCACCACTTATTCGGTTGCATTCGGAGTGTCTTACCGGAGATGCTCTATTTAGCACGCGTTGTGACTGTGGTTTTCAGCTTAATAGAGCGCTACAAAACATCGTCAAAGAGGGATGTGGTGTGCTGCTTTATTTACGTCAAGAAGGGCGTGGAATCGGCTTGATTAATAAAATTCGTGCCTATCACTTACAAGATGATGGCGCAGATACCGTGGAAGCAAATGAGCGTTTAGGTTTTGCCGCTGATATGCGTGATTACGCGTTCTGTAAAGGAATGCTAGAGCATTTGGGGATTGACGCTGTGCGTCTAATGACGAATAACCCACGCAAGCTCGCCGCCTTAAAAGCGGTTGATATTAACGTCATTGAACGAGTGCCATTACAAGAAGGGAATAACCCAAGTAATCAACATTACCTGAAAACCAAGGCGAGTAAATTGGGGCACATGTTTGATCCTAAGTTTGTTAACCACATTAAGTAAGTGCTACAGATTTCCCAGAAACAAAAACGCCAACGTATCATCGTTGGCGTTTTTGTTAATGAGTTGATTCATTGATACTTTTGAATGATTTCATCAATTTCCCCTGAGGCTTTTAATTCAACGAGTCGTGTATTGATGTAATTTTGAGTTTCTGGTTGCATTTGAGGTGAAAAAGCTAGGTAGATTGAGTAGTCAGGAATAACCGAGCTGAAAGGCTGTATCTGAAAATTCTCTAACTGCAAATTGAGTCGCTTTAAGTTGTAAAGGACTCGGGATTCCATCTCGACAAAAGCTGTATCTCCAGGGGTTCGGCTTATCACTCGGTATGCGGCGTTGTAGTCTTTCACGCGCATTTCATTGACACTGCCATTTTCAAAGAACGGTGTTAAATTTGGATAATCAAACCCCAGCAGTAATACAATAGAACGACCATGCATGGTATCCATATTTTTGAATTCTAAAGGCTTCTCGCTACTCGACACCAGTACATGTTTTACAGTGTAAATGGGCTCCTCAGATAAATTTTCCGATTGCACCTTGCCCCAGTTCGGGCTGCCATAAGTTAACCAGTTTGGCTCAGCGCCTTCTTCCAATATGGAAATCATACGTTTAAATGGATAAGTATGATAATTCACTTGGTAATCCGACTCCGCGAAGATAGCGCTGACGATATCGGTCACAATTCCGGAGTGCATTTGTCCCTGTTGTTCAATTTGAAATGGTCGAGCTTGTTCAGCAATGACGTAATAGTTCACTTGATTTGCGGTCACATGAGAACTTACAACAATTAAGCTAAAAGCCAATCTAAGTAGAAGTCTTTTCATCGTATCCTCGATTATTATTTGTGCGTAGCTATATTTAGAGTAGCGCAAGTTTATCGGAGCGGTTTCATATGGATGAAAAAGAGCGATCTCAACGTCGTTTTAGTATCGGCAACCAACTTATGTTGGCGGTATTAACGTTGAGTTTAATCTTTACGGTCATCATTTCTACAGTGAGCTTATATCGAGTTTTTCACGAAGATTTAGCCCATTTAGATGTTGAATTAAAGCAGGTTGAGTCTAGCTATTTATCGAGCTTTTCTGCGAGTTTGTGGGTAGAGGATAGGGAGCTGTTGCTGACACAAGCTCAAGGTGCAATGCGTATGCCCTCGGTGGACTACTTGCGTATTGCTAGTGAAGACGAAGTTATCATTGAATTAGGTTCGGCGCTTTCTGAGGATGTTGTCGAGAGAAGCTGGCCGATGCAGTATCGGGTCGGCGATAAAACGTATGATCTCGCGATATTAACGGTTCAATCGGATCTTAGCGCGATATATGAAGATCTTTGGCAGCAGTTCTTTTTTCTACTTACGACAGAAGCGATCAAAATTCTTGTCCTCATCATTGGTGTTCTTTGGGTGGCGTTTCGCTTGTTGGTCAATCCGTTACAATTGCTGTCTGGTGCGGTGAGCGATTTTCGTGGCGGTACAGTGCCGAGTAAAGTGACTCTCCCTAAACGATGGTGCTTTGATGAAGTGAGTGTTTTGGCAGAGAAATACAACCGAAGTGTTGAGAAAGTGAAAGAGCACCAGACTGAGTTAGAGGCTGAACGCGATAGGGCAGAAGTCGCTAATCGTAAAAAAAGTGAGTTTCTCGCCACTATGAGTCATGAGATCCGCACACCGATGAATGGCATTATTGGTGTGTCGTCGTTGCTCAATGACACCGACCTCGATCCCCAGCAAAAAGAGTTTGTAGAGATCATTGACAGTTCTTCTCACTCACTAATGACGATCATCGACGACATTTTGGACTTCTCTAAAGTTGAAGCTGGCAAAGTAGAGCTGGAATACACGAGCTATGATCTTCGCGAGCTACTTGACGATGTCATCAGTTTACATAGTGTCAAAGCCAAGCAGAAAAACTTACAGCTGCTCAGCGATATTGATCCTCACTTGCCAATGGAAGTGCAAGGTGATGCCACACGATTGAAACAAGTTCTGAACAATTTGTTGAGCAACGCGATTAAATTTACCGAGCGCGGCCATGTGAAGCTTCTTGTAGCGTTATCTCGACTTGATGGAGAGACCGCTCATATCCGGTTTCGAGTTGTGGATTCTGGTATTGGTATTGCGAAAGAGCACCAACAAGCAATCTTCGAACGCTTCCAACAAGCTGATGGTAGTACCACCAGAAAGTATGGTGGGACAGGGCTTGGTTTGGCGATAGCTGCACAGTTGGTTAACTTGATGGGAGGGGAAATACAACTAACAAGTGAGCTTGGGCTGGGAAGCTGTTTTGAATTTTCGATTCCTGTTGCTGTAATAAATGCGCAACCGACCTATACCGACCAACTTAATGTATTAGATTTCCGGAAAGCGGAAGACAACGAAATCAGCCCTCAAGATAATGATAAACCTTGGGTATTGGTTGTTGAAGATACCATCGTCAATCAGAAGGTAGTTCGCATCATGTTAGAAAAACTGGGTGTGCGAGTGAGTGTCGCCAACCATGGCGAAGAAGCATTGCAGCTGTGTGATCAGCAGCCTTTCGATTTGATTTTTATGGACTGCCAAATGCCTGTGATGGATGGGTTTATTGCTACGGAGCGAATTCGAAAAATGGGAGAGTGGGGGAAACACGTTCCAATTATTGCGCTAAGTGCCAATGTCATTAAAGAGGATCAGCAACATTGCTTCGATGTCGGGATGAACGAGTTCGTGGCTAAACCCGTTACCAAGACTCGATTACAACAAATATTCGAACAGCATTTACCAAAAGCACTGAAAATCAGCGCTGTGCCTAAATAGTTAACTTGAAATCGATCAAGTTAAGTGCGTTTCTATTCTGTAATTGTAACTCTGTGTGATATAGTGCCCGGCTAGTATTTAAAGTACCTTGAGGCTGTGAATGTCGTTTAATCTATCCCTATTGCCGCCTGACGAAAAAAACAAAATCGAACTGGATAAGCAGGCGTCGTTTTTGGTTTGGAAGCTCAGAGAGGCCAAATCTGGTCCTGAAGCAATAGAAGAACAGTTGTCCAAGATTAACGATGCTGATGAAAAGGCGTTTTTCCAGCAATCGGTCGAAAAGTACAAACGAGTAATGGGTGTCGCTTAACGCGAACCGTGGCAATGGTTCAATCCAATGCGACGAATGAGGTAACCTCCCTATTCCTTTGCTAAGCGAAATTGAAAAGGTTTCGCTTTTTGCTAAAATCCTTCGCATTAAATTTGAATTTAGAGAGACATCCCGATGGGAAGAAGTTTTGAAGTGCGCAAAGCCTCTATGGCGAAAACTGCAGGCGCGAAAATTAAAGTTTATTCCAAATACGGTAAAGAAATTTACATGTGCGCGAAAAACGGTGGTGGTGATCCAGACATGAACTTGTCTTTGAAACACCTGATCGCAAAAGCGAAAAAAGACCAAGTTCCTGCGCACGTTATCGATAAAGCGATCGACAAAGCGAACGGTGGCGGTGGTGAAGACTACACTCCAGCACGTTACGAAGGCTTCGGCCCTGGCGGTACTAGCGTTATCGTTGACTGTCTAACAGACAACGGCAACCGTACTTTCCAAGATGTACGCCAATGCTTTGTGAAAGTCGGTGCGAAAATTGGTGTTGAGGGCTCGGTTTCTCACATGTTCGATCACCAAGCGGTATTCCAGTTCAAAGGCGACGATGATGAAATCATCCTAGAAACGCTAATGATGGAAGACGTAGACGTTACTGACGTTGAGCTAGAAGACGGTGTTATCACTGTATTCGCACCTCACACAGAATTCTTCAAAACAAAAACTGCGCTTAACGGTGCATTCCCAGATCTAACGATCGATGTTGAAGAAATCACATTCGTTCCGCAAACTCATACGCCTGTATCGGGTGAAGATGCTGAGAAGTTCCAGAAATTCCTAGATCTTCTAGATGACTGTGATGATGTTCAGCAGGTTTACCACAACGCAGAGCTGTAATTAATTCGCTCATATCGTTGTAAAAAGGCTTCTTTAGGGAAGCCTTTTTTGATCGCTTTTTCTCAAGCAACGCTATGCGTTACGATATTTGGAATAACACAGCGACATGATTACACCAAAACAGATACCTTGAGTTAGCATCGCCGTGCCGCCATAGCTAAAGAAGGGAAGTGGGCTACCCATTACTGGCAACAAGCCACTCACCATGCCCGTATTGATAAAAGCATACAGAAAAAAGCTCATCGCTAATGCGCCACTTACCAGCCGACTAAAAAAGTGGTCAGACTGACATGCAAGCAACATAACGCGTGCAGTAATAAACAAGTACAATGCGAGTAAGACTAAACTGCCAACAAAGCCCCACTCTTCTGCATAGGTCGAAAAAATAAAGTCCGTATGACTTTCTGGAATAAAGCCAAGTGTTCCCTGCGTTGCATTCATCCAACCTTTGCCTTTCATACCGCCTGAGCCAATCGCAATCAAAGATTGGATGATTTGGTAACCCGAACCCAGTGGATCGGACTCAGGGTGCAAGAACTGTGTTACACGGCTCTTTTGATAGGTTTCCATAACGAAGAACCATAAAATAGGTGCTAACGTTAAAATGCTCGCAATAAACCCGCAGATTATTTTCCAGCTCATGCCAGCCAAAAACAAAACGAACAATGCATAAATGATGGTAAAAACTGCACCGTCTAAATCCGGTTGTAGCGCGATTAACCCGGCAGGAATCATTGTAATAAGTAAGCAAAACGCAATTTTCCGAATGTTTGGTCGACCTCCTTCAATATGAAGCATCCAGGCGATCATGATTGGAATGGAAAGTTTGATTAGTTCGGACGGTTGAAAGCGGAAGAAGCCGATATCGAGCCAACGTTTAGAGCCATTGGTGCTATCACCAAATAAAGCGACAGCAAGTAGCTGAGCAACCGCAATAATGTAGAGATATGGAGCTGAGCGCTGATAGCTGGACGCTGGAATCGAGGACATGACCAAGATGCAAACTAATGTCAGTCCGCAGCGCGCCAAATGTTTGAAGAGCATCGCCTCATTAAAGCTACTGGCACTCCAGAGAGTGAGCGAACTTAACAGCATGATCGGAATGATCGCCATGAGCAGTGGTAAATCAACTCTTGGGAAATAACGCTTATTCATTTTCAACGACCTAATAACGCACCTATTTTGAGTGCGAAAACAACTAAAACTCGAAGAGTTCAAACTATTCCGATGCTAAGAATCTCGATTTCGAAACAACAGACACCATGCAAAGGTGTGTAAGAAAGGAGAGTGCGCACTGTCTGTTATGGGTAGTTGTGGGATGGATAAATACACTAGCCTCAGATTTTAAGCCAGTGTTTTTATTGTGACTGCCGTAAAAATGTAGCGTTACGAATGAACGGAATTGTATTTTCTGTTTAAGTGAATGTCATTCATCCTCTCTCAATACCATTCACTCCGCATAATTGCCATTGGTCGCATGCAAAAGCAGCGTGCGATCTTCTCCCTTAATCTGAAACCATCAAATCACGTTCAACTAAGGACAGTACATGATGGTTTCTCAATCTCGCTTAATCAAAGCTCTTAAACTGGCAAGTACCTTTATCGCCACATTTGCACTTAGCAGCAATCTGGCTCTGGCTAACCCAAGCGAGCGCACACTCAGTCAATTCAACCAAGCGGCGCAGGGTGACTCTGGCTTAGTTGATACTGTTTATGGCGAACTATCCAAACAACTCGAAGAGCAGGGCGCAACGCCGGTGACCTTGGTTTACTTGGGCAGTGCTGAGACGTTGCAAGGTCGTGAGGCGTTTATGCCTTGGAACAAGATGAAGTTCACCGAGCGCGGTCTTGCTACTATCCAAAAAGGTTTGGATCTAATGGCGAATCAGCCAGTACCACTGCAAGAGCAACAACGCTTACAAGGTTTGCCGGAATACCAACTAGCCACCGCTATGGCAGCTACCACATTTACTTCTCTACCTGACATGTTCAATCACTTTGAGCGTGGCTACGAGCTGTACCTTTCTCTGCTCGATGAACCGAGTTTTAGCCAGCAACCTTTCGCCGCAACGTCTTGGATTTATCGCTACGCCATTGAAGCGGCACTGCGCGCTGAAGATGTTCAACAAGCCAAAACATGGTTAGCACAAATGGAGCAGTTGGGTGACAGCAATTTAGAAACGCAAACCGCGAAAGCGCTGCTAGCGAAATATTAGAGAGGCGTCATGATCGTTTTTAATCAACTTAGCCGCGATTACGCCCTTGGCAGCCAAACGGTGCGTGCATTGCGAGATGTGTCTGGTGAAGTGTTTGCCGGCGAAATGGTGGCATTGTGTGGACCGTCGGGCTCAGGCAAAAGCACCTTACTTAACGTGCTTGGCATGCTGGATACTCAATACCAAGGTCAGGTGACATTTGCAGGCAGCCCATACCCAACCGGACAAATGCATGCGGCGAAAATGCGCCGAGAAAAGCTTGGTTTTGTGTTCCAAAAATTCAATCTTGTCCCCGTGATGACGGCGCTAGAGAACGTGGCTTATCCGCTGCATCTCAACGGCTTTTCAAAAGCAGAACAAACCGAGCTCGCCACACAAATGCTAGAACACGTTGGGTTGGGTGAGTTTATTCATCACATGCCCGATAACTTGTCGGGCGGTCAGCAGCAGCGTGTGGCAATTGCTCGTGCGTTAGTGCACAAACCAGCGTTGGTGATTGCTGATGAGCCAACCGCAAGTCTTGATAGCCAAACTGCCAACAAGGTCATCGACATTATGAAAGGGCTCGGACACGAGCTAGGCACCACTTTTGTCGTCGCTACACACGACCCTCGTATGGCATCCCGCTGCGATCGCACCATTGAATTGGTGGACGGCAAAATTACCCAAACGCACGCAAGTGTGGAGGAGGTTTCATGGGCAAGCTAATTCCAGTTTCAGTTCGCCTTGCTTGGTTGAACCTGCAACGCAATCGCCGTCGCAGTTTATTGTCGATGTTGATCATTGCCATTGCCGTGTTTGCCTTAACCAGTGCGGGCGGTTTTGGTCTATACACCTACGACAGTTTGAAAGAATCGACAGCGCGTGACACGGGGCATCTGACGTTAACCACACCGGGTTACTTCGCCAAAGAAGAAGAGATGCCACTGAGTAACGGTTTAACTCATGCAGACGACATTACCAAGCAATTGATTGGGTTGAATGAAGTGCGAGGTGTGCAACCACGAGTTGAGTTCAGTGGTTTGATTTCCAACGGTAACAAATCATCGATCTTTATCGGCATTGGCGTGAACGAACGTGAATTCGATATGAAAGGACCGTTTTTGGATGTGCGCGAAGGGCAAACGCTGTCCGACATTCATGCATCGCGTTATGACCCTACAGAGCCAGAAGTGATGCTTGGCGTTGATTTGGCGAACAACCTAAGTGTGCACGTTGGCGATTGGATTACCTTGCTGGCGACCACTACCGACGGCGCATTGAACGCGTATGACTTCAAAGTTCGTGGTATCTATTCAACTGGCGTGCCTGAGCTTGATAAACGCCAACTGTACGTGCATATCAACAGCGCGCAATCGCTGCTCGGTTCAGACAAAGTCAGTGCGTTATCTGTCTTCCTGTTCGACACCAGTTTAACTAACCAAGTCGAGCAACAAGTGGCTTCGGTTCTGAGTAAGCAAAAACAGAACTTTGGTGATCAAGATATTGAGATTACGCCTTGGCAAGAGCGCGCGTTCTTCTATCTCAAAGTGAAAGATTTGTACGATCGTATCTTCGGCATCATGGGTGCAGTAATGGCGCTGGTGGTCTTTGTTGCGCTGTTCAACACCATGACTATGTCGGTGACTGAGCGCACCCGTGAAATCGGCACCTTATCGGCTCTTGGTAGCTACCCTCGCGAAATTATTGCTGGGTTCTTGCGCGAAGCAGGGTTACTTGCGGTGATTGGTAGCTTAATCGGCGCTTTGTTTACGGCGCTAGTCACCGTCTTACTGATGGTCGTAGATGTGCAAATGCCGCCACCGCCAGGACGCACAGAAGGTTACCCATTAACGATTTACTTCTCTTGGGAGCTGGTAGCTATAGCAGGATTTGCAGTATTGATGATTTGTTTGGTTGCGGCGTTTTTCTCGGCACGCAAAGGGGTGAACAAGCCAATTACGGAGGCACTGATTTATGTTTAATTTCAAATCACTATTACCAATTGCATTGCTGATGGTAACTGGCGTTGCAAGCATCAATACCAGTGCGAATGAAACAGCGTTAGATGCACAGCAAGTCGCGCAATTGATTGAAAAAGCCGACAGCTACCGCTTGCAAGATGATTCCTCCAAAGTGGTGTCATTGGTGCGCTTATATCAAGACCAAGAACTAGATAAAACCCGCCTTTACCACGTGTACACGCGCCCAAATCGTGAATCGCTGGTGGTGTTCAAATCGGCAGTCGAAGCCGGGCAAAAGATGTTGATGATGGGCGACAACTATTGGCTACAAATGCCAAAGAGCCGCCGTCCGATTCGCATTACGCCAATGCAGAAGCTGCTTGGTGAAGCGTCTATCGGCGACATCTCAACTTTGACGTGGAGCCAAGATTATCAAGGTGAATGGAAAGCGACAGAAACTGTCTCGGTAAACGGGGAAAGTGTCGCGGCTTATCACCTTGCGTTAACCGCGAAAACCAAAGGGGCGAGCTATCAGAAGATCGACTTGTGGTTGTCTGAGCAAGATGCGTTTCCAATCAAAGCTGATCTTTACTTGCGCTCTGGCAAACTCGCCAAGCAAGCGCAATACGGACGTGCAACTGACAACGGTGAAGACTACGTCAGTGAGATGACCTTGCTTGATAGCATTCAGCCGAGCAAAAAGACCGTTATCGAGTACCAAGAAATCGTGCCTTGGCAGTTGGACAACAAGTTCTACAACCCAAGCTATTTGCCGAAAGCCAATACGACTCAGCTTTAGCCTGAACTCCGTAAAGAGAACCATGAAAACGAGCAAGGAAGACACATGAAATTGCGCCAGCCTAACCTTAACAAAAGCACCAGTCTATTGATTGCTGCGTCGTTGTATGTGGGCGCGGCAGCCCCAGTTTTTGCCAATGACGAACTGAGTTTTGAGTGGGATTGGGCTGTCAGTTACGAAACTGTCAAGCAGCGTGACAGCGCATTTATGCAGGCGCAGGGCAGTTCTCGTGATTCACTTAATGCACTGTTGGATGTGCAAGTGAACTATCAAAACTTCAGTGGCTTGTTCGCTCTGTACAGCCAAGGTTTGTACCTCAATCAACAAGGTGAGAGTGACTGGTGGAGTGAAGCTGATAGCCAGTTGCTGATTCGTGAGCTGGCTTGGGTAGGGGAGTGGCAAGTCGGTGACACCACTCTTGATGTGAGTTTGGGTAAGTTACGCGTGGATTGGGGCGTGGGTTATGGCTACCGACCATTGGATCTGTTTAAGCCTTATCGACAAAATCCTGTTGGCTTAGTAGCAGAAGAGGGTGCGGGTGTGTTTTCACTCTCACACTACGATATGGCAGGCGAGTGGACGGTGATTGCAACGGATTCAAGCTGGGGGCAACAAGACCAAAGTGCACTTGATCAAGCCGCAGAGCAACAAGGTATTGGTATTCGTCGATACGCGCTGGTGGGTGACACTGAGTATCAACTTATTGGTTATTACGATGATGTGCGCCGAGGTTTACTCGGAGCCAGTGCCATTGCTGTGTGGGATGAATCCATCGCCATGCACGGTTCTATGCTGTGGCAAAAGCAAAGTGTCGGCTATCAGTTTCAGCAAGATGACCTTTACCAACCCGTTTCGGTTGAGGACCAGGGCAGCGCATTCCAAGCCTTAATTGGGTTGAATTGGGCAAACCAAGCCGGACACAACGTGATTGCTGAATATTGGTACGACAGCCGTGCATGGTCGAAAAGCGAATGGCAACAAGCAATAGAGCGTGGTGAATTACTCTCTCAGATCCCTGATCCTAACAACTCTTTGTTGGCTAGCAGCGCTCTACTTGCGACAAGCTACGCCCAAGGGTTTCAGCACGCCAATATCGTTCAGCATAACGTAATGCTGCACTGGAGTTGGGATGTGGAAGCGTGGGCTGCATGGAATGGTAAAGCGGATATGGGCTGGCTAAGTGATGTAACCCCTACGTTGGATGTGATGCTGTCGCCACAAGATGGTGGTGTGATTGTCACGCAATGGCTTAATTACCAATGGATTGATACCGGCGATCAAAGTGTAGAAGTGGAAGTTGCCGCACGCTTTTTAACCGGAGACGACCAATCTGCTTACGCACAAATCAATGATAAGCATATGATTGTATTTAACATCAAAGGGAAATTCTAAATGTGTTCAGCAAAATCAGTGGTGAAAAGTGGATGGCCGCGTAGCTTATTAGTGACCACGGCATTTTGTCTCTTTATCGCAGCAATGACGCTCTCGGTTTGGGGCGGTCCATTCTACATTCATGTGGCGGTTAGCTTTGGATTTGGCTATTCGGCTATCTTCTTCTCATGGCTTGTCGACCGCCTGTTTCCAACCATTCCTCGTTTGGCGGAAGTGGCTATCTCGCTGACGGCTTGCCTATTGTTTGGTGTGGTGAACGCTCAGCTTTGGCTTGGGGAATACTTCGGTATCTCAAGTATGCTGTCAGTTGGTCTCATGGGGTTGTTATTCAGTGCCATGTGCTTTTTCTATTTCTACTCACGCGAGCAACATGCTATCGCTCAAAGAGAGTTAGAGGCCATCAAACGCGAGAAAGCAGAGCAAGACCGTGCGCTGCTGCTGAGTCAACTTAAGCAGATGCAAAGCCAGATTGAACCGCATTTCCTATTTAATACCTTGGCAAATATCAGCGCGCTTATGTCGCAAGATGTCGATAAAGCTAAGCTGATGCTAGAACAGTTAACCGCGCTACTGCGTGCAACGCTCAAAAGCTCACGCGAAGAACGCACCACCATAGACGATGAAACTGCGTTACTTGAGGCTTACTTAGGCATCCAACAAACCCGTTTAGGTGATCGACTGAGTTATAAGATTGAGGTGGAAGAGGGGTTAGCCAGAACCGAATTACCGCCGATGATGCTCCAACCTTTAATCGAAAACGCCATCATCCATGGTATTGAACCGAAGCGAGAGGGTGGCGAAGTCAGCTTGCTCATCAAGCGCGAACAACAGAACTTGAGGATTGAAGTCAGAGACACGGGTGTTGGCTTGAATCACGTTAGTGGGCACATGGGCTCTGGAGTGGGTCTAAGTAATCTCAAGCAGCGAGTTGAAGCTTTGTTCGCAGGGCAAGGAGAGGTTTCTATCAGTGAGTCTGCTCAGGGTGGCGTTTGTGTTCGCCTGAGTTGGCCAATGGAATCGTAATCAAGGAAGAAAGGAATGAATACAGGGTTTACTGCCATTATTGCTGATGATGAACCGCTATTGAGGCGTCATCTTGATAAAAGCCTAGCTGAAGTGTGGCCAGAGCTAGAGGTGATAGCCAAAGTCGCCGATGGTGAACAAGCGTTGCAAGCCATTGAGCAAAGCCAACCTGACATTGCGTTTCTTGATATTCGTATGCCAGTTTTGGATGGCATGACATTAGCGCAAAAACTCAATCAACTCGCCAACCCGCCTTTGATTGTGTTTGTTACTGCGTACGATGATTACGCCATAAAAGCCTTTGAACAAAATGCCGCCGATTATTTGCTCAAGCCTATCTCGGATGAGCGTCTCCTGACGACGTGTGAAAGAGTGAAAACACGCCTTGCTAAGCGAGAGCAAGAGAGCAGTAATGTGCAGATGAGCAGCCTGTTAGAGCAACTGCAGCAATTATCCGCGCCACAAACGCCGCAATATCTTCAGTGGATTAAGGCGACGCAAGGGGAAGATATTCATCTGATTGCTACGTCTGATGTGTTGTATTTCAAAGCGGAAGAAAAATACGTTTCTGTGTATGCCCAACAAGGACAAGGCAAAGTGCAGGAGTATTTGATTCGTACATCGTTGAAAGAGTTGATAGGGCAGCTTAACCCAGAACAGTTCTGGCAAGTGCACCGTTCAAGCGTGGTACAAGTGTGCAAAATTAGCAAAGTAAACAAAGACTTTGCTGGCAGAATGTTTGTTCACGTTGGAGAAAGTAAGCTCCCTGTGAGCCGTGCATCTCAAAGTTTGTTCAAAGGGATGTAATCGCTAGAACTGCTCACTCTTTACACTGTAAACTCGCTGCTCATTTGTTTCAGCAACAAAAACAAAAAGCGCCTAAGTCATCTGACATTAGGCGCTTTCTTCGTTTTATAGCGACGATTTCTCCGAATAGATGAATGGGCTTATTCGCTGATCGTCACTTTCTCGATAATGATTGGATCGCATGGCACATCATCGTGACCAAGCTTAGAGGTCGTTTTTACTTTCGCGATGCGATTTACGACATCCATACCCGCGGTCACTTTACCAAACACTGCGTAGCCCCAACCTAGATTGGTAGTTGCGGTGTGGTCTAGGAAATCATTGTCTTCCAAGTTAATGAAGAACTGTGCCGTTGCAGAGTGCGGTGCATCGGTACGCGCCATTGCGATAGTGCCAACAAGGTTCTTTAGACCACGGTTTGCTTCGTTCGCGATCGGGGCACGTGTTGGCTTTTCTGCCATGTCTTCGGTATGACCGCCACCTTGGATCATAAAGCCGTCGATAACGCGGTGGAAAATGGTGCCGTTGTAGAAGCCATCTTCACAGTATTTTTTGAAGTTCTTTGAGCTAACTGGCGCTCGTTCTAGGTTCAGTTCAATCTCGATGTCACCGAAATTGGTGGTCATAATAATCATCTGGTTTTGCCCTTATGGGTGCTAAGTTGGCGGCATTATAGCTAAGTCGTATGAGGATAGCAGAAATAAAAACAGCGACGTTTTGGCGCCGCTGTTTGCATGGTGAATGGGTGAGGAAAGCGTTAAACCGTAAAGCGACCGACCAAGTCGTACAGCTCGTTAGCTTTGTGGTTAAGGTTGCCACTGCCTGCACGGTTTTGGTTGGCAAGGTGTGCCGATTGGCTGCTTTGTTGAGAGATCACTTCAATACGTTGTGAAATCTCTTGCCCAACTTGGCTTTGCTCTTCGGTTGCCGTTGCGATCAAGGTGTTCATGTCCATGATGTTAGCAATTGCGGCTTGGATTTCTTGCAGTGCGGCAGAGGCAGCTCGTGCTTCCTCAACGGTTGCTTCACCACGCGCTTGGCTTGAACCCATGGCTTTCACTGCTGCATCCGAGCCAGACTTCAACTGCTCAATCATTTGGTGAATTTCGCCTGTGCTGTCTTGAGTGCGACTCGCCAGTTTACGAACTTCATCGGCAACGACTGCGAAGCCGCGACCTTGTTCGCCTGCACGGGCTGCTTCAATGGCTGCGTTTAGTGCCAATAGGTTGGTTTGCTCGGCGATGTCTTGAATCACTTCTAGCGAAGAAGAAATGTTTTGTACATCGCTCTCTAAACGAGAAATCACCGTGCAGGCTTCCGACACCTCTAGCGCGAGCGCTTCAACAGAGTTTGCTGCGGAATCAACAATGTGTTTCGCTTGCTGTGAATTTTCGTCGGCGTCCTTGGCGGATTGCGCCGCTTGGTTAGCGTTGCTGGATATCTCGTGCGCCGTTGCTGTCATCTCGGTCATTGCTGCGGCGACTTGTTCGGTTTCTTCACGTTGACCTGAAGCCAATTCATCCACTTGCGATGCTCGCTGTGACATGTCGTTGGTTTCTGAAACCACTTCTTGCCCTACGTGGCTAACGCTCTTGATGATGCCTTGCAGGCTTTCAACAAAGATATTGAAGTTACGGCTCAACTGAGTGAATTCCGGTACGCTCGATTCTTCCATGCGTGCGGTTAAGTCTGCATCGCCTTGCGCGAAAGAGTGAATTGAAGCATCAAACTGCTCAATAGGCTTCATGATGCTGCGGTTAACAAACACCGCGAAGACCGCAACGATAGCTGCAATCGAAACACAGAACAGAGCAATTGCCGTCAGAGTGGTGTTGAGGGCCTGATGCGCGGCTTCTTCCATGTTTGCCACAATCGCGTCGATATCGTCAGTGTAGAAGCCCGTACCTAACATCAAGTCCCATTCAGGAATAAAGACTGAGTAGCTCAATTTCGGTAGCGCTTCGTTCTGACCGAGTTTCGGGAAGTAATAAGTCGTGAACTCACCTGTTTTGGAATTTTTGATCAAATCCTGAATCAGGTAATTGCCTTTCTTGTCCTGCAAGTTATAGAAGTTTTCTCCGATGCCTTTGGTGTTTTTACCCACCACGACACGCACGCCTTTTGAATCGTAACCGAAGATGTAGCCGGATTGACCGAACTCCAACTGTTTCAAGATAGGCAGTGCTTCTTCAAGTGGGGCATTTTGAGCGAGTAGTGGCTCGACGGCGGAGCGCGCCATTTGGACGTAGTTTTTGAGCTCGGCTTTTTTCATCTCCATCATTTGACTTCGAGTCTGCTCAATCTCGTGTTCGTTGTAGGCTGTGGTTTGTAGGTAGGTGAACCACATCATGCCTATTGCCATGGTTAGAATTGGAATTATTGAAAGGATATATAGTCGTTTTCTGATCGTCAGATTCATAGAGACGTCCTTCTCTCGGCGCAGCGTTACAAGTGACAAGCCGAATAAGCTTGCCTGATAAAATTATTAATACTTATTGTTGTAATGCTTAGAGATTAACCGAGTTAATCAATCAGAAGTACTGGAAGTTTATAAATTTAGACTAAGGTCGTAGCATTTTTAAGCAGGATCACAATTAACGTGAACACGAACCGTTATTGCAGCGAGAAGTGCCCGTTAACCAGTAGGAGACGCGGTAGCGGTTTTTGGCAAATTTGAGGTAAAGCCAATCCGCAACAGGTTTGACAGCGCGCCAACGTAGCGGTGCATACAACCAACCGCGACCGACCAGCTGCCATGCACGATGAGTCACGTCCAACCCAAGCAGCAGCTCACCCTTATCGTTGAGGGCGTGCAAAATGGTGTTGGCTTGCTCCGGATCGATCTGCGGATAAGCGGCGAACGCCTCGCTGTAGATATCGACGGTTTTAATCTGCTGCTTGGAATCGCGTTGTTTTAGCGCCTTCATCTCTTTGGCGCACAAGGGACAAGTGCCATCGTAAAATACGGTCAGTTTGGTCATGATTGAGCTCATTATTGGCGGTTCTTATCCCTTTTACGCGATTATTTTTCTTTTAGTTCATTGTCTTGCAAGTAATGCAGCCAATTATCACGGATGTTGCCGTAATTGAATTGGCAGAACTCTTTACGATCGCGTAAGTAATCTTTTTCTACTTCATCTAACAAGGCTTTGTATTGCTCTGGATCGCTGCCGTAGACCAGACACAGGGTAGAGAAGTAACGCTGTAGATCGAAACTGTGCTCGTCAATGTACTCGCCAAAATCGTAGTAGTCCGGTCTGTCGTCGGATTCGAATGCGAACATGTCTGCAGCACTGATCGCCACATCGGCACCGTCATCGACGTAATCAATCAACAAAATGGTCGCGAAGTTGTCGACCGCATCTTCCTCTTTACCCAGTACCGGAATGTTTTGATCGGCAATGTAAGCGTGTCCAGCTTCATGAAGTAAAGTGTGCAATAACGTATCTAGCGCCCCTGTTTTTGGGGATTTTCCGAAGCGTTCTTCATACTGATTATTGGAGAAGTAATTGAGCGACTCCAAATAAAAAGTGTAAGGAACGTATATTGTGTGTGTATCAGGATCATACATTGGACCATCTTCTCCGCCGTAAACCAGCGTGAGAGCTTTATCAAATGGAAAGTAGGCCTGAGACAGCTCAACAAAGATGGTGTTTACATCGCTGCTTTGAATCGATTGTTGGGCGATTTTTTCATGAGTTGTCTCTATGGGAGAATATTGAATACGAATGTTTTCAGCTGCTGTAGCTGATGAGACGATGCTGAGTAATAGCGCAGCGCAAAGCGAATGAATGTTCATGTGGGACTCTTGTTATTGAATAACTTGTATAAAAAATTATACATGTTTTTGTCTGATGCATAGTTGGGGGTGTACTCATTAGCCAAAGTCGGGACGTCGGTCTCGAAAAGCAATCATGATAACATCGCATATTTCGGCTGCTTGGTTCTCTAGGGCGTTTATCAAGACCTCTTGGATAAGAACGGCGGTGAAGTTATTAGCTATGCATCGTATTCTAAGAAGCTTACTGAGTAACTGCGCTTCGATTTTTATCTGTGAAAATGATAATAGGCAGTTAATCATTGCAAGGTTTAACTATGGGGTTGGTGAATGTCACTGAATTGAAGAAAATTATCAGCGATATGTTATAATCCTGCTCCGTTGTGACGAAAACGTTTGTTGCAGCCTGAGAGTTTCCTTGGATTCGGCTCGTTTATACACCATGAGCCAGAGTTGAAAAGCTACGACAGGAACAGGCAAACCCAATTGTTTTGAACGCGCTCTCGGCGTTTAGCGGTTACAACGGGAAGGAACTTTGTTTGATAGTAATTGACACATTCTGTTTAAGTAAGGGAGCCCGAAGTGGTTCAGAAAGTGTCACCCAGAATTTACTCACAACACGACAGCCCAAGCGATAACGCACAGGTATTGCGAGGGGCCATTTGAAGGAGCTGTATCAGCTCCTTTCACATTTAAGGGCTTGCTAACAGCGTAAAAACTGACACATCGCTTAAGGAGCGCCCCTTAAACTAGCCTAAGGCGCATCTACACCAACTTTTTGAGTATTTTCGAAACAATAAAGCGAGAAAATTTGCTATTGAACGAAGGTTAAACTAACACTCATTCATTACGGAGAATGAAGAGAACAATAATAAGAGGCGATATGAATCATTTAATATCTGTAGGTGCACTGGAGTCCTTCTTGGTCGCAATCAGTGTGCTTTTCCTGGGGCATTTTATTAATGCTAAGCTACCGATTTTAAAGAAATTCAACATACCTGAGCCGATTGTAGGTGGTCTTATTGTAGCCTGCATGATTACTGCTCTTCATTTCAACGGCATCGATTTAGAGTTCGACTTGCCATTACAAAATACGTTTATGTTAATGTTTTTTGCGACAGTTGGTTTGGCCGCAAATTACACTCAGTTGATGAAAGGAGGTGCGAAGGTTTTTATCTTCTTAGCTGTCGCATCGTTTTACATCATCATACAAAACGGCGTTGGCGTTTCACTTGCGGCGGCGCTCGGTTTAGATCCTTTGATGGGGTTAATTGCTGGCTCGATTACTCTGTCAGGTGGTCATGGTACAGGTGCTGCGTGGTCACAAACCTTTCAAGACGTGTATGGATTGGATAACGTCTTAGAAATTGCAATGGCATCAGCGACTTTTGGTTTGATCATCGGCGGTATCATTGGTAGCCCTGTAGCGCAGCGTCTGGTGGAAAAGAACAGCATAGAGTCTGAGTATGGTCGTGGTGGTCGAGATGCCAAAACTCACGAGAAATTCCCGGAGTTGGTGACTTACAATGAATACGAAGAAGATAAAGTAACGGCGAAAAAAGTGGTGGAGAAACTCTTCTTCCTACTGATCTGTGTTACTGGGGCCAAGTATGTCGAGCAATGGGTAAGCACGTATGAAATCTCATGGCTGATGATTCCAGACTTCGTATATGCGCTATTCATTGGTGTGATCATTACGAATTTCTTGGAAGTGACCAAGATTCGTAAGTTAGATGCCGAAACGGTCGATATGTTAGGTACGGTATCGCTATCTCTGTTCCTAGCGATGGCTCTGATGAGCTTGAAGTTATGGAATATCTTTGATCTAGCGATTCCATTCTTGGTTATTTTAGCTGTGCAGTCTGTCGTCTTAGCTATCTTTACGTACTATGTTACGTTCAAAGTGATGGGAAGCAACTACGATGCTGCGGTTATTGCAGGGGGGCACTGCGGTTTTGGCTTGGGTGCAACCCCAACAGCCGTAATGAACATGGGTTCAATCGTTAACCGATTTGGCCCGTCGCCACAAGCATTTATGGTGGTGCCAATTGTGGGCGCTTTCTTTATCGACATCGTCAACTTAATTATCTTGCAAGGCTACATTTCATTCCTTGGTTAAAGTTAAGTGGATGAGCTCCTAGAGGCGAAATAAAAACGGTCACAACACTGGTTGTGACCGTTTTTTTATGACTTGGTTTGGTCGTTTATTGAACGAAGCATTATTGGATAGTTCGGCTGAACTTGAGGCTAGCTGTCCAACCAAGAATACCAATGAAGGCGTAAATGCCAACGTTTAACCAACCCGCTTGAGGAATGGCATTGAATGGGTTTGGTGTAATAATGGCGTGCAGCGGAAGGTAAAGCACTTCGGAGAAAAACTGATCTAGCCCGTAGAAACCAAAAAGTGCGATAGGCATCCAACGCAGCGCATAAATGGCGATAAACAAAATGACCAGTGGTGAGTTCACTTTTTGTGAAATAGCCATCGCAGTTAATGCCAGCGGTAACAGCAGAATACCGGCGAAAAACATTCTGATTAAAAACTCTCCCCAATGCAGCAGCACGTAACCTAACGAGGCTTGGCGGTACAATAAAGCCAATTGGTGATCAGTAGAGATGTTCAGCAACCACAACATTAAATTTGCAGCGAGTACGAGCACCGAGCAGACGAGCGGAATCACCAATAAGCCAAATCCTAGCCTCACTAAATGGGTTTTTATGTCACTGACAGGCATACTGCGCCAAAACATAATGCAGCCTTCCGCCCGTTCTTTGCGTAGCGTTCTTGGGAAGTACTGAACGGCTAACAAGATAGACAGCAGCCCTGCTCCTCCGGTTATCAACGTATTGACATCATCACCAAGCTCTTTGTGAATGTCACTGACATCGCCACCAAAGCTCATTTGGAAAAACATATTGTGTTGTAGAGTGTCGTTACTCATTAAACTCACAAAGAGAATAACTCCACACGCCAACACAAACAGTGGAATACGTAAAACAAGAGGGTTTTCTAACCACTCTTTTTGCAACATCGCGACAACTGAGCGCATTACGCTGCCTCCTTCTGCAATGCTAAAAATAAATCCGCTAACTTCACCCCATGGATGGAGCCCATTGTTTCTGCTTGTTGGGCATACTGGGCTTTGAGTAACCATTTCGTTGAACCGAGGCCTTTTTGTGACGAGAGTGGGTTCATCGCTTCAATTTGTGTGCGGTGCTCGTTGTTGGCTTCAAGAATGAAATAGTCTTCACTGATACTGTCCATCGAGGTTTGCAGAACGGGGCGACCATGCTTAAGAATCAGAACATCTGTCAGCAAGTGCTCAATCTCTGATACTTCATGACTGGCGATGATCAACACGCGCTCGCCGTCGTGAAACCATTCCAATAAGTGACGATAAAACGTCTCGCGATACACGAGATCTAACCCGAGTGTCGGTTCATCCAATATGAGGATTTGGGTGTTGGTCGCGATCACAATCGCGAGGTGTAATTGCACCTTCATCCCTTTGGATAAAGATTTGATACGCGCACGAGGTTTGATGTCCGTTTGACGAAGTAGCGTATCTGCTTGGGCGCGATTGAACCCTGAGTGCACGCCCTCGGTATAGTTAAGCAGTTGAGCAACGGTCATCCAATCTGGCAGAACGTTGACATCCGAGATGTAGGATAAGCTCTGCATTATCTTGTCGCGTTGCATAATGGGTTCAAATCCGTTGATACGAATAGTGCCCTGATATTCATGTGCACCGAGTAGGGCATTAATAAGCGTTGATTTACCTGCGCCATTATGGCCGAGTAAGCCAAGTACTTGTCCTGCATGTAGGTCGAAACTCACTTCATGCAGTGCTTCTCCTTGTTGCTGATATTGCTTGGAGACGTTGTTTACACTGACTAATGCGCTCATTGGTCACCTTTCAAGTGTGGTTTTAGTTGTTGAATGAATTCGTCGAGTGACATATCCAGACGCTGTATTGTGTCGGCTATCTGTGGAATTTGTTGCTGAAGAAAACGTGCCTTCTCGTCTGCGAGTAATTTGAGCTTTGCTCCTGAAGCGACAAACATACCTTGACCGCGTTTTTTCTCCACTAGCCCGTCATCAACAAGCAATTGATAGCCTTTCATAACTGTGAGGTGGTTAATTTTCATATCTGCAGAGATGCTACGGACGGAGGGCAGAGCATCGCCTTCTTGCCAGACACCTTGCAGTATTTGCTGCGTGATCTGGTCTGCCAACTGTCGAAATATCGGTTGGCGATCATGCCAATTAGTCATGAGTGAATCTCTTGGTTGAGATGGTGTTATATATATGTATAACACCTAGTGCGTTAGAGAGAAAGTAATAATTTAAAACCTAGTGTATCCGCCTGTCTCATTCGCTCTAAATATCCACCTATGTGGTCGTTGTTTTGAGGTTTTGTTTTATATGGAAATTAATTACTTCTCATAAGTTGAGAAGTGTTGTTTTTCTCTTCCCATCAATACACTTATCGCCTGTTCTAAATGAATATTCTCACTGAATGATAATTAGCATAATTTTAGGTCTGCCTATTTCTTACTTGATGAGAATCAATGGTCAAAGAGGCCTAGAAAACAAAAGTTTCGAGAGGCAATCTGACTGGCTTAGGCACCTATCTCACGTTGAGCGCGTGCTCAATGAATGAGAAAGAGTAGAGTAAAGAGGTCTCATGAATCAGGTAATATCTATCGGCCCACAGGAGTCGTTCCTCGTCGCAATTTGCGTGTTGTTTTTAGGGCAGTTCATCAATACCAAGTTACCAACCTTAAAAAAATTTAATATTCCAGAGCCAATTGTTGGTGGTCTAGTGGTCGCTTGCGTAATCACGACGATGCACTTAAACGGTGTGGATGTTTCCTTTGATTTACCACTGCAAAACGTCTTTATGCTGATGTTTTTTGCAACCGTTGGCTTAGCGGCAAATTACACCCAACTGATTAAAGGCGGTGCGAAGGTTTTCATCTTCCTAGTTGTGGCATCGGTCTACATTCTTATCCAAAATGCGGTCGGCGTGTCCTTAGCAACAGCGTTGGGGTTAGATCCACTCATGGGGTTGATCGCCGGATCCATTACGCTTTCTGGCGGACATGGAACTGGAGCTGCGTGGTCGCAAACTTTTCAAGAAATGTATGGTTTGCATAATGTTCTAGAGGTGGCAATGGCTTCTGCTACATTTGGCTTGGTGATGGGCGGGATTATTGGCAGCCCTGTTGCACAAAAGCTACTAAACAAACACAACTTGGAATCGGAATACGGACGCACCAATCAAAGTCATCAGAGTTTCCCTGAACTGGTGACGTACAACGAACATGAGGAAGATCGTGTCACAGCGAAAAGAGTCGTTGAAAGCTTGTCCATCATTTTACTTTGCGTGACAGGCGCGAAGTATCTGGAGAGTTGGGTAAGCAGTTTTGACATCAAGTGGCTAATGATTCCCGATTTTGTGTATGCGCTGTTTATTGGTGTTGTTATCACTAACATCATGGAAGTGACGAAGGCGCGCAAGGTTGATTTAGAAACCGTTGATATTCTTGGCACAGTTGCACTATCTCTATTTCTTGCCATGGCCTTGATGAGTTTGAAATTGTGGAATATTTTCGATCTTGCGATCCCATTCCTTATTATTCTTGCTATTCAGTCGGCAGTGTTGGCGATGTTCACTTACTACGTAACATTCCGCATGATGGGAGGCAACTACGATGCGGCGGTGATCGCTAGCGGACACTGCGGTTTTGGGTTAGGTGCTACACCGACTGCGGTCATGAATATGGGCTCCATCGTGAGTCGATATGGTCCATCACCACAAGCATTTATGGTGGTTCCAATTGTCGGTGCATTCTTCATCGACATTGTGAATTTAGTGATTTTGCAAGGATGCATCGCTTTTATTAAATAACATTCGCTTTTTTACCGAAATAACAAAGCCAGCACCTATACGCTGGCTTTGCTATTTGTAACACGAAATCTTGTTTGCCTGACTTCAAGCCGTGAAATCAATACGTTACTATGACGACATAGTGTTCAATTTTGCAGCAGCATGAGGTACCCACATGTCTGAAAAAATATCGACGTCGGCATTAGCGAAAATGCGCAAGGTAGAAGCTAAGCTGCTGTTTGCCGATCTCAAACGTGCAGGCTACATCGTTCGCCAAGATGAAAAGTGGATTTTGACCGAAGAAGGGGCAAAGTTTGGCGGTGAGTATGTGGATCACCCTAAATTTGGCCAGTTCATCGTCTGGCCGACTAACTTACATATTGAGCTGACTCCCAGCTCAGGGAAAACATTGAGCGCGACACAACTGGGTGAAAAGCTGAAATTGAATGCGAAGCGCATGAACCAGCTTTTGAGTGAACTGGGTTGGTTGACCAAATCCGAAGAGGGGTGGAGTGTCACAGAAGCTGGTGTGCGCGCTGGTGGGCAGCAAAGAACCGATAAAGAAACACAAAATACCTTTGTCGTATGGCACGATGTGGTGCTGCGTAACAAGCGTCTTAAGCAGTCTGTCATTGAGTTTTTAGGGCAAGACGCGGAGTCACATTCTACGGATAAATCGTACTCAAGCTTTCGCCAAAAATTTGAAGCCAAGCACCGAACATTAGATGGGCATTACGTGCGCTCTAAGGGGGAGTTGCTCATCGACAACTGGCTGTACTTGGCTGGTGTTGTGCACGCTTATGAGCGTCAGTTGCCGATTGACCAAGATGTCACTAGCGATTTTTACTTGCCAGGTGGCAAAGTCTATTTGCAATTTTGGGGAAGTGACGATGGGGAGATGGCTCAGGCCGACCGTGAGACCATTCGTACTGTTTATGAGCAGCATCATTTCAATCTTATCGAAGTCGAACCGAGTGAACTAGACAAGTTGGATGAAGTGCTTCCTAAGCGTCTTCGTCAGTTTGGTATTAAAGCTTATTGACGACTTAAGCCCGCTGTTCAGATAAGAAAAAACCCGTGTTCAACACGGGTTTTGTATTTTTAGTGTGTTTCTAGGCTGCCATCCTATGGGTTAAAAGCCTTTGATGTTTTCTGCTTCTAGCTCAGAGAAGTACTTCACTGTCTTCACTTTCAGTTCTTGTTGAGCTGGTTCGTCGCATACGATCACCGCTTTAGGGTGAAGTTGAAGAGCAGAAACTGTCCATAGGTGGTTTACACAACCTTCCACGGCTGCTTCAAGTGCCTGAGCTTTGTTATGGCCAGTGACCAAGATCATCACTTCTTCTGAGTCTAGAAGCGTACCAACACCGATAGTCAGCGCGTATTTAGGCACTTGGTTGATATCGCCGTCAAAGAAGCGAGAGTTCGCAATGCGAGTGTCTTCAGTGAGGGTCTTGATGCGAGTACGAGAAGAAAGAGATGACGCTGGCTCGTTGAACGCGATGTGACCGTCGTTACCCACGCCGCCCATGAACAGGTTGATCTTGCCGTAAGACTTAATTTTGTCTTCGTAACGCTTACATTCTGCGTCGTGATCGTCTGTGTTACCGTTCAGTAGGTTGATATTTTCTTCTTGAATATCAATGTGATTAAAGAAGTTGTTGTACATGAACGAGCGGTAAGATTCTGGGTGATCCGCAGGGATGCCAATGTACTCATCCATGTTAAAAGTCACGACGTTTTTGAAGCTGACTTCGCCGGCTTGGTAAAGCTCGATTAGGGCTTTGTAGGTTGCTAGAGGAGTGCCACCAGTTGGTAGACCCAGAACGAATGGACGCTCAGCGGTAGGTTTAAAGTCGTTGATACGCTTAGCGATATGCGCAGCTGCCCACTTACCTACTTGTGCTGCTCGAGTTAACGGGATAAGTCTCATTTTGTGCCCCTAGTTATTGGAATTGACGATGTACTGAAACATTAATTCGCATTATAAAATAAGTAATGGCGAACTGCTATTGTTTTAGGTCAAAATTTTGCTTTTTCTTTAACCAATGTTGGTTTTGTCGACGATTTTTATATCTAAATGCTTTTATAAGACGATTTTTTACAAAGAAATTGCATTATGAAACTGACGAATCAATAGATAAAATTTATGATCTAAATTAAGTTCTGCCTTCGCACTTAACCTTGTTTTTTAACAACCTACAGAGTGCGAAATCGCACACGAACTTCAAATATTATGGGTTAGATATGGCATGGCGCTCATTCTTTAACCATAATTGAAATGTGTAAACCAGTGAGGAATTCGGTATGAAAAATGAGTTAGATCCGAGCAAAGTACTACAGGCTTACGAATGTGTGATGAACAACGGTACGCCAACCGAATTTGGTAAAATGTATGAAGGTGTAGAAGCGTTTTCTGACTACGATGGGTACAACGTTTTCTTGAGAGGGAATGGTGTTGAGCTAAAAATTGGCTTCCACAACACCTATCACTTGGAATATGACCAAGAGCATTTGAAAGAGAGCTTTCTGAAAAAGATTGCGACGCTCGCCAAGTAAACGGTCATCACCCAAATATTAAAAAAGCCCTTGGGAGAATGCCCCCTTGGGCTTTAGGAGAAGAAATGAGCTTGTCTTGCTCGCTCAGTAAAGTCAAACGAGCTTTCGCCTACTGCTAGAAAAAGGCGAGAACTAGGTTATTGGTTATTAATCGTCTTCAACCAAACTCTCTTCAATGTATTCTTCTGTGGCGTCAGGCTTGTTACGACCATTTAGCGTATGGAAGCGCTTGCGACCACGAGCAAGTTGGGTGTACTTTAGCCACGTACGCTCAAGTTTTGTTTTTGCTTTGCCCGGGTTTTCTAACACCTTGATGAAGTGTTTCTCTTCGCTGTTTTCAGGTGTTAATTCGCCTGACTCTAAGCCAAGCATTGTATCCCCATAAATTGTTAGGATTTCCTCTTCTGAAAGAGTAAAATCGCCAGACTTTGCAAAGCCGCGTGGGAATTTTACGTTATCGTAAAAACGTTTTTTGCCATGACGGAATTCAGTGTCAGACATGTCAACAGCCTCTGTAACCGTTATTGATGAATGTAGTGAACTTACGGCGAAAATTAGGCTTAAATCTAACAAAAGAAAAACAAAACTTTTTTGTCGTCATGATTTTAATTAGTTGTTAATCTGGTTTTATATTAACCAGGAGATGGTTTATGGATGTAAAAGTCTTTCGAACATTTTTAGAGCTGGCAAGAGTTCGTCACTTCGGACGTGCTGCTGAGAACCTTTATATTACCCAAGCCGCTGTGAGCGCACGTATCAAACAATTGGAAAGTTACTTCGATACGCAATTGTTTATTCGTGATCGAAATAACATAAAGTTGACCTCTGCAGGTGAGCGCTTAATCAGCTATGCCGAGGTAATGGTCACTACATTGCAACAAGCGAAGCTAGAATTATCGCTTGAAGATGGCAAAGCGCTGCAACTAACGTTAGGTGGCACGCCAAACATTTGGGACGCTTATTTACAGAATTGTTTAAGTGTCGTCACAGATTCGTTTGGTGGTTATGGCTTCATGGCAGAAGTGATGGGACGTGAGATGCTCAGTCGTAGCTTGCTAGAGCGCACGTTAGATATGGCATTTGCGTTCGATCAGATCAAAGCTGATGAGCTTAACTGTAAAAAAGTGGCGGATGTTGTTCTCGTTCTGGTATCAACTGAGAAAGATTCTTTAGACACCGTTTTCGAAAACAAATATGTGTACGTTGACTGGGGGACGCGTTTCTCCTCAGAGCATTCTGAGCGTCACCCTAAGATTCCGGCTCCATATTTACGCACTTCAACAGCGCGTATCGCATTGGACTTTATTTTAGAGAAGGGTGGAGCCGCGTACTTACCAATCTCTCTCGTGGAGCCATTTATCGCTAATGGGCAGCTTCACAAGGTGTCTGGAGTAGAAGATTGGTGTCGCCCTATCTATTTGAGCTATCGTAAAGCTAGCTCGTCTGTAGACGCGATTAAGCAAGTGGAAGAAATTGTCAAAGAGATCGATCCACTGACCGCTTACAGTTTTCAGCAAATTGGTTCTGGCACTTCCGACGAATAGCGTTGAATGAAAAGTCAGAAAAACGAAAAAGCCGCCTTGAGAAATCAAGGCGGCTTTGTTTTTATCTCGATGAATCGATAGTTATGGTAAGTCAAACAACAGGGCTGTTGTGCTTTCGTTTGATGTATTGCGCAAAACAACCTTACTCTGGTGTTCAATCTTCGCGCCGTCGCCAGCCGTCAAAGTGGTATTGTCGACACTAAGGCTCCCAGTCACTTGATGGATGAATAGATTTCGGCCCGACTCAATCTCAAAGTTTAGTTCGCTACTTGGCTCAAGAATTAACTGATGCAAAGTCGCATCTTGCTTAATAAGTAGCGTGCCGTTTTCTCCAGTTGGAGTTGCTATAGTCGTTAACCCAGGATTGCGACCAAAATCTTTTTGCTGATAACCTGGTTTGGTTCCAAATGTGTTCGGTTGAATCCAAATCTGTAGAAACCGCAGCGTATCTTGGTTCGATGCATTGTACTCACTGTGGTAAATCCCTTTCCCTGCCGACATGAGTTGGAATTCACCTGCAGGTAGTGTTTTGACGTTACCTTCACTGTCTTTGTGTGCGATAACACCTTCCAACACATAGCTGATGATCTCCATATCACGGTGGCCATGTGTATCAAAACCCGCGCCAGGCTTGACTACATCGTCATTAATGACTCTCAGCTCGGAAAAGCCCATATGTTGAGGATCGTAGTAGCTACCAAAAGAAAACGTATGTTTGCTATCAAGCCAGCCAAAGTTTGCTCGACCTCGGTCTGCTGCATGTCTTACCGTAATCATAAGGCCTCCTTAAGAGAGCTTTTTGTTTAAAAAGTTATCTAACGCTGCTTTACCTGCGCCAGAGAACGCCAGAGAAACGCTCGCTGCCAGTAATGCCAAGCCAAACTCGTAACCGTTGTTTGCCATGAACAGGCCATTCTCAAAGTGGACAGAGAATATCGCTACCACCATCGTGAACGCCAAAGCAACCGCTGCTGGTCGAGTTAGCAGACCAAGTAAAATGAACAAGCCGCCAAAGAACTCTGCGCTGCCCGCAAGTAACGCCATGAGTACGCCAGGACCTAAACCGATAGATGCCATCCACTGACCTGTGCCTTCTAGGCCGTAGCCACCAAACCAGCCAAATAGTTTTTGTGCGCCGTGCGCCATAAAGATAATGCCGATTGGAACGCGAAGTGATAGTGCGCTGTAACCTGCGTTTGATGTGGTAATTTTCTGTAATAGTGCTTTCATGATTCTGTCCTCTGACTCTTTTCAATGAGTGGGAAGCGTGTGCTCCCGTGCTGTTGAGAACAGTTTAGGTAGAGGCGAACATAAAAATAACGGGAGGATTTTGATAAACTCGTTCTAAAAAATTGAATGATTGGTTTTTATTTATTTAAATCAATTTCTTGGTTTTTACATTCGGGTGTTTATTTGCCGATTATTGTCTGTTTTAAATCAAGGTCTGTCATTATTTTCGATAAACATTTTTGCTGTTAAACAAAAAAAAAGAGCACATGTACTGTGCTCTATTGCTTTCGCTTTTAACAAGGGAGAAAGGTGTGTTAAAGAAAACCGTCAGAGGTTCATTAAGCTCTCTAATGACTCCTCTACATTGTTGTAGTGATAAGTTCGAATATTACGTCCATCCGTCGCATTAATCTGAATTTCTGAGATCTCGTTATCTGAGTCTCGTTCGATAATTCCAATAGAATGATCTACGGATTTACTGGTAATAACCTTTTGGTTTCTTAATACAATTACGCAAGTATGTAAGTCCATGCCAATTCCCTTTAGCCGACGTTGTTGTGATGTTCTGGATCTAACTTTAGTGTACAAAAGCGCTAATGCCAATAAATCTCAATATTGAGTTCCGAAAATGGCTAATTATGGGCGCTTAAGCAAGCTACAATAACACTATATTGAACGATGCCTATGAACAATAAATGACAAAAGGCATGAGCAAGGAAAGCACTATGTTTATTCACCCCCATACCTCACTGACCTTTGAGCAGTGTCACAAGGCGCGAGTCGCGCGAGACAGTCGTTTTGATGGGCGATTTTATGTGGCGGTAAAAACAACGGGAATCTTTTGTCGTCCGATTTGCCCGGCAAATTTGCCTAAAGAAGAAAATGTTGAGTATTTCGCTGATAAGACGCAAGCCCTTCAAGCAGGGTACCGTCCGTGTTTACGCTGTCGACCTGATAGCGCTCCTGGATCTTGGGCATGGAAAGGTGTCGAGACGACCTTTCAACGAGCGATTTCGTTAATTGATAGAGGGGAGTTGCATCACCATTCGGTGTCTGAGTTGGCTGAGCGTGTTGGGATTTCTGACCGTTACTTACGTATGTTATTTGAGCAGTATCTAGGAATGTCACCCAAGCAGTATGCGCAATATCAGCAACTAATGTTCGCCAAACAGTTGCTTCACTCCAGCTCTATGTCGGTCACCGACGTGGGGTTTGCGTCAGGTTTTAACAGTACGCGCCGCTTTAACGATGCTTTTCAAAAGTTTCTCAAACTAACGCCTTCTCAAGTACGCCGTAAAGAGTTTGATGGTGCGGGTTGCAATCGAATTGCCTTACCTTATCGAGGTGAGTTGAATTGGTCGCACATGTTGGACTTCTATCGTTTGCGAGCGGTTGAGGGGGTTGAGCTGGTGAGGGATGAGAGTTATCAGCGCAACGTTTTTTTGGATAACAGCAAAGCCTGGTTTAAAGCGACAAAAGGTGAAGGATACTTAGAACTGGCGTTTGAAATTGAAGACGTAACGAAGCTGCAAAACTTGGTGTCTGACATTCGTCGTATGTTCGATCTTGACGCTGATATTTGTACTGTTGAGCAGCATTTGGAGTATGTCGCGCCTGGGCTCGTGTCGAGTAAAGGTATTCGTATTCCAGGTGTATGGAATGCATGGGAAGCAGGGGTTAGAGCTATTTTAGGCCAGCAAGTGTCGGTTAAAGCTGCGATTGGTCAACTTAACTTATTGGTGGCCACACTTAGTGGTGAGTCAGAAAAACGTTTTTTCCCGACTCCCTGTGATATTGCGAACGCCGACGTGAGCTTTTTGCGCATGCCGCAAAGCCGTAAAGAGACGCTAGTGCGCTTCGCCCAGTTTATGCAGGACAACTCAGAAGCTGACCCCCAGCAGTGGCTAGCTTTGAAAGGCATTGGACCTTGGACCGTCAGTTATGCTCAACTGCGAGGGCAATCTCAACCCGATTGCTTTCTAGATAAAGACTTAGTGGTGAAAAAGGCGATGCAGCGTTACCCATCACTGAATACGCACACTGCGACCCCTTGGGGAAGCTACGCGACGTTTCACTTATGGAATCAATCATGAAAACATTTTATACCGAAATGCCGAGTCCACTAGGAACGGTGACTATCCAATCGAACGCTGAGGGCTTACTTGGCATTTGGTTTGAAACATGCACCACTAAGCCGAGTGAGCTGGGGGTGCGAGACGAGCAGCATCCGGTCTTGCGCCAAGCTGTCACCCAACTGGATGAATACTTTGCTGGTCTGCGCAACGAATTCGACTTGCCCCTTGCAGCGACAGGCACTGATTTTCAAAATCAAGTTTGGCAGGCACTAACGACCATTCCATATGGGGAAACGTGGAGCTATCAAGATCTCGCGAATGCGATAGGTAACCCTAAAGCTGTGCGTGCTGTTGGGTTAGCAAACGGGAAGAATCCGATTTCTATCGTGGTACCTTGTCATCGCGTTATTGGCAAAAGCGGAAAACTGACTGGGTATGCAGGTGGAGTGGAGCGCAAGCAACGTTTGCTCGCGCTGGAGCAAGGTACACCGCTTTAAGTGAGGCGATTCTCGTATTGGGATTAAGCGTGCTACACAGGGGTAACGATAGTGTAGAGTTTCATAATCGTTATACGAATAGAAGAAGGACAATAAGGACATGCCTTTCAAAACGGATTTTGATGCCTTCATGAGTGAGTGTTGGCAGCATCACGAGGAAAATCCCGAACAAGTTTATGCTAAGCTAGAAACGGCTCTGAGCGAGGTGGAAGACGTTACCCAAATCGAGCGAATATTCGCATTGATGCTGCATACCGCTATTGGGCATCTCCAGTGCCCAGAACAGTTTCTTACTTGTTTAGAGCACTTTGATGAACGCAAGGTTGCCGAGAGTTTGGCATTTCAACGCAGTATTGCCGTTGCGCGCTATTTCGTAGATGGCACTGACAATATGGAATTATTGGAAGAGCAAGAACAACGCCGAGTTTACGCTTTGATTTCGAATGAACTTTCTGCACTTGTTCAGCTTGAACTGGCGAGTCAATGGTTGGTGAAGGCAGCGTTAGGAATGACGCCGAACGATGCAGAAGGGCCATTAGCGCGCGCTATCGCGATCACTGCGAACAACTTAGCATGTCAGTACGAAGCGCTGGCTGAGCGCACGTGCATGGAAAAATCGAAGATGCTAGAAGCAGCGACACTCGCGCTAGACTATTGGAAAGTGGCAGGGGGTTGGATGCAAGAAGAGCGCGCAGAGTATCGCTTAGCGATGAGCTTGCTTAAAGCAGATAAACCGCAAGAAGCCAAAGTGCATGCTGAGCGCTGTGAGGTTATTTGTCAGCAAAATGGTAGCGACGCGTTTGAGCTGTTCCACGCACATGACTTGTTGATGCAAGTACACTTCCATCTTAGTCAGAAATATAAAGCTAAATTGGATGAAGAGATGCAGCAGCACTGCAAAACGAGTTCGTTGACGTGATCTTAGCGTTGAATGAAAAAAGCCCCGAGCGACTGGCTGGGGGCTTTAGGGTTGTTGACTATGCAGCGATGATTATGCTGCTTGCGCTTTTGCTTGGTATCGTCCTGGTTTATGGTTCATCGCCAAAATCAAGTTCGTAGCGATGGCACCTAGAACAGATAGAGCGATAAGGTGCACATCTACAATCAACAGTGACATCACCACGATGGCACAATCTAACGCCATTTGAACTTTACCCGCTCGAACTCCAAAACGTTCCTGAAGGTACAACGCTAGAATGTTAAAGCCACCCAAACTCATTTTGTGACGGAAAATTACCAACATACCGATTCCAATCAGCCCACCACCCAAAAGTGCCGCATAGAAAGGTTCGATTCGTGAAATCTCAATCACATGATGCAGATGATCGACCGCAAAAGAGACAATCGAAACCGCAATAAAGGTATTGATAGTGAAGCGCCAACCCATGCGCATCACAGATAAAATATAAAAAGGGAGGTTAAGAGCGAAAAATATCTGACCAAAACTGAAGTCACTCACTTTGGTTAGGAAGATCGCCAAACCAGCCGTACCGCCAGTGAGCAATCCTACTTTGCTAAAAAATATCACCCCAAGTGACACCAACGCACTGCCGAGCGTCAGAGCCAAGAGGTTCTCTCTTAGGCTATGATCTTTGTCCATAAATTAATTTCCTTGGTTTAAAAACCGCGCCGGAGATAACACGTCTCACGGACGCGATAGACAATCGCCAAAATAGCAACTAACAAATCGGCCAATAAAATGTCGCGAAAAGTGATGGATGTCGAGTTTTTGGACGAGATTATGATGATATTAACCTGTTTAACATAATGTACACAGATAGAAAAACAACAAGGAAAAGTTATGATTAAGAAAGTTGGCAACACCCAAATCAGCACATTACATCGACTGAGTTGTCACTGTGGAAAAGTTGAGCTGGAACTGGCGTTACCCAATGGTATTGAGAAGCCGAGACGGTGTGACTGTTCTATGTGTCGACGTCGTGGCGCGATTGTCGCGTCTGTACCTTTGAACGGTATTCGTATTGTGCAAGGCGAAGAAGTCTTGAAGCAGTATCAATTTAATACACACACTGCGAAGCACTTTTTCTGTGGCGAGTGCGGTATTTATACGCACCATCAGCGTCGTTCTGACCCGAGTGAGTATGGCTATAATGTCGGCTGCTTAGAGGGCGTCAACCCATATGAGTTGGGAGCGATTGAAGTGATGGATGGCGTTAACCATCCATCCGACCGTTAGGTTACATTGCAAGTTAAGTGACTAATTCTAGGTGTTTTTAAGTAAATAAACCGCTATTCATCCACAAGTGTACCGCAATACTGGCGGCATAACCCAAGGCGATGACGGGAGCCCACTTTAGGTGGCCAAAGAAGGTGTATTGTCCACGCGCGGCTCCCATTAAAGCGACGCCTGCCGCGGAGCCAATGGAAAGCAAACTGCCCCCGACACCTGCGGTTAATGTGACGAGTAGCCAGTTGCCCATCGACATGCTTGGTTCCATGGTCAGTACAGCAAACATAACCGGAATGTTATCGACAATTGCAGATAGGACACCAACCATTACGTTTGCCCAGACTGGGTTCCATTGCGTGTACATGACGTTTGAAACCAGTTCGAGGTAGCCAAGTAAACTTAAACCGCCTACACACATCACAACACCGTAGAAGAACAACAAGGTGTCCCATTCGGCTCGAGACACACGATGAAACACATCAAACGGAACCACTGAGCCTAAGCGCTTCAATGCCTGATCATCGCCATTGGCAATTGCCATAGCTGCTTTTTTTGCGAGTGAGTGTTTAAGAGTTTGACGCAAAAAATATCCGAAAAACTGTAAGTAGGCCAAGCCCATCATCATGCCCATAACGGGTGGGAAGTGCAGCAAGGCGTGGAAAGAGACTGCGGTGGCAATCGTCAGAATGAACAACGCGACAATACGCCTTGCCCCGCGTTTTAGCTCAACGTGTTGGTGAATCGTATTCGGTTTTGTGTTTGGAACAAAAAGTGACATCAAAAATGCGGGAACCAAGTAGTTCACCAATGACGGTACAAACAACGGAATGAACTCAGCAAAGCTGACATGACCGGCCTGCCACACCATCAGGGTTGTAATATCACCAAATGGGCTGAATGCACCGCCAGCGTTGGCTGCGATAACAATGTTGATACAAGCAAGATTGACGAACTTAGGATTATCACCAGAGACTTTCATCACTACAGCGCACATCAAAAGGGCCGTAGTTAAGTTATCGGCAATCGGTGAAATGACAAAAGCGAGAAACCCCGTCAGCCAGAACAACTTTTTGAATCCAAAACCTTTACCAACCATCCACGCCTGTAAGGCATCGAAGAGTTTGCGTTCTTCCATTGCGTTGATGTAAGTCATCGCCACGAGCAAAAACAGCAGCAACTCGGCATATTCCAACAAGTTGTGTTCTAGTGCGGATTTGGCGATTTCAGGCTGGTTGTGTTGAGCAAAGGTGTAGCCAATCAGAATCCAAATTAATCCTGCAGCGAGCAGCACTGGCTTGGATTTTCTCATTTTCAGATACTCTTCCAACATAACCAGTATGTAAGCGATCGAAAAGATAATCAGAGCCGCGTAACCGACACCAGAATTAACAAGATTCAGTTCATTGGTTGATGCAGCAAAGGTGGCGCTAGAGAACAACAAACAGCAGAAAGCCACAATTGGATAGATTGGCATAGACATTTCTCCTTTGTCTGGTTGGAGAAATATTAGCCACAAATGAATGAGTTAGTTGTGAGAGAGCTCGAATTAACAGTAGGAGTTAGGAAATGATAGTGTGCGCCACTATTTTCTGAGTGACGCAATGCTTGCTGCGCCGAATAAAACCGCAGCGGCATATAAACCGTAAGTTAACCAGTGACTAATCTCTAAAAAAGGAACGAGTCCTTGACCTGCCCACATACAGCCTCCGTTTAATGAGCAATGTTGTAATAGTCGAGCCAATTTAAAGGAAATGAACAATGTTTTTTGTGAGTGAAAGCAAATTCTGAAGGATTAGAAAGTCAAAAATTGGTCAGTGAGAGAGAAATCTCATTTTTAACTGGCTAGCTCTAACCCTTTTGAGTTAAAGCTAGCTATATCTAGAGCTGAATGCATTTAGCGTAGGAGCCATTTTTTCAACGGTGAAGTGTCAATTGCTTTCACAAGCAGTATGGTTGCAACAATCGTTGCAGGATAAATAAACACATCTTTCGCGAGGTGTTGCAGCCCGATAAATCCAGCGACATTCATCATGACAATTATGATAAGCAGATGGCTAACATATATCCCTAACACGCTAGGAGATAGTTTGAAGACCCAAGGCATGTCGCCAAAATGAGGGTGAGCCAAAAGCCACATAAAGACACCTACAGCCCAGATAACGGTACCGAATAGGAAGTCGTGCGAGTTGAAAGCGATGTCATGTTGCATCAGCCAGTAAGCTTCACCAAAATGCAGTGCCATGCCAAGAATAATGCATCGAACCGTATTGTTTCGCGACCACCGCCACTGCGCTTCTCGTGCGGAATAACCTAGAGCAACTAGCAACGTGCTGAAAAAAGGCCCGTTACGAGTAAAGAAAGGCGCTGGCAGGTCGGTAATGGTCGCGTAACTGCCAGCAAAGACCCCGTATATGTATAGCAATACTGCGGTTGGCAGTATCAGTTGCACCATATTGATATGCACGAGAAAGGCAATTAACGCTACGGCAATGACCAGAGCCGGAATAAACCACAGATGAACGAGTCCGCCTTCGATGAGTGAATTGATCGGGGTTGACATTAAGTACCCCCAATAACCTTGCCTTTCGGCGAGATACCCAGCCTCAGCGACCGTCTGCCATTGGAATGGCATCAGTAAACTGATCATGCTCCAAATGAGCCAAACCTTCATTAACGGTTTGGCGTAGTTCTTAAGAGTATCGATAGGTGAATGACTCAACTTCGGCTGGATTAGATAACCCGAGATGAGAAAGAATAGCGGAACAGCAAAACGAGCCAGTTGGTTGAGCATATAGCCAACCCATGGTATCCCATCCCACTGCCAGTACGTCAGTGCCATCTGGCAATGCAAACCCACAATCGCAAGCATTGCAATGATACGTGCAAACTCTAAGCTGGCTATTTTTTGTTTCTTTGCCATTACATTGTTTACCTAAATAAAAAACTTAGGTGAAAATAGCAGGTTGTTACTGAAGTAATACGTGAAAAAGTCAACAGACTTGCGCTTACATTGAAGCTGTTTTGAAAATTAAGACTTACTTCAAACTTCTTAATTATTAACCTATTAACGCAATCAATACCTGATTCGTGAGTCGAAAATAGCACTGAATAATGGTTAGACCAGTTAACTCGAGATTGCAAAAAAGAACGATCGTGCTAAAAATAAGACTATGCAAAAAGGAAAAGTGACAAAAGAGTTTATTCTGCAGCGGGCTTTCGAGATCGCCAGCGAAGACGGATTAGAAAGTCTTACGATTGGAGAGTTAGCCAAGCAATGCGGTATGTCGAAAAGTGGTCTGTTTGCCCACTTTAATTCGAAGTTGAATTTACAGCTATCGGTGCTTGATCACGCCAATAAAGTGTTCGCTGATCGGGTTATTGAGCCTGCTCGAGAACTCGGGGATGGCAATATCGAGCGTAAAATTCGAGGGTTGCTCGACTCTTGGATGACTTGGAATCACGCATTCCAAGGAAGTTGTATGTTTCTTGACGCTTGGAATGATACGGCAGATAAAGATTGCCCGCTTCAGGCCGGACTGCGTAAATCCATAGACACTTGGCTGAGTTATTTGGAGATCCAAATAGCGAAAGGCAAAGAGAAGCAAGAATTTGCAGCAGACTTAGATACACGCCAAGCAACGTTTGATTTGTACGGTCTCTATTTGAGTGCGCATGTTTTTTACTCAATTAAAGGTGAGCAAGAAAGCTTGCGTCTGTTTTGGCAAGGGATCGACAACTTATTTTCTCGCTGGAAAGGCTAATATCGGTTATTCGCTTCCCAGATTCGTAGACATAAAATCACAAAGAGCGGCTGACTTCGCTCTTTCTTATCAGTATAAAAAGCACGACCGTTCTATTTTGTGCAAAGCTGATAGTTAAGGACATGATTATGAGTGAAAAAATTTACTTTAATACATCGCAACGTTTCAGTATTAAGCGCAGTTTGGTGAACATTAGTACTCGGTTACACCATACACTGGCCCCGTCACATGCAAAGAAGACCGCGCGCAAGCTTCTTCTGACACCTGCTCGTACGCAACCTAAAAATATTGAACCTCAAGGGCTTATCAAAGGTGAAATTAAAGGGCATGCAGGCATCATCAAAACCTATACTTTGGGCTCTGGACCTATTTGGGTGCTAACTCATGGTTGGTCTGGAACGGCAAGTCAGTTTTATCCACTGATGGAACATATTGCGTCGAAAGGGTTTACTGCTTTGGCGTACGATCATCCGGCACATGGTGAGAGTGAGGGGCAGTATGGGCACATTCCGGGGTTTGTCAGAGGATTAGAAGATGTGTTGGATACGGTCGAGGATATTGTTGGCCTAGTTGGGCACAGCATGGGCACCGCTTCTGCTCTTGAGTGTAGGCACAGTAAATTAGAAAACAAGCCTTTGCTGCTTATTGCTCCGGTATTAAATTACGTAGAGAACTTATTCGGTAGCATTGCACGTTCCGGTTACTCGATGAAGCTTTTTAATGCTGTGGTTTCAGAAGTTGAAGACCAATTTGGTTATCCGTTACAGTCCATTGATCCGATGAAGCGTTTGTCTGAGCGTCCGTCTCACACCATTATTATTCATGATGAGCAAGACAAGTTCACCAAATACAGTGTCTCGGCAAAAGCGGCTGAAGAGATTAAAAACGTTGAGTTAGTGACAACACAAGGTCAGGGGCATGGTCGAGTGATGAAGTGTGAGCAAGTCTTCAGTAGTTTTGACCGTTTGCTCGATAGTGCTTGGTAACCCTTACTTTTACTGATTGACTCGCTCCGTTTTGCGCTAATTCGATTTGAAAGTAACACCTCAGATTTTTTCGTCTCTGGTGTTGCTCTTCTCGTTAAGAGGTTAAATCCAAAAAGGACAGCCGAAGCTGTCCTTTGTTTATTTAGCAGAAAGTCTGCAAGGCTGAAATTAGTTACAGTTAGCTACGCCAACTTCTTTCCAAACGCCCCATTCGCCAGATTGGCTAGGATCGTCACCCTGAGTCCACCATTTCGCTTCCCACGTTTTACCTGCGTGAGTCACTTGGTTACCACCTGTGTACACTGCGCTCGCATCCCATGCGTTGTCACAAGTACCAGGGTTCGGATCGGTTGCGTGCTGTGCAACAACCACTGTCGCGCTTGCCGATGAAGACGCTTTACCGTCGCTCACACTTACAGTGAAGCTTAAGCTTGTGTCTTGCGGGTATTCCGCAGCAGTGAACGTGACTTTAGAGCCTTCAACCGTTGCATTCAGACCTTGAGGTAGAGTCCAGTTGAATGTCAGGGTATCGTTGTCTGCATCGCTAGACGCAGATGCATCTACAACCACAACGTCACCAGCGTTTGCTGTTGCTGGAGCAACAACTTGCGCTACTGGCGCGTTGTTCACTGGGTCAACCACACCTGCTGGCTTCACAGTTACTACAACAAGGTCAGATGCCGTTGCACCTTCATTGTCAGACACCGTCAGCTTGAAAGTTAATTGCTCTTCAACAGTAACTTCTGCTGCATCAAAGCTTGCTTTCGCTGAGTTTGCACCTGTTAGTACCACTGCCGTGCCAGATACTTGTTCCCAAGCGTAGCTTGCGATGGTGCCGTCAGAGTCGTTTGACAGGCTGCCATCTAGAACCACACTTGCAGGACCTGTTACCGATTGATCTGCGCCAGCGGCTGCGGTTGGTTTACGGTTTGGTTGAGGTACCACACCACCAGCCATACCTTCGTGCATCGCGTTTAAAATGTCGCCGTTATCCGCGTCAATTTCCCAAGAGAATAGACCAGCAAGACCAAGAGACTTCGCGTAGCTACCTTTTGCTAGCACTGAACGGTGGTCATCAAATGTGATCAACTCGCCCGTAGTACGGTTCCATACCCATGGTGCTTCTGCTTGTGCATCGTAGCCGTATTCGAAGCCGTTAATGCCAGTGTTGTTTGCACCTAACATGAATGACTTAATGCCTTTGTAGTCAATTACGCCATCTTCCCAAACACCTTGTGCTGTGCTGCCCTTCAGTTTACCTGTAGCAGTACCTGTCATTGGGTCGTTTGGATCTGTGAGTGTATCTGGAGTTACGCCTTCCCAGCCACGACCGTACATTGCTGTACCAAGTACTAGCTTGTTCGCAGGAACGCCTTGAGCAAGAAGAAGTTGGATGCCGTTATCTGCTGTGTAAGCAGGACCTTTGTACGGTTCGCCGTTCTCATCAACGCCACTACCGTCACACTGACCAGGACGCATGAATGAACCACAGTAAAGCGCAGTCTGGTGACCAGGAACGTTGTTCCAGCCGCCGTAGAAGTCGTAAGTCATTGCGAAGATGTAATCCATGTACTGAACCGCATCTGCGTAGTCTACGTCTTCAATCTTGTCGTAACCGACACCGATAGCGGACGTTAGCTCGTAAGTACGGCCTGTCTCAGCTTCTAATTCATCAAGCATTACGCGCAGTTCACGCATCAGTGCGATGTATGCTGGGCCATCGTTTACAGGGTCGCCCTTATCGGCTGCTGCACCGCCGCCGCCAGGGAATTCCCAGTCGATATCAACACCATCGTAGAATTTCCAAGTTTTCAGGAACTTCTTAACTGATGCGACGAATGTGTCTCGGTTTTTCTTGTCCACGAAATCGAAGAATGGGTCAGACAGTGTCCAACCACCGATCGATGGGATGATTTTTAGATCAGGGTTACGTTGTTTCAATGCCATTAGCATTGCGTAGTTACCCTTGATAGGCGTGCTGTATTCATGACCAGCTTGTGGGAAGCTCTTCTGATAAGCAGCCCAAGGGTCATGGATAACGACTTCATAATCAGGCACACCTGTACAAGCAGTTTGTAGCGCGTTGAAACTGTTGCCGCCAACAGACTTCACAGACTCATTTGGGCCACAAATTGGGATAAAACCGTAAAGGATGTGAGTCAAGTTGTCGACCGGCATATTATCGACTGTGTAGTCACGGCCATAGATGCCCCATTCAACAAAATACGTACCCATCACGACGCTTGGATCGGTATTGTAGGTTTTGTTGTTTGGATCAACATTCATCGTTAGTGGCTTCAGGTGAGAACCATCGGTATCTGCAATTGTGATTTCAGCTGGTGCGCTTTTCGCACAACCTGTCGCATCACATGCTTCGATTTCCATTTGGTATAAGCCACCTTGGCCGTATTCAAACGAAGCTGTTGTTTGGCTACCAGTGATAGGGCCGCTTGCTACTTTTACACCATCAAAATAGACGTTGTAAGTGTCACCAGGTGTGCCACTCCACTGGTTAAATTTAACAGTGATCTTCGCTTGCTCATGGTATTTCACCATGTCGTAGTAGCCTGACGTGGTTTCCATCGCGAGTTCAATTTTAGAAAACTGAAGGTTGTTGGAACCGTACATATCGATACTTGGTGCGGTTGGAGCCGCAACTGCAGCACCTGATAGCGCTAAAGCAACTCCAGCTGCACATAGGTTAAATCGAATCATAACTTCTCTCTCAATCCTTGGATTCATGTTCTACCTAGAACATAGGCTGCTCTTGCACCAGATAAGATGATTGGATTTACTCCACGTGCAAAAGCATCACACTCAGCATTTCAGAGAGTTTTTTTTCGTCAAAAAAAATTAAGACGGTTTTCGAGGCACTTGAGAGAACTTAACTAAAACTCGCACTCTGTTACACAGAAAGTGTCAGACTGAGTCAATAATTTATAAAATCTCAGCAGAAACTAAAATTATTGTTTACTCAGTAACGAGTTAGTTAAATGCGATGAAGGCCTTATTTTGTTGTTTATTAAGGTTTTGTTTCATTGATATAGAAAGAGAATTGAAAGGAAAAATAGCCGTGAAGACGTACTAGTCACGGCTGAAGTGTTCACTCAACGCGGCACGACGTTTAGAGGCTGCGCCGGTTTCTGAGCCCTGAACGGTATGCTCAAATCCTTTACGAATGAATCGCTGATCTGGAATAAGAGGTTCAATACGGCGTATTTGAGGTGAAAGATGAGAGCCTGAGATCTGATACGCTGTCTTTCCTAATCCGGTATTCAACGTGATGACCTTGCCATCGAATTCAAATTCCGTCGTAATGAGTCGATGGTTTCGGTATACCCCATCTTCAGTGAAAACGAGACGTTCTGTTTGGTAGGGTGGCGCGCCAATCTCAATCCATTCGCCGTACACCTTTTCCGGATCAATGTGGTCTTGATAGGAAAGGTGGATTTGATAGCCAAAAAACGTCAACAGACCCATCCCGAAGCAGACAAATGTACTCTTGAGGATTTTGGATTGGTGGCGAGCCAAAAATGAAAGTTTTGGTTCTTGTCGTGCTTTTCGCCTTCGGCGAGTCGAGTCCGTCATAGATCTAATTTTCTCCACTTTTTTAACATGGTGGAAACCTTCCTTTTTAAAAACAAACAATCCCGCCATTGAGACGACGAAACTATGATCTAATGTCCACTTTTACATTCAGATACACATCTTATTGATGGTTTTGTTGTTTGCTCACATTCATTACTTCGCAGGTTTTCTTGCTCGGTTTAGGTCGCCTGATTAATCCTCGCGAAAAAAGGTTCTCGCTCAGTAGCAAAGGATGTGCGTTATTACGTTGAGTTTAATGGCTTTCAAAGCTTGAGTAACGGAAAGAAACAAGGTAAAAAAGAGCGGACTTTTGATAAGGAAACCAATAATGAATATTAAGGAAAATAGCTATTTTGCTGGTAGTGTAAAATCACTAGGCTTTAACCAGAAAGATCAGGATGTTAGCGTTGGTGTGATGCTTCCTGGTGAGTACACGTTTGGTACTCAAGCACCAGAGCGTATGACGGTTGTAAAAGGTGCGCTTGTGGTCAAGCGTGTTGGCGAGAGCGATTGGACGACTTATCAAAGTGGTGAGTTTTTTGAAGTGGAAGGTAATTCTTCATTTGAGCTTCAAGTGAAAGAAGCGACTGCGTATTTATGTGAGTACTTCTAGCGTTCATTTGTTGCTCGTCATAAAACCACCTTCGGGTGGTTTTTTCGTCTATGTGCTTCACTTATAACGCATCTTTTTGGTTATTTGGGTATATACTTAATAAAAATGTACCCATCGACCAGGGAGGAAGTGATGGCAGTACAACGCAAGCATTCTGATCTCCCTCCTCGTTACGAGGATAAAGATCTCACCAATGAGCAAAGACAGCGCTTTACCGAAGTTGCCAACGCCGCTCATAAGAGACGTGAATTTTATCGACGTGCTCTAGGAAAGAGCTTAATGGGCAAAATGAAGGGCCGTGCGTTTAAAGATCACCCCACTCGTCAGCAAGGCAAGCCGAACAGAACGTTGCAAGTAGTGTGGTTAATCGTATTTCTCGTTGTGGGGCTTTGGGTGATGCATGTGTTCGCTTAGTCATTAGCAAGCTTCTGGTACCGCTGGTGCATCAGATGTTGACTGTTCTTCCGTATTGCAGTGCTCATAAAAGGCGTACTGGTTTTTACCAGTATGTTTAGCTGCGTACATTGCTTTATCTGCACATCGAGTCAATTCAGACAAATCCTTTGCATCTTGCTTATAGATAGCAGCACCTACACTCATTGTTAACTCGTTAATCATATCGTAGCTTCGGTAACCTGTCGGAAACAGATGCACGATCCGTTTTAGGATGCTGTCGAGGTCACCTTTACTTTTTACATCGTAAAGCATGATTACAAATTCATCGCCCGCAAATCGAGCGATGGAGTAGTCGTGTTTATCGGTTTTTCTGTCTTTGTTGCGAATGTTATTTTTTAATCGAGTTGCGAAGGCTTGAAGTACTTGGTCACCAATATCGTGCCCGTAGGTGTCGTTGATGTGCTTGAAGTTATCGATATCGAGAAAAACCAATGCGGTGATGCTGTCATCAGATGAGTGCTTGATTTCATCGAGCTTTGCGCGCGCCCAAGTCTCAAAGCTCCAGCGATTGGCAAGCCCAGTGAGCTGGTCAAAATATGCTAACTCCTCAATCCCCTCACGATACAGTGTTTGAATGTAATTGAGGACTTTCGTGTAGTAATACGAGAACGTGTGACACACAAACGCGGTCGCTATCAGGGTCAGCATCAATCTCCGCTCTATGATTTCTGTGGCTGTTGGCAGTCGATCTAAAAAAGCGACCCCAAAAAAGATCAGTAAAATGTAGGTGCCACTGAACAACAGACCGACCTTAAACTCATTAATTAACACCAGAGTGGCGACAATAGGATATAGCCATAACATTTTGCCTGACGGAGCGTCGTTATACAGAAGTAACAATAACCCTTCGAACATTAAGACAGCACTTAGCCATAAGTCGGCGTATTGATGGTGCCGCTGGACTTTTATTACATAACTGATTGCTAAGCATGCCAAGGCACACAAAGCATGGAAAAAGCTTAAACCCCAGTTATTCTCAAGTGATTGAGCAATGGAACCATAAGTTAAACAGGCAGCGGCGATACTGGAGCATAAAAAGACAATTTTCTTTTTTCTTGTTGAGCGGATGTCCGCCATTTCTTCTAAGCGCGCCCCAGCCAATGTCGACATTATGTATCCTTGCTTAATTAACGTGTACGCTTATTCTAGGCGGTATTTTCGCGATAAATAGAACAACAAAGTTTCCAAATGTGATATCAGTCATTTTTAGTGCAAAGCCATCAGTGTGATTTGGTGCGAGTGTTCAAAGAGGAATGGTGGCGCATGCAGGTTTTCATGACGGTTCTTCATGGCTCTATATGGTTGGACTGATAACTCAAAGTAATGTATCTAGTTAGACACATTTCTATTGATTATCCTGATTCTGTTCGGTGCTCGTTGATTGAGAGTATTGTTCACCAATCTCTGCTCTACGTATCGTCAAGGCATATGTCGTTTCGAAAATGCATTAGAAATATTTTTCCGAAACAGGGCGAAATATTGTTGTCGTTATGACCAATATGCGACTAGAATCCGCGCTAAATCACAACCTCATATCGAGCTTCGTTCGAGTCACTATTTTTAAACTGCTTCACAAAATTGTGAGGCAGTTTTTAGTTGTAGGAAAGGTTACAAGCATGCCTAAAAGCCAAAACATCAACCAACGAATGTCCATCGTGGCATTAGCTTGGCCAATTCTTGTCGAAATTTTGCTACGGACGGCTTTAGGAACCAGTGACGTGTTCATGCTGAGTGGCTACTCAGACAAAGCCGTATCCGCTGTTGGTGTGATCACGCAGATTACCTTCTTTTTAATCATCGTTTCGACGTTTGTCAGTAGCGGTACGGGGATTTTGATTGCCCAATACAATGGCGCTGGACGCGAGCAAGAGTCAGTGAGCGTTGGTGTTGCGAGTATTGCGTTGTCTGTGCTCGTCGGTGTGCTATTGAGTGTGATTGCCGTGCTTGGTGCGATATATCTACTCCCGTATTACGGCTTGGAAGCGCAAGTCGAGCAGTACGCTCATGAATATCTGCTGATAAGCGGTGCGATGACGTTTAACGTTACGATTGGCGTTGTTTTTACAACTATTCTGCGTAGTCATGGTTATTCACGTTCCCCAATGGTGGTGAATTTGATCTCGGGTGTGTTCAACATCATTGGTAACTATATTGCGCTTTACCAGCCATTCGGTTTACCTGTGTATGGTGTGCAAGGCGTGGCAATAGCAACCGTCGTCAGCCAAGTCATCGGTACGTTAATGTTATGGTTTATTCTCGCTCGCAGTAGCATTGAACTACCAATGTCGACTATGAAACAAGTACCGGCAGAGATTTACAAAAAAATCTTAAAAATCGGCGGTATGAACGCGGGTGAAGTGCTGTCTTACAACGTGGCGCAAATCTGCATTGTGTACTTTGTGGTGCAAATGGGGACGGCATCATTAGCGGCTTTCACTTATGCGCAAAACATTGCCCGTTTCTCGTTTGCTTTCGCGCTGGCAATTGGTCAGGCTGCGCAAATTCAGACCGGTTACTACATCGGTAAAGGTTGGGTGAGTAGCATTTTAAAACGCGTACAAATCTACTTCTTAGTGGGGTTTGTGGCATCAACGGCGGCAACCACACTGATTTACCTGTTTAGAGAAGAGATTCTACGCGTGTTTACCGATCAACCGGAAATACTCGCATTGGCAAGCTCGTTAGTCATGGGCTCAATTTTGCTCGAAGCCGGACGTGTGTTTAACCTGATTTTTATCGCGGGGCTCAAAGGCGCGGGTGACATCAAGTTCCCAGTGCAAATGGGGATTTTGAGTATGTGGGGATTAGGCGTGCTTTTCTCTTACATCTTTGGCATCCACTTGGGTTATGGCGTTTTAGGGGCTTGGATGGCAATCGCACTCGATGAATGGGTACGTGGTATCATCATGGCAAGACGTTGGCGCTCTCAGGTGTGGACCAAGTTTAAGGTGAGCTAACGGTTTTCGGTATTGCGCATCACGCTTATTCTGTTGTTAGAAAACAAAAAAGGCACTGTTAGTCAGTGCCTTTTTGTTATTTAAAATCGGGAAGACGTTAGAATTCGCACTCAGCTTTGAACACCATGCGCTCTTTGCTGTATGGATGATCCAGCTCTAGCATCTCAGCATGCAGGTGCAAGCGATTCGCTTTTTCGCCGTATAAACCATCACCAACCATCGGCATGTTTAACCCCATGTGATGAGCACTGTGTACACGTAGTTGGTGAGTTCTCCCTGTTTTCGGATACATGTATACCTTGCTGCGTCCATCTTTGACTTCAATCAGTTGCCAGTAGGTTTCTGCATGTTTCCCGTGTTCAAAACACACCAGTTGACGTGGGCGGTCGTCGGGGTCACCACGCATTGGCAGTGAAATTTCCCCTTCAGGCTCGTTTAATACGCCTTCGAGCAGTGCCATATAACGTTTTTTTACGTCGCGAGCCATAAACTGTTTCTGCAGACTTTTGTTCGCGCGCTTGGTTAAGGCAAACACTAAGATGCCAGAGGTCGCCATGTCGAGGCGATGAATCACAAACGGCCCTTCCACATCAGGGTACATCGCTTGTAGGCGCGTATAAGCAGAGTCCTTGATAGTTTTACCAGGCACTGAAAGTAAGCCCGAGGGCTTGTTGACGACGACCATAGCGTCGTCTTGGTAGATTATCTCTAGTTCTTTGTCTTCTGCCCAATTCTCCGCCAATGGATTAGGTTCGACATCCAGCCCTTGCATCATATGGCCCAAAATCGGCTGACATTTGCTGTTGCACGATGGGTAGAATTTTTTGTGTTGGCGAACTTCAGACTTTGGCGACACACCCCACCAAAATTCTGCCAGCGCCAGCGGTTTGAATCCGTGTTTAAACGCGTATTGAAGCAGTTTTGGCGCAGCACATTCCCCCGCACCTGCTGGTGGAACTGGGTTTGTGGTGTCCGCAAAAATGTCCACCAAGTCGCGTGTTTTGCCATGGTTGTTTAGGAAGCGGTATTGTTTATGCAATTTGTGCTGCAAAGCGTTGGAGAGCGTTTTGCGCTGTTCTTTCAGATGAGCAAGTTGCTGCTCTAACTCAGCCAAGCGCGCTTCTTTGATTGCAAGCTTTTCATCCCACGCTTGCTTTAAGTATTTGAGAACATTTTTCTCGGCGACACTTTGCTTACCCAACTCATCCAACAAGATTTTGAGATCATCGGCATTGAGCGTTTGCTCGCCCTGTTGGCGCTGTCGTTTGCGTGCGGCGCGGCCGTCAATCATCACTTGGCGCTGTGTTTGCTCCTCTTGCTGATAAGCGGCTCGGTCGGCTTGGATTTGCGCTTTAAGATCCGCCAATTCCGGATTCGCAGCACAGGTTTTGTACTCCGCATTGGCGGCGTTGATGGCATCCGTTTCTGCGCGGAAGAATCCTTCATCGGTCAGCATGTCGTACACAGGAGGGACAAATCCTGGAATCAAGTTTTGGTCAGCAATTTTGCCAGAAAATGCACTTAAAAAGCCGAGCTCGCCTTGAGGGCTTTTTACCAGCAATACGCCAAACATTTTGCCTCGCCCCGTTTCTTCATTAACCAAACCAAAATCGTGTTCGAAGTCGGTTTGCGCTAATAAATGCTGTTCCAATTGCTTTGCGGCTATAACGCAAAGAGGATGCGGCGTGTAGTAGAACGGAAACGTAAACTGCGTTGGCAATTCATAGCCAGAAATATCAGCAGTAAAACGAGTAAAATAATGTTCAGGCGAGTGCATGGTGGGTATCCGCGAGAGTAAAAAATCGAGCGAGGATTGTACCTGTTTGAGTCAGGATTGCCATGTCGGTGTTGGCACTCGCTCTTGGATTAAGAACAAGAGCGAGTGGGGAAGAGCTTATTGCAGTTTTTGTAATGCAAGCTTCCACTGTGCCGGTTTGTCGTAGTAGGTCGAGTGCGGCAAGGTCAAGTACTCGCCATTTACTTCTGCAATCATGGTTGGATAACCACCAACGTGTAACTGGCGCATCAACTGTCGGCTAGAGTGAATTCTCTCGTTTAGCTCGGCTTCGCTTAACGTCATGTTTTGCTCCCACGCATCACTTGCTAAACCTAGCGATTCTGCAATGGCTTTGAGTGTCGATGCTTCATTCACTTTTAACCCGAGTTGATAATGCGCAGATTGGATGGTCTTTAGCATGTGCCATGGATTCAGCCCCATTTTCTCCGCACTCAAGATCGCTTGTGTGGGTAGATAAGAATCAAGAACAAACGCATCTTCGCTTTTCACGCGTTGTAGATATGCTTCACCAAACGTTGCTCCGGTTTCGGTTGCGATACGAGCGTCACTGTTGATGATGTGCTGACGAAATTCAGGCTCAATTGCGCGCTTCTCAATCATGCCGCCGGGATGAAGCTCCACCTTAAATTGAGAGGTGTCCATCAAGGCTTCGATGAGTGGTGATGCCCCGTAGCACCAACCACACATGGGATCGAAGAAGTAATGCACGGTTACCATGACATTTCACCAGTATGCACTTTTGCACCGATTTCTAGCGCGATTGGCAATTGAGCTTCTGGGTATTTCGCTGACATGGTGTCAATGAGTTGAGCGCTGTTATTGCTGTGTTTTTTCGCTTGCTGAAAATCCTGCAAGTATTGTTGCGAGTAGCGAATGGTGTCTGCGTTCAGCTTTGTGCCTGCTTTCATGTGACCAGGAATGACCACTTGAGGTTTAAGCGCAAGCATCTCGCTAAGTTGCTGCTCCCAAGCATTGATGGCGGTTTGGTCTGCGGCATCTGCCATCCACAAATGTACGTTTGAGTACACGGCTACGTTACCTAGAATCGCTTTGTTATCTGGAATCCATAGGTAAGGGCGGTGTGCTGATGTGCCATGGTTACCACGGATTTCAATCTTATGACCTTCTAGCTCTAATGATGCTTTATCGTACGCGACAGGGATCACTGGTTTTACCGGTGCGTTTGCGCCAAGCTTTGGTCCCCAGTACGCCAGCTTTCCAGCCAATTTCTCTTTAATAATTTTTTGAACCGCAGGCGTTGTGATGATCTGCGCATCAGGGAACTGTTGGTGTAAGGCCTCTGCGCCAAAGTAGTAATCTGGGTCCGCTTGACTGATAAAAATGGTTTTAAGTGTTTTGCCTGAGTCCAGAACTTTAGCGGCAATGCGCATCGCGTCAGCTTTGGTGAATCCAGTGTCGATAACCATGGCGTCAGTCTCACCGTATACCAAGGTTGAGTTTACGTGGAAGCTGTTACCGTCGGCGTTGTAAACCTCAAGAGTAAGGGGAGAGTGGTTTGCCGCTAGGACAGGGTTTGCCATTAAAACGGATGCAGCAATCAAAGTGAATTTTTTCATAATAAGCTCCTAAAGAATTTGGGGCCAAGCGACGATGGCTTGGGAACGGGAGCTATATTAGGAAATTGATACGCTCGGAAAAATACACAATAATGTGCATCACTATTTCTTATTTCGAGCAAATGTATGGACAGAGTAACGGCAGCAAAAGTGTTTGTGGATGTGGTGTATTCTGGCAGTTTTACCGCGACCGCAGAGCGGTTAGACATGTCTCGGCCAATGGTAACTCGTTATGTAGAGGCGATGGAGAACTGGCTGCAAACTCGTTTGTTACACCGCACCACGCGCAAGGTGTCCCTCACCACCGCAGGGGAGCGCAGCTTGCCTCAGATTGAGCGCTGGTTAAAACAGGCCGATACATTAACGTCGAACATTGCCGTTGATGGTGAGCTGTCCGGAAAAATCCGTCTTGCGTCTAGTACTTCATTTGGATTCTCACAGTTGATCCCCGTAGTAAACAGTTTTATGCAAAAGCACCCCAAAGTGTATATCGACATAGATCTGCAAGATTCAGTGAGTGATCTAACCGAACAACGCATCGATCTGGCGATCCGAATTGCGTCAGATCCCGATCCTTCTTTGATTGGTAAGCCGATTGCGGTGTGCGAATCGGTGTTGGTAGCATCACCGCAATATTTACAAACTCACCACGCGATCGCGCATCCGCGAGATTTATCTTCACACGACTGTTTGGGATACAAAAACTTTGAGCGTCACGTGTGGCATTTGTCTCAGGGCGACCAGTTCGAATCGGTGGGAATTGAGTGTCGCCTAACCAGCAATGAGGCCACGGCGTTATTGCATGGCGCTTTACAAGGCATGGGTATTTCGATGTTGCCAACTTATTTGAGCAATATCTATCTCAAATCGGGTCAGCTTGAGTCGGTGTTGCCGGATTGGAAGCCAAATGATCTCAACATTTACGCGCTGTATTCATCACGTAAACACTTGTCTCCTGCGGTGAGAGCTTTCATCGATCACAGTGAAGATTACTTTAAACAGCACCCTTGGTGAATGCGAAAAGCGTCGTCATCCCGACTTGAGATTCATACAAGATCCTGTACCTTACATGGATATATTTTCGCAGCATCATTTAGAGTTTTCGTTAATGTCACAAGTTTGCATCAAATTTATTGCTTCCGATATGGATGGCACATTGCTTGACCAGTACGGTCGTTTGGATCCAGAGTTTTTCGATCTGTTTTTGCAACTGGAAGAGCAAGGCATTTTGTTCTCCGCTGCGTCTGGTCGTCAGTATTACAGCCTACGAGACACGTTCGCGCCAATCAAAGATAGAGTGTTGTATGTGGCCGAAAATGGCACCTTGGTGATGTACCAAGACAAAGAGCTCTACAGTTGCGCCATTCCTAAAGCGGAAGTGGCGGAGATTGTGAAAGCGGCTCGTGAAATTGATGGAGCGAACATCGTATTGTGTGGCAAGCGCTCGGCGTACATCGAAACGCATGATCAGCAATCACTGGAAGAGTTTCAAAAGTACTACCATCGCTGTGAAACGGTGACGGATTTGCTTGAGGTCGAAGACGAGTTCATCAAGGTAGCGATTTGTCACTTTGACGGTTCGGAAGAGCTCCTGTTCCCGACCATGAACGCGAAGTTTGGTGCAACGCATAAAGTTGTAGTGAGCGCAAAAATTTGGCTGGATGTGATGAATGCCGAGGCATCTAAAGGCGCGGCCATTAAGCATCTTCAAGATACAATGAATTTTACTCCGGCCGAAACCATGACGTTTGGTGATTACCTCAACGACCTCGAAATGCTGCAAGTCAGTGAGCATTCGTACGCGGTTGCCAATGCGCATGAAGAGATTAAGAAAATCGCTCGTTATTCTGCGCCAAGCAACCAAGAGGCTGGGGTACTCAAAGTGATTAAAGAGAAAGTGTTAGCGAAGTAACGCCCTCCTTTCGATGTTACTTTCTTGTTAACGTAAAAAGCCCCGCAGTACATGCGGGGCTTTGTTTTTTTGTGTGTGATGGGAGGGGGGAGTAATGTTCCCGTTTTTTAGCGCACGTAGTTGGCAGTTGCGCTGACTAAAAAGTGCTGCAACTTTCCATCCGATTTTGGTACCCACAAGTCGTTGTGGTATTGGTAGATACGGCCATTGACGGTCACAGACAAGGTGTTATCACCCGTTTGTTCCATGCGAATAAACTGATCCGAAGTGACCAAAAACGGCTCTTGTTCTTCAATGCTCTGACCCGTTGCCAATACGAAGTAACCGAATCGGTTACCAGCATCCGGATCGGTTGAGTAGATTCGATGGCCAACGAGGCTGTAGTCGTCGTTGAGTGCCTGCTCAAGCGTTTTTTGCCCGATGGTTTCGTGCGATGGAATAAATACCCAAGCCAACACACCTGCCGCAATGACTGCCAGTAGAAGCAGTACTTGCATGAACTTTCTCATCATATATACCGTTTAACGTTGAAATTTCATTTTGTACATGCGCTTATCCGCTATGCTGATAAGAAAGTCAACATTGTCACTGTCTTTAGGGTATTGCGCTAAGCCCATGCTTGTTGAAAGTGTTGAGACTTTATCGGAGTTTAATATTTGTGCATCAAAGACGGTATTTATCTGCTCACGTACGTTCTCTTCATTGAGATGTTCACCTTCAAGGATAACCGCGAACTCATCTCCTCCCATGCGATAAACAGTAAAATCATTGAGTGCCATAGAATTAAGCCGCCTAGCGATTTCCCGCAGTACAGTGTCGCCAACTTGGTGTCCGTGTGTGTCGTTGACTTCTTTAAAACCATTTAAATCTAGAATCCAGAGAGAAAAGGGCCTTTTTTCTTGAGTAAATTTGTTTAGGGTAATGAATAGTGCATTGCGGTTCCCTAGGTTCGTTAAAGGGTCGCTGAGCGCCAATTTTCTATGAAAATGGGATTCACGATAAAAGAAATAAGTTAGAGAGATAATCGACAAAACGAACGTCGCAAACAACATATATTGTGCTTGCATTAAGCGCTGGGTTTGACCTTTTTGTGCTTCATAAGCTTTACTGCTTAGGCGGAAGTTTTGATTAACGAAGTCTATTAAGCCTAAATATAGTGTTTGAGTTGAACGATAAAATGCAGCAGCAGCTTGGCTGTCACCTGTTCTAGCTTCTACTAGTTGTTTTTCTAGCTCTTTGAACTCTTCAAAAAGATTAATGAAGTAAAGGTGCATGTTGTTCCGAGAAAAGAACTTATTGGCTTTCGTGCTACTGGTCAATAAGTCAAAGCGGCTCCACGCTAACTCGTATTGAAGCTCTGCACCATCAATATTCAATACGTTTTCATCTAACCGTCTGGCCTCGCCGACAAGTTCTGATAGTTCTTTGGAGAGTTGGAATAAAAACCAAGTCGCTTGTTTTTGTTCGTTATTAAAATTTTGTGAGAGTGAACGTGTTTGCTGTAAAAGCACGACATTCGCGAGAAGCAAAGAAACGGCAAACACCACCAGCAGCATTTTGCTGGTGGTAGAATATTGCAATATTCTTTGTTTCTTAGAATAGGGTTCTGATAACTTCATTCTTATTATTTTTCTTTTATTTCATTTACTTGCCATACCATTTGCGCATGATATTTATTGTAGTTTAGCTCTGGATAGAGATTGAGTGGATATATCACCCAGAAAGGGCCTTTATTCCTGACTTTTATGTAATTCTGATCTTGTTGATAAGCCAGTATTGGTTGATATCGAAGAATATCTTGTCGGGACAATGTCGAGTGATAGTCGTTTAAGCTGCTGATATCAACCTGCTCTGGTACCTTTCCGTAGACGTGTGTAAGAAGCGTGCTGAGTTTAACGCCTAAAAACTCTGACGAAGCAGGAAGCCAAGGCAATGTCATCGTGTAGCTAGTGGTAGGTAAAGCTTGGATCTCTTCCAGTTCCAGTATGACACTAGGCTGCTGGCTACTACTAAATACGATCGTATTTGCAGACAAGAATGGCGCAACAAAAAACAGACCTAGCGCGACTATCTTTTTCATCATATGCCCTTTTGAGTTTTATTCTTTTTTCTTAGCTAGGACAAAGGTGCTAGCGGTAATTTATTTATAATTATAGAGCCAACCGGATGAGATTTTATAATACGTTATGTTTCAAAAATAACTGTCGGTTTACGTCACGTCAAGGTTATTAAGTTGCTTCTTAATTAAAAGCTCAGAGTATTGGGATGATGGTAGAGTTTCGTAATGATTTCGCGGTATTTAATTGGTTTTTAGTGCAACTTTGTTTCATTTTTAATAAAGATACTGTGTCGGAAATGAGAATTTAATAAGGCGAGAAATGGATGTCGAATTTGCTCTTAAGTTACATTATTTTACATATTTAAATCATCGATATTCAGATATGTATTTGTTAGTACGTAAAGAAAATAAAGTCACCTAGTTTTGGTGACTTTATTTTTTATTTCATGAGCTTACTTAATTTAACTATGCAAACAAATATTTTGCATGGAAGTTGAGGTGCTCTTCAATAAAGCTTGAGATGAAGTAATAGCTATGGTCATAGCCTGGTTGCATTCTCAAGGTTAGGTTTGAATCGTGTATTTTTGCCGCAGCAATCAGCGCTTCCGGTCTAAGCTGCTCATTTAAGAAGCCATCAGCATCACCTTGATCAACCAAAATTGGTAATGGTGATTGTTGTTGTTTTAGAAGTTCACTTGCATCGTATTGCTTCCAGCCTTCAAGCTCCTTGCCTAAGTAAGCAGTAAAGGCTTTTTGTCCCCAAGGGCATTGCATTGGGTTACTGATTGGACTGAACGCTGAAATAGAACGGTACTGTCCTGAATTTTTCAGACCAATGGTGAGCGCTCCGTGGCCGCCCATGCTGTGACCCGAAATCGACTTCACGTCAGAGACAGGGAAGTTACTTTCGATGATCGCAGGTAACTCCTCAGTCACATAGTCGTACATGCAGTAATGCAGTGACCAAGGTGCTTGCGTCGCATTAACGTAAAAGCCAGCTCCTTTTCCTAGGTCATAGCTTTCGTCGTCAGCGATACCTTCGCCTCTCGGACTTGTGTCTGGTGCAATGATCGCAATGCCAAGCTCGGCCGCCATACGAAATGCCCCCGCTTTCTGCATAAAGTTCTCATCGGTACACGTTAAACCAGAGAGCCAGTATAGCGCGGGTACGGGATTCGATTTCGTTGCGTTAGGTGGCAAGAATATCGCGAAGCGCATGGTGCAGTTTAGGGCATTGGATTCGTGTGTATATTGCTTGTGCCAACCGCCAAACACTTTGGCTTGGCTTACATTTTCAATGGTCATGAATAAACTCTCTAATTAGCAGAAGGAATTCAGGCTCCCCAAAAGGAGAGCCTGAGGCAGCATTATTGATCCATATGGATAACTGTTCGGATGCTCTTACCTTCATGCATCAGATCAAACGCTTTGTTGACGTCTGCTAATCCCATTGTGTGGGTAATGAACTCCTGTAAGCCGAATTCACCAGCCATGTAACGGTTCACGATTTCTGGAAGCTCAGAGCGGCCTTTAACGCCACCGAAAGCGCTGCCACGCCATACACGACCAGTTACCAGTTGGAATGGACGAGTTGAGATCTCTTGACCTGCACCAGCAACACCAATGATGACTGACTCACCCCAACCTTTGTGACAGCACTCAAGTGCTTGGCGCATCACGTTTACGTTACCGATACATTCGAATGAGTAGTCAACACCACCGTCTGTCATTTCAACAATCACTTCTTGAATTGGCTTGTCGAATTTTTGTGGGTTGATGCAATCAGTTGCACCAAGTTGTTTCGCTAGGTCGAATTTGCTTTCGTTGATGTCTACACCGATGATGCGGCTGGCACCAGCCATGCGAGCACCGATGATTGCAGAAAGACCGATACCGCCTAGACCAAAGATTGCCACTGTGTCGCCTTTTTCAACTTTAGCTGTGTTTAATACCGCACCCATACCAGTGGTTACGCCACAACCTAGAAGACAAACTTCTTCAAGTGGTGCTTCTTTGTTTACTTTCGCTAGTGAGATTTCTGGGAGAACCGTGTACTCAGAGAAAGTAGAACAACCCATGTAGTGGAAGATAGTTTCGCCGTTGATAGAGAATCGGCTTGTGCCATCTGGCATTAGGCCTTTACCTTGCGTTTCACGAACGGCCTGACATAGGTTCGTTTTGCCAGATTTACAGAACTTACACTCACCACATTCAGCGGTGTAAAGTGGGATAACGTGGTCGCCAACTTCAACGCTTGTTACGCCTTCGCCAACCATTTCAACGATACCGCCACCTTCGTGACCAAGGATTGAAGGGAAGATACCTTCTGGATCGTCACCTGATAGTGTGAATGCGTCAGTGTGACAAACACCAGTTGCTACGATGCGTACTAGCACTTCGCCGGCTTTTGGAAGTTGTACATCCACTTCTTCCATTTTAAGCGGCTCACCTGCAGCCCAAGCGACCATTGCTTTTGATTTTATGTGAGTTTGACCAGGTTTGATTTCAAGCGACATTGGATGTTTCCTTTATATTTTCAGTATATGGAGTGACGTAATAAGCGTAGTTAAGGTTTGCTTACCGCGCTTCGTCGTTTTGTTGGTGCTCATTTTAGGTGTTTCAGTAAAAATGATAATCCGTCCATTTTGAAAATGATTTTTACATATGCGTAATAATGATAAGGTGAGCGTGTAAAAAGAGTGCGATGCCTCCTTAAAGCGGAAGGGAAATGGAAAAGGTGATTGACCTGAAGTTAGATAGAGGGGCTAAAGTAGAAAACTGTCAAACCATCAGCTAAGTAAGAGTGATTATGAATAAGACGGATCTGAGTGCCTATTTAACCAAGCTAGGCTTGCCTAGTGAATTGCCCGCCGATTTGGAGTCATTGCACAGAATTCACGTGGCGCAGCATCGTTGCCTGCCGTTTGAGAATTTTGACATCGCATTGCAGCGAGGCGTCTCTGTTGAGATTGAAGATATTATTCAAAAAACCGTGTACCACTCTCGCGGTGGTTACTGCTTTGAATTAAATGGTTTAATGCTTGATGTGCTCAACACTCTTGGGTTTGAAGCGCGAAGTTTGCTAGGGCGTGTACATGTGTCTGGTACACCAACAGGTCGTAGTCATCAAATCACGTTAGTGACGTTCGAGGAACAAACATGGATTATTGATGTGGGCTTTGGCTCCAATACCCCTCGAGCGCCATTGCCGTTTATCCTTGACCAAGTGATTCAGACGGATTTACAAACCTTCCGTTTTGTCAAAGATGCTCAGTTTGGTTATTTCCTCCAAGTGCTTTCAACCGATGGAACGGACACGTGGAACAATCTATACAGCTTTGACCTAGAGTTTGTGTGTGCTGGTGACATTGCATGTAGCAACTTCTTTACCTCGACTTCGCCTAATTCGCGTTTTACTAGCGCAAGAGTCGCTGCTAGAGCGACAGAAAGTGGGTTGGTGACGCTGCTTAACTACACACTCAGATGCACCAATCATGAAGAGCTAACAGAAATAGAGCTAGAGCCAGGTCAAACCTACCTGGATGCGTTGAAAGAATATTTTGGCATTGAGCTTGATGCGCAATACGACGAACTTCGTCCGTTACCTGACGCGTAAAGTTTTCCCGTTTTCAAAGCGTAGCGCGACGAGAACAATGTAATCACTATTTGTCTAGAAGAGGTCGACAGGAATACAGCATGGCGAATTGGGAAGGAGTCAGCGAGTTTGTTGCCGTAGCGGAAACTAACAGCTTTACAGCTGCCGCGGCTAAACTGAAAACGTCAGTGGCACAAATCAGTCGCCGCGTATCGGCACTTGAAGAGCGTCTTGCGGTTAAGTTACTGCATCGCACGACGCGAAAAGTTTCTCTGTCTGAAGCTGGACAGCTTTATTATCAGCAGTGCAAACACTTGGTCGAAGGGCTAGAACTAGCTGAGCTTGCTGTAACGCAAATGCAAACCGAACCGCGAGGTTTGCTGCGTGTGACAGCGCCTGTGACCTATGGGGAAATGAACCTCGCACCGCTCTTGCATCAGTTTTTGGAGAAGTACCCGCGTGTGGATCTCGATTTAGTTCTGACCAATCAAAAACTGGATTTGATAGAGCAAGGGGTAGACGTGGCGATTCGTCTTGGCCGCCTGCAAGATTCCAGCATGATCGCAAAGCGTCTTTCGTCGCGTCAAAATTACGTGTGTGCTAGCCCTATGTATTTGGAGCGATTTGGCGAGCCTCACACATTATCCGAACTGGCTCGACATCAGTGCCTAGTTGGTTCGGTCGATTATTGGCATTTTAAGGAAAATAAACGCGATAAGTCTTTGCGCGTATCGGGGAGAATTAAATGCAATAGTGGTTTTGCGCTAATGGGCGCCGCCAAACGTGGTTTGGGTTTAGTGCAGTTGCCGGACTATTACGTTCAAGAAGCTCTAGATAACGGTGAGCTAGTCGAGGTGCTGACCGATTACCGAGACGACCGTGAAGGCATTTGGGCACTGTATCCACAAAGCCGAAATTTATCGCCCAAAGTGAGGTTGTTGATCGACTTTTTAGCGCAGGAACTAGCGGATTAGAGTTTTCATGAACTTTAATACAACTGAAGTTGCTAAAACGCCCGGTGATGCCGGGCGTTTTTATTAGGATGAGAGCTGGAATCGAAAAGACATGAATCACTATTGGTTGGATTCCGCGTCTTCACGTTTAATCACTTTGTGCCCATCTTCAGACACGCCTTGCTTCCAATAGCTGCTGATGTAGATATTCTCGCGATCGACTTCTTTTTCGTTGCGGAAATATTGGCGCAGCGCACGCATTGAATCGAACTCACACGCACACCATACCGAAGCGTTACCATCTAACCACTCGAGTTCGCGAACGCTATCAGCCAAGGTTTGCTGTTCGGTTAGCCAAATCAACTCCATATCGGCTGGCGTGTTTAGGGGTTGAATGTCGGCTGGAGACATCACGCTGATCACAGCGTAGCCTTTGGCCTCTTCTGGCAGCGTACGAATTTTCGCAGAAAGTGCTGGAAGTGCTGTCATATCGGCAGCCATGAAGAACCAATCCGCCTCAGTATTTAAGTTGGAGATGCTACCTGGCCCAACAATGCTGATCGTGTCGCCTTTTTGCGCGGCCATTGCCCAACGCGCTGCAAATCCGCATTGCAGATCTTGCGTTACGTGTCGGACGAAATCCACTTCGATTGAACTGGTTTCTGGATGAAAGCGTCGAATAGTGTAGGTGCGCATGATTGGTCGGTCGTCTTCTGACAGGATGCTCAGATCCGCGCCGCCCATATCGTTAAACAGTAATTTGATGTAACTGCCTTCGCAGTCACGAGGAAAGTGGCTCAGCGCCTCACCTTGCAAGGTAATGCGCTGCATGTTTGGAGTGATGGTTTCTGTGTCTGTGACAACAAGCGTTTTAGGTTGAGGCTTCTTTTTCATTGTTACTTTACTCGATAATTATTCTCTTTCTCATTTAAAGATTATCAAGTTCCCTAACAAGAGGGTAGCGTCTTTAAACAAATTTACACTGTGAATTAACGCCAAAGCCTCAAGAAAAATATTACCTCTATCCTTTCTCTAACCACGTAAAGTGAGTCGTTTTTTAACCATAAATGGACTTATATCATTGGAATCGTAGACAAAAGCAACAGCGCAGCCATACTGTAGTTGAACCCCTTAACGCGTTTATCGGTGGTCAACCAACGCTGCAATTGCATACCTGCCGCCGTCCAAAATGTCACCGATGGCAAGTTAGCTAAACAGAAGATACCGGCGATAAAAGTCAGTTCGAGCCAAGAACCGCCACTGGTGTATACCGTAATGGCCGTCAACGCCATCGACCAACCTTTTGGGTTCACCCATTGGAATGCAACAGCCCCTAAAAAAGACATCGGGCGAAAATCGTGTTTTGCTTCGGTTTTGTCGCTGGTGGCGATTTTGTACGTCAAGTACAGCAAATAACTCAAGCTCAATACTTTTAAAATCGAGTGGGTTAGCGGGTAGGCATGGAACAGGCTCATCAAGCCAATACCCACCAAAATTAGCATGGCACCAAAGCCGAAGTTAATGCCCAACATGTGTGGGATAGTGCGTTTAAAGCCGACATTTGCCCCTGAGGTCATCAACATAATGTTATTGGGACCCGGCGTAAAAGTGGAGACAAAAGCGAACAACGCCAAAGCGCCCAGTTGATGATATTCCATAGATTGTTCCTTGAATCAGTTCTCGATAAGTTGAGAACAACTATAAGTAGAACTGAGGTCAATATTGTGCTTTTATTTGATGATTAGAAACTAAATAAGCAATGAAACATCATCATGGATAGATTTGACGAAAGAATATTGCAAGTGCTCAAACGAGACGGAAGAATCTCCAATGTGGAGCTGTCGGAACGCGTTGGTTTATCTCCGTCTGCAACCTTACGCCGAGTGCAAGATTTAGAGCGTAAAGGCGTGATCAAAGGCTACCGAGCAGTACTGGATAATCAGCAACTTGGCGTGGGTTTTGTTGCTTATGTGTCGATTGGTTTGGCCTCGCACTCTAAGCAGGCGCAGTTGGGTTTCGAAGAGCATGTGCGTTTTGTAAACGAGGTGGTGGAATGTCACAACATCACTGGCGCGAACGAATATTTGCTGCGTGTGGAAACGCAAGATCTCGCCGCTTATAAAGCGTTTCACGCTGATGTGTTGGGTGAGTGCGAACACGTCAAGTCGATCACAACCATGGTGGTGATGGACACACCAAAAGACGAGCGCTAGCCAAACGAGAGTGACAGTTTTTGTGGCACACGAATTTGAAGTGACTCGAAAGAGTCAGTCGAGTATGAGAATGGTTCACAACAAATGCTGGAAAGCAGATGGCACTCTTACAATTTCCATATTTATTCTCACCTTCTAAATAATCCCATCCTGCTAGTTTTGCTTAAACCGCTTGTGTTTCAGAGCGGCGAGTCAGCAAAATTAAGGATGAACGATGAAATCACATGTAACACTTCCTCTTTTGAGCTTAAGCGCTGTTGCCGCATTGAGCTCATTTAACGTCAACGCCCACGGCTGGGTAGAATTTCCAAGTGCTCGTCAAAATACGTGTTATTTAGACGGTGGCTTTTGGACCAACGAGATCCCTAACCAAGCGTGTAAAGCGGCTTTTGAAGAATCTGGTGCGTACCCGTTTGTGCAACGCAGCGAAATTGCAGCAAACGTACCAAATTATCGAGATATGGAGCATGTGAAAGCCGTGGTTCGCGACGGTGAGCTATGTTCTGCTGGCGATGCAGCTAAGAAAGGCTTGAACATTCCTTCTCCAAACTGGCAGCGCACCAATGTTACGCCAGATGCAAATAACCAGATTGAATTGGTGTTTTACGGCAAAGCGCCGCACAACCCATCGTACTGGGAATTCTATCTCACCAAGCCAACTTATGATGATTCAAAACCTCTTACTTGGAGTGATTTAGAGCTGATCGACACCGCAGGTGATGTGTATGTTGATGCGGAAAAACGCTACCGTATTCAGGTGACTTTCCCTGCTGATCGTTCCGGCTATGCGGTGCTTTATACTCGTTGGCAGCGCATTGATGTCGCTGGGGAAGGTTTCTACAACTGTAGTGACATTACGTTAAACGGAACGGGCACGACGCCACCGACTGACCCTGTTGATCCAACCGAACCGGGCAATAATCTGACATCTCTAGGCTACTTTGTTCAGCAAGGTTTCGGACCAGTAGAAGCGGGTGACACCATTCGTTTCCGTACGTTTAATGCGACAGGCAATGAAATTGTCGATATTTCACTACCAATCAGTGCAAACAATACGGCGACTTGGGCGGCAGAAATTGCTGATCAATTTAACGCGCAGCAAACGGGCGATTGGTATGTGGGTATTTGGCATCAAGAGATGAATCACTACATGTTCGACAGTAACAACGTGAATGCGAACCAAGTATTAGCGCCAAGTGCAGACTTCAGTTATGCGTTGTCACTGATCAAAGCGGATGTCACGCCACCAGTTGAACCAACCAACTTGTGGGACAAGACAGCCGTTTACAACCAAGGTGATGTGGTGACACACAATGGTAAAGAATGGACTGCCCAGTGGTGGACGTCTGGTGAGGAACCAGGCACAACGGGTCAGTGGGGTGTATGGCGTTAAGCCATTTATTCGGGCCCTGAACAATAAAACCCTTCTCATGTGAGAAGGGTTTGTTTTTTTCAGTCTAAAACGACCACTTTGGTTGAGTGGCTGTCTTGAAAATCAGAGCACATATCGTTATTCGCTTGCTCTCCACTCGCTCCAGTTGAGCATCGCGTAGTCTGCCAGTTTGAGCATCGGAATGTCTTCATGCGTATCACCGTAGGCATAAACAGACGCAAACTCGTCGAGCGAAAACGCCGCTTTCACGCGTGAGACTTTTCTTTCTAAACTGCAATCACCTTGTTGGTAAAAGCCACTCAGTTTTGGCTGTTCTGAGATCAGTTCACTGCACAGCAAGTGGTAACCGTTCGCCTCACACCAAGGCTTGAGATACGCATTGAGTGATGCCGACACCACTACGATGGTATCGCCTCGATGTTGATGCCAAGCCAGCCTTTCCATCGCTTCTGGCCGTAAGTACAGCGGGATCACTTCATGGGCAAACTGAGTGCCAATCGCTTCAATTTTCTGCGTTTCTTTCCCTGAAAATGCAATAAAACTGCTGAGAGGGCGCATAACACGAGCGGGTAACACTCCGAGTTTGTACAGCGCATAAAATGGCATGATAGCGACCTTTCCTACTCGTTTGCGCAGGCCATAAGCAGAATAGTGGAGGAAAAGGCTAAACATATCCTCTCGGGTGATGGTGCCATCAAAATCAAACAGTGCCAGTGACGGCTTAGTAGTATCGAGCAAACTCAGCGCCTATTTTTTGGTTTAAGATCGTTTTGTGTTTATTGATAAAACACCGCCAACCAGATGGTTTCTTGCGTTGGGTCAGTCCAGCTCACTTTGTGTTTGGTATGAGCTGGAATCGTAACGTGATCGCCTGCCTCAAGTCGTTGCACGACACCTAATTCAAAAGTCAGCTCACCTGCTCCTTTAAGAACCAAGACCCATTCATGTTCTTCTTGATCGTACCAGCCACTTTCGGGAGAGGTTTGCCCCGTTGAGACAATGCGTTCTATACGCAGGTTTTTGTGGGTCAGCAGGTCTTCGAACACTTCCTCGTCGAGGTTATTCGGTAAGTCTTTAAACAGGTTCATGGCCTTTCCTTAAAGAATGATCAGTCCAAAAGGCGCAAGCAATTGCTCTTGTTGCCAATCACAAATTTTAACACCAAACAGAGAAACGCGGCGCACATCCAGCCCGTCTAGTTCGACATGAGTCAGATCACATTGCTCAACGTTAAAGGTTCCCCATTGTTCTGGCGAGAATTCGCAGCGAGATAAATCCGAGCCTTTGAGAGTTGCCCCTGCGAGGTTCGCACCGTTCCAACGGTTTTCAAAGAGGTCACATTTTTCTAGTAACACTCGTTCGAAGTTACAGTAGGTGAGGTTGCAGCCAGTAATAAAAGCAGAACAGAAAAACATGGTGTTACTGACGCGATTAGCAAAGTTCGCACCTTGGAAGTTTGCCCCTTTGAGATCGCACTTACGCAGCTCCAAGCCCATACAATTTGCGCCGTTAAACAGGCTCATCGCCAACATACAGTTCGTAAAGCTGGCGTCTTTTAAGTTCGCGAAGCGAAAACTACACCCTTCTAGCGCTTTGGATTCGATAAAGCGACAGTCGATGAACTTAGCATCGCGCAGATCGGCATGGTCGAAACAGCACATATAAAAGTGGCAGTTTTTAAAGGTGGCATTCTGAAAATCGTGATGAGAAAAGTTTTCTCGTTCAAAAATGAGATCGGTTTTTAACATGTCTTCTCCTTAGCTGCGAGCAGACTAGCACTCCAAGTGACTGATTTTCCATAAAAATAACTTCTTGTATTTCAGTGCTTTACAAACCCCTCAAATCGCGATTTTAAGGGGGCAAACGAGCGTTTTAAGTGGGTTGTTTTTTGAAAATAGAAGACGTCAGAGGACGAAAAAAGTTTTTGCTGGCTACGAGCCTTAACGAGAGGATTCGCATTTATGGGTATGCATGGCAACTCACACGCACAGTTTGCATTACAGAATTGTATCCTATTTGCATAATTTGTTGATCAATATGGCGTTTCTCCATACAAAAAACCTATATTTTTCACAAATTGATTTCCATCAAAATAGTAGGGTTTCTATGTGCTAGATTGCGCACAGCTCAAAAAGATATAGATACCCGTGTGCTTCAAGGCGCTGAGTTTACTTGAAATCTCAGATCAGTTAGCAGGCACCCCTTTGGGTACGACATAACGAAGCCCTACGAAAGGAAATAAAAATGAAAAAAACAATCTGCAGTCTAGCAGTGGTTGCTGCACTCGTGTCACCAAGTGTTTTCGCTCATAAACAAGGTGACTTCGTTCTTCGTGTTGGTGCGGCGTCTGTCGTTCCAAACGACAGCAGCGATAAGATTCTTGGTTCTCAAGAAGAATTGAAAGTGGATTCAAATACGCAGCTTGGTTTGACGTTTGGCTACATGTTTACAGACAACATCAGTTTAGAGCTTCTAGCAGCAACACCATTCAGCCACGACATTTCGACAGATTTGGTTGGTAGTGATATCGCGAAAACCAAACATTTACCACCAACGCTAATGGTGCAGTACTATTTTGGCGAGTCTCAAAGTAAGTTCCGTCCATACGTTGGTGCAGGTATTAACTACACCATATTCTTTGATGAAGATTTCAACAGTACGGGTAAAGGCGCTGACCTGTCAGATTTGAAATTAGATGATTCATTCGGTCTAGCAGCGAATATTGGTGTGGACTACATGATCAACGATCAATGGTTCCTCAACGCCGCTGCGTGGTACGCAAACATTGAGACAGAAGCAACTTATAAAGCAGGTGGAGTGAAGCAAAAAACCGACGTCAAAATTAACCCTTGGGTATTTATGATCAGCGGCGGTTACAAGTTCTAAGAAAAACTAGTAGTTACACGCACATTACTATTATTGGCATGACTTTGGGGGCGGTTACGGGGACTGCCCCTCTTTTTTATCCTCGTTTTGATTGCACATCATTTACTCCACTTAGCAACATGCAAAATTGGATCTTTACCTTGCAGATCATTTTATTGTCGGAAGATCGAAAAGTCCTACACTGATCACATAATTGAACAAGTGGACAATATAAATGAGCGACGACATCGCAAAGCATTCTTCCTCCAGATCTAAGCAGGTAAAAACTCTTTTCTTTACTCTCTGTGTTATCGCATTTGGTGCGATGTATTGGTCTTGGCAGTATTCAGACAGTCACCCAAGCACGGAAGATGCCTACGTTAGGGCAAAAATTTTGTCGGTAGCGCCTCAGGTAAAAGGCCAAGTGGTTTCTGTGGATGTTAAAGATTTCCAATCTGTTAACAAAGGTGACCTACTGCTGAAGATAGATTCACGCCCATATTTGTTGGCAGTGAAGCAAGCAAAAGCGGCATACCAATTGGCGGTCCAGCAACATGACGTTGCCGATAAGCAGGTAACTGAAGCTGTTGCGGGCTTAGATGCGGCGCGCTCTAACCTGACAGAAGCGCAAGTAGAGTACAAACGTACGGATTCCCTAGTGAAACGCAAACTGGCGTCGGACCAAGATTTAGATACGGCAAAAAACAAACTAGCCAATGCCCAAGCGAGCCTGGAGCAAGCGCGCGCGACGGTAGAAAAAGCCATTGCGAACCGTGGTGAAGAAGGCGCAGAGGCTGCGGTTGTTCAACAAGCGGCAGCACAGTTAGCGCAAGCAGAGCTGAACTTGAGCTACACCGACATTACGTCACCAGTGGATGGCATTGCCGGTGAGATCAATACGCACGTAGGCTCGGTTGTTAGCGTGGGTCAAACGCTGTTCCCTGTGATTTTAAAAGACAGCTATTGGGTACGCGCGAACTTTAAAGAAACCGATCTTACTCACATCAAACCTGGTATGCATGCGGATGTGGTGATTGATATGTACCCAGACGTGGTGTGGAAAGCAACGGTAGAGCAGCTGTCGCCTGCGAGTGGTACATCGTTCTCCTTGATGCCACCAGAAAACGCAACGGGTAACTGGGTTAAAATCAAACAGCGTTTCCCTGTACGTTTGGCATTAGAAGTACCGGCCGATGCGCCGCAACTTCGCGTGGGTGCGAGCTCAGAAGTCACCATTGATTTGCAAAGTCGCGTGCAATGAGCCACCAAATTACGGCAGACAAACGGGGGATTGCCACCGTCGCCGTGATGCTTTCTGCCATCATGGTGTTAATCGATATGACCGTTGCGAACGTGTCGCTATCACACATGATGGGCGCGCTGGGCGCAACGGCAGACCAAATTACTTGGGTGCTGACGGGTTACAGCATGGCGGAAGCGATCTTCATTCCGATGACCAGTTTCTGGGTGTCGCGCTTTGGTGAACGCAAAGTCATGCTGGTTGCCGTGGTCGGTTTTGTGATTGCCAGTGCGCTTTGTGGGCAAGCACAGTCTCTTGAAGAGATGGTGCTATTTCGCATTATCCAAGGCGCTTTCGGCGCGTCGGTGATTCCATTGGCGCAGTCGACGTTAGTGCAGATTTATCCGTATGAGCAAAAAGGCAAAGCGATGGCGATTTTCTCCATCGGCATTTTGCTTGGTCCTATTTTGGGCCCAGTTGTGGGTGGTGTGATCACCGACAACATTAACTGGCGCTGGATTTTTTACATCAACTTGCCATTCGGTTTGATCTGTACCTCTTTGATTTATCGCTATATCCATATCGACAACAAATCCAAACCTAACTTTGACTGGTGGATCATCGGTTACATGGCGTTAGGTGTGGGCGCGTTGCAGTTTGTGTTGGATAAAGGGAATGAAGACGACTGGCTCGACTCACGTATGATTCAGACGGCGATATTGCTCGCAGTCATGGGATTGGTGATGTGGATCTATCGCAGTTGGAAAACCAAAAGTCCAATAGCGCCATTGTGGCTACTGAAAGACCGAAACCTTATGGTCTCGTCATTGATGATTGCCGTGGTGTCGATGGCGATGTTTGGTCTGACGACTCAACAACCAATGCTGTTGGAAAGCTTGCTGGATTATCCGGTCTCAACCACTGGTTTATTAATGGCACCGCGTGGGTTGGCGTCAGCGGCGATGTTGATTTTGGTGATTAAGCTCAATCCGCAATTCGATCCCAGAATCAAAATAGTCTTTGGCTTAAGCTGCATCGGGATTGGTAGTTATTTGATGACGCAATACTCACTGCAGATCGATACATTTTGGATTGTGATGCCGAGTATGATTCAGGGGATGGGGCTTGGTTTAACCTTCTCGACGCTATCCACCTTGGCGTATTTAACGATTCCGAAAGAGCAATCTGTTGCGGCGGCGAGTATTTACAATCTGTTCCGTACCATTGGTAGCTCGTTTGGTATTTCTATCGCCACCACGTTCCAATATCGTGATAGTCAGCAGCAATGGCATGCACTGGGAGAGGGTATTAATCCTTATAATCCTAACTTGCATGACTGGGCGGCCAATCAGGGGCTTTCTATTACCGACCCGGTTGCGTTAGACCAATACCAACAGATGTTGCAGCAGCAATCGCAAATGGTCGCGTTTGTGCACACCTTCCAGCTTGTGGGAGTGATGTTCGTGATCATGATGCCGATGCTGGTTTTCATTCGGTCGCGTGAATAACATGAAGTTCCGGTGAATAGTGTAAGAGAACGCCTCTCAAGTTGTGTCAGCTTGAGAGGCGTTTTTTATTGGACAGTGCCAGTGAAAGAAGGACGTTTACTCAAACGTCACTTCGTCAAAATGCGGATTGGTTTTGAGCGCGCGCATTGCGACTAATTGTTCAGCCGGGAAAGCGGTGTGCTCACCATCCATATCTAAAAACAAACACTCTTGTCGCTGCATGTCGTAGCCTGTGTCGAATGCGTTGCCCTGATGAGTTTCACCATTTTTTAGTGTGATCTCGATAGGGAGCTTAAACATACAGGCGATTTCAATAAAATCGTATTGGCTGCAAGTCACCATAGTTTTCTCCTTTCAAACCTACGCAGTATTCAGAGGTTTGAGAACCGTATCCTTAAATAGAAGACGTTTGATTGAAACTGAATCTTCATCTTACACCTCATTTTGGTCACGAAATAGACATACACGCACGTTTTAATAAACCTACTGTTGAGCGTTCGCAAGCGAGACAAAACTACGATATGTCTGAAACGATACTTAAGCGCACATACCTAACGAGTGAACAAAAGACACAAAAGCCAAGTTCACTGATTCCGCCTCAAACCTACCATGCGCAGTTGGCGCACCGTATTCACTACTCGCCTCAATTTGAAAACGGCCGCGTTAAAAACGAGATGCCAAATGTCCCTAGTCCGCAATCATTCTGGCAGGTGTGTTGGAGTTATCTTGGTGGTAGAACGCCGTTGAGTCCTAACGAACATCTGCCACATTCCCCAATTCAACCTACGCAGTTTGCGCAGCGAAGTGAATCGATGCGCCTTACTTGGCTGGGCCATTCCACTATGCTGGTGGAGGTCGATGGCATTCGAATTCTGACCGATCCGGTCTTTGATTACGCTTCTCCGTTCGTCGCAAAAGCGTGGTTTGAACGCAATATTCCCAATACCCACGCCAGAGATTGTTTACCGATTCCTGAAATTATCGTGATTTCGCACGATCATTACGACCATTTAGAAGCATCGACCATACGTTTCTACGCCGATAAACCCGTGACGTTTTATGTACCCTTAGGGGTTGGAAAGCATCTGATAAAGTGGGGCGTTTGCGCAGACAACATCGTGGAATTCGATTGGTGGGATAACGTGCACTATGCCGGAATTGAACTGATTTGTACGCCTGCTAACCATAATTCGGGTCGTACTTATTTCGATAAAAACGCGACCCTGTGGGCTTCTTGGGTCATCAAAGGAAAAGAAGAGACGCTCTATTTTAGTGGCGATTCAGCTTACGACTCGCACTTTTCCGAGATCGCACAGCGATGTGGACCAATCGACATTGCCTGTTTGGAAGTGGCTGCCGATGTGAAAGGCCAAGGTTATCCGGTCGAAAACTGGGGGCACATGCAGGCTCATCATACCGTGCAAGCGTTTCGCGATTTAAATGCGAAAAAACTGTTGCCAGTACATTGGGCTACATACGAACTGTTTACTCACCGCTGGGACGAACCGATTTTAGATTTACTTGCCCATTGTCAAAAAGAACATATAACGCTGCTGACGCCAATGCCGGGGGAGAGTTTTTACGTTCATCAAGAACATATAAATAAACAGTGGTGGCGAGAAAAAGAAATAGGTGAGCCAGCTAGAATTTTGACTTAATAATATGTTCTTACTTCAATAATTATTTTAGAAGTTAACCTTGTTATTTTCAGAATATAACAAGGTTTTTTACTCGCTTACTCATCAATCACTTGAGGTTTTAACTCGACGACATTTCCTTCCGGATCATGAATATAGAGTGAGCGACCGAATCCTTGTGCGCCGTAGCGTTTCGCAAACTCTTCGGTTTCAATGCCGTTCGAACGCAAATATTCCAGTAATTCATCCTCGGAAAAAGGCGCCAATTGCAGGCAAAAATGATCAATATTACGACCATTTTGAACTGGTGGCTTTCCGCCGAGTTGGCCCAATTCGCTGTCTACCGTCACCACATCAATCAATGCGTTACCTGCCCTAAGTTGAGTTAAACCAAGTTCCGTTACTTGGCGCTCGACAGGGCAGCCCAAAATGTCTCGATAGAAATGCAACATAGCATCGAGGTTACAGGTCCTTAATACAACATGATCAAGCGCTTTGATGGCGATTGGATTTTTGGTGGGCATACTTCACTCCTTTTTGCATTGTGTTGAGGTAAGTATAAAGTGACCTTAAAAGTGGTGAGAGAAATGATCAAATTCCAGATGTTTTTTTGCTAGAGCGAGTGCAGAAACACTGCAACTCAAAGCAAACAAAAAGGCTAGCGTATTGCTAGCCTTTTGGAATATGGATGGGGCTATTACTCGTAATCAGAAGCGTAAGTTTCTTCGTATGAATGTGAGTAAAGCTCGAATAGGTTGCCGAATGGGTCTTCTAGGTAAACCATTTTCGCAGGCTTATTATCGTCTTCTGGGTGGTAACGCATGATGTCCATGCGCACTTTGCCACCTAGTGCTTCGGTGCGTTTGATAGCACCTTCAAAATCGTCTGTCTGCAAACAGAAATGGAAGATACCGATGCGAGAAAAATCCACTTCATGGCGCTCTTGACGCTCTTTCATTTCGAATAATTCAAGGCCGATGCCATCACTTGTCACAAGGTGCGCAATGTTGAAGCCTTTAAAGCCTTCCCCAAAGACCGCAATACACATTCTGCCAATTGCCGTTTCGCGTTCTTCAATCACTTTCGTGTTGCCCATAACGACTTTTAGACCTAGCGCTTGCGTGTAAAACTCAACCGCTTTGTCCATATCTCCGACCATAATACCGACATGATTCATTTTCATTTGTTTGCTCCCAACATGTGTGTTTGAACGTTGTCTTGTTTCGATGTGGGAGAGTATATGGTGTGATATTGATTACATGAAATTATCATAAATTATAAAAATGATAATTTTATTTAATGATGTGCGTATTGGGATTGATTTAGTGAGCTAAGGCCTCAACAGCTTGCCTCACCGAGGTGAAATGAATCTTGATAATGCACCGTTGCGCGAGGCTGAATTCATGCGATTGGATTAATGACGTAACTTCTTCTACGGACAGCGTTCGTTCTTTTGGATGTAAAAGAGTGGTGTTCGAACCATTGTTTTTCAATTCAAACGTGTTGCCATTTGAGTCGATAACGTAATCATCTTGCCCAAAAATGAGGGCTTCGCATTCAGAGTCTAAGTCGGACTGGGAATGCGTGTAGATCAGCTCATCGTCGCCGTCTAGTTTTAGCAAGCATGGCCAGCATACTGCGTGGTCTCTCATGGTTAACTCATTATTCATTGTTATTTAGAAACTTGACCCAGGTTGTTGCAAAAACGCTAACTCTTCGGGAGTGCTCTTTCTTCCCAGTATCGCATTGCGATGAGGATAGCGCCCAAACTGGTCGATGATGGCTTTGTGTTTTAGCTCAAAATCGTAGTTATTTTCAAGCCCTGATGCGCGAAACAATTTTTCAGCTTGGACATGAATGAGGCGAGATTCGCTGTGCATAAACGGCATGTACAAAAAGCTTAGCTGCTCGGGCGCTAATTCTTTGTCGTGACCTAACCGAATTGCCTCTTGAGCCAATGCTAATGCGAGTGGGTCTTGTGCAAACGCTTTTGGGGTGTTGCGATACACATTACGTGAAAACTGGTCGAGGACGATGATTTCGGCCAATCGTCCTTGTGCGCTGTCACGCCAATTAAACAGTTCACAACGAGCCGCTTGTTCTAATACCGAGGCAAATCGCGATGTAATACGCTTGTCCAGTTCTGGGTTGTTTTCAAACCAATTTTTGGGCGATAGCTCCTCGAACCAAAATTTGATGACTTCTTGGTACATGGATCTTCCTTCCTATTGCATTAGCTAAAGAATAAAAAGCCAGAAGGCGAGCTCCTGGCTTTCTGCGTGTTATCGACCGTAAGTCTCTATGATGTAATGTTCAAAATCGTCACACATTTGTTCGTCAGAGATGGCGTTGCTTGCCAGCTCTTTACTGCCGTCGACGACTTTAATCGCGGCGTTCAGTGAAGCGACTGATGCTCGCTCTCGCGTCGCAAGTGAGTCGATTTTCTTCTGCTGCACTTCCCATGCCTGTTCTGGCGACAGGTTACACACGTCTGCAAGGTATTTGGCATTGAAGCCTTCGCCAGTCAGGCTGACAATGGTTTCGTTGTGCGACAAGTGATTGCCTGCGTGCCAGTAGTGTTTTGCCAGCAGTGGGCCAATTTCTGGGTTATCCGTCAGGTAACCAAACTTCTCAAGGAAGTATGCACGGGTCTGATACACCGCCATGTGCGCGAGTAGATAACCTTGATACGCACAAGCCGCTTCGTCGGATAGCAAATGTGGAATCGCCATCAGTGGGCGAGGGCTGCATTCCAAACCAAGGATCTGTTTTTCACAATCGCGAGCGAGCTTAGTGATGCGCTCTGGCGTTAACTCGTCATCGCTCAATTGATACAACGCGCGCTCAAAATATGGTACAACCAAGATGCTACGTTCTTCATAAGCTTTGAATGGCTGACGGCTGTTGATCATTGCTTGAATAATCTCATCAGGCACAGAATTCCCTTCATCATCCAGTGCGTACTGTTTTAGCCAATCGGCATCGGTTAACAGGCTATCACAGAACATCGACTGAGTTTCTGCATAAGCCATTGACGTCGGCGCAAACTCCTGCGAGAAACAAGGCGCGTTCATTTTTACGTTCGCAAAGTGTGCTGCGTGGCCACCTTCGTGGAACAGCGTGTTAATGCCATCGTAGCCGCTGCCCACTTGGTCTGGTTTGGCATTACTGGTGAAGTTCACCTGCGCTGCGACCCATTCGCCTTGATTATAGAAAGAAGGGATAGGGCCGTGGCAGAACCCATTCGGGTACTTACCTTTGCGATCTAGTAAATCCAGCGTTAGCGTCGCGCCAGAGTAATCAATATTTAGACGACCAAACGATTCTACCCAGCGTCTCAGAGATTTAGAGAACGGCACGTATGGATCAAGGTCACGCATGACGTCACCCGCGAATGAGTAAACAAAGTTGTAGCCTGCTAGTGCGCTTGCGCCTTTCTCTTTCGCCAAGTTTTCTAAGCTGTTTAGATGCGCATCTCGCGTGCGTTGTTCGAAATCTTCCAAAATTTCGAATAGCTGCTCAGTGCTCATCTTTTCCGTTTTTTGCACGGAGTAATCAAAGAAAGTCGCATAACCCAGTGAGCGAGCGAACTGGTTGCGCAGTTTGATCAGTTCAATAAAGCCGTTTTGCAGTAGCCATTGTTCAAGGTTCAGCAACGCTTGATGAGCCGATTGGCGAACTTCTTCATGATTGCTGGTGCGAATGGTTGAGCTTAATACTGGAAGTGAACCTTCTACTTGCTCGCCGTTCTCATCGGTAAATGTTTGTACGTGGTTCTGTTTTTTCTCGAAGAGCTCAGCTTCAAAGGCAATGAGCTGATTTTTCAACGCTTGTGCTTTTTCGCCCTCGATAGCGTGAGATTCAAACATCACCAGCCAACCAGATAGACCCGTAATGGTTTGTTGTTTCTCTTGTGGGTCGGTAATTGAGTCCGCGGCTTCAAGCTGTTGTTTGATGGCAGTAATTTGCTCGGCGTTGCTTAAAAAGCTTGTCCATGCCGTTTGTGCTTGCGTCGAGCCATCATGGTCATCGCTGATCCCCATATAAGTTTCCCAAAAGAAATCTTCTTTGGTGCGGTGAATCGCAAGGTAACGTTGATTGAGGTCGTTGAGGTAATCCGTTGCGGTCATTTTGATCCTTCAAATGGTTTCGTTATGTAGATAGTTGATTATTGCACGCTTGGTCGCGAGAAAGGAACGCTAATCTCATTTGTCGATTTTGCATCGCGTAAAGGTGATTTTACTATTTGTTTACATTTGGGTGAGTTAATAGGAGTTATGAGCTTGCAGTGTTAAGACTGGTATGGAGTTTACAGTTTATTAAGTAATTAATCTGCGGTGCGCTATCGATGATCCTTATCAGGTGTAATAAGATTTCCATATCGTGGCGATACAGTTGGAAACGATATGATAAATAAGACAAAAGTTACGTTATTGGCGGTAGGTACGATTTTAGTTGGATGTTCCACAGTCGCGCCACCAAGAAATGATGCGGTTGAAAGCATTCAACAAAAGTGTTCTGTGATTTTAAGCAATGATGTTGCGGGCGACCAGCGCTGGCAGACGTACAACGGCTTGCTTGTAGAATATGCCGTGCATGGCGTTAAGAGTCAGGCACAACTGGAACGTTTTGAAGCGTTTGTGCAGAGAGTGCAAGATGATGAGTCTGGACAGTTAGTTACTGAGTTGATTGAGGTCACCGACTGGGGATGCTCAAACGGCAATTATCTTGAAGAGATGAGCTTGTTTATTCAAGAAGTTCAAAAGTAAAAAACCGAGCGTTAAGTCGCTCGGTTTTTCTGTTTGTGGAACGCTTTTGTGCGCTGGCTCGTCAGGACGTTTACTCCTCTGGATACTCGCCCATACCTTGCGTTTTACCTTCCGCTTTCCAATGCTCTCCAGGAGCAAATGCTTCATCGCATAAATCTACGGTGTAGCCCATTTCTGTGATTTCCTTCAAAGTGAGGTTATCAGCAATATTTGCAACTTCCCCCGATTTATTCCGTAACTCCATGTTGATCTCTCCTCTGTAGGTAGACGAGTGGCATCAATGCACAGTGAAGAATGCATTGGTAACCTTTGTTCTAAGTATATAACCCGCTGCTAAAAATGAAGGTTTAATCCACTTTTTAAATATGGGTAATTGGATAATGCTTTGAGCTGCTTCCGTTATTTAGAACCGCAGCATCGCGATAGTTTGCCATTTGTGATTTATTGAGTGATTAAACGGTCAATTTGGAAACTCGAAATGGTGATTCTCGACCACGCTTTAGCACAACAAATTGTTGATCGAACCATGTCCATCATTGGTCACAATGTGAATGTGATGAACTCGGCAGGCATCATCATTGGCAGTGGCGACCCTAAACGTGTTGGGCAAGTGCATGATGGCGCGGTACTGGCGCTGAATCATGGCGATTCGCTAGAGCTTAATGAGCAGCAATGTTTGACGTTGCAGGGTGTCAAACCCGGTATCAATATGTTGTTGAAATTACATGGCGACGTGGTTGGTATTGTTGGTGTCACAGGAGAGCCGGAGAAAATCCGAGATTTTGCCAAACTGGTTAAAATGACCGCTGAACTAACAATAGAGCAAGCTGCGCTGGTGGAAAAATTTCAGTGGGACAGACGTCATCGCGAAGAGTTTATTCTGGCTTGGATCAATGGGAAATTGACCGATGAAGAGCTGAAAGATTGGGCGATGCGTCTTTCTATCGATGTTACTCAACCACGGGTGGCAACGGTGATTGAAGTCTCGACGCCGTCCGCCTCGAAAAGCATGAAGAGTGTGCGCAATATTGTTGAGCTGCTTGAATACCCAGAGCGTAACAACCTAGTTGCGATTGTCTCGGTGAATGAAATTGTGGTGTTGAAACCGTGTCATTCCGCCAAGCAGTGGGATAGCCAAGTTGAAAGTGAGCGCATTGATAAGTTGATGTCGCGTTTAAGCGATCACGATTCGCATACGTTTCACATTGCGCTAGGACAGCTGTTTAATGAGCCTAAAGATGTCGCGTTGTCATACCAAAGCGCGAAGCAGGTATTAGCTATTGGCAAGCAGTTCTACCCAGAGAAACGTAAGTACCTGTTCGATGAACTTCGTTTGCCTGTTTTGTTAGCGCCGTTGGCGGATATTTGGCAAGGTGAACAAATTATTGATGGTGTGAAACGGTTGAAAGAGAAAGACAAATCTGGGCAATTATTGAAAACCCTAGATGCACTGTTTGAATGCAATGGCAATGTAACAGAATGCTCTAAAATGCTGTTTATTCACCGGAACACTCTGCGCTATCGGTTAGAGAAAATCACCGAGATAACAGGGTTGCCAACCACCAATTTTGTGGGGTTAGCGGAGCTTTATATTGCGACTCGGCTCTCAAAAATGTCGTGATGTTGTGCATTTGCACAATACGCGTTATTTTTTGACCACATCATTTGTCACTCCGCCTAAAGGAATTCGAAAGCAAACGATTAATAATTCATGCGTCCCTACATGTTGAGTGAGCCAACACGGACTCGCTCAGCAAAATAAGAATAAATGGAGTTATCATGAACCTTATATTAATCCTGCTTGGGGTGATCGCATTTATTGTGCTCACGACCACCAAATTCAAATTACATCCCTTTTTAGCGCTGATCATCGCGGCGTTCCTTGCGGCATTTGCTTACGGCTTACCGGCAGATAGCATTGCCAAAACCATTGCTTCTGGCTTTGGCGGCATCCTTGGTTACATTGGTTTGGTTATCGTTTTAGGTACCATCATTGGTGTTATTTTGGAAAAAAGTGGTGCGGCGATCACCATGGCCGATACGGTCATCAAAGTGTTGGGTGAGCGTTTCCCTACATTGACCATGAGTATCATCGGTTACATCGTTTCTGTTCCAGTATTTTGTGATTCAGGCTTTGTCATTCTGAACTCGCTCAAAGAATCACTCGCGAAGCGTTTAAAAACCTCAAGCGTTGCGATGAGTGTGGCGTTGGCAACTGGCCTATACGCAACGCACACGTTTGTGCCGCCAACTCCTGGCCCGATTGCCGCTGCGGGTAACTTAGGCCTGGAATCTAACCTTGGTTTAGTGATTGGTGTGGGTGTGTTTGTTGCAGCGGTTGCGGCGTTAGCGGGGATGTTGTGGGCGAACCGATTTCAACATGTTGAACCAGATGGCATTGAAGCCGCAGAAGAAATTCAGCAAGACTGGCAAGCACTCAAAGCGTCTTACGGCAAATTGCCAACGGCGAGCCAAGCATTCGCTCCTATTTTTGTTCCTATCTTATTGATCTGTTTTGGCTCTATCGCGAAATTCCCAAGCCTACCGCTGGGCGAAGGTTTTGTGTTTGATGTTCTGACTTTCTTAGGACAGCCACTAACGGCATTGGTGATTGGCCTGTTCCTTTCTGTTCGCCTACTCAAGTCAGACAACAAGATTGAAGAATTTGGCGAGCGAATCAGCCAAGGTATTACGGCTGCTGCGCCTATTCTTTTGATTACCGGTGCGGGTGGTGCTTTTGGCGCGGTATTAAAAGCAACGCCGCTAGGTGAATACTTAGGTACGACGCTATCGGCGCTGGGCGTGGGTATTTTCATGCCATTTATCGTTGCGGCTGCGCTAAAGTCGGCGCAAGGTTCATCAACGGTTGCATTGGTGACCACATCGGCTTTGGTTGCGCCTATGCTCACGCAATTGGGGCTCGATTCAGAAATGGGCCGCGTATTAACGGTGATGGCGATCGGTGCAGGTGCGATGACGGTCTCTCATGCAAACGACAGTTTCTTCTGGGTAGTTTCGCAGTTTAGCCGCATGTCGGTGGGCTTAGCGTACCGCGCGCAAACCATGGCTACGCTCGTTCAAGGTGTCACGGCAATGGCATTGGTGTACATTTTGAGCCTCGTTCTCTTATAAGTCTCTGGAAATACGTATGAAAGTGGTAATTGCACCTGATTCATTTAAAGAAAGCTTAACCGCCAAACAAGTGAGCGAGGCGATCAAAACGGGTCTTGCTCGCGTATGGCATAATGCTGAGTTTGTTACGGTTCCGGTCGCAGACGGTGGCGAAGGCACGGTTCAATCTTTGATAGATGCAACTCAAGGCGAACAAGTCTTCACAACGGTGACCGCGCCATTAGGGAATGATGTTGAAGCGTTTTATGGCATCCTCGGCGACGGCGAAACCGCGGTTATTGAAATGGCGGAGGCCAGTGGGTTGCACCTTGTGCCGAGTGACGCTCGCGACCCAAAACTGACCAGTAGCATTGGTACTGGACAGCTGATCAAACACGCGCTAGATAGAGGTATTCAACGCTTAATCATTGGTTTGGGCGGCAGCGCTACCAATGATGGTGGCGTGGGCATGTTGACCGCGTTGGGGGTGGCGTTTCTTGATGAGTCTGGTCATGCAATTACCCCAAATGGAGGCGGGTTAGCGGCGCTTGCGTCCATCGATATTTCTGGTCTTGACCCTCGTTTAGCAACTTGCGAAGTGTTGGTAGCGTGCGATGTTGATAACCCACTCTGTGGTGACAAAGGCGCGTCGGCTATCTTTGGCCCGCAAAAGGGAGCGACCGTATCAGACGTCACTCTGCTCGATAACGCGTTGCGCAAGTTTGGCGAGTTGACGGAACAAGCGACGGGTAAGCATGTACTGACTCGTGAAGGGGCGGGTGCTGCTGGTGGTATGGGCGCGGCCTTGCTCGGGTACACGCCAGCACGTTTGCAACCGGGAATTGAGATTGTGCTTGAAACGGTCAAACTTGCTCAGCATGTTGCGGATGCGGATATCGTATTTACAGGCGAGGGTCGAATCGATCATCAAACCGCACATGGCAAAACGCCGATGGGCGTTGCTCAGGTCGCCAAGCAGTGTAATTTACCAGTCATTGCATTAGCAGGCTGTGTGGGCGACAACTATCAGGCGGTTTATGAGTGCGGCATTGATGCGGTGTTTGCTTGTGTACCAAGGGCGATGAGCTTACCTGAGGCCATGAAAGAGGCCGACGTCAACGTTGCTAACTTAGCCGAAAACGTCGCGAGAATGTGGCAAATTAAGTCGCACTGAAGGCGATGACGATATGAAAAACTCCACCTTTGCGTGGAGTTTTTTGTTGTTACGTGTTTGCGTGTGTAGGCATAAGTTCATTTAGCAAGAGCGAGTTAACAGGCATGCTTTGCTATCAATTTTGCCAGTGTTTGCATCGCTTGACTCCAATCGGTTTCATGACCAAAGTTTGCCACGCTGAGGCGTACGCAATGCCGATATTGCCCTTGAGTGCCAAATACGGTGCCGGGAAGTAGGCTGATTCTGTGCTTATTGCATGCTTGATACAACGCATAGCTGTCCGTGTCTTCGGGCAGTCGCAACCAAAGTAAGAACGAGCCTTGTACGGCGTTGATCTGGTATCGATTTTTTAGAGGTTCGTATTCATCCAAGTATTGATGAAGCATCTGGATAAATCGTCGCATGTTGTTTTGATAAACCCGACCCATTCGCGCAGTATGCGTTCGATACTTGCCTGACGTTAGAAACGTTGCCACGGCGGATTGCATCAGGTTCAAACTGCCCATGTTCTCACACAGTAGATATTGCTCAATTTGATCTCGATATCGCCCCGCCAACATCCAACCAATTCTCAAACGCGAATCGAGCGTTTTGGATAACGAATTTACGTAAATTACGCGTTGCTTGTCATCGAGCAATCTCAAGCTTGGCAACGGCTTATCATAACTTAACCCGCCAAACACATCGTCTTCGATAATAGGAATATTGCCGGACGCCAATAGTAATTGTTGACGCTTTTCTAGCGGCATCATAGCACCAGTAGGGTTGGTGAAGTTTGGTGTTACGATGATCGCTTTTATGTCCCATGTCGCCATTGCTTTTGCTAAGGCTTCGGGGCACATACCGTCTCGTGGGCAACTCGGGATCTCCACCACTTTGAGGCCGAGTGATTCGAGCATCAATAAGTTGCCAAAATAACAAGGAGACTCCACCGCGACGATATCGCCTTTTTGTGTCGTTGCGCGCAGCGCTAGGCTTATTGCTTGTTGCGCGCCGTGCGTCACCATGATTTCATCCAATTTGGCTGGCGTGCCCAAATCTTGCGTGATTTTCGCCAGTTGTTTAATTAAGAGGTGATCACCGGGTGGCAACTGGTAATGGCTCGGTACATGCGTTTGCTGGCGGCTGTGACGGCCAATCTCGGCGTACAAGCTTTTGATCGCGGGGGAATCAATGTTTGGGTGGGCAGAGCCAGCGGGCAAACGCTCTTGGTATTCAGGGTACGTGAGGATTTCTTTACAGATCGAGAGCAAATCCACACGAGTCGGATCCGGAATTGAGCGAGAGGTCGGCAAGGCGATTTTCACTCGATAACCCGATTTGGGAACCGAGTACACCAAGTTTTGCGCTTCCAGCTCTTGATATGCACGAATCACGGTGTTTTTGCTGACGTTTAACTCTTGGCTCAATGAGCGAATGGAGGGCAGTCGATCATCCGCTTGATAAACGCCACCATTGATGGCTTGTTTGAGGTGTTTTTCCACCACGAGGTACTTATTCCCTTCACCGCTTCCCAATAAATCTGTACCCATAAAAACACTTCCATCTGTCACTTTTTGAAAACACTGTACCTAATTACATTAGCAGCATCTCAAAACATAAAACAAGCGTGAGTGAGGCGAACATGTTAATCCGAGCCATCCCTTTTGTATTTGTCATCCTTTGGGCTTCTGGATTTGTTGGTGCGCGTTTTGGTTTGCAATATGCCGAGCCAGCGACACTACTTTCTATCCGTATGGCATTCAATGTCTTACTGTTTTTGGTTCTTGTGGCGGTATTGCGTAGAAGGTTGCCGACAGGAAAAGATTTTTGGCACAGCTGCGTGGTTGGGGCGTTAATCCACGGTTTCTATCTGGGCGGTACTTATTTCGCTATCGCTTTGGGTATGCCTGCGGGGTTGAGTTCGTTGCTGGTGGGCATTCAGCCGATTTTAACCGCGGCTTTGCTGGTGGCGTTTGTTCGTGAGGAATTTAAACCCTCGCAATGGCTGGGTTTGGCTCTTGGTTTTGTCGGTATCGCTATGGTGTTGATGGGCAAAATGGAGTGGCAATCCGAGCAGCACAAAGTGTTGGCCATTGGTTTGTGTTTATTGGCTTTGGTTGGTATCACGCTAGGGACGCTGTATCAGAAAAAACATTGCCAACAAGTGGATATGGTTGGTGGTGCGACAGTGCAATATTTAGCCGCGCTCATCATGTTTCTGCCTGTTGCGATGCAGTTTGAAACCATGCAAGTGCAATGGGAACTGGAGTTTATTTTGACCGTGTTGTGGTTGGTCGTCGTGCTCTCTTGTGTGGCGATTCTATTGTTGCTGTACATGGTGAGAAATGGGGCGTCTTCGAGTGTGGCGTCTGTGTTTTACCTAGTGCCGCCAACGACGGCGATTCAAGCTTGGCTCGCGTTTGGAGAGTCGTTTGATTGGATGGGCATTTCTGGCTTTGTCCTAGCAGCTACGGCGGTGTATTTGGTGGTTAAAAAACCAGATCTGACGATAAAAAAGGCTATCAAAACGGAATATACCTAAATTAGGTAGGGACATTCACGTGCCAGTGAGTACAATTCTGCCTCATCTTAATCCGTGGAGCAGAGTGATGACGGCAAAGCCAGACCGAATGACCGCGATGCGTAATATCATCGACCAAGTAAAAGCTGAACTACCGATTTACGAACCGGAAACCTTTGTGTGTGGGCCGGAAGGGCAGTGCATCGGTTGTCCGAAGAAGTTACTGGAAATGGTGGATTCAGAGCTGAGCTATTGGGAATCGGCTATGGAGCGCGGCATTGTTCCGCAATTCGATGAGATTCGTCGTTTTGGCAAAATGTGCACGAATGTTCGTCGTGGTCTGGTGCGAAATAATGTGCCTTTACTCAATAGCTAGAGAGTGAAAACCGTCTAATATCTGATACATAGCGTCGTTTTGTTGCACTGCTCTTTGGCTACTGTTCTCAAGTTTGAGTGGTGTTTGTCTCTTCTTACCCCTTGGGCCTTTAATCGTAAGAAATTGGCGATATATTGGCTCGGTCTCACATGGATGTGGGGCTATTGTCTTGGGCTAGTTGAGATAGGAAACGTGAAATCAAAGGGATTTACGCTGATGGAAATCACCATAGTGCTCACCACTTTGGCTTTCATCGCATTAGCTGCTTTACCAGTACTACTCGATATTCATCGCCAAGCATACGCTGCGATGCTGCACAGTTCTCAGTCTTCTTTAGGTACGGCTCTCAAATTCTTCCATGCTCAATCTGTGATTGATAACGCTTACGACCAAGAGCACGTTCACTACATTGACCGACAAGTCAAAACACGCAAAGGCATGCCAGAAGCCAGCGCCGACAGTATTCGTGCTTTATTAGAAATAGACCTGCCTGCCAGAGGCTACTCGAAAATTGACGTGCCGTGCAAAGGCAGTGATTTTTGCATCATCGGTCAGCAGCACCCAAACAGCGCTCATTTTGTCGCGATTCCTGATTATCAGTTCTTAGATAAATCGGGCGTTGATCGCGTGGTGTACATTTGGCCGCAAGGTTACACACTGGCAGAAGAGGCATGCTATTTCTACTACGTGAATCAAGCCTCTAACGATTCAATTGTTCGAGGGTATGTGACGCAAGGGTGTTAATCCCGAATAAGTGTTGCGAACAACGGTTATCGTGACTCTACAAATCGGGGTTTTTCGAAGGGCTTTGCGCTTTATACAATACCATTTTTTGACTCATCAAGACTTTACCATTTGGCAAGGTCACTTCCCCAAGTTCCCCCTGATGTTCAAATCCAAACCGTTCATACAAAGCAATCGCTGGTGTGTTGGTTGTGTATACGTAGAGTGCGATTTGGTCGTAACCAAATTCCCAACCACGTGCGATCGCGACTGCCAATAGTTTCCGCCCCAATCCTTTGCCTCGGTAGTTTTTGTCGATGTGAATACCAAGAATACCGACGCGAAGGCGTTGCCCTCTTTCGTAACCGCACATCTCAGCTGGGTAGATTTCAACACTACCGATAAGTTTTTGGCGGTCAAACGCGACAAACTGAGGGATGGACTCGTTTTCCACACGTTGCAGGATTCTGCGAAGCGTTGCGTTATCGGGTGCGGGAGAAATCAAAAATTCCCCTTCGGAGTACACTCGATTCCACAGCGCGGTGAAGCGCGCGATATCGCTCACCTTGATGGATCTGATTTGCATTCATCTTCCTTGATTAGTGCAGGTTAGTAACGGTTAGGGGATAAGCTCAGATAAACAACGAATTTGGTTAGGAATGGCTTCGGCTGGTGCATCAGCGCCCGTTGGGTTAAACCAAATTGTGTTTACGCCCGCTTTCATCGCAGGGTAAATATCTTTGTGAGGTAAATCGCCAACCATGGTTATTCCACTCACGTTAACCCCTAACTGTTTTGCGATGGCGAGATAAAACTCAGGTAGGTTTTTAGCGATACCGAGGTTGGCAAAACAAAAATAGCCATTTAAGTATTGGTCTAAGTCGACGCGAACAAATGCACGCTGAACCTCTTCCATGTTGGAATCAGATGCACTGGTCGCAATGTAGATGGGATGATTTTGGGAAAGTATTGCCAGTGTTTCTCTGGCTTGAGGAACAGCTTCTACGTGTTCCCAATCGCACATTTTTCCTTGTGCGTGAGGGAAATCTACCATCAAGGTGTTCCCCCAATCGAAAAGATAAATCATGTTCGAATCTCCTTATCCGCACATCATATCGTCTTTTTCTAAAATCAGGGGGGTAAATTGCATCGATAAATGCGATTTAGGTGGGTTTAGTCGTGAAAAGCGCTTAATTGTCGTTATCGTTACAAATGTTTCAGCATAATGCGTGAGTTAGTTTTAAAACCTTGATTATCGTAAAAGCGCTGTGCTGGCTGATTGAATTCCATCACTTCCAATCGAACTTGTGTGGCATTGGCATCGCGCGCCCATTGCTCACAGGTTTGGAGCAGTTGGCGGCCGATTCCTTGCTGCTTTTGCGCTTCATCGACAACAATTGTTCCCACGCGACAAATTGGGTCTTTGATCAGAAAACTGACGGTGTCGTTTTGGGTGATCATCGCGGTTAAGAAGCCGAGAATTTGCTGTTCGCGTTCGGCAATCAAAAAGAGTCGCTCTTTGTTCTCTAGTGCTTGTGCAAGAAATTCGCGGTCAGCTTCTGAAGGCGCAACAAAGGCTTCTGGCGCATTTGCAAAATGCAGTGAATTAATTTGAAAATTAAGCTGAAAAATTTCGTCTAAATCATCGGGAATCGCTTGTCGGATATGGACTTGCATTCTATCTGCCCCCTGCAATATCGATAAATGATCCTGTGACATAAGAGGCTTCGTCACTTAATAGCCAAGCGATCGCATTTGCCACTTCTTCTACCGTGCCACCGCGTTTAAGAGGAATTTGAGGGCTGAGTCTATCTACTCGGTTTGGTTCTCCGCCGTCGGCATGCATATCAGTGTAAATGAAACCAGGTCGAACGCCATTGACGCGAATATTGCGCTCTGCCAACTCTAGCGAGAGCCCTTTAGTTAAGGTATCCATCGCGCCTTTTGATGTGGCGTAATCGACATACTCAAATGGCGCGCCTGAGCGCGATGCTCCAGAGGAGACATTCACAATTGCACCGCCTGCACTGAATCGCCTCGCCGCTTCTCGACAGCAGAGAAAACAGCTATTCACATTGGTGTTCATTACTTTCTGAAAGCGTTCCAAGCTGATTTCTGACAAAGGCGATTGAGTAAATAGGATGCCAACGTTGTTGACCAAGTGCGTCACTGCACCAAATTCACGTTCTGTTTCATCAAACAAGGAGAGCACTTGCTTCTCATCGGCTACGTCTGCGGCGATGGCAATCGCTTTTCCACCGTTTGCTTGTATTTCTGCCACAACTTGGTCGGCGGCCTCTTGCTGAGTGCGGTAATTAACGCAAACGCGATAGCCTTGCTCGGCCAGCTTTTTTGCCGCTGCGGCTCCAATGCCTCGGCTTGCGCCGGTAATGATGACTACTTTATTCAAAATACGTCCTTATTTATGTAGTGAGTAGATTTTATCGGCGTAGGGTTTGCCACCAATTTGGTATGCGTCTGGAATGACCTCAATGAGTTCGAAACCACATTTTATCAGGACACGCTCTGATGCAATATTGCCTTCAGTGACCGTCGCGGAAAAGTGGTTGATGTTATGTGTCGAGGTTGCCCAGTATAGAAGCGCTTGAAGAGTTTCTGTTCCAAACTGTTGGCCATGAAATTCCGGCAAAAGTAAGTAACCTACCTCTGCCTTACCGTTTTCAATAGCAAAGCCAGTGATGCCGATGGGTTGTTCAGATTGCTTATCGAGTATTACAAGGCAAAGCCAATGCTGGCAATTTGGGGTCCATGGTAATAATCGCGAAGCAAATTTTTCTCTTATTTCTGTTTCGCTGGGACGATCGAAACAGAGCGCAATAACCTCTTGTTCGGAAAGTAATCGTTGAAAGAGTTCCCAGTCACTGGCTTTGATGGGTCTTAATTGGCTTCTGTGCGTCTCGATATAAACTGACATGCGTGTCCTTACTGCATCAATGTGGAGATTCAGTCTCTCATCCTCTTATCTGTTTAATCAAATAGTTGCATTCATAAAAGTGATTTATGTGGTGAATAGTTGGCTGGGTAATGGATTATTGCCATATATTCATCTTTGAGATGCAAATAACAAAATTTCATACTTGAGGCATACAGAGCAACACGGAAATGATGTGGATCAAGAGAGGACTACCCATAAAGTAGTAATTTGCGACCTATAATTACATTTTATTTGGAAGTGTTGCTAATTATGTCAATAAAAAAACGATATGTTGCACTGCTGGTTGCTGCCGGCATTGGTGTGGGCTGGTTAACTTTGGGGGGGAGTGCGGCAGTAATGCATTACACCTCAGATACTGAATTTTGTCTCTCGTGCCACTCTATGGAAACCCCTTACAAAGAGTACCAAGGCTCAGTGCACTTCAGTAATGCGAAAGGCATTCGCGCGGAATGTTCTGACTGTCATATTCCTCAAGAACCAATGGATTACCTGATCACCAAAATTCGCGCGTCGAAAGACATCTACCATGAATTTGTGACAGGTAAGATCGACACGCCAGAGAAATATGAAGCACATCGTAAAGATATGGCTGAAACGGTATGGGCTCAGTTCCGTGAAAATGATTCAGCGACGTGTCGTTCGTGTCATGATTTCGATGCAATGGAAGAGTTTGAGCAATCACGTGATGCGGCGAAGATGCACGCTTACGCGAAAGCAAACGATCAAACGTGTATCGATTGTCATAAAGGTGTGGCGCACTTTGCACCAGAAGCAGAGCTAGACAGCAAGGCATTTGAAACGTTGATGAGCTTCACCACAAAAACATCACCTAATGCCAAGGTTGTTTACCCTGTGACTGAAATCGCAATGGGTGAGATGGGTAAAATTAACCCAACGACGAAGTTGGAAGTAATCAGCTCTAAAGGCGACAACCGCACTGTTAAGTTGAACGCATTCCAAATGAAAGGCGCAGAGCAAGTGCTTTACATGGGAGAAGGTCAACGTGCCATCGTTGCAACGCTAACAGAGCAAGGCCAACAAGCGCTTGAAACTGGTGAATTTGAGGCAGATGTTTACGGCAACGAATGGCGCGCGGTTTCTCTAACTGGCGCTATTGATTCTCCAGTTGTTGACACGCTTGAACCAGTATGGTCATACGCAGAAGAGTTGGACAACGTTTACTGTGCAACTTGTCACGCGAAAATTCCTTCAAATCACTTCACAGTGAATGCATGGGGACCGGTAGCGAAAAGTATGGGTGATCGAACTGATATTTCAGCCGAGAACCTAGAAATTCTAACCAAGTTCTTCCAGCACCACGCGAAAGATGTGGTTGGTCACTAACGATAAATAGAAGGATAAGATTATGACTAATATGACCCGTCGCGGATTTCTAAAAGGCACTGGTATGGCGGCTGGTGCAATGGCATTCACTTCATTTGCACCTATGTCTGTTGCTTCTTCTAATGCTCGCGGCAAAGGCATTCTAACGGCGGGCCGCATGGGCCCAATGCTGTGTGAAGTGCAAGACGGTAAGCTGGTTTCAACCACGAACGCATTGCCACAAACGGTACCAAACAGCCTACAAAGCACCGGTCCTGACCAAGTGCACACTAAAGCGCGTGTTAAGTACCCAATGGTTCGCAAAGGTTACTTGGCAAACCCATCGTCGCCAGAAGGTGTGCGCGGTAGTGATGAGTTTGTGCGTGTGTCTTGGGATGAGGCTTACAAGCTGATCCACGAACAGCACATGCGAATTCGCAAAGAATATGGCCCGGCTTCTGTGTTTGCTGGTTCTTACGGCTGGCGTTCAAGTGGCGTGCTGCACAAAGCACAAACCTTGCTGCAACGTTACATGAGCATGGCGGGCGGTTATTCAGGCCACTTGGGTGACTACTCAACGGGTGCTGCGCAGATCATCATGCCGCACGTTGTGGGCTCTATCGAAGTGTACGAGCAACAAACCACGTACCCAGTGGTACTAGAGCACAGTGATGTGGTTGTGCTTTGGGGCTTAAACCCAATCAACACCCTAAAAATCGCGTGGAGCTCAACAGACTGTGCTGGTCTTGAATTCTTCCATCAATTGAAAAAATCAGGCAAGACGATCATTGCGATTGACCCAATTCGTTCTGAAACCATCGAGTTCTTTGGCGAGAATGCGGAGTGGATTGCTCCTCACCCAATGACCGACGTGGCAATGATGATGGGTATCGCACACACCTTAGTGAAACAAGGTAAGCACGATAAAGCCTTCCTCGATAAATACACCGCAGGTTACGACAAGTTTGAAGCGTACCTGATGGGCGAAGAAGACGGCGTAGAAAAATCAGCAGAATGGGCATCACAAATCTGTGGCGTACCTGCGAAGCAACTTGAGCTACTGGCTGACATCTTCAGTAAAAACCGCACCATGCTGATGGCTGGTTGGGGCATGCAGCGCCAACAATACGGTGAGCAGCGTCACTGGATGCTGGTTACACTGGCAACAATGTTGGGTCAAATCGGTTTACCGGGCGGTGGTTTTGGTTTCTCTTACCACTACTCAAACGGTGGTAACCCTGCTCGTGATGCTGGCGTACTTCCTGCGATTTCGGCATCGCTGGGTGGCGGCTCTTCTGCGGGGAACGACTGGGCGGTGTCTGGCGCGGTGCAAAGCTTCCCTGTGGCGCGTATTGTCGAGGCGTTGGAAAACCCAGGTCAATCCTACCACCATAACGGTCATGAACTGACGTTCCCGGACATCAAGATGATTTGGTGGGCAGGTGGTGCGAACTTTACTCACCACCAAGATACCAACCGCTTGATTAAAGCATGGCAAAAGCCTGAACTGATCGTGATTTCAGAGCCTTACTGGACGGCGGCTGCGAAGCACGCGGACATTGTTCTGCCAATCACCACATCGTTCGAGCGTAACGACTTAACGATGACGGGTGACTACAGTAACCAACACTTGGTGCCAATGAAGCAAGTGGTTGAGCCGCAAGGTGAAGCGCGTAATGACTTCGATGTATTCGCGGACATGGCAGAGATGCTAGCTCCGGGTGGCCGTGACGTATACACCGAAGGCAAAACCGAAATGGAATGGCTGTACGGCTTCTACAAGGCGGCGCAACAAGGTGGCCGTGGCTCTCGCGTAGCAATGCCGAACTTCAGCAAGTTCTGGGAAGATAACCAACTGATCGAGATGAAGTGGAACGAGAAGAACGCACAGTTTGTTCGTTACGCAGATTTCCGTGAAGACCCGATCATGAATCCACTCGGTACACCAAGTGGTAAGATCGAAATCTTCTCGAAAACCATTGAAGGTTATCAGTTGGAAGACTGTCCTCCACATCCAACGTGGATGGCACCAACCGAGTACACGGGTACTGCGAAAGATGGCGAGTTGCAGCTAATGACCGCTCACGCAGCGCATCGTCTACACAGCCAATTCAACTACGCGAAGATTCGCGAAGAGTACGCAATTGCAAACCGTGAACCTATTTGGATTCACCCTGAAGATGCGAAAGCGCGTGGTATTAAAACGGGCGATCTAGTTCGTGCGTTTAACAACCGTGGCCAAGTATTGGTTGGTGCAGAAGTGACTGACCGAATCAAGCAAGGTTCAGTGTGTATTCATGAAGGCGGTTGGCCGGATTTGGATCCTAAAACCGGCATTTGTAAGAACGGCGGTTGTAACGTGTTAACGTTGGATATTCCGACCTCTCGACTTGCAAACGGCTGTGCGGCGAACTCGGCGCTGGTTCGTATTGAAAAATACACTGGCCCAGAATTAGAACTAACAGCGTTTGAACCACCAAGAAATGGTTAGAAAAAAGTAGCGTTTTAAAGCAAGAAGCCAGCGAATCGCTGGCTTCTTTTTTATCTAGTAATCGTTCACATTAGCGCGAAGCGAGAGAAACAAATGGCATCTGTTTCTTAATTTGAAATGTCGGGAGTAAAGTAAATACAATCGCGACAAACAAGACTGAGCCTATTAAATCTTCAGGGCGATGCATGCCCAGCCATAAGCGGCTATATGCGACGCTCATTCCCCACATCCACAATGACAGTGCAGAGATATAGCACTTGTTCTGTAAGAACAAACCACCAAAGAAAGCCAAACAAATCGAAACGAAAATCGTATGGCCGGATGGGAAAGAATAGTCTTTCTCGCCTTGCCAATGGCGCGTTCGCCTATCACTGACGTGTTCAGAAATCTGGTTAATTACGTTGGCTTGCTGCTTTGTATCCAACTGATAAAACGCGTCTGGGTGCTCAATCAATTGCTCTGCAGCAAGCAGTTCGGCGTAGGGACGCGGGCTTTCTGTCATCAGTTTTAGACCCGTTTTGCTGGCAAAACCAATCACCAGTAACAACCCTAACATTGAGAGTTTTTGCATCCACTCAATGCGACTTGGTTTAAAGCGAAATAAAGAAAGCAGTAGCAGTGTTAACGTAATTAAAAAGCCTTTGCTACCAGCAGAATCTGTGAGCAAAGTAAAAGTAATACCCAGACTTTCCGGCACCTGTGAAGTGAGATTGTGATAAGAGCCAAACAGCGACATTGGGATGATGCCAAGAACAAACAAGGCGAGCATCATCAATCCATATTTTTTGGTTTTCATTGAGAGCGTTTTGTTTTTATTGAGGGTTATTCAACCACGTGAAAATAAGGGGCTTATCTTACGTTATCTGGCGTGAAAAACTTATCAACGCTCTGTCAATTCGAGCGTGAAAGTGACATTGCAGCTCTTCGTTGTGAAAGGAGAGGTTGTTGAAAGTACTGAAAGGCAAACGCGCTCATCCATAAGCGCTTTGTTCAGGCGTGAGCAAGGTTAGCTCATCAACCCTAATAAATATTCCGATGCGGCTTTTGGATCTTCTGCGTGGCAAATCGCTGAAACCAAAGCTAAGCCATGAACACCAGTGGCGCTGAGTTGCGGAATGTTACTTTCGTTAATGCCGCCAATGGCAACAATCGGCAGTGAAGTCGTCTCTAACGCCATCTTCAAGCCATCAATAGCCCAGAACTTCTTGGTGTTGGTTTTGGTCGGCGTCGCGAAGATTGCGCTCAAGCCGATGTAATCAATCGGAAGAGAGTCCGCTTCTGCAAGCTGCTCTTCATTTTCGATGGATAAGCCGAGGATTTTGTTTGGTCCAATCAACTCACGAGCGATAGTTGCGGGCATGTCTGATTGCCCGAGGTGAACCCCATCGGCATCAACTGCCAGGGCAACATCAACGCGGTCATTGATGATCAAAGGCACATTGGTATCTTTAAGGATGTCTTTCACGGCTTGAGCACGTTCGATAAACGCACGCACATCGCCGTGTTTTTCGCGGACTTGTACCATGGTCACGCCACCTTCCACGGCTTTTCTCACAACACGCTTTAGTGTGGCTAAATCTTGTTGGTCATCGGTGACCAAATATAAACGATAGGCGTTCATTTTGTTTCCTTTGGGCCTCTCATCTACAGGGAGTGAGAGGCCGGTATTTGTTAGAGAAAGCTTAACTCACTTGGAGTTTTAGGCGTTTTGCCAGTGTTTCTTCATCCAGTTGGTAAAGCTCATCCAAAAGATGCATTTGCAGGCTACCTGGGCCGCGAGCTTGTTCCGCTGCTATCTCTCCAACAACGCCCAGTATCGCCGCAGCAGCAAGTCCGGAGTTATCACCAACAGCAGCGAAAGCGCCTGTTAGTGCCGTGAGTGTACAGCCCATTCCGGTTACGTATGGCATCATCTCGTGACCATTGTTTAGCTGCACAGTTTGCTCTTTCATGACGATGTAATCAGTCTCACCAGAAATCACTACGCTCGCGCCGTACTCTGAGACTAAGAAGTTTGCTGCGCCAAGTGCTGCGTCGCTGCTGTCTAGTGCATCGACGCCTTTGCTTTGTGCTTGCTCGCCAGCGAGAGCGATGATTTCTGAGGCGTTACCACGAATGATCAACTTGTCTGCAAGGCGTGCGATCTCACGTGATGTCTCGGTACGCAGTGAGCTTGCTCCACAACCGACGGGGTCGAGTACAACGATTTTGCCATTGGTATTGGCTTGCTCTACGGCATAGCTCATACGCGGTGTCCAAACGCTGTCTAGGGTACCGATGTTGATAACCAATGCGCCAGCGAACGACATCATCTCTGCCATTTCCTGCTTGGAGTGCGCCATGATTGGAGAAGCGCCGATGGCCAATAGTGCGTTTGCTGTGTTATTCATCACCACGTAGTTAGTGATGTTGACGACTAATGGCTTTTGCTGGCGTACTGCGGTTAATGCTTGGGTGATTTGTTCAATTAACATGAGACTCTCCGATTAATCTTGCTGAGCGTTTAGACCTTGTTGCCAGAATGCCACTTCCATACGCGTTGCAGTTTTGAATACCTGAATCAGGTTTTGACCACGCTGACTATTGATATCGATTTCCGCCAATAACTGATTAAAGTGTTCTGCACCTTTTGCGACACCAGATTGGAATTCCTCACCACCGTAGAGGTTGATCCAACTTGCGTATGGGTTACCTTCGATTACCGTGTTCTCATCTTCAATCAGCATCTTACCGATTACGGCATAACCGATAGAGCATGGTGCTAGTGCCGCGTATAGATCAACAAGGTCGCCCGTCATGCCAGCATCCAATACGTAGCGGGTATAAGCTACTGTCCCGAAATCCTCTGGCTCGTTTTCCAAGTCGGATTCTGTCAGTCCCCATTGCTCACAGTAAGTCACGTGGTGGGCAATTTCAGAATCGAGCAATGCATGTACGCTTGGTAAGGCACGGCGCATGTCATCCAAAGTACGTGCTTTGTAGATCGCTAATGCGTAGGCTCGTGCGTACTGTTTTAGGAAAAGAAAATCCTGCTTTAGGTAATGCAGAAAACAAGGCTGAGCCAGAGTGCCTTGCGCCAATTGCTGCACGAAAGCATGCTCAGTGTATTCTTGCCAATCTTGGCGGCAAGCGTCGATCAAATCTTGGTATTTCATTATGGGTATCTCGTTATCAAAAGACCCTAGGCTTAGAGCCCAAAGTCAGTAGAATTAGTCAAAGTTCGGTACGTAATCTTTCGCTTTTGGCAGTGTTTCGATGATTTTTTGTGAATACATGAATTGCGCATAATCATCGTAGCGTTTCAGATCTACTGCGGATGGACGAAGAGCAAAACGAGTTAGCGTGTCGTTCCAAGCGCGTTGGTTAAGCTCGTTGTTGAGCGTGTCTGGTGAATAAGCAACAAACTCTTTCCAAGATTCTTTTGGATGGTTAACGATGTAAGTGGTTGCTTGCTCTAGCGCTTTGTTGAATGCCTTGATGGCTTCTTTGTCGTAGGTTTTTGCATTGGCTACGAAGACTAACTCGTCATACGCTGGCACGCCGTGTTCTTCAGGGAAGAAGGCCTTAGCTTTATAACCTTCTAGTGCCAGTTGGTTGGTTTCGAAGTTACGTAGACCGCCCCAAATCGCATCCACCTTGCCAGACGCAAGAGACGAAGACAGCGCCCAACCTACGTTGATGATTTGTACGTCAGAAAACTTCACGTTTTCTTGCGCTAGCATGGTGCCGATTGTCGCTTCTTCGTTGCCTGCGATCGCAATACCGATCTTCTTGCCTTTCAAGTCGCCAAGGTTTTCATTCTTACCGTTATCCAGCACCATCAACGTGTTGAGTGGCGTAGCAATCAAAGTCGCAGAGCGGATTAGTGGCAAACCCGCCGCGACATCGATAGTTAGGCTTGGTTGGTAAGAAATCGCCATGTCGACTTTACCCGCCGCGACCAACTTAGGTGGCGTGCTTGGATCTGCCGGCTCTTGAATGTTGACCTTCAAACCTTGTTCTTTGAAGTAACCACGCTCTTTGGCAATCACGATAGGACCATGATTTGGGTTGACGAACCAATCCAACATCAGTGTCATCTCTTTTTCTGCTGCAAGCACATTGGTTGATACCACTGAAGCGAGTAGAGCAGCAGCGCTCATAAGTTTGTTTTTATTCACGGGGTTCTTCCTTTTCTTTCCCAATTTTCTTTGGTTATTTTCTGTAATTATTTGCTTTCCCAAGGGATGGCTTTTTTCAATAATTTATCGGTGATGAAGTAGAGTGAGATAGACAGCACGGCTAGGATAAACAGCGCCGCAAACATCTCATCAATGATCATGCGAGCATTAGCTTGGAGCATCAGATAACCCAAGCCTTCACTTGAACCTACCCACTCACCGACCACTGCTCCAATCGGCGCAATAACGACGGCAACACGAATGCCTGAGGCTAAAGTTGGTAGGGCGGCTGGCAATTGAATATGACGAAGTAACTGCCATTTAGACGCGCCCATGGTCTTGGCAAGGTCGAGGTAACCTGTTGGTGTATTACGTAAGCCGTCGTAGCAACATGTGGTGACGGGGAAAAAGATGATGATCGCCGCCATGACGACTTTCGATGCAATGCCGTAACCCAGCCAAAGCATGAGTACTGGCGCGATGGCGAACACAGGGATCGCTTGGCTAGCAATCAGAATGGGCAGTAACCAACGCTTCAGCGGTTCGAACATCAGCATTTGCAATGCGAACAGCAAACCCATTGATAATCCAAGCGCCAAACCAAGTAAAATCTCTTGCGCGGTAACCCAAGTATGTTTGAGCAAGACATCGTAACGAGTGACCAATCTATCCAGCACTTCAATTGGTGAAGGTAAGATGAAGCTTGGCATGTCGAATACCACAACAACCAACTGCCACAATCCCAAGATCACCGCTGTGCTAATGACCAAGCGCAGAGCCGGATGGGTCACGCGTTCTTTTTTACTAATGCGTGCCGAAACGGAGTTGTACTGAGTCATATCACTCATAGTCTTTCTCCAGTTGATCCAAAATCGCTTGTTGTAACGCCGCGCACTCTCCATCGAGAACTCGGGGCGGCTTGGAGTCTGGAACGACCAAGTGCTGAGCTTGCGCAGGTGTGCCTTGCAACACATAGAGTTGGTGAGCTAATCGCACCGCTTCTTGTGGGTCGTGGGTAATCAGAACAACCGTCTTATCTTTCAGCAATTCGGCAGACAAGGTTTGCAACTTATGACGAGTAACCGCGTCCAGTGCAGAGAAAGGCTCATCCATCAGAACTAGAGGCTTGTCTTGCATCAGAGTGCGAGCAAGGGCAACACGTTGTCTCATGCCGCCAGAGAGCTGAGCTGGCTTAGCATCCGCGTAATCGGCGAGTCCCACTTGGCTTAGTAAAGTCAGTGCACGTTGTCTATTTTGCTCTGGTGCTTGCACTTGAGAAAATCGAGAACTGAGGCAGACGTTGTCTAACACATTCAACCACGGTAGCAATAAATCCTGCTGAGCCATGTAAGCGATACGGTCATGCAGTGCAGCGCCATCCGTTGTGATGAGTTCGCCATGCCAGTCAACTTGGTCATCCAGTAGGCCAGCTAAGTAACGCAATATTGTGGTTTTCCCGCAGCCACTGCGACCAAGTAACACTGTCCATTGATTAGCAGGAATAGTCATACTCAACCCTGCTAGCGTTGGTGTTTGGCTGTCTTTGTATCGCAGACTAGCATCGGAAAGCTGAATGCCAATCGCGTTAGCGAACATAAGTATGACCCGCAAAAAAGTGGTTCACAGGGCCATGGCCTTTACCTACATCCAATTCATCAGCGTGTGCGATAGCTTGGCTGATGTACTGCTTACCCAGGTGCACCGCTTTGTGTAGGTTGTTGCCTTGGCCAAGATAAGACGCAATGGCGGAAGAAAGTGTACAGCCTGTGCCATGAGTGTTTTTGGTTGGAAATCGCTTGGCGCTAATTAACTCGGCACTGTCTTGCATGATAAGCAGATCGTTGCTGTTTTCATTTTCTTCAAGGTGACCGCCTTTGAGCAGAATAGCTTTGGCGCCAAGCGCACGAAGGTCGGTAATCATATCGTTCATTTCAGATTCTGATTGAGGCATTGGCTTACCCGTCAATGCTGCGCCTTCGGGTAGGTTAGGGGTAATGATGTCTGCGAGCGGAATCAATTCTTCTTTTAAAGTGCTGATTGCCGACTGTTCCAGTAATAGATCGCCGCTGGTGGCCACCATCACAGGGTCAATCACGAGGTGTTTTGGCTGGTATTGTTTAATTTTGTCTGCAACGACTTTGATGATGTTGGAATCTGCCAGCATGCCCACTTTGACTGCAACGATGTTGAGGTCGGTAAATACTGCATCAAGTTGGCTCTCTACATGGTCGAGAGGAATGGGGAAAATCGCAGAAACGCCTTGGGTATTTTGCGAAGTAATCGCCGTGATTACCGAGCAAGCAAAACTGCCGGTTGCGGACATCGCTTTGATGTCGGCTTGAATACCTGCACCGCCACCACTGTCTGAGCCCGCGATGGTCAATACGATAGGGGTAGGCAAGGCTGGCGTGTGATGTGAATGAGGTTGTGATTGCTGCGTCATGGTCGCTCCTACTACAAGACGTATAGGAACTGACTTTGACCGTTGCAGATAGATCGATTTTTCGATCGCTATCGCTTACCTAAGAGGGGCGACGAAAGGCAAAGTGTGCATAGTTCCCTACGTCAGTGCTAACTGAATCAGGTTCAACGGGTCTCGAATTTCGATCTCAGCCAACACTTGTCGTGTGGCCCCCCGACTATTTCGTTCGGATGATAGCAGGACCATTGCGGAAGGGATACGTTTTTTGAGCGTAATTATAATGAGTATTCAATTATGCGAGGTGAGTGATAAAGTAAGCACCTAAATGGTTTGCTGGGTGGAATTTACTAGTGCAACGCTCTGGTGAATGAGCAGAACCTGGAATATTTAATAAATAATCGTGGTCTCGTTAAGCAAGGATTAGCACAAAACAAGGTTAAAAAACTGTTAAAATTTAACGTGTTGCCAATTTAACTTTGTTGAACTTTTTCACAGTTAATTAGGAAGGCTAAGACGATCATCGAGCAAGGAGACTTCATGCTTAATTCTGTAACAGCGAAGTCAGTGATCGATCATGCGCTCTTTTTGGGGGCTGATTTCGCTGAACTATTCGTTGAACATCACCAAACCAACACTGTCCAGATCGCATCTGGTGAAGTGGATAAGGTTAACTCGGGTATCGATTTTGGTATCGGTATTCGTCTTTTTTTCGGTCATAAGGTGCTTTACGGTTACACCAACAGCACAGATGAAGCCGAACTAAAGCGCGTAACCTCGCTGCTTGCTGCAAAAGACAAGCGTGAGCAAATCGCGTCAGCGGGTTCTTTGAATTTGAACCGCTACCCAATCCAACATGGTTGCCGCATGCCGCTAGGTAAGGATGCTAACCTAGATTCAAAAATCGCGTTTCTATTGAAAGTTGACCAAGCCGCACGTGCTGAGAGTGAACATATCAGCCAGTTTATTGGCAGCGTTCTTCAGCGCGAGCAACAAGTGTCTATCTTCAACTCAGAAGGTCTACACGTTGACGATACTCGCCACTACATTCGTGTTGCTGGTAACACTGTCGCGCAAAAAGGTAATGAGCAGTCTTCTGGTATGGAAGGTCCTGGCGCTCTTGCTGGTTGGGAATTCAGTGAACAGCTTGATGCCAAAGAGCTAGGTCAAACTATCGCGCAGCAAGCGTTAGTAAAACTTGGCGCGGATGCTTGTCCATCGGGTGAAATGCCGGTGGTGATTGGTAACGGCTTTGGCGGCGTTATCTTCCATGAAGCATGTGGTCACTTGCTAGAAACCACTTCAGTTGCGAAGAAAGCATCAGTCTTCCACGACAAGATGGGCGAAATGGTTGCTCACACCGCAGTGAATGCAGTCGATGATGGCACCATGACCAACGAATGGGGCTCGATTCACATTGATGATGAAGGTATGAAGACTCAGCGCACTCAACTGATCAAAGACGGTAAGCTAACCAGCTTCATGGTCGATAAAATGGGTGGCATGAAGACAGGTTATGAGCCTACGGGTTCTGGTCGTCGTCAAAACTACAAGTTCGCACCAACCTCGCGCATGCGTAACACCTTTATCGAAGAGGGCGAGCATTCACTTAATGACATGCTTGCAGGCATTGAACGTGGTATCTATGCGAAGAAGATGGGCGGCGGCTCGGTTCAACCGGGTACGGGTGAGTTTAACTTTGCTGTTCGTGAAGCTTATCTCATTGAAAATGGCAAAATCACCAAGCCTCTGAAAACAGCAACGCTGATCAGCACGGGTCCAAAAGTGTTAAAAGAAATCAGCATGGTCGGCAAAGACATGGCGCTTGCGCCGGGCATGTGTGGTTCCGTAAGTGGTTCAGTGCCAACAACAGTCGGTCAGCCAACGCTGAAAGTCGATAACATTCTGGTAGGAGGCGGTAACTAATGAGCCAAGAACAACAACTTCTCAATGCGGTTGATTACGTCCTATCAGAAGCAAAACGCCAAGGTGCAGAAGCGGACGTCATTGTAAACCGCAACAGCAGCTTTTCTCTGAAAGCGAACCAAGGAAAGCTGGATGAGTACAAAGTAAGCTCAAGTCAAGTGCTGTGTGTTCGACTTATTAAAGATGCTCGTGTCGCGACAAGCTATTCTGAATCACTAGAGCAACCAAGCTTGGATTTAATGCTAACTAATGCACTGCAAAGCGCTCGTTTTTCCAAGCAAGATGAACATCAGACCATTAGTTGTGTGAACAGCCAAATCACGACTGACGTGGCTGAGATTGCTCAAGAAGACACAACTTCGGTTGATGAAAAAATTGAACTGTCTCTCGCACTTGAGCAAGGCGTAGTGGCTCTGCCTCACGCTTCTAGCGCACCTTACAATGGTTATAGCGATGGCGAAACACAACTGATCATTGCCAATACTCAAGGCACATTGTGTCAACACTTCGAGCGCTCGTTCACTTGTTACGCGTATACCTTGTTTGAAAAAGACGGCAAACAGTCAATGGCGGGTAGAATGTCACTTGGTCGCCGTTTTGATGAGTTGAATCCAGCTTACTGTATAGAAGGTGGCTACAACCTTGCTCGTGATCTTCTGGAAGGCGCTCCGGTTGCGACAGGTAACTACCCTGCTATTTTCCACATCAATGCGCTAGCAAGTTTATTCGGTGCTTTCGGCAGTGCTTTCTCTGGCGTAAGCGCGATGAAAGGCATTACGCCACTGGGTGACAAGCTTGGTCAACGTGTTGCGAGTGATTTAATTACCTTTACTGATACGGCTTACATGCCAAATGGTATGGCAATCGCGAGTTTTGATAGTGAAGGCTTCGCTACTCAAGATAATGTCATGATTGCTAATGGTGAGTTGAAAACCTTGCTACACAACAGCCAGACCGCAAGTTACTTGGGCGCAGTCTCGACAGCAAGTGCCGCTCGCGGTGCAAAATCGAGCCTAGACGTATCAGCGAATCACAAAGTGATTGCGACGGGTAACAGCAGTGCGTCAGAAGTAAAAGCGGGTGAGTACCTAGAGTTAGTCGAACTTCAAGGTGTCCATTCTGGTGCGGATGCAGTGAGTGGTGATTTCTCATTTGGCGCGAGTGGTTTCTTGTGCCGTGATGGTAAGCGCATTCAACCAGTTCGTGGGATCACGGTAGCGGGTAACTTCTACAATATGCTGCAAGAAGTTGAGGCAGTAGGTGATACTCAGCTAATTAACGATAGCCGAACTTTCTTCTCGCCAGACGTTCGTTTTGCTCGTTTGAGCATTGGTGGTAAGTAAACTTAGCATTACTATAGAAACAAAAAGAGGACTCAATAGAGTCCTCTTTCATTATCTAGCAACGTGTGCGCGAATAACTAGAATTCGCGTATGTCCAACTCATTGTGGATCAATACTACACACTGAGAAGCGAAAAGCATCTTAGGACCTAAGCTGATCTTCTCTGTGCCAAGGCGCTTTAAGCTGTTAAAAGACTTTTTCGGCATCGGTATATGGTCAGTTAGCAAGAAACATGGATTTTCACCAATTTCTGCATCACGAACAAATTCGCCTTTCTTATCCAGCATATATAGTTGGTGATCTTCTGCCAGTTCTTGTACTAGGCGTTCAAAGCTCACTGTACGAACGGTAATACCAGGTTCGACTTCACGAAGTTGCTCTTTACCCATACCAACCGAAGCATCCAAAGCGCGAGCCACTGCTGCAATCAAGGTTGACTCATGGAAGCCGCCAATGTTGGTGATGTCGTTGGAGCGAATAGTAATGGTGCGTGAGAAATCTTTTGTGCTTTCTAAAACCAAGTGAACAACCACATCTTCACGGTGTGATTGAGCAACGAACATCGTGTTCATCATGGTATGAGCAAGAATCTCTGTATGCGCTTCATTACCAACACCTTCTAACAGTGCTTTGCTGGTGGTTGGCGCCGCGCGAGCTCGTAAAACAAAAGAGCGCATGAATTTAGCCTCTATATAGGAAGAGTGAATGCGCGGAAGTATATACCCAAGCAGGGAAGGGATGCGAGTTTAATAGCAAATGTGAACTTACTTACAAAGCTTCGATTGTGGAGCTGGGTGTGCTGGCTAGAATAGGAGGCAACCCTGTTAGGAGTGGTATATGGAAATCAAACAGATAAATAAAGACATTTATAAAAAGAAAGTAAACCTTGTGATTGGCGGTTTTGTTGCGTTGCTCGCCATCTCCTCTCTTGCCTTTAGTACCTTGTTGATTGTTTTGTTTGGCAACACTGAAGTCGTACCAGAACAATCAACGGGCAATTTCCATTGGAATTTGATTGGTGTCGTTCTCGCAGTTGCAACTTCCCTCTCTTTATTGAATCAAATTAAAACTCGACCATACATGGAAGAAGTGCTGTACGTTTGGAAACTCAAGCAGCTGCACAACAAGATCTTTCGTAAACTAAAAAGCATTAAAGCAGCCGCGAACAATGGCGATGTAAAAGCGCTGACGATCCTTAAGTTCTACTATACGACTCAAAGTCAGGTGTTTGAGCTAGACAACAACACACTGACGATGAGCAGTGTAAATAAAGAATTGGAGGCTATCGAGCAAATCGAAGCGGCGCAATCAATGAGTCTCGATATCACAGGCTTTGAAGAGTCTTGGCTAGACACATATTGATTGCCTATTTGCTACTTGAAGTTAACAACTGAGTGCTAAAAATAAGCGTTTGAGTGAGATTTAATCATTCGACGCTTTTTTTTGATTTTTTTTCTGAAAAGGGGTTGCCAAGAAAAATCATCTCCCTATAATGCGCCTCCGTTGTCAGGGCAAAGCGGAAACGCAAAAGCGGTTGGCAAGAAGGCGAAAGAAAACTTCTAAAAATTAATTTAAAAAAGTGTTTGACACTGAAAATTAATTCCTTAGAATACGCCTCCGCTTCGATAGCAAAGCTTACGAAGCAAGCTCTTTAACAATATAGACCTATCAATCTGTGTGGGCACTCGTTGATGATAATCCAATTAGATATTTCTTTCTTAACGGAAAGCGGTATCAAATTAGGTTTCAATGAAACGAAGTGACCATTGAATCGAAAGATTCAGCACAGTCAATTCAAACATTACTTATGTAATGTTCAGTATTCATTGAGCCGAACAAAATCTTAAATTGAAGAGTTTGATCATGGCTCAGATTGAACGCTGGCGGCAGGCTTAACACATGCAAGTCGAGCGGAAACTAGTTATCTGAACCTTCGGGGAACGATAACGGCGTCGAGCGGCGGACGGGTGAGTAACTGTCACTTATATACATCT
>NZ_JPIL01000021.1:0-75016 GCF_000742455.1 Vibrio sp. OY15 | reverse complement strand
CATATCAGGACGGGTCAGTCAGTCTCTTAAATCATGAAGATAAAGATAACTGCTAGTGCAGTGATGAGGCCTGCAAATGCATAGCATGCAATTTTACCAATCACACCAGTGTGGAACTTAAGGTCGTGCATGCCGTGGTGTACACGGTGCATTGCATGCCACATTGGCAATGCTAGCGTGCCAATGATGAATAGCGCACCGATGATGCTGGTTGCGAATGCAGAGACACGCTCGTAGCTCATCGCTTCTGCATCAATCACGCCTAGTGGGACCAAGATGCCCAGCACCAATACCGTGATTGGCGTGATCATCGCGAACCAAGTACCACCTGCGCCAAACAGACCCCACCAGATTGGCTCATCAGAACGTTTTGGTGATGTGTTTACACTATAATTCGGTTTCATTGCTCAGCTCCTTACACCACGATGAGAACGATCAGTGAGATGAACGCAACCGCGGCCCACTGAGTCAATACGATGATCTTCTTGTCCACGGGTTTGCCTTTCAAACGAATTGGCATTACTTGTGGCATCATGCTGAAGAAAGTTTGAGCGTGGAATAGGCTACCGAGTAGTGCAACGATGTTGATTGCGACTACGATTGGGTTCGCCATGAACGCTAACCAACCTTGCCATGCTTCAGGACCTTTCACCAAGCAACCTAAACCGAAAGTTAGGAACAGAGTGAATAGGATTAACGGAAGCACCGTCGCTTCACGTAGCATGTAGAAGCGGTAGAAAGGATGGTTCTTCCACCAAGTGCGTTTTACTTCACGAACGTAAGGTTTACGATTGCTCATCCTTATGCCTCCACTTTCTTTGGTGAACCATCAGGTTTCAACATAGCAATCACGAAGTCCATAGAAGACTCCACTTTGCCTTGGTTTACTGCCGCTGCTGGGTCAACGTTCTTCGGACAAACTTCAGAACAGTAACCAACAAACGTACAACCCCAAGCACCGTTTTCACCGTTGATAAGCTTCATGCGCTCATCTTTACCGTTGTCACGGCTGTCTAGGTTGTAGCGGTGGGCTAGCGTTAGTGCAGCAGGACCGATGAACTCTGGGTTAAGACCAAACTGAGGACATGCGGCATAGCACAGACCACAGTTGATACAGCCAGCGAACTGCTTGTATTTCGCCATCTGTTCTGGCGTTTGCAAGTTCGTACCGTCTTCTGGTTTACGATCGTTACCAATGATGTATGGTTTGATTGCTTCTAGGCGCTCGATGAATGGCGTCATATCAACAATCAAGTCTTTCTCGATTGGGAAGTTCGCTAGAGGCTCGATAGTCACACCGTCTGGGTAGTCACGTAGGAAGCTCTTACAAGCAAGTTTCGGTACGTTGTTCACCATGATGCCGCAAGAACCACAGATCGCCATACGGCAAGACCAACGGTAAGACAGATCTTTGTCTAGGTGGTCTTTGATGTAACCAAGTGCGTCAAGTACAGACATGGTTTCATCGAATGGGACTTCGAATGTTTGCTTGTATGGTTCTGCATCTTTTTCTGGGTCGTAACGCAGGATGTCTACTTTTTGAATGCGATTTGCTGACATTATGCTTGCTCCTCTGCGTTCTTCTCTTCAGCCGCTGCTTTTTCTGCTGCTTCACCGTATAGACGAGCTTTTGGTTGTGACTTAGTGATGGTCACATTGCTGTAATCGATACTTGGTGCTGACTCTGGCTTGTAGAAAGCAAGTGAGTGTTTTAGGAAGTTCACGTCATCACGTTCTGTACAACCGTCGTCTAGACGCTGGTGCGCGCCGCGCGATTCTTTACGTAGAATCGCAGAGTGAACCATCGCTTCTGCGACTTCTAGGCCGTAACCCACTTCGATTGCGTATAGAAGGTCTGTGTTGAACACTTTACCTTTGTCTTTGATGCTGATGCGTTTGTAGCGTTCTTTCAACTCAGTGATTTTGTCGATAGTCGCTTGCATCAAATCTTCTTGGCGGTAGATACCACAGCCCGCTTCCATGGTGTGACCCATTTCTGTGCGGATCTCTGCCCAGTTTTCGTCGCCTTCTTGGTTCATCAGTTTCGCGATGCGTTCTTCAACTGCTTTTACTTGCGCGTCAATTGCCGCGTCGTTCCAGCCTTTGAATTCTGCCGCGCGTTTCACTGCGTTTTCACCCGCTACGCGGCCAAATACCACGAATTCAGCCAGTGAGTTAGACCCTAGACGGTTCGCACCGTGAAGGCCAACAGATGCACATTCACCTACCGCGAATAGGCCTTTAATGCGAGTTTCACAACCGCCGTCCGTTTCAATACCACCCATGGTGTAGTGAACGGTTGGACGAATTGGAATTGGCTCTTTGGCAGGGTCCACGTTTACATAAGCTTTTGCTAGCTCACAGATGAACGGTAGACGTTCTTGTAGGTACTCTTCACCAAGATGGCGAAGGTCTAGGTGCACCACGTCACCCAATGGGTGTTTGATGGTGTTGCCTTTCTGTTGTTCGTGCCAGAAAGCTTGAGAAACTTTGTCACGAGGACCCAGTTCCATGTATTTGTTCTTCGGTTGGCCAACTGGAGTTTCAGGGCCCATGCCGTAATCTTGTAGGTAACGATAGCCGTTCTTGTTAACGATGATACCGCCTTCACCACGACAACCTTCCGTCATCAGGATACCTGTGCCTGGAAGACCGGTTGGGTGGTATTGAACGAATTCCATATCACGTAGAGGAACGCCGTGACGGTAAGCCATTGCCATACCATCGCCCGTTACGATACCGCCGTTGGTGTTACAGTGGTAAACACGGCCCGCGCCACCTGTTGCTAGAACAACCGATTTTGCTTTGATAGTAACAAGCTCGCCTTCAGACATGTGAATAGCAATCAGACCTTGAACTTCGCCTTCATCAACAAGCAGATCCACCACAAAGTACTCATCAAAACGTTTGATGTTGCTGTACTTCATTGATGTCTGGAATAGCGTATGAAGCATGTGGAAGCCAGTTTTGTCTGCAGCGAACCAAGTACGTTCAACCTTCATACCACCAAAGCGGCGTACGTTGACTTCACCGTTCTCTTTACGACTCCATGGGCAACCCCATTGCTCCATTTGGATCATTTCGCGAGTCGCGTTCTCTACAAAGTATTCAACAACATCCTGTTCACATAGCCAGTCACCACCGCCAACAGTGTCGTTGAAGTGGTTGTCTAAGCTATCTTCATCCTTGATAACTGCTGCTGAGCCACCCTCTGCAGCGACCGTGTGGGAGCGCATTGGATAAACTTTAGAAATCAGAGCGACTTCTAAGTCTGGGTTTGCTTCAGCCGCTGCAATAGCAGTACGAAGACCAGCGCCGCCTGCGCCGATGACTGCGATATCTGTGGTGATAATTTGCACAGTTATCCTCCAGTGTGTGATTGCGGAAATCCGCTTGTTATTGTCATTACGAGGCGCTCCTTAAAAAGAACTCCCCAAAAGTAGTAGGGTTAGTGTAGATGAGCCACATGGCAGAAAAATTGATGTAATTGGGTTTTTGCTTCGGTAATGCACTTAAGGGCATAGAATTTATAGGTTATGTGACTGCTATCACGGCATCGAGGTTTTGGCCCTCAAGCATTAACATTAGGGATGTTAAACCCGTGTTGCGTGACATTAACCGCATGGATAATAGGATTTTAACTGAGTGTTTTTTGTTCTGCGGCACGAGTAATGCTTGCCTCAAATTGGCGAGCTCATTAGTAAAAAGAAGAAGGGATATTCCTCTCTTCTTGAAGAGTAAAAAGCATGTAGAATGAGACTTTCCTCGCTGAATTAAAGTTTGAGAGATTTGTTATGCAAACCAACTGGCAACCTACTGCTTCCATTGACCAACTTCGTCAACGTGCGACGTTAATCGCGTCGATTCGACAATTCTTCGCTGACCGACAGGTGATGGAAGTCGATACGCCAGCCATGAGTCACGCAACCGTGACTGACATTCATTTGCATACTTTCCAAACCGAGTTTGTTGGCCCAGGCTATGCCGATGGCAGTAAGCTGTTTTTTATGACCAGCCCAGAATTCCATATGAAGCGCCTTTTGGCTGCGGGTTGCGGTTGTATTTATCAAATCAACAAAGCATTTCGTAATGAAGAGAATGGTCGCTACCACAACCCTGAATTCACGATGTTGGAGTGGTATCGCGTTGGCTTTGACCATCATAAATTGATGGATGAAATGGATGACCTGTTGCAGCTGGTATTGAAGTGTGGCGCAGCGCAGCGCATGACGTATCAGCAAGCCTTCATTGATGTGTTGGGTGTGTGTCCACTGGAAGGCTCGATGACTGAGCTGAAAGCGGCGGCAAGCAAGCTGGGTTTGAGTGACATTGCTGAGCCAGAAGAAGATCGCGATACGCTGCTGCAACTACTATTTAGCGTGGGAGTAGAAAACAAAATTGGTCAGGACGTGCCGGCTTTTGTGTACGACTTCCCAGCATCACAGGCGGCGCTTGCGAAAATCAATCCTCAAGATCATCGCGTCGCGGATCGTTTTGAAGTGTACTTTAAGGGGATAGAGCTGGCGAACGGATTTCATGAACTGGATAACCCGAAAGAGCAATTAGCGCGCTTTGAACAAGATAACGCAAAGCGTATCGAAATGGGTTTAAAACCACAGCCGATCGATTATCATCTGATCTCTGCACTGGAAGCAGGGTTGCCAGATTGTGCAGGGGTCGCGTTGGGTATCGATCGTTTGATCATGCTGGCGCTGGGCTGTGACCACATTGATCAAGTGACGGCCTTTCCATTTCCAATTGCATAAGGACGTCCAATGAACCTGACGGCTGCACGTTTCGTCATCTTTAGCTACGCCATATTGATCGCTTTTTTATCTCTGAGTTCAGGTGAACTGCAAGACTGGGGTAATATCGCGTATCTCGACAAAATGCAGCACGCTATGGCGTACAGCGGCTTTGCGTTTTTAGGTTGTTTTTGTGTGTGGCGTTGGCGTCAACGTTGGGCGGTGGCGATTAGTATTTTGCTATTCAGCGCCGTTATTGAGTGGTTGCAAGGGTATGTAGGGCGACAAACTTCTTGGTTAGACCTTGTCGCCAACTCAACTGGCATCTTAACTGGTCTGTTATGTTACCGTATTTGGAGCCTCTATCGACCTAGGTTGGTGAAGTCGCTATACTCGATTCGTTAATGAAGAGGGAACACGATAACAATGAAAACGCGCGACAAAATCGTCTACGCGGCACTGGAGTTGTTCAACCAACATGGTGAGCGCAACATCACCACCAATCACATTGCCGATCACATCGAAATTAGCCCTGGTAATCTGTATTACCACTTCCGCAATAAGCAAGAAATCGTTCGTGAGATCTTTGCGCTTTATTCAGCAGAACTTTTAGAAAGATTTACCCCTATTCAAGGTTCGCAAGAGAGCCTGACTATGCTGAAGAGCTACCTAGACTCTATTTTTACCTTGATGTGGAAATACCGCTTTTTCTACGCAAACTTACCAGAAATCTTGTCACGAGATGAACAGCTACACGAACAGTACATCGATGTGCAAGAGAAGCTGCAAGCGAACCTCATTGCTATTATGCAAGAGTTCGTAACGATGAAGCTGTTGAATGTCGATCAACAACAGTTGAAGTCATTGGTATGTACATTGCACTTGATTGCGTGTAGTTGGTTGGCGTATCAATCCGCGATGGCTTCAAAAACCAACATTACCGAACAAATGGTGAAGCAAGGGATGTTGCAGATGCTTAATGTCGTTAAGCCATTAGCAACTGAGCAGGGCTTAGAGCAGCTACTGTTATTAGAAGATGCGGTTAGCAATCTACACAGTTAAACGTCAAACTGCTTAATATTTCGAGAGTCACTCTCTTTTTCGAGTCGTGGCTCGAGTTGACTTGTCAAATATGCCACGCACAATAGTCCCATACGCTAAAAACCCTTGCAGGGATAAGATTCTCGATAAAGGAACTATCGCCCCATGAATTACGACATTTTTAATGGTGATGCTGATGGCATCATTGCTCTTCTGCAATTACGTTTGGCTGATCCTGTCGATGCCCAGTTAATAACCGGTGTAAAGCGCGACATCAAACTGGTGGAAAAAGTAGACGTGCAAGCGGGTGATGAGCTGACTGTGTTAGACATTTCGATGGAAAAGAACATGGCAGGTCTAGAGCAAGCTTTGGCTCAAGGCGCGCACGTCTTTTACGCCGACCATCACAAAGCTGGTGACATTCCTCAGCATGGTAATTTGGATGCGCACATCGATCTCGATGCCAACATGTGCACGGCGTTGATTGTCGATAAGTTGCTTGATGGGCGTTTTCATGACTGGGCGATTACGGCGGCTTATGGCGATAACATGATTGCTAAAGCCAATGAGTTAGCGAATAACGCGGGCTTGTCGCAGCAACAGAAAGAGCAGCTAAAAGAGCTGGGTACTTTAATTAACTACAACGGCTACGGCTCGAAAGTCGAAGATTTACACTTTCATCCTGCGGAGCTGTACCGAGCTTTGCTGAAGTACATGTCACCATTTGAAGCTATTGAAGATACGGCCTCGCCATACTACCAATTGCAATCGGCTTACCAACAAGACATGGAGGCGGCTCTCGCAGTGCCTGCCATGCATGAGGGCGGTAAGCTAAAGTTGTTTGAGTTACCAAACACGGCGGCATCACGCCGAATCAGTGGTGTTTATGGCAACTGGCTGGCAAACCAAAACCCTGACTCTGCGCATGCGGTACTTACTGAAAATGCAGATGGGACTTATACGGTTTCACTTCGTGCCCCGTTAAACAATAAACAAGGTGCCGTGGCCGTGTGTGGTCAGTTCCCGACAGGTGGGGGCCGAGAGGCGGCGGCAGGAATCAACGCGTTAAGCAAAGATGATGTGCATGCTTTTATTGATGCGGTAGAAACCTACTACGCATAGCATTTTCCAAAATATGAATGCAAAAAAAAGGAGCCGAGTGGCTCCTTTTTTATTATAAGTCGATGAGTCAGATAATCAGCGTTTTAACCAAGATTTCGGATTCTGCGCTTCACTATTACGACGAATTTCAAAGTACAGCGATGGCCTGTCTTGACCACCCGTATCACCCGCGAGAGCAATCACTTCGCCGGCGGTGACTCGATCGCCTTCTTTTTTAGTTAACGCTTGGTTGTAACCATAGAGGGTCATGTCACCTTTTCCGTGGTCGAGCAGTACCACTAAACCGTATCCGCGCAGATACTCAGCAAATACGACAGTACCAGGATAAACGGCTTTCACTTGTTGACCATAGTTGGCAGACAACACCATACCCTTCCAGTTTACCTGCCCAGTTTGTCGCGTACCAAAGTTGTGTAACACACTGCCTTTGAGTGGCCAAGGCAACTTACCGCGCTGTTTGCCGAGTCCGTCCATTGGCACCGCATTACGCTTCGCTGCTTTGGCGATCTCTGCTTTTAAACGGGTTTCGTTGCGTTGCAGCTCGGCTAAGTAGCGTTTGTCATTCTTGATACTGCTCTGAATTTTATTCAGGGTTTGCTTACGCTTGGATTGTGTACTCGCTAGCGCTGTACGTTTTTCGGATTGCTGCTTGAGCAGAGTCTCGATTTGCTCTTTTTCTAGCTCGAGCTGGTTTTTGTTGTGCGCTAATTCTTGGGTTATTTTGGTGATCGCATCAATCACTTCAGCACGTGCTTTAGCTAAATGCTGGAAGTATTGGCTCATGCGGTCTTCTTCCACACCTTGATTTAACAAGTGACCATTGGCCTTCGCTCGCTCGGTTACGTAATACGTTTGCAGCAGCTGTTTGAGTTCTTCTTCTTGCTCTTGACGCTGTGCTTCTTGCAAGGCAATTTTCTCTTCCAGGTTTTCTATGTTTTTGTCTGCTTGTGCGAGGTTAGACTTGGTTTGTCGTATTTCACGCTCAAGCTTAGAAATACCAAGCTCTTGATCTTTTAGTGATTTCTGTAACTCATTGAGCTGCTTTTCTTGGGAAGAGAGCGATTTGCGCTGACGGCTTATCTCACTGGATACGCCTTTGAGCTCTTGCTGACTCACAGCAGAGGAGGTAATGGGATAAGTGGCAGATAAAGCACAAGTTAATAAAATAGCCGAGCGTAGAACAGGGTGATTTTGTTTTCGCACTTGAGAGTTACCTACCACGTTGTTGTCAAAAAGGTTTGTTGACGATTAAATACCATCTCCATGGATAAAGCTTTGCGACTTGCCGTTAAAGCCTTGATCCATATCGAGAGAGGGTTTGTCCGTTTTTGGACGTCCGACGATTTTTGCAGGCACGCCAGCCACCGTTGTGTGAGGAGGCACGGCTTGCAATACCACAGAGCAAGATCCGATTTTCGCGCCTTCACCGACTTCGATATTGCCAAGAATCTTTGCACCAGCTCCGATCATCACACCCTCGCGAATTTTCGGGTGACGATCACCGCATTCTTTACCAGTACCACCAAGGGTGACATCTTGCAGTATAGACACGTCGTTTTCGACCACGGCAGTTTCACCAATCACGATGCCTGTTGCATGGTCGAGCATGATGCCACTACCAATGCGCGCTGCAGGGTGGATATCGACCTGACATGCTACCGAAATCTGATTTTGTAGGTAAGTCGCAAGAGCGTGACGACCTTGCTTCCACAGCCAGTTTGCTACTCGGTAGCCTTGCAGTGCGTGATAGCCTTTTAGGTACAGCAATGGCATTGAGTACATTGAAACAGCAGGGTCGCGATTGACCGTGGCACAAATATCACAAGCCGCGCCGTCAGTGATGGTTGGATCAGCCGCAAAGGCTTCTTCAACCACTTCACGCACAGCCATCGCTGGCATGGAAGCGGTGTTCAATTTGTTAGCCAGAATATAACTCAGAGCGGCACACAAACTTTCATGCTTGATAATGGTGGCATGATAGAAGCTCGCCAGCATAGGCTCTTGTTCTGACATTTCACGGGCTTCTGAGACAATTTTGTTCCAGACTTTTTGTTTTTCGCAGTGTTTCATTCTCAATATCCAGAGTGGTTCTTCCGTGACCCGACAACTTCAATTTTTCTCAGATGAGCTGCAAAGGGCGGTAGATTGCTACTTTCCTTCGGCTTTTTTGTCACGAGCAAGTAAATCTTGCGCTGCTAAGCGCGCATCTTTTCCTTGATACAATACTTGATAAATTTGATCAACTATCGGCATCTCAACACCCATACGTTGAGAAAGTAGCCATACTTCTTTTGTATTGCGGTAACCCTCAACCACTTGGCCAATTTCTTCTTGAGCCGTATCAACGTCTTTACCTTGGCCTAATGCCAAGCCAAAGCGTCGGTTACGTGATTGGTTATCGGTACATGTCAGGACAAGATCGCCTAAACCCGCCATGCCCATAAAGGTTTCTGGCTTTGCACCCAGCGCAGCACCAAGGCGACTCATTTCAGCCAAGCCACGAGTAATTAATGCAGTACGGGCGTTGGCGCCAAAACCGATACCATCAGACATACCCGCACCAATCGCAATAACGTTTTTCACAGCGCCGCCCAATTGCATACCAATAAAGTCACTATTGGCATATACGCGGAAGGTTTTGCTACAGTGGATTTTTTCTTGTAGATCCGCAACAAATTCAGAATCTGGAGACGCAACTGAAATTGCAGTCGGCATACCCATTGCGAGCTCTTTCGCAAACGTTGGGCCAGACAATACTGCTAGTGAGTAGTTTTCACCGATAATGTCATAAGCAACGTCTTTCAGTAGGCGCCCCGTTTCAGGTTCAAGCCCTTTGGTTGCCCAACAGATGCGAGAGTCTTCGCGCAAGAATGGTTTACAGCTGTTTAGCACGATGCCAAAGACATGGCTTGGAACCACAACCAACAAATCTCGGCTTGCTTGAACGGCTTTTTCTAAATCCGATTCAATGATCAAGCTTTCAGGGAAATCAACACCTGGTAAGAAGGCATGGTTAGCTCGGTCTGCTTCTAGGCGAGCCATGTGCTCTGGCTCGTGTCCCCAAAGGACAACGTTCGCGCCGTTACGAGCGAGTGAGATTGCCAAAGAGGTGCCGTATGAGCCTGCGCCAATCACAGTCATTGCGATGTCTTTACCGTAAGCATTGTTTGTATTTGCTTGTGTCATGCTACCGCCTAATTGTCTTGCTACTAGTAGAATCTAGTTCCTAATCGTCAAATTTTACGCCTTCTGGCGATTAGGAACTAGGAACTTTTGTCAGAAATAAAAAATGCACATTGCATCGAATGGTAGACGCTCTGTGCATTTTATTTGAGTCGGTGACGTCAGCACTGTGGCTATTCGTCACTTATAAAACGTGAATTACGCTTCAGCTTCGCCTTGTTGAGCTTGCTGTTGTAGGTAGTTCATGAATAGCGCGTCAAAGTTTACTGGCGCTAGGTTCAGTTGAGGGAACGTACCTTTAACGACTAGGCTTGAGATAGTTTCACGAGCGTATGGGAATAGGATGTTCGGGCAGAATGCGCCTAGGCAATGTGCAAGTTGACCAGCTTCCATTTGTTCAGCAGTGAAGATACCACCTTGTTGAACTTCACATAGGAACGCAGTCTCTTCTTCGTTCTTCACAGTAACGGTTAGGCGCAGAACAACTTCGTAAACGCCTTCACCAAGCTCACGGCTTTGAGTGTCTAGGTCTAGTTTAACGTCTGGGTTCCACTCTTTCTGGAAAATTACTGGAGAGTTCGGCGCTTCAAAAGAAACGTCTTTTAGGAAGATGCGTTGAATTGCGAAGTTTTGTTGTGCGTCTTGAGGTGCTGCTTCAGCCATTTTTTAATCCTTAAATCAATATTTGTTGAGCCTAGAAACGTCTAAGCTCAGAAAACTGGTATGTCCTGAGACTAACTGAGCCAATCTACCTTGACTAGATGAAGCGTGTATTACGTGCAAAGCGTCACAACTTAGTGCTCCAACTGCTTTCAATTTGCTCAGTTCTTTGTCCGCGAGGCTTGGTAAAAGCGCGTTTAAACGCGAACTTTCGTTCTTGCCACGTTCCTACTTCTTACCGCGAACTAACGGCAGGTTCGCTTCGTTCCACGCAATCAAACCATTTTTTAGTAGGCTCACGTTTTCGAAGCCAGCTTTTACTAGTAGGTTTGCGCTTTCTTGAGCGGTCTGTCCTGTCTTACATACAACAATGATTGGGTCTGATTTGTGGTTTTCAAGGCTACCCAAGTTACCCGCTTTGATGTCTGACGGTAAAATGTGAAGTGAGTCGGTGATATGACCTTTTTTGAACTCGTCTTTGGTACGGATATCCACTACAACGCCGTTTTCACGGTTCATAAGATGAGTCAGTTGGTTTACGTTGATTTCTTTGTATGCGGCTGTCGCTGATTTCACGATGTTCATGATAAAGGCGACAAGAAGACCTACCCAAACCAAAGATAGAATCATGTTTTGTTGGAAAAATTCAATGTACTCTTGCATGTCTTGAGCTCTTACGCTGTTGGCGGAAAAATAAAGCAGGAGTATAGCGAGGTTACGGCTCTTAGGCGAGAGGGTTAAAATTTTCTAACGAATAATTGAGATCTCTATAAACCCGTTATGCCCTTACTATCCGTACATTTCGCTCTGGTAGCTTGATTGCTTTTGCCTATTGGACTTATCGGTTTAAGTGACTTCTGTTTTACTGAGAAAAGAGAACAATAGGTATTAACCCATCTTGTTTGATGTTGCTTTAAATTAGCGCTGTTTCAAGTGCAAAAATAAGAATGAGAAGCGTAAGAAAACCGAACTTAGACTGGGGTGTACAAAGCGTATTAGAAATGACTATGCTTGTGGAACACGATTGTCGGCACTGACTCGTTGTTCGCTTAACTTGTAAGATAGCAACAATAAATCGCAAACATTATTTGATCTTAACCTACAGTTTTGGTTAAAAAGTGTAGTAAAATTACGCTAGTTTTGTTTCAAGGTTAGATAGGGCAGCGAGGCCCTACGCCAAAAGTTACTTAAATTTGATGAGGTCATCACTATGTCAGCTAAGAAGCCACTGGCTCTAGTTATCCTTGACGGTTACGGTTACCGTGAAGACACAGCAAGTAACGCAATTGCGAATGCGAAAACACCAGTAATGGATGCTCTGATTGCGAATAACCCACACACATTAATCTCTGCTTCAGGCATGGATGTTGGCCTTCCTGATGGTCAAATGGGTAACTCTGAAGTTGGTCACACTAACATTGGTGCAGGCCGCGTTGTATACCAAGACCTGACTCGTATCACTAAATCAATTGCGGATGGTGAGTTCGAAGAAACGCCTGCGCTAGTTGAAGCTATCGACTCTGCAGTGAAAGCTGAAAAAGCAGTACACATCATGGGCCTGATGTCTCCAGGCGGTGTTCACTCTCACGAAGACCACATTTACGCTGCAGTTGAAATGGCAGCGGCGCGTGGCGCAGAGAAAATCTACCTACACTGCTTCCTAGACGGCCGTGACACACCACCACGTAGTGCTGAAAACTCACTACAACGTTTCCAAGACCTATTTGCGAAACTAGGTAAAGGCCGCGTTGCTTCTCTAGTAGGTCGTTACTACGCAATGGACCGTGACAACAACTGGGATCGCGTCCAAGTTGCTTACGATCTTCTAACTCAAGCTAAAGCTGAGTTCACAGCAGAAACGGCAGTTGCAGGTCTAGAAGCGGCTTACGCTCGTGAAGAAAACGACGAATTCGTTAAAGCAACAACTATCAAAGCGGAAGGTCAAGAAGACGCAATCATGCAAGATGGTGATGCGGTTATCTTCATGAACTACCGTGCTGACCGTGCACGTCAAATCACTCGTGCATTCGTTCCTGCGTTTGACGGCTTTGAGCGTGCAGTATTCCCAGCAATCAACTTTGTGATGCTGACTCAATACGCGGCTGATATCCCTCTAGCTATCGCATTCCCACCTGCGTCTCTAGAAAACACTTACGGTGAGTGGCTATCTAAACAAGGTCAAACTCAGCTACGTATCTCTGAAACAGAGAAATACGCACACGTGACTTTCTTCTTCAACGGTGGTGTTGAGAACGAATTCGAAGGCGAAGAGCGTCAGTTGGTTGCTTCTCCAAAAGTTGCAACGTACGACATGCAGCCTGAAATGAGCTCTCCAGAACTAACAGAGAAGATGGTTGCGGCTATCAAATCAGGTAAGTTCGATACCATCATCTGTAACTACCCGAACGCAGATATGGTTGGTCACACTGGCGTTTATGAAGCGGCTGAGAAAGCAATCGAAGCTCTAGATGAAAGCGTGGGTAAAGTGGTTGAAGCAATCAAAGAAGTTGGCGGTCAACTATTGATCACTGCGGACCACGGTAACGCAGAAATGATGATCGACCCTGAAACTGGCGGCATCCACACTGCTCACACTAACCTACCAGTGCCTCTAATCTATGTAGGTGACAAAGCGGTTGAATTCAAAGAAGGCGGTAAACTGTCTGACCTTGCACCAACCATGCTTTCTCTAGCTGGTCTAGAAATCCCAGCAGAAATGACGGGTGAAGTATTAGTTAAATAAATAATTAACTAACGGCTCCGAATGACAAAAGCCCGAGTTTAAACTCGGGCTTTTTTGTATCTGGCAATAAGGGCTGGTCTGTAAGGTTACTGAACCAAAATGCCCGCACCAATCACAGCTAGGGCTGCGCCCAACCATGCAAATCGGTTTGGTCGGCGTTTAGTGTAAATCCAGAGCAGTGGTAGCAACATAATTGGCGTGGTTGAAGATAGAAGTGCAACCATACCTACATTTCCTTCTTGCAGTGCGTATAAGATTAGCGTCATGCCGACGGCCATCGCCAAGAAACCATTAAGGGCAGTAATACCAAATATGCGCCAAGTAATGTGTTGCGTCGAGCGAGCGACTTTGACTCCTAGAATTAACAACATGCTGTGGGCGAAAAAGGCACTGATCATTCGAATAGCAGAAGCCGCAACTGGGTCAATACTGGTTTGCATTACTGGCTTGGCGATGATGCCGCCCAATGCTTGGCACATTGCTGCGGTTAAGCCAAGTCCAATACCCACCCAGATGTTACCTTTAATGTCTTCCAAGACGTTATTCACTTGACCTCTTCGGCCAAAGAATATCGCCATCACCACGCCGCTAAATACCAATGATGCGCCCAGTAGTTCTATTGTGGTCATGACTTCGCTAAATAAGAAGTAGCCCAAGATGGCAGAGAACACGGCGTGGCAAGAGAAGAGTAACCCGGCTTGTCTTGGCCCCATACGATTCAAACACGCGAATAGAGCGGTATCGCCAATAAAAATACCAATCAGTCCTGAGGCCATCATTGGCGTTACGTGTTCCCAAGAAACCGTTAACCAGCCGCCAGTTATCCAGGCCATTGTTGATAAGATCACGGCTGTGCAGCCCATACGCCAGCGGCTGTAAGAAAATGCGCCTAGGTGTTGTGCAGGAATGACCGAAATTAGGCTAGAAACTGCCCACAGAAAAGCGGCGCATAAAGCAAGCCATTCGTAACCCATGATGTGTCGACGTCCTTGTAGAGTAGAGGAGTCTTAATATGCACGAAATTTATGGGATGTAAAAGCCGCTCTGTAAGGGCAGTAGCTGGAGAGCAGCTCCATGACAACACGCTTTTTCATGGAGCTCTTCGATTAAAACAGTACCAAAACTGCGCCATACACGATGAGTAGACCAATCAAACCAAGAATCAGCCCCACTTTCGCCATGTCTTTGCTCTCGATGAGGCCTGTTGAATAAGCCAAAGAGTTTGGTGGTGTGGAAACCGGTAAGATCATGCCAAGTGATGCGGAGAAGGCGACGACAACCAGTAAACCTTGTAGGCCACCAACCGCAATAAGGCTTGGCATGGATGTACCAATAGCGGCAGCAATAGGCATCAATAAGTTTGCCGTTGCGGTATTAGACATAAAGTTCGCCATTAACCAACACACTACTGATAGGGCTAAAACAACGGCAAATGGTGATAGCAGGCTGTAATCAATGGCGTGCGCTAATGCTTCGGCTAAGCCCGTTTTGTCTAAGGCAATACCAATTGCTATACCACCGGCAACCAGCCATAAAACATCCCAGTTAATCAGCTTGAGCTCTTCTTTTCCCATAATGCCCGTTAACGTGAACACTGCTAGTGGGATAATCGCGACAACATATGTATTCATGCCATGCACTTTCGTTGTCATCCAAAGCAAAATGGTTAGTGCAAAAGTGATGTAGACGACGATCGCACGCCAGCTCTTTTTGAATGTACCATCTAGCTTTAGTTTCATTTCTGGTTCGCTAGACGGAAACAGCTTTTGCAACAAGAACCAAGCTACAGTGAGTTGTACCAACACAAAGGGTAGACCCATTGTCATCCACGATAGGAAGTCTATCGCGTTTTCTCCAGTGAGATATTGAAGCGCTATCGCATTAGGTGGCGTGCCTATCGGAGTCGCAATGCCGCCTGTATTCGCTGCAATTGGAATACACAACACCAGTGCTTTAATGCCTAAATCCCCTTTAGGTGCTGAAGCGACGATGGGGCCAAGCAGGGCTAGCATCATCACGGTCGTGGCAGTATTGGACATAAACATTGAAAAAACGGCGGTAATTAACATCAAGCCCAGCATGATGAACTTAGGTTGGGTGCCGAATGGTTTTAATAGAACTCGGGCGAGGTTGTTGTCGAGCTCGTATTTGGAAGCCGCAATCGCAAGAGCAAAACCACCCATAAAAAGAATAATGATCGGTGAAGAGAAGGCCGAGAAAATATCGGTGTAAGCAATTAACTCTCCTAAATCATGCCCCGCTGGTGGATTGCGAAATAGATGCAAACCTTTATCCGATATCATGATCAGTTCAAGAGCGATAATAAGAATGGACGTAGCAAAAACGGGAACCGGCTCGAGAACCCAAAGTAGGGCAGCAAGAAGAAAAATAGCTAACAGGCGATGCTGAATTAAAGTGAGATCGTCAATAGGAATAGCATCGATCGGCATCATCAAAACACCGAGCGGAATTAAAAAGCACACCAGCAATTTCGCCAACGTGTTTACACTCATCTTTGGCATTGGCTGCCCCTCTAAATATTCATTCTAAGCGCAGGATAATTGATTGTGGAATGAGGGTCTTAGAGGCAGGTATGAGTTTGAGAAATAGAGGCTAAATTTCGAACGGAGTTTTGCTTTTTATCAATAAAAAGAGCCCTGAATAAAGGGCTCTTAACGGTGTTTTACTCAATTTTTTAAGGCGTAAGGTGTGCCCATAACGGTTGGCTTACCGTTTTCCATGCTTGCGTCAAACTCAATCGCGTCTTTGGCAAACAGGTTAATAACAGTAGAACCCAGTTTGAAGCGGCCCATCTCTTCGCCTTTTTTCAAGATCACGGCCTTGTCACCCTCTGCTGGGTAATCCCATTTGTAGACAGTGTTTCCACGAGGCGGAGTGATCGTGCCAGCCCATACTTGCTCAATGCTACCAACAATTGTCGCACCAACAAGCACCTGTGCCATTGGACCAAACTCAGTATCGAAGATACACACCACACGCTCGTTACGTGCAAATAGGTTTGGTACGTTTTCTGCTGTCAGAGGGTTTACTGAGAACAGGTCACCTGGTACGTAAATCATTTGGCGCAGAGTGCCGTCACATGGCATGTGTACACGGTGGTAATCGCGCGGAGATAGGTACAATGTCGCAAAAGAACCATCTTTAAATTCGTCAGCTAAATTCGCGTCACCGCCCAGCAATTCTTGTGCTGAGAAGTGATGACCTTTTGCTTGGATAAGTTGACCATCTTCAATAGGGCCAAACTGGCTAACACAAGCGTCGGCTGGATGAGTGATGACGTTTTCGCCTTCAGAAATTGGGCGTGCGCCTTCTTTTAGCTCACGAACGAAAAACTCGTTGAACGTTTTAAAATGCTTAGGATCTGAGTGCTTTGCCTCATCCATATTCACATTGTATTGTTTGATAAACCAACGAATAACTGCTGTTGTTAGACCGCCAGCTTTTGCTGAAGCCAGTTTACCCATTAGGCGAGTGAGGCCGTGTTGTGGGATCCAGTACTGCAGTCCAACTTTAAACTTGTCCATCTTTAATTCCGATACTTCTGTTAGATTCGCGCTTTAGGGCGCGTGATGTTACTGAAATTTAATTTGCTTGTCAGTATTAGGTGAAGACTTTTTACACAGTTACAGCCTTAACTCAATTACAGATCGGCTTTTTTATTACGTGAATACTGACGATTTGCTTTGTTTTCAACCATGCTTTCCAAAATGCGATGATAGTTTTCAAAGCGAGTTTCGTTAATTTCCCCGTTCTCGACAGCTTCGCGTAGAAGGCAGCCTGGGTCATCATTGTGTTTACAATCTCGGAACTTGCAACCGCCTAAATATGGTCGAAATTCAACGAATGCTTTTGTTACTTCTTCTGCTTCCAAATGCCAAAGACCAAATTCACGTACTCCAGGTGAGTCGATCAAATCGCCACCCGTTGGAATGTGGTATAAACGTGCAGCCGTCGTGGTGTGTTGGCCCAAGCCAGAGTTCTCAGAGACTTCGCCTTCTTCCACTTCGCTCTCTAGTTCCGGCATTAACGCGTTGACTAAGCTGGATTTCCCTACGCCTGATTGACCAACAAAGATATTAATTCGATCACGCAGTAGGGTTTCTAGTTCAGCAATGCCTTCTCCAGACTTCTTGCTGACCAGAAGCACTTTATAGCCAATACGTTCATATTCTTTGAGCCATTCTTCATACATTGCACGGTCATCGGCTTCTAGAAGGTCGACTTTATTTAAGACCAACAATGGCGCAATATTCAGTGTTTCTGATGCAACGAGATAGCGGTCAATAATATTTAGCGATAGCTCTGGTAATACCGAAGAGACAATGACCATTTGATCAATATTGGCTGCAACGGGTTTTAGGCCATCGTAATAATCTGGACGAGTGAGCACTGAAGAGCGAGGTTCTACCGCTTCAACAACACCAGAGATGCCCGCCATAGACTCCAATCCTTCGCGCCATAAAACACGATCGCCAGATACTAGAGACTCAATACCACGGCGGAGGTTACAGCGTTGAATTTCGCCTGTTTCAAGGTCTTCAATGTCCGCGTGCTGACCAAAACGAGTGATCACGAGACCTTGCTTGCTGGCGCCTAGCATGTTTTCATCCCACTGGATGGAATCTTCTTGCTTCTTCAAACGCTTTTGTTGGTTGCTACGTACGCGTCGCACCTGACCTTTGGTTAACTTTTTCTTCTTTGCCACAATTCTGTACTTTATGTGAATTTACTCAAATGGTTGAGCCGTACTCTTGGCTCCGTGTATGAGTATCGTGTTTCTCGTATTTTGAGGTATAGTACCTCTTTTATCGATAAACAAATAGGCGGCGTAACCATGTCCTTTAGCGATCAAAACCTAATTTGGGTTGATTTAGAGATGACAGGGCTTGATCCTGAAACGCACAAAATCATCGAAATTGCTTCTATTGTCACGGATAGCGAACTAAATATTTTGGCTGAAGGTCCAGTGTTAGCGATTCATCAGCCGGAAGAAGAACTGGCGAAAATGGACGACTGGTGTACTAATACGCATACGGCAAGCGGTTTGGTGGAGCGCGTTCGAAACAGTCAAATCTCAGAACAAGACGCAGTCGCACAAACCATTGAATTTTTAGAAAAATGGGTGCCAAAAGGGGCGTCGCCAATATGTGGTAACAGCATTGGGCAGGATCGTCGCTTTTTATACAAGCATATGCCTGAGTTGGAAGAGTTCTTCCATTACCGATATGTTGACGTTAGTACTCTTAAAGAACTAGCACGTCGCTGGCAACCTGAGGTGCTAAATGGGTTCACAAAACAGGGAACACATTTGGCCTTGGACGACATTCGTGAGTCCATCGCAGAACTTAAGTACTATCGAGGTACTATTTTCAAGATTTAACTGTTAAGGTTGCGATCCAAATTGTTGTAATTTATATCGCTTTTGATTGCTTTTTCGTCGTTCAGTAAAAAAATAAAGTTTTTTTGAAGGAAGGACTTGCATCACAAAAAAATGCTCTTATAATTCGCAGCCCTAAACAGCGGAAACGTTGTTGATGCGACACTAGCTCAGTTGGTAGAGCGCAACCTTGCCAAGGTTGAGGTCACGAGTTCGAACCTCGTGTGTCGCTCCAGTTTCATAGTTCTCACGGTACTTAACGGTGACACAATACGGACGCGGGGTGGAGCAGCTTGGTAGCTCGTCGGGCTCATAACCCGAAGGTCGTCGGTTCAAATCCGGCCCCCGCAACCAATGCGACACTAGCTCAGTTGGTAGAGCGCAACCTTGCCAAGGTTGAGGTCACGAGTTCGAACCTCGTGTGTCGCTCCAGTTTTATAGTTCTCACGGTACTTAACGGTGACACAATACGGACGCGGGGTGGAGCAGCTTGGTAGCTCGTCGGGCTCATAACCCGAAGGTCGTCGGTTCAAATCCGGCCCCCGCAACCAATGCGACACTAGCTCAGTTGGTAGAGCGCAACCTTGCCAAGGTTGAGGTCACGAGTTCGAACCTCGTGTGTCGCTCCAGTTTTATAGTTCTCACGGTACTCAACGGTGACACAATACGGACGCGGGGTGGAGCAGCTTGGTAGCTCGTCGGGCTCATAACCCGAAGGTCGTCGGTTCAAATCCGGCCCCCGCAACCAATGCGACACTAGCTCAGTTGGTAGAGCGCAACCTTGCCAAGGTTGAGGTCACGAGTTCGAACCTCGTGTGTCGCTCCAGTTTTACAGTTCTCACGGTACTTAACGGTGACACAATACGGACGCGGGGTGGAGCAGCTTGGTAGCTCGTCGGGCTCATAACCCGAAGGTCGTCGGTTCAAATCCGGCCCCCGCAACCAAATTCCATTAATAGCGACTGCTGTTAATATGCGACACTAGCTCAGTTGGTAGAGCGCAACCTTGCCAAGGTTGAGGTCACGAGTTCGAACCTCGTGTGTCGCTCCAATATATAGCCCTCATCGTGCTCAACGGTGACAAAATGCGACACTAGCTCAGTTGGTAGAGCGCAACCTTGCCAAGGTTGAGGTCACGAGTTCGAACCTCGTGTGTCGCTCCAATATATAGCCTTTATCGTGCTTAACGGTGACAAAAGGCGACACTAGCTCAGTTGGTAGAGCGCAACCTTGCCAAGGTTGAGGTCACGAGTTCGAACCTCGTGTGTCGCTCCAGTTTCTTTTTATAAATGAAAGCAAAGCCTTCATCATCAACGAAGATGAAGCACTCGGACGCGGGGTGGAGCAGCTTGGTAGCTCGTCGGGCTCATAACCCGAAGGTCGTCGGTTCAAATCCGGCCCCCGCAACCAAATACAAGACGATAGATTGAGTACTTATTTAGTATACAATTGTTAATTCGTCTACGGATGCGCCGCTTGATTCAACGCCTGCTTCTCGCAACCAATCACATCGCTCTTTTCATAATGCTGCGAAGCATGAATCCCCAAAAGCTAAACTTTTATCCGCATCATATGATGTCGGACGATTTCGTTTGTGTTTAAAACACGATATGAATCGGCTGACGTACAAGTATGATGAGGCTTCGCGTGTTTTATCTACTTTAATTAACAGAGTTATCCACATACGTCGTTCTGTGGATAAGTTGGTTGATAAAGTGTTTTTAGCTCGACTTTTTATGATGGGGAAGAAAGATCTTTTCTCTAAAGTGAAGTTGAAATAACAAAGAAATATCAATTAAATCTTTGTTATATAAAGAAAAAATAAGTTTTTTGTCGGATCGAGTACGTTAAAATACGATCATTAACTGGTATTTTTTTGATCCTAGTCATTTCTCCGAGCTGTGTTTAACTTTTTTCTGCTAGCTTGTTTTTCTTGAATCTCAAATTTTTTTCCACATTACAAAATTGAGAACAAGGTCATGAATTGAACATGCAAAAGTACTTTCAATCTCTTGCATATAGACTACGCTCTATGCGTCTCTCGGCAGTCCCTTCTCGACTATCCTTATTAAGCGTTGCTTTTTCGTCTCTATAGATGAATTACTCTCAGTGGGGAGTTGATTCAGTTGCTCTGTCAAAGCCCATTTAATGTGCTCATCAAGTAATTTATTTTCACCTTGCCGACTTTCCAGCGCATCTATGATTCGCTGACTATATTCTGCATTACCAAGTGCGACAGCGATGTTACGTAGCCACTGTATATGACCAATACGACGGATAGCGGAGCCTTCCATATTTTTTAGAAAAGTCGCTTCATCCCAGTTAAACATGTCGACGAGGTCAGGGTTTTTGAAACTGTCACGACGGTGGAAATCATCTTGCTCCGTTATGTCGGCGTAGCGGTTCCATGGGCAAACCAATTGACAGTCGTCACAACCATAAATGCGGTTACCCATTGGCTTTCGAAACTCTTCAGGAATCACGCCATCGAACTCGATGGTGAGATAAGAGATACAACGCCTGGCATCGACAACTTTGTCTTCAACGATGGCTTGTGTTGGGCATGATGTAATGCATGCTTTGCATTTACCGCACTGATCAACGCTTGGCTCATCTACGGGTAGTGGTAAGTCGATAAGTAGTTCACCTAAAAAGAACCACGATCCACAGTCTTGATCTAAAATCAGGGAATGTTTCCCGGTCCAACCTAAGCCCGCTTTTTGGGCGAGAGGTCGCTCTAATATTGGTGCGGAATCAACGAAAGGTCGGTGACCATATTGACCAACCTCTTGTTCAATAAGTTTGCCGAGCTTATTTAGCTGCTTTCTGACGAGCTTGTGATAATCGCGCCCTAGTGCGTAGCGGCTAATATAGGCATGACTTTTATTCGCGAGGTTCGAAGCAAATTGAGCCTCTGGTGGCAGATAGTCCATCCGGACGCTGATAACACGAACGGTTCCCGGGAGTAGCTCATGGGGTCTAGCACGCATCATACCGTGACGAGCCATCCAATCCATTGAGCCGTGATAGCCTGCATCAAGCCATTTTTGTAGTGCTGCTTCATGTTCACTCAGATCAACGTCGCAGATCCCAACTTTTTGGAAGCCGAGTTCTTTTCCCCAAACTTTGATTTGTTGTGCGAGTTGTTCGTAGTTCATGTTAACCACCGGAATAAAGGGGGGCGGATCTTAACGGATCTCTGGCTTTGGTGCTACCCAGTTAGGTACGTTTTTGATGTTGTGAATACTGCTTATTGAAGTCATTTGCATATATTCTAAATCTAGGTCGATACTAAGATGATTAAGATACCGTTTATTGGATACTTTTTTCGCACATATGACATTTGAAAGCTTGTCTCTCAAAACCAACACGGTTTACTATTCCTGTTCTTTTGATTTTTATATAGTCAACGATCATTAGTTAGAGAAGCATCAATGAGCACGAAACAATTCAATTTAAAAGATGAGCATGAAACGGTTGCACTAGGCACCGCTTTGGCTCAGCTTTGTTCCCAGCAAACCACAATTTATCTGCATGGTGATTTGGGTGCAGGTAAAACAACCTTTAGTCGTGGTTTTGTCCGTGCTCTTGGTCATCAAGGTAACGTGAAAAGTCCAACTTATACTCTAGTCGAACCGTACCAGTTGGATCAGTGGCAAGTATATCACTTCGACCTTTATCGTCTTGCGGATCCTGAAGAGCTTGAGTTTATGGGGATTCGAGACTATTTCACAGACGATGCGATTTGCTTGGTTGAATGGCCTGAAAAAGGGCATGGCTTACTGCCACAACCGGATCTTGATGTAAACATTCGCTACCAAGGTGAGCAACGTGTAGCCGAACTAACAGCTAATAATGATTATGGTGTGCAGTTACTCAGTCGATTGGAGCTATGTTGAGTTTTTCTAATTTTAGAGTAGTGGCGACGTTTGTCGCCACTTTTCTCCTTCTCATCCCCAATTTAGCATTTGCTAACGTCGTTAAGAGTTTTCGAGTTTGGCCTTCACCTGATGAAACACGTGTTGTCATCGATTTAGGCTCGGAAGCTGACTATTCCTATTTCTCTTTATCAGGGCCGGATCGCCTTGTCGTGGATTTAAAAAGCACGACGATGCAGGCCAAACTGCCTGTTACTGTTACGGATAGCCCTGTTTTAAAACTGGTACGAAAAAGCTCGCCTCCAGAGAAGGGCACTTATCGTTTGGTGTTTGAACTAAAAAAGAGCGTTCAAGCGGAATTATTTAAATTAAGCCCAACACCAGGTGGGCAGTATGGTCACCGCTTGGTGATTGATTTACCGCACGGTAAGAAGGCATCGACCTCTAAACCGAGTAAGCCAGCGGCGGCCAGCAAAGACATGAGTTCAGTTCAACGAGCTCAAGAAGTGTTAATTGTTATCGACCCTGGTCACGGTGGGGAAGACCCTGGCTCTATTGGCCCTTCACGTCGTAAGTACGAGAAAGATGCGGTATTGAGTATCTCAAGAAAAATTGCTGCTCAGCTCGATGCGACTCCTGGTATTAAAACGCGCATGACTCGTACGGGAGATTATTTTGTAAACTTAAACCGTCGTGTCGCGATTGCTCGTGAAAATGATGCGCACTTGCTGATCTCCATTCACGCAGATGCGTTTACTTCACCGAAGCCCCGCGGTGGATCGGTCTTCGTACTAAATACTCGTCGTGCAAATACCGAAATTGCTCGTTGGGTCGAGAACCATGAGAAACAGTCTGAGTTATTGGGCGGCTCGGGTAATGCGTTCTTCACGAAGACAAAAGATCGTAACGTGAACCAAACTTTGCTGGACTTGCAGTTTAGTCACTCACAAAAAGAAGGCTATAAACTGGCAACAGAAATCCTAGGTGAGATGGGACGTGTTGCGCACCTGCATAACACCAAACCGATCAACACCAGCCTTGCGGTTTTACGCTCTCCACAGATTCCGTCTGTGCTAGTGGAAACGGGCTTTATTTCTAACCCAACAGAAGAGCGTTTACTGTTTCAACGAGCGCACCAAGATAAGTTAGCTCAGGCTATCACTAAGGCGGTCGTCAAGTACTTAAAAGATAACCCACCAGAGGGTACGGTGTTCTCGCCTTCAGCGAAGCCAATGGTACATATTGTAAAGCGTGGCGAGTCATTATCGGTGATCGCGAACAAATATGGGCTTAGCTCTAAAGCGCTGATGTCGGCAAACAACTTGAAGTCGACAGGCTTGGCAATTGGTCAGAAGCTCAACATTCCTTCTGCTGGTACGATTAAAGTGCCAAGTAAACCGATTACTGTTGAGACAGAAACCATTACGCACAAGGTTAAGTCTGGTGAGTTCTTAGGTAAGATTGCGAATCACTATAAAGTGAAGGTTTCAGATATCCGCCGAGAGAATAACTTGAAGTCAGATACGTTGTGGGTAGGGCAAAAGTTGAAGATAACGGTCGCGGTAAAAGATAAACCGATTCGTAAGCACAAGGTTTCTCGGGGTGAGTTCCTTGGCAAAATAGCGTCCAAATACGGCGTTAGCGTATCGAGCATTCGTAAAGCGAATAACTTACGCTCTGATCAGCTAGCGGTTGGGCAAGTCCTGATCATTCCAAACAAGTAGGTGAGCTTCTAACTCATTATGACGATTAAAATTTTGCCAGCCAGACTTGCAAACCAAATCGCCGCAGGGGAAGTGGTCGAAAGACCTGCTTCTGTGATTAAAGAGCTGGTTGAAAATAGTCTTGATTCTGGCGCAACTCGAATCGATATCGATATCGAGAAAGGAGGCGCAAAGCTGATTCGTGTTCGTGATAACGGAAAAGGTATCGCGAAAGATGAACTCGGCTTAGCGCTCAGTCGTCATGCGACATCTAAGATACATACCTTAGATGATCTCGAAGCCATTATGAGTCTAGGTTTTCGCGGTGAAGCGTTAGCCAGTATTAGCTCAGTCTCGCGTTTGACGCTCACATCGCGTCCTGCGGCACAAGAAGAAGCCTGGAGTGCCTACTCCGAAGGGCGTGATATGCAGGTGAAGCTTAAGCCAGCAGCGCACCCGATTGGCACTACCGTTGAGGTGTTGGACTTATTTTTTAATACTCCAGCGCGTCGCAAGTTTCTTCGTACGGAGAAAACCGAATTTGCTCATATTGATGAGTTATTGAAACGCATTGCGTTAAGCCGCTTTGATGTCACCATCAATGTGCGTCATAACGGCAAGATCATCCGTCAATATCGCGCGGCGAAAAATCAGCTTCAAACCGAAAAGCGTATTGCTGCTGTCTGCGGTAATGCGTTTGTGCGGCATATGCTCAGAATCGAGCTTGAGCATCAAGGGTTAAAGCTACATGGGTGGATTACCACACCAGAGGGAGCAAGGCAGCAAAGCGATTTACAATATTGCTATGTGAATGGCCGAATGATGCGTGACAAATTAATCAATCACGCGATTCGTCAAAGCTATGAAATGAGCTTAAAGCCAGATCAGTTTGCTGCGTATGTGCTCTTTATTGAGCTAGATCCGCACCAAGTAGATGTGAATGTTCACCCTGCTAAGCATGAAGTGCGTTTCCACCAAGCTCGTTTGGTGCATGATTTCATCTATCAAGCTTTGACGGATGCACTTTCACAAAGCGCCGTGATTGATAAACCACAGGTGAATGAATCGGCATTTCATCGCGTGGAACCGACTGAATCCGAAGAGATTGAGCATTCGCCAGAGCCTGAAAAAGTACAAGAGCCAGCATCTTCACCAGTACCAGAGCGGGTTTATCAAGCGATAGAGAGTACACCGGCTTATCCTGGACGCAGTGATTATGAAGTGAAGCCTCGTAATAGCGGTCCTAGTGAAACCTCCGTGCGAGAGGCGCGCGTAGTGGAGTCATTCAAACGTAATGATTGGGTGGAATCCAAACCTGCACCAAAGCCAAGTCACAGTAAAGAGCGCCACGTAGAACCAGCGCCAACTAAACAAGAAGTACGCGCTTATCACGAGCTGTTGAAAACGCTAGAGTTTGAGGCTCAGGCAGTCACTCCAATAGCGCCCCAAACGATAACTTCGCACACATCAATGCCATCGATTACTGCATTAGGCAAAGCGCTGATGGTGGTCGATGAACAATTTGTTTTGATGAGCAGTGACAGTGGGGCGGCGTTAGTCTCGTTACCTAGAGCAGAATTTTATCGTGTAAAAGGCCAGCTTTCTCCAAGCGATGGTGCACTCAAGGCACAACCTCTGCTTGTTCCTCTATCTATTAAGTTAGAGGCCGAATTAGTGAGACTGGCCCAAGATTATCAACAAGATTTGGCATTGCTTGGTATTCAATTGAAAGCGAGAAACGAGCACGCCTTAATGGTGATGGGCGTCCCAGCTCCGCTGCGTCAACAAAACTTACAAAATTTAGTACCAGATCTGTTATCTTACGCGCAATCTTGTGTGAACGAAGGTATAGCAGCGGCTCAGATGCTGTCTGAGTTGATAGATTGGCTCGCATTACAGGTCACGACAGTGAAGAGTCACTATACTTTTTCTGAAGCCATTCAAATTATTGCGGAACTTGAACAGCTAAGACATGGTCAATTGCCATTAGAAGATACAAAATTCGTATCCGCTGTTGATTTCTCTGCCACGATAGCCAAATTAAAACCATGACAGATAAACTACCTTTGGCGCTATTTTTAATGGGGCCAACTGCATCAGGCAAAACTGAGCTGGCGATTCGTCTTCGTCAAAAATTTCCGATTGAGATCATCAGTGTTGATTCTGCTTTGATCTACAAAGGGATGGATATCGGTACGGCGAAACCGGATGAAAAAGAGTTAAGTTTGGCGCCTCATCGCTTGATAGATATTTTGGATCCAAGTGAATCTTACTCTGTCGCCGACTTTCGTCGAGATGCATTGAAAGCGATGGATGATATTGTTGCAGAAGGAAAAATTCCACTTCTTGTGGGTGGAACAATGCTGTATTACAAGGCGTTACTTGAAGGTTTATCACCACTTCCTGCTGCAAATCCTGAAATTCGTCAGCAAATTGAACAAGAGGCATTGACTAAAGGTTGGTCAGTGTTGCACGATGAACTCAAAGAGGTTGATCCTGTGTCAGCCGCGAGAATCCATCCCAATGATCCCCAACGTTTATCTCGGGCATTGGAAGTTTTTCGCATTTCAGGTAAAACTTTGACTGAATTGACTCAAACGAAAGGTGAAAGCCTACCATACCGAGTCAAGCAGTTTGCAATAGCTCCCAAGGATAGGGCAGAACTTCACCGTCGGATTGAACTCCGTTTCGAGAAGATGATGGAAGCGGGCTTTGAAGAAGAAATGAAAGCGTTACATTCGCGAAAAGATCTTCACCCCGATCTTCCTTCCATACGATGCGTCGGTTACCGACAGATGTGGGAGTATTTAGATGGGGAGTGTACACGTGACGAAGCGGTATTTCGTGGCGTATGCGCGACTCGTCAATTGGCCAAGCGTCAAATCACCTGGTTACGCAGCTGGGATGATTTAACTTGGTTGGATAGCGAGAACATTGAACAGGCATTAGAAACGATGTCGGAAGCAATAGCATCTGATTGACATAGCTGTGTATAATGTGATCGTTTTTGCGTGAACGCACTCTCAAAGGATCTGTTGTTGGCGGTTTTTATACTATGCTGCTAATTACTTAGAGTGCATTTTTGATTCGTTTAGCTCAGATGCAAAAGCCGTATCTTTTGCATTGCACCACTAGCTAAATAATTACAACTACAAATTAAATAAGGAAAATAAAAATGGCTAAGGGGCAATCTCTACAAGACCCATTTCTAAACGCGCTACGTCGTGAGCGTATCCCGGTATCTATCTACCTTGTGAATGGTATTAAACTACAAGGTCAGATCGAATCATTCGATCAATTTGTGATCCTGCTGAAGAATACTGTTAACCAAATGGTGTACAAGCACGCGATCTCAACAGTTGTGCCGGCTCGTCCAGTGAGCCATCACAGCGGTGAACGTCCACAAGGTGAGCGTCCACAAGAGAAATCTGAAGATTAATTCTTCATCGAGTATTTTTAAAATAAGGAGTTGATTGCTTGTTTGACCGTTATGAATCCGGTGAGCGAGCCGTACTTGTTCATATCAACTTCACGCAAGAAGGTGAATGGGAAGATCTGGCTGAGTTCGAAATGCTGGTTTCTTCTGCTGGGGTAGAGGCGCTACAAGTGGTAACTGGTAGTCGTCAATCCCCACACCCGAAATACTATGTCGGAGAGGGTAAGGCCCAAGAGATTGCTACAGCGGTACAATCAACTGGTGCCGAAATTGTGATTTTTAATCACGCCCTCTCTCCTGCCCAAGAACGTAACCTCGAAGCACTGTGCCAATGTCGAGTTCTCGACCGCACTGGTCTTATTCTCGATATCTTTGCTCAACGAGCTCGAACACACGAAGGTAAGCTACAGGTAGAGCTGGCTCAACTTCGTCATATCTCTACTCGTTTGATTCGTGGTTGGACACACCTTGAAAGGCAGAAAGGTGGTATCGGTTTACGTGGCCCGGGTGAAACCCAGCTGGAAACCGACCGTCGCTTATTGCGTGACAGAATCAAAGCCATCCTGCGACGCTTAGACAAAGTAGCGAAGCAGCGTGAACAAGGGCGCCGCGCCCGAAATCGAGCTGAAATCCCAACGGTTTCACTTGTGGGTTACACCAACGCGGGTAAGTCGACACTCTTCAACCGTATTACAGAAGCTGGCGTGTACGCGGCTGATCAATTATTTGCTACTTTGGACCCGACTTTACGTAAGATAGAGTTAGCAGATGTTGGTCCTGCCATCTTGGCAGACACGGTTGGTTTTATTCGACATTTGCCACACGACTTGGTTGCGGCCTTCAAGGCAACCTTGCAGGAAACGCAAGAAGCTGACATTTTGTTACATGTTGTTGATGCCAGTGATGAGCGTTTTCGTGAGAATATTCAAGCTGTTCATGAAGTACTAGAAGAGATCGACGCGCATGAAGTGCCGACTCTGGTTGTCATGAACAAAATCGACAATCTAGATTCGCAGAAACCACGTATAGAACGAGACGAGGAAGGCGTACCTCGCGCAGTTTGGGTTTCAGCAATGGATGGGTTGGGCATTGATGTCCTGTTTGAGGCGCTGACGGAACGTCTGGCGTCACAAATGGTCGAGCATCAGTTGCGAATTCCTCCACAGTATCAAGGACGATTCCGTAGTACCTTCTTCCAAATGAAGTGTATTCAACGTGAGGAATATGACCAGGATGGTAACTTGTTGATCGATATTCGAATGCAGCAAGTAGATTGGTCTAGACTTGAAAAAAGAGAAGGGGCAGTTTTGACTGGCTTTATAGTCACTTAAAGGACTGCTACAGTATAACGTCATATCAAATGATGGAGCTTTCTAATGGCGTGGAATGAGCCTGGAAATAACAACGGCAACAATGGCCGCGATAATGACCCTTGGGGTAATAATAATCGTGGTGGCCAGCGTCCTGGTGGCCGAGATCAAGGTCCGCCAGATTTAGATGAAGTGTTCAACAAACTGAGTCAAAAGCTGGGCGGCAAGTTTGGTAAAAAAGGCGGCGGTGGTTCTCCAATCGGCGGCGGTGGTGGTAGTGCAATTGGCTTTGGCGTGATTGCTCTGATTGCTGTTGCAGTTTGGTTCTTCGCTGGTTTTTACACCATCGGTGAAGCAGAGCGTGGTGTTGTACTGCGTTTAGGTAAATACGATCGTATCGTAGACCCAGGTCTTAACTGGCGTCCTCGCTTTATTGATGAGTACGAAGCGGTAAACGTACAAGCGATTCGTTCACTACGTGCATCTGGTCTAATGCTGACCAAAGATGAAAACGTTGTAACAGTTGCGATGGATGTGCAGTACCGAGTGACTGACCCATACAAATACTTGTACCGTGTAACCAATGCAGACGACAGCTTGCGTCAAGCAACGGATTCTGCACTACGTGCAGTAATTGGTGACTCATTGATGGATAGCATTCTAACCAGTGGTCGTCAGCAAATTCGTCAAACTACGCAAGAAACACTGAACCAAATCATTGATAGCTATGATATGGGTCTGGTACTTGTTGATGTGAACTTCCAGTCTGCTCGTCCACCAGAGCAAGTGAAAGATGCGTTTGATGATGCAATCGCAGCACGTGAGGATGAAGAGCGTTTCATTCGTGAAGCTGAAGCATACAAGAACGAAATCTTGCCTAAGGCAACGGGTCGTGCGGAGCGTTTGAAGAAAGAAGCACAAGGTTACAATGAGCGTGTCACTAACGAGGCTCTTGGTCAGGTAGCACAGTTCGAAAAACTATTACCAGAATACCAAGCAGCGCCTGGTGTAACGCGTGATCGTCTGTACATTGACGCAATGGAAGAGGTGTACTCAAGTACTTCGAAAGTGTTGATTGACTCGGAATCAAGCGGCAATCTTCTTTACCTTCCAATTGATAAGTTGGCGGGACAAGAGGGCAAAGCAGATACCAAACGTAAATCGAAGTCATCTTCAACCTATGATCAAATTCAACTTGAGTCTGATCGTACACAAGAAGACACTTCGAACTCGCAGTCTCGTTCAACAGGTTCACGTCAAGGGAGATACTAAGAATGCGTAAGTTAATGATCCCTGTACTGGTAATCGCACTGGCATTAATGTTGATGTCTTTGTTTGTGATTCCTGAAGGTGAGCGCGGTATCGTGGTTCGATTTGGTCGTGTCTTGAAAGACAACAACGACATCACTCGAATTTACGAGCCTGGTCTGCATTTCAAGATGCCTTTGTTTGACCGTGTGAAACAACTTGATGCACGTATCCAAACAATGGATGGCCGTGCAGACCGTTTCGTAACGTCTGAGAAAAAAGACGTTATCATTGATACCTACGTGAAGTGGCGTATTGAAGATTTTGGTCGCTACTACCTCGCGACAGGCGGTGGTAACTCGCTAACGGCAGAGGCACTACTTGAGCGTAAAGTGACGGACGTGCTTCGTTCTGAAATCGGTGCTCGTGAAATCAAACAGATCGTATCTGGTCCACGTAACGATGATGTGCTACCAGAAGACGCAAGTGCCGATGTTGTCGCAACTGAAGCGGCTCGTGAGGCGCTTGAGATTGATGGTGAACGCGACCTAATCATGTCTGAAGTATTGAAAGACACGCGTGAAAGCGCAATGAAAGACTTGGGTGTTCGTGTCGTTGATTTCCGAATGAAGAAAATCAACCTGCCTGATGAAATCAGTGAGTCTATCTACCGTCGTATGCGTGCGGAGCGTGAGTCTGTTGCTCGTAAGCACCGTTCTCAAGGTCGTGAAAAGGCGGAAGTTATTCGTGCTCAAGCAGAACTAGAAGTAGCAACTATTCTAGCTGAAGCTGATAAAACTGCGCGTGTGACACGAGGTGAAGCGGATGCTGAAGCTGCGAAGATTTATGCTGAAGCGTACAACAAAGACCCTGAGTTCTTTAGCTTCCTACGCTCGCTACGTGCGTATGAGAAGTCCTTCAGCTCTAAGAGCGATATTCTGGTGCTTGATCCGAAGAGTGAGTTCTTCCAATACATGAACCAGTCGAAGGGCAGCATGGAGAAATAATCTCCGCGTCTCATTGAAATAAAAGGCTCCTTAGGGAGCCTTTTTTGTATCTGATGCTAAGTGCTAGCTCATCATGATGGCGATGACGGCTCCAGCAACTACTAGGCAGCCACCGATGCGTCGTAGCTGATTGTTGGGTTGTTCACTTAATTGAGCCACCATATTCCGCCAACCGTTAGGAGCAATCAGTGGCCCAATGCCTTCCACGATCAAGACGAGCCCAATCGCCAACCATATGGATTCAGACATAGCGCTTTCCAGTCGAATAGAGAAAGCTAAATACTATCAGTGATATGCTGATTTCAAAATGAACAAAGCGGCAAGATGACATTCTGGTAGCAACTCTGTGAACAAAAAATGACTGCAAGAAGCGTGATTCGGTGCTAGAATCCATTTTTAACTAGCAATCAGACTTGGAAAGATGGGAAATAACGTAGTCGTTCTAGGCACCCAATGGGGTGACGAAGGTAAAGGTAAAATCGTAGACCTTTTAACTGAAGATGCAAAATACGTGGTACGCTACCAAGGCGGTCACAACGCAGGTCACACTCTCGTAATTGACGGTGAAAAAACCGTTCTTCACTTAATTCCATCAGGTATCCTTCGCGATAACGTAAAATGTGTTATCGGTAACGGTGTTGTACTATCACCTGAAGCTCTACTTAAAGAAATGAAGCCTCTTGAAGAGCGCGGTATTCCAGTACGCGAGCGTCTTTTCATTTCTGAAGCATGTCCGCTAATTCTTCCTTACCACGTTGCAATGGACCAAGCTCGCGAAATCGCTCGCGGTAAAAAAGCTATCGGTACTACTGGTCGTGGTATCGGTCCAGCATACGAAGATAAAGTTGCTCGTCGCGGTCTACGCGTTGGCGACCTATTCGATATGGCGACTTTCGCAGAGAAGCTAAAAGAAGTCATGGAGTTCCATAACTTCCAACTAGTTAACTTCTACAAAGCGGAGCCAGTAAGCTACGAAGAAGTACTTGAGCAAGCGAAAGGCTACGCTGAGCTACTAACTTCAATGGTTATCGACGTAACTGACGAACTAGACGCAGCACGTAAGCGCGGCGACAAGATCATGTTCGAAGGTGCACAAGGTACACTACTTGATATCGACCACGGTACTTACCCGTACGTAACGTCTTCTAACACGACTGCTGGTGGTGTTGCTGCAGGTTCTGGTTTTGGTCCTCGTCACATCGGTTACATCTTGGGTATCGCGAAAGCGTACTGTACTCGCGTTGGTGCTGGTCCATTCCCGACTGAACTATACGACGGTTTAGATAAGCAAGATCCAATTGGTAAGCACTTAGGTGAAGTTGGTCACGAGTTCGGTGCGACAACTGGTCGTCTACGTCGTACAGGTTGGTTCGATGCTGTTGCTATGCGTCGTGCAATCCAAATCAACTCTGTATCTGGTTTCTGTCTAACTAAACTAGACGTACTAGATGGTCTAGAAGAGTTAAAAATCTGTACTGGTTACAAGATGGAAGATGGCTCTGTGCTAGAAGTTTCTCCGATGGCTGCTGAAGCATTCGAAAAAGCAACGCCAATCTACGAAACAATGCCTGGTTGGTCTGAGAACACATTTGGTGCTAAGTCACTAGATGCTCTACCACAAGCCGCTCTTGACTACATCAAGCGTATTGAAGAGCTAACTGGCGTTCCAGTAGACATCATCTCTACAGGTCCTGACCGTAACGAAACTATCATCAAAGTTCATCCATTCGAAGCTTAATTGATAGCCGTTAAAGATTGCAAAAGCCGACCTTCTGGTCGGCTTTTTTGTATCTGAACAAAAACAGCGTGATTCTCATATGGCAAATTTTTGCCGCTGAGTCTAAGTCAGAGGCAAAAATTGTCTAAAGCTTAGCTGGTTTTTGCCGATAAGGTTATCAAGCAGAGGAGATCCTTCACCGATCTTTGGTTTCTTAGATACCTTAAGGGTACGTTTATGAAGTTACGAACAGTGGCTGCTTCACTGTTGTTGACCTTGGTTGCTACCACAGTGAAAGCTAATGTTGCTGATGTGGGGGCACCAGTTCCGATCTATACCGAAGCAGAGCTGATAAAGCTTATTGAGCAAAATAAGCACTTACAACGTGTGCGCGCTGATAACTGCCAGCTGGTGGAGGATATCGTAGCTCGTGCGACTCGAATTAACTTACCCGCTTATGAGTTTCTATACGGAGATATGTTAGCTTGGGGGGTGTGTGTCGAGCAAGATGTCGAACTGGGTCTTTACTACATCGAAAATGCAGCGCATCAGGGGTTACCAGCTGCACTAGAGCAGATTGGCCGATACTATTCGCGTGGCACTTTAGTACAGCAAGATAAAGAACGTGCAATTCCATATTTGCGAGAAGCTGCGTCAATGGGAAACCTAAACGCGCGTATTCATCTGGCCGAGTTGCTTTTACGTGATTATGGCAGTCCACTCGATTACGAAGATGCGTATCGTTGGTTATATAACTCTGTCACAGCAGATAAGCGGCAGCATAAGCGCATAACTGTATTGAGAAACGGCCTTGAACAGCGCATGCCACAAAACGTTATTGCTCGAGCTAAACGGCGAGACACCTTTTGGTAACGCTTCAATATTGCAAACAACTTCATACAACAAAGCCCATGTCACGTGGGCTTTGTTGTTTTCCCGATAGTTGGTAGCGCTTAAACCACTTTGTGTGGACCGAAGCATTCGTAATGGAATTGCTCTTCTGGTACGCCAAGTTCTAATAGCTGTTTCGCTACGTGCTGCATAAATCCTACAGGACCACAGAAGTATACCTGCACGTTATCTTGCTTTAATGCAGCTTCAATTTCATACAGATTGACAAAGCCCGTGAAGTGGAAGTCTTCACCTAGCTTGTCTTCTGCCGTTGGTTGGTTATACCAAACGAGCGCGTTCATATTTTCTTTTTCTGCAACGAGTTGGTTTACGTGTTGCTTGAAAGCATGCTGTTGGCCATTTTCGGTTGCATGAACCCAAGTTACAGGTGCTTGATGTGCTGAGAGACTTTCTAGCATTGACAGCGTTGGAGTAAGTCCCACACCAGCAGAAATTAGAACAACGGGTGTTTGTGGTTCGGCATCCATAAAGAAATCACCGGCAGGGGCTGCAAGCTGCACTTTTTCGCCAATGTTCAGGCTATCGTGCAGGTAGTTCGACACTTTTCCGCCTTCTTCGCGTTTTACTGAGATACGGTAGGTGTTCTCTTGGACCGCAGAAGACAGGCTATATTGGCGAATTTCTTGGTTTTCTAACTGGTCACTGTTGATGTAGATGCCAAGGTATTGTCCCGGTTTATACGGCGCCACTTTTTGGCCATCGGTTGGCTTGAACACAAAGCTGCAAATGTGTTTGCTCTCAATCTTTTTATCGACTAATTCAAATTCGCGTAGACCGCGCCAGCCGCCTTCCAAAGCTTCATTTTGTTGGTAAATTTGTTCTTCGCGCTGAATAAATACATTCGCAAGTACGCCGTAAGCCTTAGCCCAAGCATCCAACACCTCTTGACCTGGATTAAAAAGCTCATCGATTGTCGCAAGTAAATGCTTACCAACGATTTGGTACTGATCTTCTGTGATCAAAAAGCTCGTGTGCTTATGCGCAATTTTCTCTACTGCGCCAAGCAGAGCTGGCAAATTTTCAATATTGGCAGCATAGGCACAGATAGCGTTGAATAATGCTTCACGCTGATCGCCGTTACGCTGGTTACTCATGTTAAAAATATCTTTCAACTCAGGGTTATGAGTAAACATACGCTCGTAAAAGTGCGCGGTCAGTTTTGGTCCTGTTTCGGCGATGAGTGGTGCGGTCGCTTTGACGATCTCGATAGTTTGATTGCTGAGCATAAGGGCTTCCTACTTTAAGTTGTATTTATAATGCATGTTTAAAGTTGTATCTCAAATGTATCTTTCGATCAAGAAAAGATTTACACTTTTATCGATAGCTCAAGTTTGGGGTTTTAGCATCACCAGCGGGTTATTGAGTCGCACTTTGGGAGAGAATATGCAGTTAACTAGTTTCACTGATTATGCGTTGAGAACCTTAATTTTCTTGGCTTCGTTGCCGGAAGATGAGTTAACCAGCATTACCGAAGTGACGGATTTATTTGGTGTGTCGCGCAACCATATGGTTAAAGTTATCAATCGGTTAGGGCAATTGGGTTATGTCCATACCGTGCGCGGAAAAAACGGTGGTATCCGGCTGATGAAGCCAGCGTCTGAAATCACAGTCGGTGGTGTTGTGCGCGATTTAGAGCCGTTAGATTTAGTCAACTGTGGTGTGGATTTTTGCCATATTACCCCTGCTTGCCGCCTCAAAGATAAATTGGCGAAAGCAAAAAGTGCCTTCCTGGCGGAGTTGGATGGCTGCACGATTGAATCCTTGCTCAGTGACAATTCTGAACTTTTGATCTTGCTGGCTCGTCCTTAACTCATTTGCATGCCTAGAGTCGATCTCGATCATTCTTTTTTCAAAGCAATTCTGTAGCTTATCGAGAGACTCAGATATACTAGCCATATACCTTCCTTGCTAGATAGGCGTGCCTATGTCAGACAATATTCCAAACGATCCTTTTGCAGATCGTGAATCCAAAAATTACGAAAATCCAATTCCAAGCCGAGAGTTTATCATCGAGTTTCTAGAGCAAGCGGGCGTTCCAATGAATCGTAACGACTTGTTTGAGGCACTAAAGCTTGAGGGCGAAGAGCAATACGAAGGGTTGCGTCGTCGGCTACGTGCGATGGAGCGAGATGGCCAACTGGTGTTTACCCGCCGTCAGTGCTATGCATTGCCTGAAAAACTTGAAATGGTGAAAGGTTACGTGATTGGTCATCGTGATGGCCATGGTTGGGTACGTCCAGAAGGCAGCGTCGGCAAGGATGATGATATTCTGTTACCGCACCATCAGATGAAGAACATCATCCACGGTGATTTTGTCTTAGTGCAACCTACAGATAACAGCAAGCGCGGCCGCCGTGAAGGACGTTTGGTGCGTGTGCTAGAGGAGCGTAATGATCAAATCGTCGGTCGTTTCTTCCTTGAATATGGATACTCCTACGTTGTCCCAGATGACTCGCGTATCAGCCAAGATATCCTGATCCCAAATGAGCACAAAGCGGGTGCACGAATGGGTAACGTAGTCGTAATTGAAATTACTGATCGTGGCTCACGCTCACGCGGCATGATGGGTAAAGTGGTTGAAGTCCTTGGTGAAAACATGGCACCAGGTATGGAAACACAAATTGCGATTCGTACACACCAAATCCCTCACGAATGGCCAGAAGCCGTCGATAAACAAATCGAAAACTTAGGCGAAGAAGTACCAGAAGAAGCGAAAGTTGGTCGTGTGGATCTACGTGATTTGCCACTAGTGACCATTGACGGCGAAGACGCACGAGACTTTGATGATGCCGTTTACTGTGAAAAGAACAAAGAAGGTGGTTGGCGTTTATGGGTAGCGATTGCTGACGTCAGTTACTACGTTCGTCCTGACTCTGCGTTGGACAAAGAAGCGATCAATCGTGGTAACTCAGTATATTTCCCGTCGCAAGTTGTGCCGATGTTGCCAGAAGTACTATCGAACGGCCTATGTTCGCTCAACCCGCAAGTAGATCGCTTGTGTATGGTGTGCGAAATGACCATTTCTGATACCGGTAAGCTGTCTGGTTACAAGCATTACGAGGCGGTGATGAACTCGCACGCTCGTCTCACATATAGCAAAGTGAGCGCGATTCTAGAAGGGGATGAAGAACTACGTGAGCGCTACCAGCCGCTTGTTTCTCATCTAGAAGAGTTGCACAAGATGTACAAAGTGCTGAAAGAAGCACGCGATCAACGCGGTGCAATCGAATTTGAAACCGTTGAAACCAAATTTATTTTCAATGCGGAACGTAAAATCGAAAGCATTGAGCCAGTAATTCGTAATGACGCGCATAAGATCATCGAAGAATGTATGATTTTAGCCAACATTGCTTCGGCATCGCTGGTAGAAAAAGCGAAAGAGCCCGCGCTTTATCGTATCCACGAATCTCCAGGTGAATTACGCCTGCAAGGTTTCCGTGACTTCTTAAGTGAACTTGGTCTTGAGCTAAAAGGTGGTTTAGAGCCTTCACCAACGGACTATGCTGATCTCGCACGTCAAATCTCCGGGCGTCAAGATCAAGAGTTGATTCAGACCATGCTGCTACGCTCAATGAAGCAAGCGGTATACAACGCAGATAACGCGGGGCACTTTGGGTTGGCATTGAAACGCTATGCACACTTTACGTCGCCAATTCGTCGTTACCCTGACTTGTTACTTCACCGTGCAATCAAGTATCTGATTGCTAAAGAAGAAGGTCGTAATCAAGATCGCTGGACACCAACAGGTGGCTATCATTACTCGTTTGACGACATGGATTTTTACGGCGAACAATGTTCGATGACAGAGCGCCGTGCTGATGATGCAACACGTGATGTTGCGGATTGGCTGAAGTGTGAATATATGCAAGACCACGTCGGTGACGAACTAGACGGTGTTATTGCTAATGTCACTAGCTTTGGCTTCTTTGTACGTTTAACGGATTTGCACATCGATGGTTTGGTACATATTTCTACCCTTGCGAACGACTACTATCAATTTGACCCGATTGGTCAACGACTTATTGGTGAAAGTTTCGGTAACATCTACCGCTTAGGTGATGCAGTAAAAGTAAAAGTACTGGCTGTTAACCTCGATGATAAGCAAATTGACTTTGAATTGGTCGAAACAAGTCGTAAGCTACGCGGCGAAGGTAAGACTGCGAAGAAACGCGCAGCGGAAGCAAAACGCAAAGCGAAAGATAAAAAACGCGCTGCGACTCGCTCTTCATCGAAAGAAGGTGGCGCGGCTCGTGCAGTTCCTGCGATAGAGCCAACTAAACGCCCAGAAGAAACGGGCGCAACGAGTAAGCGTAATGGCCCAAAACGTGGTGACGCCGAAGGCAACGAGAAGCCTAAAGTGAAAAAAGCACGTAAAAAGAAGCCGCACAGTAAGCCGAAGAAAACCAAGCGCACTAAAAAAGAAGCGCAGTAGGTTGAAGCGCCAACTTAGTTCAAACTTGGTTGGCGCAGGCAATACGACCAGAACAACAGGTTAAACAATGAGTAACGAATTTATCTACGGCATTCACGCAGTGAAGGCGGTATTGGAGCGCGAACCAGAGCGTTTTATCGAGGCGTACGTTTTAAAAGGTCGTCAAGATGATCGCCTAATGCCAATCCTAAATGATCTTCAGGTTTGTGGTGTTTCTATTCAGCAGATGACACGTAAAACCTTGGATGACAAAGCGCGCGGTGCAAATCACCAAGGCATCATCGCTCGTGTGAAACCAGCGAAGCAGCTGAATGAGAACGATATAGATGACATCCTGGCGCAGCACGAATCCCCACTGCTATTAGTGTTAGACGGAGTGACCGATCCACACAATCTTGGTGCGTGTTTACGTAACGCAGATGCGGCAGGTGCTGCGGCGATCATCGTACCGAAAGATCGTTCTGCGCCAATGAATGCGACGGTAAGTAAAGTCGCTTGTGGTGCAGCTGAAGTCGTGCCATTGATCCGAGTGACTAACTTGGCTCGTACTATGCGTACATTGCAAGAGAAAGGCATCTGGTTTGTTGGTACTGCGGGTGAAGCAACGCACGACATCTACCAAGCCAAACTGACTGGACCCCTTGCTATCGTAATGGGGGCAGAAGGTGACGGTATGCGTCGTCTGACTCGTGAAACCTGCGACGATTTGATTAAGATCCCAATGGCTGGTAGCGTTTCAAGCTTGAACGTATCTGTAGCATCCGGCATCTGTTTGTTTGAGGCAGTTCGTCAGCGTATTGCTGCAAAGTAACGACGAAACAAACAGTTACTGTAGAATCAGACATAATGATAAAAACAAAGGATGGGGTGCCATCCTTTGTCGTTTTCACCGATTTATAAATAAAAATCCTCAGGGAAGTTATGACTCAACAAGACATTAAATTCATCGCTTTCGATCTAGATGGTACTTTGCTTGATAGCGTGCCAGATCTAGCTGTCGCGGCAGACCAAGCAGTACAGGCGCTTGGCTTTCCATCGGTTTCAGAAGAACAAGTTCGTGATTACGTGGGTAACGGTGCAGACGTGCTTATTGGTCGCTCACTAAGCCAAAGCCTGACCATCCACCCGGAGCTGAGTGAAGAGCTTCGTGCTAAAGCGCGTGTATTGTTTGATGATTACTACGAGCAAAGCGGTCACAAGCTAAGTCATCTTTACCCAACGGTAAAAGAGACACTAGCAGAGCTGCACAAAGCGGGCTTTGTTATGGCGTTGGTGACTAACAAACCTTCAAAGTTTGTGCCTGACGTTTTGGAAAAGCACGACATCGCAAAATACTTCGTTGATGTCCTTGGCGGTGATGCATTCTCAGAGAAAAAACCAAACCCAGTCGCACTGAATTGGCTGATGGAAAAACACCAAATCCAACCTAGTGAAATGCTGATGGTTGGCGACTCGAAAAACGACATTCTTGCAGCGAAGAACGCAGGTTGCGCCTCATTTGGTCTGACATATGGTTACAACCACGGTGAACCTATTTCTGCATCAAATCCAGATTTCGTCGCTGACAGTTTGGCAGAATTATTGGACGTTGTAGCGGTTTCTGCATAACGGCTACAAAAGAGCTTCCAAAATACTCGTTAATGAGTACACTGAGTAAACCGTGCACCTATTACTGCACGGTTTTTTTTCATTTAATTAGATTAAGAAGTCAAAGGAATCATTCTAATGAGCAAACCCATTGTATTGAGTGGTGTTCAACCTTCAGGTGAACTAAGTATCGGTAACTACTTGGGTGCTCTACGTCAATGGCAGCAGATGCAAGACGATTATGATTGCCAATATTGTGTGGTAGACCTTCACGCGATTACGGTTCGTCAGGACCCTAAAGCGCTGCATGAAGCAACTCTAGACGCACTGGCAATTTGTCTGGCAGTTGGTGTTGACCCGAAGAAGAGCACGCTATTTGTTCAGTCACATGTACCAGAGCATGCTCAATTAGGTTGGCTTCTTAACTGCTACACTCAAATGGGTGAGCTGAGCCGTATGACTCAGTTTAAAGACAAATCGGCACGTTACGCGAATGACGTAAACGTCGGTCTATTTGACTACCCGGTGTTGATGGCGGCTGACATTTTGCTTTACGGTGCACACCAAGTACCTGTAGGCAGTGACCAGAAGCAACATCTAGAATTAGCGCGCGATATCGCAACGCGTTTCAACAATATTTACTCGCCAGAGCAGCCAATCTTCCAAGTTCCAGAGCCTTACATTCCGACAGTAAATGCGCGTGTAATGAGCCTTCAAGACGCAACGAAGAAGATGTCTAAATCTGATGACAACCGTAAGAACGTTATCACGCTGCTGGAAGAGCCTAAGTCGATCCTTAAGAAGATCAACAAAGCGCAAACCGATACCGAAACGCCACCAAGTATCCGTCATGATATCGAGAACAAGGCGGGCATTGCTAACCTAATGGGTCTGTACTCCGCGGCGACAGGCATGAGCTTCGAAGAGATTGAAGCGAAGTACCAAGGCGTAGAAATGTATGGCCCATTTAAGAAAGATGTTGGTGAGGCAGTTGTAGCAATGCTTGAGCCAATTCAAGCAGAATATCACCGTATTCGCGCTGATCGTGCTTACATGGACGAGGTAATGCAGCAAGGCGCTGAGAAAGCCTCGGCACGAGCGGCTGAAACGCTTAAGAAAGCATACGAAGCAGTAGGTTTTGTAGCTCGCCCATAGTTGCTAAGAACGAATACGAAAAAGCTCCACTTTGGTGGAGCTTTTTTTATGCCTGTATTACTGAAATGGTGTGTCTTTCATACAGCGTTCCATGTCGTAATATTCAACACGTCCTCGAGCCCCTAGAAAGGCAGACTTCACAACCATGCCTCTATCAATGAAGTAACTAAGCTGTACGCATGATATATCGTAGCTGAGTTCTTTAATTCTCGCTGGAATCCAGTAGGTTCCTGGCGTTCTTAGACGCTGAGTAAAGGTAATAACACCCTCGTCACTGACTTCTAGCTCTTCAATACCATCCAGTTCATTTTTGGCTGATTCGATGATGTCTTGATTCGCCGTAGGTTGAAGTGGCTCACTGGCGGTCAACTGACACCCCGCTATCAAGCCAAGTAGGGAGAGAGCTAGCACACTGCGTTGAATTTTTTTCATTTGTCGTTCCTGGGTTTACAGCTAATGAGATCTTATTGTCTCGCGCAGGTGTTATATCTTTTGTGTATGTTTTTGGCTAGTGAGTAATGAAAAGTTATTGAATAAATCATGAAAACTTTGAAGTATGAGGGGCCTGTATAAGAGAGAACGAAGCGAGTAATAGATTCTTGGGCTTGAACAGTGATACAAGTGAAAATTAAAGCATTCTAAATTAGTGACTAATTATATTTTTTATTTGTAACGGAACGGTTGGGTTAATAAGCCACTCAACAAGTGATGTATTTTCTACTCCTTAACATGAAGTGAAAAAGTAAACTGAGTAATCAATCTAAATTCTGACTTGTTTATCAATAGCGCTCTGTATTTATTACAAAAAATGTTTGAATGGGATGCTCTGGCATATTTTATTATATTCACATGTGATTCATTTCACGGCTTTAATTACTCATTCTTATTTATTTCATAAATAAACCTGATAGTAGACGCAAATGGCAGGCTCTAACCAGAGCTAAGTTTGCATTTACATAAATATCAGGTATGACAATGGACACGTTAATCAAACCCTCAATACTCGCATTAACCATCGCCAGTGCACTTAGTGCAAACGCGAACGCAGAGATTATTATTTCCCAATACGTAGAAGGCGGCGCTTATAATAAAGCGGTAGAGATCGCTAATACGGGTGATACTGCGGTGACACTCACTGGCTACGAGTTGGCGAAATCATCAAACGGTGGTGGTACTTGGGGTAGCACATTCGACCTTAGCCAAGTGACGCTACAAGCTAACCAAGTGTATGTACTGGCGCATGGTGACGCGAGCGATACCATCAAAGCTGTCTCGGATATCACAGATAAAAGCGTTGCGAACTTTAACGGTGACGACCCGATCGCACTGCTTAAAGATGGTGAAGTGCACGACATCATCGGTGTGATGGGTGACGTAGATTTTGGTAAAGACACCACATTAGTTCGTAACAGTGATGCACTAACCCCTTCTGCTACTTATGATGCATCTCAGTGGACGGCATTTGAGAAAGACAACATTGACGGCCTTGGTGAGCTAAATGCGACTGAGCCACCAGCACCATTCGCTTGTGAAGTCGACGGTCAGCAACCTAACTTCACTACCATCCAAGATATTCAAGGTGAAGGCGATACGTCTCCATTCATTGATGGTTACCCATACATTACTGACGAAGATCATTTCGTAACGGGTGTCGTGACTGCTGTTACCACTGGCCTAACCAAAGGTTTCTACCTACAAGCATTAGAAAGCGACAACAACGACAAGACCTCAGAAGGCTTGTTCATTCATACTGACGCGGCAGACACGGCGCTGAAAGCTGGTGATGTTGTTTGTGTGAAAGGTAAAGTTCAAGAGTATTACAGCAATACTCAGCTTGCTTCTGATGCTAACAGCTATGTGAAAACAGGCATCTCTGAAACCCCTCGAGTTACCGATCTTGTTATCAAAGAAGGTGAGACACTACGTGATGCGCTTGAGCGTCATGAAGGGATGCAAGTTGAGTTAACCTCGGCAAGTGACTTGTTTGTAACTCGAAACTTCTCTTACGACTACGATTCACGTCGTAACAATATGATGCTCTCTCATGAAGCGCCATTGTTAAAGCCGACTCAATTACACGCGGCAGAGAGCGATGCAGCCGTTGAGCTAGCAAAAGACAACGCAGCGAACCGCGTATACTTAGAATCAGATGGCAAAGCACCAAACGGACAAATCCCATACTACCCAGATTTTGCTAAAGATGCAGACCAAGATGGCTCTTCAGAGCAGCACATTCGCCTTGGTTCTCGAGTAGAAGGTCTTCAGGGTGTCGTGGCTTACAGCTACAACGAATACCGCCTGATTGCGACCAATGAAGTCGATAACACCAACTTTGTGACTTCAGGTGAAGGCTTCGATGTGGCTCGTAAAGATGCCCCAGCGATTGCGGACTCAGATTTGCGTATTGCAAGCTTCAACGTACTGAACTACTTCAACTCCGTGGCTGACAGTGGTCATGAAAACCCAACCGGACAAAACCGCGGTGCGACTAATCTAGACGAATTCCTGATCCAGCAAGCGAAAATCGTTGCGGCGATGAACAAGATGGACGCAGACGTTATTGGTTTGATGGAAGTGGAAAACAACGGCTTTGGTGATGGCAGTGCTATCCAAAACTTAGTTGATGCCCTAAATGCTGAGATTGATGACGCTGAAGATCATTACACGTATGTCGAAATCGAAGAGCAAGACAAATACCAAGACGAATACTTTGGCAGTGATGCGATCATGGTGGCGATTTTATATCGTGCTAACGCAGTAACGCCAAAAGACGCTGCAAAAGTGATCATCACGCCAGAGCAGCACATCGAAGAAAACACCATTACGCGTAATGACGGTGCGGAAGGCAACCCAGCTTACGACAAATACCAACGTCATAGCTTGCTACAAACCTTCACGGTGAAAGAGACAGGTAAAGATCTGTCTGTTGTTGTTAACCACTTCAAATCGAAAGGTTCTGAATGTATTGAAGAGTGGATTGCGGGCGTAGAAGATTCTGAGCCAGCGGATCTGCAAGGCAACTGTAACAACTTCCGTGTTTCTGCTGCTAACGTTGTGGGTGATGCTCTGAAAGGCATTGAAGGTGACGTGCTAGTAATGGGCGACCTGAACGCCTACGGCATGGAAGATCCTCTGCTTACACTGACTGATTACTCGAAAGAGAAATACGGCCGTGACATTTATACTGCTGCTTACACAACCATTGGTGATGGTGAACTTCAAGTAGAGAAGACCAAAATTGAAAAAGGTTACGGTCTGCACAACTTAAACACGTTGCTGCACGGCACTGATACGTTTTCTTACACCTATTCGGGCGAGCTGGGTAATTTGGACCACGCATTGGCAAGCAGCAGCCTAGCGCAAAAAGTGGTAGCAATTGAAGATTGGCACATCAACTCACTAGAGAGTAACTTGTTCGAATACAGCAGCAAGTACACAGGTGATATGCCGAAGTACAAAGATGCGTTCTCTGCCTCTGACCACGATCCAGTGATCATCGCGATTGATTTACCAGATACAGATATCGATCTACCAAGCTCAGGTGAAAACCTAGCAGTGGAAGTTCGTCTACCACCAAACGCAGTTGTCGGTGATATCGTGACGGTAAGCCTAACGGAAGCAACTCAAGCGGCGTCGTCAACGTCTGATACTGATGGTTACGAAGCGAGTGCAACTCTGACACAAACAGACATTGATGCTCGTAGCGTGAGTGTGGAATTCGACAAAGCACCAACGGAAGGTCAGTACGTTCTAGAAGAGAAAGTGACAGATTCTACCGGTAACACGGTTAAGTTCAGTGATTCTCGCGATGTTACGCTAGAGCCGTCGAGCACTAACCCATCAGACGATGATGATGATGGTGGTTCATTTGGCTTTGGCGCGCTATTTGCGCTGCTAGGTCTCGGCTTATTCCGCCGTCGCCGCTAAGCGAATTTACTTCCTGACAAACAGTTCCTAAATAGCTGTAAAGACCAAAGGCCAGCCTATGCTGGCCTTTATGTTCAGAAAAAATATAGAAATGGATAATCATATTGACGTATTAGTTACCAAGTTTGGGTATACTTTTTCAGCAGAGCAAAGGGTGAGACTACTAAATGGACATTAGCTATCGTCAGCTCAAAGCTTTTATCGCCTTGGCTGAGGAACAAAATTTTACTTATGCCGCTGAAAAGGTGCACATCACCCAGTCTGCGTTGAGCCAGATGATGAAAAAGCTGACCCAGCAACTTGCCAGCGAACTCTATCAGCGCCAAGGCAGGAAAATCATACTCACCGAAGCGGGCGAGCAGTTGTATCAGGAAGCGCGATTTATCGTTAATCGCTTGGATAAACTAGTTCAGCAAAACAAAGACCGCCAGCACGGCTACAACAAGTCGCTGGTGGTTTCGTCGCTATATACGTTGTGTGCATCCTTAGCGCCGAAAACCCTCAATGACCTGAAAAAGCGCTATCCAGATTTTACTTTTCGCTTAATTGAAGAACGGGTTGATGACATTACCCATTCAGTACTACAAGGGCAGGCAGACATCGGCATCAACACCAATCCGAATCACCCAGAATTGAACTTTGATTTACTGTTTCGCGATTACCTGTGCTTTGTTTGCCGGCAAGACCATCCGCTCGCCGAGCATAAGCAAGTCAGTTGGGAACAAGCGCATCAATACGCGTCGATTGGTGTCAGCCCCGGGAACAGTTTACGCACACTTGCCGACGAAGCGTTTCAACGCATTGGTTTAACCTATGATCCGGAGTTGAGCGCTTCGCATACCTCAACGCTATTAGGGATGATTTCCAGCGGACTAGGTTCGACGATTCTGTCTTCCACTATCGGTGAGTTGAGCAACAACGTGGAAGTTCGCTTTATTCCGATTGTTCAACCGGTTCAGTACCGCTCAGTAGGGCTCATTACACGTAAAGAAACTCATCGAGAGTTAGTCGATGAGTTCAGTTTGATTTTGAAAAAGCATGTCAGCGACTGGGGCTTTGCTGAGTTTATCCCCAGTCGTTAAGCGACGTTACATTGGCCCGACGGGTAAACCTGTCAGCATGTAAATCAGGAATAGCCCGCCCCAAACACTAAATAGCACCAGAGCGTATGGCACCATCATCGCGAGGAAAGTACCAAATTTCACTTGCGGATTATATTTGGCGATCAGCGCCAGTACCATCGGAATATATGGATTGGTCGGTGAAATGATGTTGGTAGTGGAGTCGGCAATACGATAGCCCATTTGCGTAATTTGCGGGTCTACGCCAAGTAACATAAAGAGTGGGATAAATACCGGGGCCATGATCGCCCATTGCGCCGAACCACTAAACACAATCATGTTCATCACGCCAGCAAGCATCATAAACAGCGCCATCATCGCCAGCTTTGGCATCTCGACAGACGAAATCCATTCCGCACCATTCACCGCAATAAAGATAGCTAAATTAGACCACTTAAACCAAGCAATGAACTGGGCAATCACAAATACCAAGACAATGTAGCCGCCAACGCCCTTGAGCGCTTTGGACATCAAGTCAGGAATATCACTGGCTTGTTTGATCGTACCCGCTTTGACGCCGTAAACCACCGCATTCATAAAGAAGAATGCCATGATGATCGGGATAATCCCTTTTAGGAAAGGTGAAGGTACCAAACCGCCGTCTGCATTACGTAGAGGTGAATCGGCTGGCAGCAGGGCGGCCAAAAGCAAAGCGATAAACACCAAAGACGCTGCTCCAGCCCATTTCAACGCACTCTTTTGCTTAGTGGTAATTTCAAAAGACGGTTCACTATCGGCGTGGTTGGTTGTCACTTTATGCGCGAATTTAGGCTCGATGTATTTGTCGGTGATGAGCGTCCCTGTGACGACTAAAATCGGAACGGAAAGCAACATAAAGTACCAGTTTGCTGCCGGGCTAACTTCGACGTGTTCAACGATGGCAGACGCTTCGGTTGAAATACCGGAAAGTAATACATCGGTGCCAGCAATGAATAGGTTGGCGGTAAACCCAGCCGCGACCGCGACAAAACCTGCGGCGATGCCGACAATTGGGTTGCGGTTGGTTGCCGCAAAAATCAGACCTGCGAGAGGGGGAACCAAAATGAACGCAGCGTCTGAGGCGAGGTTACCGATGATACCAGTGACGAAAATCGACGCGGTGACAAACTGACGCGGCGCGTTGAGCAATGATTGCTTGATTGCACTGTCGGCCAAGCCTACTTCTTGCAATAGCCCCACCGCTAGCATCATACATAAGACCAATCCGAGTGGTTTAAACGAGACGAAGTTGTTCACCGTCGATTGCAGGATATAAACCAGACCTTCGCCGCTGATCAGGCTCTTAACGTGCACCACTTCACCCGTAGACGGATGGGTCACGCCGCCGCCGATAAACGAGAATAGCCAAGAGAGCAACATGACGCTGAAGCAGAGGAAGATAAATAGATAGAAGGGATGAGGGACTTTATCGCCCAGTCGCTCAATGCGGTCGATCATCGACGCGCCTGAACTCGATTTTTGCGTAATTGCAGTCGACATTGTTAGAACACTCCTTTGTGTAAAGAGGGGAGTCACTTCCCCTCATTTGTTGTTATTGCTGTTCAATCAAATTGATAAAGTAAGCCGCGCCAATCGGCAGCAGCCGATCGTTAAAGTCGTAGGCTTTGTTGTGCAGGCCAACGCTGCATCCTTGCTCCTCAGTGCCGTTGCCGATAAAGCCGTAGCAACCTGGTACTTTGTTGAGGAAAAAGGCGAAGTCTTCACTGGTCAGCATCGCTTCGCAGCTTGGGTTAACGTGCTCAGCACCAACGGTTTGAGTCGCTGCGGTGATCGCCCGTTGAGTTTCGTTTTCGGTGTTAACCGTCGGTGGGTGAGAAATTGGTCCGAGTTTAAATTCTGCTTGCATCCCGTGCGCCTTGGCGCTGTGAGCTACTAGTTGCTCGAGTCGTTCAACCAAGCTATCTCGTGTTTGTTGAGACAAAGTACGGAACGTACCGCTCATATGAGCTTGGTCGGCGATGGCGTTGGTTGTTTCTCCACAATGCAGTTGTGTGACCGAAACCACTAGTGGATCAAACGGGTCGTAGTTGCGGCTGACCATGCCTTGAATACCTTGGTAAATATGGGTCGCGACAAGTAATGGATCTTGGGTTGTGTGTGGTAAGCCAGCATGACCACTTTTTCCGTCGACAGTGACAAACAGACGGTCAGAGCTCGCCATTATTGGCCCCGTCTTAAATGCGAAATGCCCTTCAGGAATGCCCGGCATATTGTGCAGAGCGTAGCATTCGTCGATCGGGAAGCGCTCTAACACGCCGTCGGTGATCATGGTCTCGGCGCCACCGCGACCTTCTTCTGCCGGTTGGAATATCAGCACCGCTTTGCCTGCAAAGTTACGCGACTGGGCCAAGTAGCGCGCAGCGAGTAGCAACATAGTGGTGTGACCGTCATGGCCACAAGCGTGCATTTTACCGTCGTGGCACGAACGGTGGGCAAATGTGTTGGCTTCATGGATGGGTAGAGCGTCCATGTCGGCGCGAAGACCGATGCTCTTTCCGTCCCCGAGCGAGCCGTGAATCACACCCACCACGCCCGTTTTGGCGAAATCAGTACAGATTTCATCGACGCCGTACTTTTCGAGCTCGGCAACCACTAACGCTTGAGTGTTATTTTCTTCAAAACCTAATTCTGGTTGTTTATGAATGGCATGACGGATACTAATCGCGTCGGCTAACCAAGGTTCTAAGACTTCAATAATGTTCATACATCTCCCCTTTAATTGAGAATGATTTAACACTATTGAAACAATTCAAACAAACCGGATTACTACTGAAACTATTAGCGTTGCTAATAGTTGCTTGGAGAGAGGTTAAACTAAAAGCCGCCCAATACTGAGCGGCTTGAATGACGATTACATCCCATAGGTAAATGGTTTACCGATCGGCAGCATGTCCTGATGCACTGGTGCTAATGCGCTCGCGTAGCAGCTGAGTAGTTTCAAGGTGTATTGAGTGCGAGCAACAAAATCACTGTCATCGCTATTCGCATCTTGATCGATGAGTTTATCGCTGTTGCGCACAATGAGGTGGTCAGGCAAAAAGCACACGTGGTTATTTTTGCTGCCGGTCATGCGCAATTCGCTGATCGGGTAAACACCGTTGATACTCACGCTGACACTCACCAATAGTGCTGGTTTATGTGCCAGTTCGTTTGCGGTCGTCAGTAATAGGAAGTTTTTCAGCGCTGGGGTTGCCATCCCGTGCCATTCCGGTGTGATAAAGACAAACGCGTCAGACTCTTTCAGTTTTTGCGCGATTGGTGTCCAAACATCCCACTCTTGGCTACCTTGCCAAACGCCTTCATTCCAAAATGGCAGGTTCAGCTCATGCAGATCGAGGATCTCCACTTGGTCGAATTCTTGCAAACCGTGCTGTTTGAGAAAACGAGCCACTTTGAGACTTTGTGAATTTACCCTTTGGCTGCCAGATACAATCGTTAGTTTCATAATCATTTCCTTTTTAATTTAATATCTTGTTTATTGGTGTTATGCATTTGCAGTTTTAGGACTATGGGAGGCCAAAAAGATCGAAATCAGTATTGCTCCTGCACCTAACAATTGCAGTGGTGTGAGTATTTCATCTAAAAATATGTAGCCCAACACGCTCGCCGAGACGCTACTCAGAAATCCTAGAAACGCGACGTTTGTTGCAGGAAGACGCTCGATTCCTTTAAACCACAGTGCGTAAGCGAGTACGGCGCCCACTATGGTTAGGTAGCTGTATCCGGCCAAGTTTTTCAGTGAAATGGTGTCTGGTAGACCTTCAAACCATAGCGCTGCAGGTAATAAAAGGATGCCTCCGACAAGGAGTTGCCAGCCAGTGAACGCCAATGTCGACATATTCTCCGGACGTCCCCAGTATTTGGTGAGCACCACGCCACTTGCCATGCTTAATGTACCTAGTACCGCCAGAACAATTCCTTGCGCGCTGATCTGCACCGTTTCGTTGATGACGATAAGCGCTACACCAAGCACCCCGAAGATTGCTGCGATGCAGTGGCTCAAAGCGATCTTACTTTTTAATACCAGCCCACTGAGCAGCATCACTATGATCGGCTGGCTCGACATGACCAGTGCCGCGGTTCCTCCAGGTAGGTAACTTGCAGCAAAAAACAGGCAGTAAAAGAACAGTCCGATGTTGAGCACTCCAAGGCATGCGAGTTTTCCCCACCATTGCTGGTTCGGAAAGCACCGCGTATAAGCGATGAGTAATAATCCCGCCGGAAGTGCGCGTATCGCAGACGCGAGTAGGGGACTATCTGCGGGTAGCAACTCAGTAGTGACGATGTAGGTGCTGCCCCAAACGATGGGAGCAATCGCGGTGAGCAGTATTGCTTGAATCCTTTCTGCGTTGGTCATGATACCTCCTGAAAAAGTATCTTTTGTGAAAGATTGTTTTTTAAAAGTAATGGCGTTTTTTCTTTTGGTCAAGTATCTTTTTGAAAAGATTTTTAGTTAGTGATGATAATGGGGATGATGTAATGGACGGTGTAGATAAGATTCTTCAGCAGTGGCAGCAAGCACGACCTGACTTAGATTGTTCTTCGATGGGCGTGGTTGGGCGCATTCGTCGCGCGGCAAACTTCTGGGAACAGGTCCATGGCCAAGTGTGCGGTGATGCTGGGATCAGCGCAATTGAGTTCGATATTCTGGCCACGCTAAGACGTAGCATAGACCCCGTCACGCCGACAACGTTGTACAAAACGTTGATGATTTCGTCTGGTGCAGTGAGTACACGCTTAGAAGGCTTGGTACAAAAAGGTTGGGTGCACCGCGTAGCGAGCGAAAGCGACCGCAGAAGTAATCGAGTGACATTGACGGAAGACGGTGTTGCCTTTTTAGATCAGGTGCTTGAAGCGCATGTCGCGAGCATGGAACAGCACTTAACTTGTCTCGACTCTGAAGAAAGAAATGCGTTGGAAAGCCTGCTGAGTAAGTTCCTGCAAGCCGAGGTGGAATAACTGATCGTACTTGCGTTTAGATAAAAAGGCGGCACAATACTCGCTTTCAGGTTTCCACGATGTAGTCCCATGCTGTTAATTATCGATAATTATGATTCGTTTACCTACAACCTTTACCAATACTTCTGCGAGCTTGGTGCAGACGTAAAGGTGGTGCGTAACGATGAAATCGATATCCAAGGCATTGAGGCGATCAACCCAACTCATTTGGTGATCTCGCCAGGGCCATGTACGCCGAACGAAGCAGGCATTTCACTGAAAGCGATAGAACACTTCGCTGGTAAGTTGCCGATCCTAGGAGTTTGTCTTGGTCATCAGGCGATTGCACAAGTGTTTGGAGGGGAAGTGGTACGTGCTCGACAAGTGATGCACGGCAAGACCTCACCAATTCGTCACAACGGTCGCAGTGTGTTTAAAAATCTGAATAACCCACTCACGGTAACCCGTTATCACTCTCTTGTGGTGAAAAACGGTACTTTACCCGACGTGTTTGAACTGACTGCATGGACAGAACTGCCTGACGGAAGCATGGATGAAATAATGGGTTACCAACATAAAACCTTGCCAATTGATGCGGTGCAATTCCACCCAGAATCAATCAAAACTGAGCAAGGTCACGAGTTGCTTGCGAACTTTTTAGCACGCAAAGCGATCTGATCGCGATCACTTTTCTTAACAAATCATTCATCTTTTTGCTGAGGTGAGCGGATTGCAAAACTATGCGATTCTCTCGAGTCTCTTTGTCTATTCATGTCTTTTTAAACCTTCTATCCCCTGTATTACATAACATTTATAAAAAATCACTTCTCTATTTTACTTTCTTGATGCATAAATAGTCATAAGCAGTGATTAATGGAAGTTACTTTCGAGAACGAAAAGAATAAATCACTATTGAAATGGTTAATTAAATGTAAATACAATGCCGCAATAGCTTAAATGCAAAACATTATTTGCTGGCAAAGAGAGCCGGTTAAATTCGCTTATCTGCTACGCATGCGGTATCAAGAAGGAATGTGCAATGACAACGGAAATTAAAGTAGAGCGCGGTTTATTCGATGAGGTAATGGTACCTTGCTATAACCCGATGGAAATGATCCCTGTTAAAGGTGAAGGTTCACGTGTTTGGGATCAGGAAGGTAATGAATACATCGACTTTGCTGGTGGTATTGCAGTGAGCTGTCTTGGCCATTGTCATCCAGTAATGGTAAACGCACTAACAGAGCAAGCTAACAAGCTTTGGCACTTAAGTAACGTTATGACGAACGAACCAGCCCTTCGTCTGGCGAAAAAGCTAACAGAAGTGAGTTTTGCTGAGCGAGTGTTCTTTGCTAACTCTGGCGCAGAAGCAAACGAAGCCGCTTTGAAGCTGGCACGTCGTTATGCAGCAGACGTTCATGGCACTGAGAAATCTGAAATCATTGCATTCAAACAAGGTTTCCACGGTCGTACATTCTTTACCGTAACGGTTGGTGGCCAAGCGGCATACTCTGACGGTTTCGGTCCTAAGCCAGGCGACGTGACACACCTTCCTTACAACGATATCGAAGCTTTACAAGCGCACATGTCTGATCGTACTTGTGCGGTCATGATGGAGCCACTACAAGGTGAAGGCGGCATCGTGCCACCAACGCCTGAGTTCGCTCAAGCGGTTCGCGAGCTGTGTGACAAACACAACGCCTTACTGATCTTCGATGAAGTGCAAACTGGTAATGGCCGTACAGGTAACTTCTACGCTTACCAAGGTTTAGGTATCACGCCAGATATTCTAAGTACTGCGAAATCACTTGGTGGCGGTTTCCCAATCGGTGCAATGCTAACGACAGCAAAATTGGCAGAGCACATGAAAGTGGGCACTCACGGTTCTACATATGGCGGTAACCCACTAGCGTGTGCGGTTGCAGAAGCGGTTGTAAATGAAGTTACTAAGCCAGAGGTGTTGGCTGGTGTGCTAGAACGCGAAGCAATGTTCCGTGAAGGCCTAGAGAAGATCAACGCGAAGTACAACATCTTCTCAGAAGTGCGCGGTCAAGGCCTATTACTTGGCGCTGCACTAAATGAAGAATGGCAAGGCCGTGCGCGTGACGTGCTGGTTGCTGCAGGTAAACAAGGTCTCATGGTATTGGTTGCGGGTGCCAATGTCGTACGTTTCACACCATCACTCGTTATCACACAACAAGAAATTGAAGAAGGCTTGGCGAAACTGGATAAAGCGATCGCGACTTTAGTTTAAGCGCGATATCAGTTTAAACGTCAACGCAGACACCCCCGTCAAGGATCTCTGATGGGGGAATTGTTCCTACAATATAGTTAGGATCTTCTTGCATCTGGAGGGAGTATTGATGCTAGTAGTTCGCCCTATCGCGATGTCGGATTACGACGCACTGCACACTTGTGCGGTGGAGTCTGGTCACGGATTTACATCTCTACCGGTTAACGAAGAACTGTTAACCAATCGAATCAAACATTCAGAGTACAGCTTTGGTAAGTCAGATGTGGCAGAACCAGGCGATGAAGGCTACCTGATGGTTGGCTTTGACTCTGAAACGGGTGAGGTTGCGGGTACCACCGGAATCGAAGCATCTATCGGCTGGGATGTCCCATTTTACTCATATCACATTAGTAAAGTTGTGCACTCGTCGCCAAAGCTTGGCGTTAACAACGTTGTTAAACTGCTTACTTTTGGTAATAACTACACGGGTAACAGCGAAATTTGTACCTTGTTCTTGCGTGAGAAATTCCGCCAAGGTCTGAATGGTCGTCTAATGTCGAAGTGTCGTTTCCTAATGATGGCTGAGCACCCAGAGCGCTTCTCTGAAACGATCTTTGCGGAGATGCGTGGCGTTTCAGACGACGAGGGTAATTCACCATTCTGGCAATGGCTTCAAGAGCATTTCTTCTCTATCGATTTCACGCTTGCAGATTACCTGACAGGTATCGGCAAGAAAGGCTTTATCGCCGACTTGATGCCGAAACTGCCTATTTACATCAATCTGCTCAGCCCAGAAGCGCAAGCCGTGATTGGTCAAGTACATGACAACACGCGTCCAGCGCTGAAGCTGCTTGAGCGTGAAGGTTTTACCAACCGAGGCTACGTCGACATCTTCGATGGTGGCCCAACGGTTGAGTGTGATCTGCGTAATATTGAGTCGGTACGTCATTCATTCCGCGCGCAAGTCAAAATCTCTGAACATTCCAGCACACAAGACTTCTTGATGTGTAATTCATCTTTCGAGAACTTCCGTGCGACAGTCACTAAGGCGGCGTATGACGCAGAGACACAGAGCGTAATGATCGCACCAGACGTTGCGGATGCACTTTCGGTTGAAGAAGGGGATTTCGTTCGCCTTCTTCCGCAGTAACAGACGACAGAATTTAAGGATAGAAACAATGACACATTGGATTGCAGGTGAATGGGTACAAGGTCAGGGTGAAGCATTTACGTCTCTGTCGCCGTACAACCAAGAAGTGATCTGGCAAGGCAAAGGTGCAACGGCAGAGCAGGTGAACCAGGCGGTATCTGCAGCGCGTAAAGCGTTTATTGACTGGAAAAAGCGCCCATTTTCAGAGCGTGAGGCAATCGTGTTGGCTTTTGCGGAGAAAGTAAAAGAGAACAGCGAAAAAATCGCCGAAGTCATTGCCAAAGAAACCGGTAAGCCAATTTGGGAAACGCGCACTGAAGCAGCGGCAATGGCAGGTAAAATTGCCATTTCGATTCGCGCTTATCATGACCGCACTGGTGAGGCGAGCCGTGAAGCAGCAGGCAACCAAATCGTATTGCGCCACCGCCCAATGGGCGTGATGGCGGTGTTTGGTCCTTACAACTTCCCAGGCCACCTACCAAATGGTCACATTGTACCTGCGCTACTGGCTGGTAACACGGTAGTCTTCAAACCGTCTGAGCAAACGCCATGGACGGGTGAATTGGCAATGAAGCTATGGGAAGAAGCCGGTCTGCCGAAAGGCGTGATTAACCTTGTTCAAGGCGCGAAAGAAACTGGTATCGCCCTCGCTGACGCAAAAGGCATTGATGGCGTACTGTTTACGGGTAGCGCAAATACGGGGCATGTATTACACCGTCAATTTGCGGGTCAACCGGGCAAGATGCTCGCACTAGAAATGGGTGGTAATAACCCGATGGTGATCTCTGATAAATATGGTGATTTGGATGCCACGGTTTATACCATCATCCAGTCAGCGTTTATCAGTGCTGGGCAGCGTTGTACGTGTGCTCGTCGTTTGTATGTGCCATTGGGTGAAAAAGGCGATGCGCTTATCACCAAGCTCGTTGAAGCGACACGCAATATTCGCGTAGACCAACCATTTGCAGAACCTGCGCCATTTATGGGACCGCAAATTTCGGTCGCGGCAGCCAAGTTTATTCTTGATGCACAAGCTAATCTACAGTCTCTTGGCGGTGAAAGCTTGATTGAAGCGAAAGCAGGAGAGGCGGCGTTTGTTTCTCCTGGCATCATTGATGTAACGAACATTGCTGAGTTACCAGATGAAGAATACTTCGGCCCACTTCTGCAAGTGGTGCGTTACGAAGGGTTAGACAAAGCCGTGGCGCTAGCAAACGATACGCGCTTTGGCTTATCTGCTGGTTTGGTCTCAACCGACGACCAAGAATGGGAATACTTCGTTGACCACATTCGTGCTGGCATCGTGAACCGTAACCGCCAGCTCACTGGTGCAAGCGGTGATGCGCCATTTGGTGGCCCGGGGGCGTCGGGTAACTTGCGCCCAAGCGCTTACTACGCAGCAGATTACTGTGCGTACCCAATGGCATCAATGGAAGGTCAAGAAACTGTCTTGCCTGCAACATTGAGTCCAGGTGTAGCGCTATAAGTTTTAATAATAGAGTCGCAACTATGCATTGCGGCTCACCTTGCCGGCGCATCATTTAGGTATGGGTTGTAGTGATCGTTGGCAGAACACGAAAAGTGAGCAAAGACTCGGAAAAGCGTGTTGACTGACTGGCATTTACCGTCACAGGTTGATGGTTGCTCGTTCATTATTCTGGACAACTTTTGTTGTGAACGAGCAGCCAACTTCCGCTTACCTTTAAACTCTACATCTCGTAACAAGGAGTCGTTATGACGCCCGATGTGTTATTTGAATCGCTATGGCAAGATTACATTCAACGTCTTTGCCCTTCGGCTGCTAAAGTGCATCAGCTGCTTCAAGAAGATGAGCCTCTGATTAATGATCATATAGCTTTACGTACCTTCAATATCGCGCCTCTTGGTATTGAAACTCTAGCTAAGCCATTTGTAGCTATTGGTTACAAGGCGTGTGGTGATTACGTTTTCGAAAGCAAAAAGCTAGTTGCTAAGCACTATGAGCACCCAGATCCGAAGCAACCTAAAGTATTTATTAGTGAGCTAAAAGTTGAAGAGTGCTCGCCTGAGCTACAAGAGATTGTGAAAAATTTGGTGGCACAAGTCGATGCTGACAAGCTGAACGATAGCGCATTCTTACATGGTGGACGCTTGTGGGATTTAAGCTTTGTTGATTACCAAACGTTGGCTAAAGAAAGTGAGTACGCATCTTGGCTTGCGGCGCATGGTTACGGAGCAAACCACTTCACGGTGAGCGTTAACCAGCTCAATGAATATGAAGAAGTGAAGCAGGTAAACGATCATCTGCGTACCGCTGGGTTTACCATTAATGAAAATGGTGGTGAAGTGAAGGGCACTCCTGAGGTGTTGCTAGAGCAGTCATCGACCATGGCAGATAAAGTAGCGGTTCGTTTTAGCGAAGGCACTGAAATTATCCCTGGCGGGTTTTATGAATTTGCTAAGCGCTATCCGATGGAAAATGGTGATTTGTACCCAGGTTTCGTGGCCGCTTCAGCTGACAAAATCTTTGAAAGTACGAATGGCTAAGTTTTAGGGTTAACCTGTTAAGCTTACTCATTAGTGTTCGCTGCACCCTATCTCATTTGGTCATGAGCAAATAAAAAGCCACCAATGTTGCCATTGGTGGCTTTTATAATTTTGTTCGTGTCACTCTAGTTCGAGATTAACGAGTACCGTAAACCACGATGGTTTTACCGTGAGCAGAGATTAGGTTCTGCTCTTCTAGCATCTTCAAGATACGACCTACTGTCTCACGAGAACAGCCAACAATTTGACCGATTTCTTGACGAGTGATCTTGATTTGCATGCCGTCTGGGTGAGTCATTGCGTCTGGTTGTTTTGCAAGGTTCAGAAGCGTCTGAGCGATACGACCAGTTACGTCTAGGAACGCCAGGTCACCCACTTTTTGGCTAGTTACTTGAAGACGACGAGCCATCTGCGCAGAAAGACGCATTAGGATGTCTGGGTTTACTTGGATAAGCTGACGGAACTTCTTGAAAGAAATTTCAGCAACTTCACAAGGAGATTTAGCACGAACCCAAGCTGTGCGCTCTTGGTCTTCCTCGAATAGACCAAGTTCACCAATAAAGTCTCCTTGGTTTAGGTAAGAAAGGATCATCTCCTTACCTTCTTCGTCTTTGATAAGAACCGCAACAGAACCTTTAACGATGTAGTACAAAGTTTCTGCCTTTTCGCCCGCGTGAATTAGCGTGCTCTTTGAAGGGTACTTATGAATATGACAGTGTGAAAGAAACCACTCTAATGTTGGGTCGGTTTGAGGTTTACCTAGAACCATAATATCTCACTTCCTCTGCAGGGTACGCTTGCGCTATCCATATTTTAGCTAAGCCTGAATTAGGCCTACTAGAATAAGAGCACTTTTTATATGCTGCAAGCTCTCTTGTGTTTCGGTAAGAAATAGTATCCTTTTTCGAAAACGATTTCTTGATTTTAATCGTGCCATGATTGAGATTTTGTAAGCAAAACTGTGCACATGATCACGGTATGAAAAGTAAACATCTTCGCTGGCAGGTTTTTAGCCAATTTTCCCTGTTTCGATGAGCTGTTGTAGGATAGGCCGAACTATGAGCTCCATTGCAAAGCTCATCTTACCGCCGGGTACGACAATCGTGTTGTGGCGTGACATGAATGAGCCATCAATCATGGCCAGCAGATATGGGAAGTCGACATTCTTGATACCGCGTAGGCGAATCACCACAAAACTCTCATCCAAACTAGGGATGCCTTTTGCATTAAGTGGGTTGGAAGTATCAACGGTCGGTACGCGCTGGAAGTTGATGTGAGTACGAGAAAACTGCGGAGTGATATAGTTGAGATAATCGTCCATGGATCGCACGATTGAGTCCATTACCGCTTCACGCGAATGGCCGCGATCGCGAGTGTCACGTACGAATTTTTGGATCCACTCTAAGTTCACAATCGGCACCATGCCAATTAATAAATCCACATGTTGAGCAACATTAACATCGCCATCGACCACGCCACCATGTAACCCTTCATAAAACAGCACGTCGCTGTTTTCGGGTAAGTCTTGCCACGGTGTAAACGTGCCTGGCATTTGATTGTAGGGAACCGCTTCGTCAAACGTGTGCAGATAACGGCGCACGCTGCCAGTACCATCATGCCCGAACTTACGGAAAAACTCTTCTAATCCCGGGAAGTCATTAGCTTGTGGGCCAAAGTAGCTAATGTGTCGACCTTGCTCGCGGGCTTTGCGAATTTCGATGTCCATTTCTGGGCGAGTAAAGCGATGGAAGCTATCGCCTTCAACCCATGCGGGTTTAACGTTCATCATATTGAACATTTTACGGAAGGCTTCAGATGTAGTGGTCGTGCCGGCACCGGACGAACCAGTAACCGCAATAATTGGGTGTTTAGCTGACATGACAAACCTTGTCGAAAATTACTTACCTGTAATGTGCAGTAGAGTTACTACTGCACGGTCGATATCCCACTATAGCACGTAACAATACCTTGTCATCGAGTGGGATACGGTAAAATGTGAAGGGTCTAAAATTTTGTTTTATGCTGAATATCGACGGTTTCGTGTAGCTCAGAGAACACGATAACCGCTTCACCTTTTTCCAATTGAGCTTTAACTTGATCAATTTTGTCTTGCAAAGAAACCTCGACGGTTCCGTAATCCGTTCCTTCGCGTAAGACGAATTCACGAATTAAGTTTTCCAATGTTTCCGGCGCAATGTCTTGCCATGGAATGATCATAAATACCTCTAACTTTTATGATGAGCGGCTAGTTTACTGCGTTCGTTGCTTGGATACAGCAGAAAGGTAATCTGCGGCGATACTTTCGTAATACGCGGGCAGCGCTTCCTCCAACCAAAACTTAGGTTTTAACGCCGTTCCTGTTAGGAAGCCAACATGGCCACCGTGTTCAAAGAGACGGTAATCAATGTTATCTGGCAGAACAAATTTCGGTATCACATCATCGGTCATGAACGGATCGTCTTTGGCATGGATGATCAGTGTGGGTAGCGTGATCTGTTGTAATTTACTTAAGCCTGAACATTGATCGTAATAATCTTGTGCGTCTTTAAAACCATGCAATGGTGCGGTGATCAAATCATCGAATTCATACAGCCGTGTGACACGTTTTATTGAGTTGTAGGACAGCGCAAGCTCACCATGCAGTAGATGATGCTTTTGTAACGCGTTACGTTTCAGTGAAGAAAGCAGGTAACGGCGATACACTTTTGAAAAGCCTTGTTCTATACGGTTCGCACACGCCGCTAGGTCTAAAGGCGCTGAGATAATAGTCGCTGCATTCAAAATAGGGTGGTCTTTATATTGGGCTAAATAATTCGCCAACATGTTACCGCCAAGAGAAATACCAACTGCAACTTTGGGATTATCAGGAAAACGTTGTTCAAGGTGCTCTAGGAAGTAACGAGCATCCGTCACTTCTCCCGAGTGATAAGCTCGTGCTTTTTTGTTTGGTTTACCGCTGCAGCCACGAAAATGCATCATCACCGACAGCCATCCAGATTGAGCAAATGCATTCATTAGCCCATTGGCATAAGGGCTATAGAAGCACCCCTCTAACCCATGAAATAAAACAAAAATCGGCTTTTTTTGTGCAGGCTCTTGGGTTGGGTCCTCGCTCCACGCGAGATCGAGAAAGTCGCCATCGGATGTATCGAGGGTTTGCCAAATCGGCGTAAATAACGCTTTTTTGCGAATAAAACGCGGCAAAAGCGTTTGGAGATGCGGGTTTTTGATCCCGGCGGCTGCGAAAAATTGTGTCATACCTAACTGCTCTTATGCGGTCCTTCGGTGTCCGTTGAAGAACTTATTAATATAATCCTTTATAAAGATTATAGGTATTCTACAGATTTATGGGCGTTTTGGTGGTTGAATGTTTGGCACCGGAATAGCAAAGGCTTGCTGCAAATGCTCCCCACCGAGTTGACGACAGTATCTCAACGTCAGTGGGTCACCATCATTTTTGAGTAGTGCAAGTGAGTTAATGCAGTCCACCAAATCCGCTTGTTGCTGCTTTTCTAGTTGCAGCTCAAACTGCAAGGTCTCACGATACAAAGCGTCATTGACTTGAGACTTAAGGTGGCGACGAAGGTCGCGAAAGGAGTGAAGTAAAGTTTCGCTCCTACCTAGACAGTCTTGCACCAAGGGCCAGTCTTTTTCTTGGAAAATGAGTTGCTGCTCATCGAGCCACCTGAGCAGCAGGAGTAGGTTCACGTTACCGTGGTAGTTGTTCTGTAATGATAAACACGCCTCTTTCACTTCTCGCACACCATAAAATTGCAGACTAAACTGCCAAAGGTGTTCTAGGGTGAGTGTGTATTCAGCGTGTTGATTACTCATTGATTAAACTCTAGCTCCATCTGCTCCAACGTTTCTTGAGCAGACATCCATTCCATTTCAATTTCTTCGAGCTCAGCTTTACTGGAAGCTTGAAGTGCCAGCACTTGGTTAAGTTTAGCTTTATTTTCGGCCGTATACAGTGAGTTGTCCGCCAATTGTTCTTCAGCTTCTGCCAGTGCAGCACCTAACTTATCCATTTTATTTTCTAGTTGTGTCAGCGTTTTGCGAATTGGCGCTGTCTGTTTTCGAAACTCTGCATCGCGACGTTTTTGCTCTTTCTTCGCAGCTGCGCTGTTGGCCGTATCTTTGCTTGGCTGCGCAGCCTGCGCTTCTTTGCGTTCCGCTCTTTGTTGTTCGGTTAACCATTTATAATAGTCATTTAAATCACCGTCGAACGGAGCAACTTGTCGATCATGCACTAAATACAAGTCATCGGTCGTAGCGCGCAGTAAATAGCGGTCGTGCGAAACAATCACCATCGCACCTTCGAATGTTTGCAGTGCCATCGTCAATGCCTGACGCATGTCCAAGTCTAAGTGGTTGGTCGGTTCATCAAGTAGCAACAGGTTTGGCTTTTGCCACACAATTAAAGCCAATACCAAACGGGCTTTTTCGCCACCAGAAAACGGCGCAACTTTTTCTAGTGCTTTGTCACCTTGGAAGCCAAAGCTACCTAGGTAATCACGTAGCTGCTGTTCGGTTTGATCGGGTGCGATTTGCATCATGTGTTGCAGCGGCGTTTCTTCAGGATGAAGCGTTTCTAACTGGTGCTGAGCGAAGTAACCAATTTTCACGCCTTGTGAGTAAGTTAGGTCACCACCTTGCGCGTTAAGTTCACCAGAGAGCAGCTTGATTAAGGTCGATTTACCCGCACCGTTACGACCAAGTAGACCAATGCGGCTGCCCGGTACTAGGTTAAGGCGGATCTTCTCTAGGATCAGGTTGTCACCGTAGCCTGCTGACACTTCATCCATCATCATGATTGGGTTTGGTAGGGCTGCAGGATCGCGGAACTGGAAACTAAATGGGTTATCGAACTGCGCTGGCAGTACCTTTTCCATACGCTCCAGCGCTTTAATACGGCTTTGTGCTTGGCGCGCTTTCGATGCTTTGTAACGGAAGCGGTCAATGTAGCTTTGCATGTGCGACATCTGTTTCTGTTGCTTCTCGAACATCGCTTGTTGCAGAACCATTTTTTGTGCGCGTTGGTTTTCGAATGACGAGTAGTTACCCGTGTATTCGTTCAACTGCTGGTTCTCGATGTGAATGATGCGACCAACGATCGGGTCCAAGAAGTCACGGTCGTGCGAGATCAGAATCAGCGTGCCTGGGTAGTTTTGTAGCCAACGTTCAAGCCACATCACTGCGTCTAAGTCCAAGTGGTTGGTTGGCTCATCGAGTAGCAATAAGTCAGAACGGCACAATAGCGCTTGAGCCAAGTTAAGACGCATACGCCAACCACCCGAGAATTGGGTCAAACTCCAACTCATTTGCTCTTGGCTGAACCCTAAACCATCGAGCAGTTCTGCCGCGCGAGCGCGAATGCTGTAACCACCAATGGTTTCAATTTTACCGTGTATCTCGGCAACTAGGGTTCCGTTGTCTTGTGTTTCTGCTTCAGCTAACTGCTTTTCGAGAGCGCGGTATTCGCGATCACCATCAATGACGTATTCCAGTGCAGTGCGCTCTAGCGCAGGCGTTTCCTGTGCGACCCAGGCCAACTCCCAGTGTTGAGGTTGGCTAAATGAGCCAGCATCAATTGACAGTTCATCTTTCAGTAGGGCAAACAGCGTTGATTTACCGCAGCCGTTTTTGCCCACAAGACCGACTTTATCGCCAGGGTGGATAGTCGCAGATGCTTGGTCTAAAAGAGGTTTACCGCCACGCAGTAACTGAATATCAGAGAAGGTAATCATAAAGTTTTCATTCACTTTGCGCAGTGCGCGTTGCTTGGTTACATAGCGAAGTGGTTTCAATCGTTTTTAAAGCCACTTGGGTATATATCTAGCGGTGAATAGTAGGGGTATTGGCCGGAAAAGTCGATTGATTCGCTTTAATTGCATTATGCTGTACAAAAAAGTATAACAATTTGATAACGGATAAAAATAACCACAAGGACGACCATTTGGCTGTTGCACCGTCTATTCTCCCAAAAGTTCTGGTCATTTATGCTCATCCAGAGCCACATAACTCGATTGCCAATCAAGTGATGATAAAAAAAGCTCAGTCGCTTGATCACGTCACTGTGCACGATCTTTACGGTGTTTACCCCGATTTCTTTATTGATGTGAATTACGAACATGAGTTGTTGCTCGCTCACGATGTGATTGTATTTCACCACCCACTTTATATGTATTCATGTCCAGCCCTATTAAAAGAGTGGCTAGACCGAGTGTTAGGTAAAGGCTTTGCGTTTGGCGGAGGTGCGGCGCTAGAAGGAAAATACTGGCGCAGTGTCATTACAACAGGTGGTAAAGAAGAAGCCTTCAGCGCGAAGGGGTACAACAAATACCCACTTGAGCAAATCTTGCAACCGTTTGAACTGACGGCAGCCCTATGTCAAATGCACTGGATTGAACCACTGGTGTTGTATTGGTCAAGAAATGTTTCAGATATTGAACGCTACGAACATGCCGAGTTATACCGTGGATGGCTGAGTAACCCACTTGAAAACTGGCAAGCGGCAGAGCGAGGAGGTCAGTATGGCGATCACCAGTGAGTTTCTTCAAAGCAGTGTGGTCTTTCTTTCGGCTGCGGTTATTGCGGTGCCGATTGCTCAGCGCCTTGGGCTTGGCTCGGTTTTAGGTTATTTACTCGCTGGTGTGTTGATTGGCCCATGGGGGCTTGGCTTAATTAGCGACGTTGATGCCATTTTGCATTTTGCCGAGCTTGGGGTTGTGTTGTTACTGTTTTTGATAGGGCTGGAATTAAACCCTAAAAAATTGTGGCAGATGCGAGGGCCGATTTTAGGTTTAGGCGGTGCGCAGGTTGTGGTCACGACCGCCGTGATTGGTAGTGTCGTCAGTATGTTTGGCGTAAGCATGCAAGTGAGTTTGGTGATCGGGATGGGGTTGGCGCTGTCCTCGACGGCGATTGCGCTTAAAGTCATTGAAGAGCAAGGGCTTAATGGTACCGAAACGGGGCAATCTGGTTTTGCGGTGCTGCTCTTTCAAGATATTGCAGTGATCCCGATGCTGGCGATGTTGCCCTTGCTAGCAGGCGGGCATAGCGGTGGAAGTTGGTTGGATGTCTTCACTATTTTAGGCAGTGTGGTAGCACTGTTGATTGGAGGTCACTTTTTACTACGTCCGCTATTTCGTTTTGTCGTGATGAGCGGCGTTCGTGAACTCTTTACCGTTGCTGCACTTTTAGTCGTGCTTGGCATTTCGGTCGTGATGCAAAAGCTCGGCCTTTCGATGGCATTGGGGACTTTTTTAGCAGGCGTTTTGCTGGCAGAGAGTGAGTATCGCCATGAGTTGGAAATCGCTATCGAGCCATTTAAAGGTCTGTTGTTGGGGTTATTCTTTATTGCGGTGGGCATGGCGGTAAACTTGGGGTTATTGGCATTACATCCTTTAGAGATTCTCGGTGCGGTGGTGGCTTTGGTCGTGGTTAAGGGTTTGGTTTTGTATGCATTGGCGAGAGCTGCCCGTGTCGGAGCCAAAGCGAGAAGCCGTATGGCTGCAATTTTGAGCCAAGGCGGTGAGTTTGCCTTTGTCATATTTACCGCGGCGAGCCAAGAGGGCATTTTGTCCAAAGAGCAAGTGGCGTTTCTGTTGGTGGTGGTCAGTCTATCCATGGTGACGACTCCTCTTTTGCTGATGGGACAAAAGAAGTGGTTTGCTCATACCCTGAATCAAGAAGAAGAGGGCATGACCACGAAAGTCGTGGATCGCCGACCACGCGTTATCATTGCAGGCTTTGGACGTTTCGGTCAGATCGTCGGACGTTTAATGTATGCCAATAAAATCAAAGTGACAGTATTAGAAAGTGATGCCAGCCAAATCCACCTATTACGTAAGTATGGTTACAAAGTGTTTTATGGCGATGCTACACAAATTGACCTATTGAGGGCTGCTGGCGCTGATAAAGCGGAAGCATTGATTATTTGTACTGATTCACCTGATGAGGTGATGGCCATCGTGGACATTTGTCGCGTGCACTTCCCGAAACTTAAGTTGTTAGCCCGAGCAAGAAGCCGTGTCGAGGCTTACCAGTTAATGAGTCATGGTGTAGAGAATTACTCTCGTGAAACATTTTTAGGGGCGCTAGATCTCGGTCGCCAAGCGCTCGTAGAACTGGGTATGCATCCTTATCAAGCAAAGCGGGCAGAAGCACATTTTCGCAAGTTAGATAATGCTATGCTTAAGGACTTATTGCCTCAACACAATGAAGATAAGAAATTAGCTCAAAGAGCGAAAGAGGCCCGCAAAGAGCTAGAAGAAATATTTGGTCGTGAAATGGAGAGCGACCATCAGTCACCTAATCATTGGAAGTAGTACTTGAGCCAAGACTCAAGCTAAGGAAATAGCGTGAAAATCAAGAAACGTTTTATTGCCGGCGCTAGCTGCCCAAATTGCAGCCAGCAAGATACCCTGCGCTGGTGGATTGAAAATAACATCGAATTAGTTGAGTGTGTCGAGTGTGAGTTTACAGAGCAGCGTAAACCACAATCTGTAGAGAAAAATAAACACTCAGATCAGGAAATGATCGGAATTTTTAAGCCGGAGTAATTGAACTTCGATAATTGATCCCCATAATACACCCAGATATCTCAGTACTTAACCCCATTCAGGTTAAGTCAATTAATCTCCCTGGAGTTAGTATGAAAATTGAAAAGAACGTTGTTGCAAGCCTTGCATACAAAGTAATGATGGAAGACGGTGTCGTTGTTGATCAATCAACAGCAGAAGCACCTCTAGATTACCTTCATGGTCACAACAACCTAATCACAGGTCTTGAAAAAGAACTTGAAGGTAAAGTGGCTGGCGACAAGTTCTCAGTAACGGTAGCTCCTGAAGAAGCTTACGGTGAGCACAACGATGCGCTAGTACAGCGCGTTCCTGCGGACGTGTTCCAAGGCGTTGAGCAAATCGAAGTGGGCATGCGCTTCCTAGCTGACACTGACCAAGGTCCAATCCCTGTTGAAGTAACAGAAGTTGACGGCAACGAAGTGGTTGTTGACGGTAACCATATGTTAGCTGGTCAAACACTAACTTTCGAAGTAGAAGTTATGTCTACACGTGAAGCAACAGCAGAAGAGATCGAACACGGTCACATCCATCAAGGTGGTGGCTGTTGTGGTGGTCACGATCATGACCACGATCACGAAGAAGAAGGCGGCTGCTGTGGCGGCGGTAGCTGTGGTTCTCACTAATCATAAGCTCCTTCACTAGATAATCTAATCTAGCAAAGCTTTGAAAAGCGCAAGTTGAGTTTTCAACTTGCGCTTTTTGTTTATCTAAGGTGTAGTGCCAACCATACAAGGAATAACAGTTGGACAAAGCGATGACGAAACCTTTCTCGATTGCCATTCATGGTGGTGCGGGCACCATCTTGCGTGAACAGATGAGCGATGAGCTGCAACAATCCATCTTGGCGGATTTAGAAGCTGCGGTAAAAGCGGGACATCAAATTCTAGACACGGGCGGTGAAGCCTTAGATGCCGTCGTAGCGGCAGTGAAAGTATTGGAAGACTCTCCTAACTTTAATGCGGGTAAAGGCTCAGTGCTGACCAACAACGAAATGGTTGAAATGGACGCTTCTGTGATGGATGGGCGAAACCTTGCAGCAGGCGCGGTCGCTGGGGTTCGTCATATCAGAAACCCAATTGAACTCGCTCGTGACGTGATGCGAAACAGCAATCATGTGCTGTTGGTGGGTGAGGGCGCAGAGAAGTTTGCTTTTGAGCAAGGCCATGAGTATACCGAGCAAGATTACTTCTTTACTGATCGCCGTTATGAGCAGTTGCTGTCTATGCGTGAGAAAGGACTGTTTGCTTTGTCGGAATCTCGTTACCCAGATGACCGTAAGCACGGTACGGTTGGTGCGGTAGCGTTAGATCAACAAGGCAACTTAGCCGCTGCCACCAGTACGGGTGGCGTGACGAATAAGAAATACAACCGAGTCGGAGATTCGGCTCTTATTGGTTGTGGTACGGTGGCCGAAAATGGCGTCGTGGCAGTTTCCACTACGGGTGTCGGCGAGTTCTTTATTCGTAAACGTGTTGCGGAAGACGTTGCAGCACGTATGCGTTACTTACAAGAAGATATTCATACGGCTTGTGAACACATTATCCAGGGTGATCTCAAACAGATGGGCGGAGAGGGCGGTTTGATTGCCATTGATGCTAAAGGTGAGATGCACTTTGCGATGAACAGTTCTGGCATGTACCGAGCAGGCATTAATACGCAAGGCGAGCTGAGCGTTAAAATCTACGCCGACGAATAGCTTCCTCTTGAGTACATTAATACAACAAAGCCCAGAACATGTTCTGGGCTTTATGCTGTTTGAGCCTGCATTTTAATAATGCGGTGGTGGGGTTTCTTCTGACGGATCGGCTAAATTCGACGAGTCCATATTTTTTACTTTACCTACCACATATTTCATCTGATCGAGCATCTTGGTAATTTGCAGTTGTTGCTGCGATAAAGCGCCGTTCAGATCTTCAATAGTCTGTTCTTGGAACGCAAGCTGACATTCTAAGTCATTAATGCGTGCTTCCAATTGCTGAATGATTTTTTCTGTCATGATCCGTTCTCTAACTGCCAAGCTTGGGCAATACCTGCTGAAGTAGCAGTAATTACGCGTTGTTTTGAATCAAAGGCTGCATCATACACGACCGCACGGGGAGGGCGAGTGTCTTTTTTGGGCTCCACTTCAAATCCACTCATTCGTTTTCCGGTTTGAGTATCCCATATCGACACACGGCCAGAAGGGCTTCCTGTGACTAGTTGAGTCCCGTCGTCAGAAAATCGTGCGGTAGAGAAAATTAATTGGCGCGACCAACTGCTCAACTGTGTGACTTCTTGTCCAGTTTTTAAATTCCAAACAATCGCTTGGTTTCCGCCATCAGATGTCATTGCTAATTTTCCATCTCTTTGCAGGGCCACGCGAACAATTCGTTGTTCATGTTCGAAGGTTCGTAGTACTTGTCCGGTTTCGGTATCCCACAGATACGCTTTATAGTCATTACCTCCGGTTAGGGCGAAGCGCCCATTAGGAGAAATGGCCACGGAATTGACTTTTTCACGATGCGCAAGGAACTCCATGCGACGCCCGGTGACTAAGTTGACATAAATTGCTTTACCGTTGGATAACCCAAGCAGAACTTGTTCACCATTACTGGTGATATCAACGTCGCGAATGAGCGCATCAGAGATAGACCAAAGGCCTTCGGATTGCGTCCAGCCTAGGTCCCAAACTGCGAAGTTCATTTGGCTTGCTGTAATTGCGTAGCGACCATTGTCAGATATGCGGATATGGGAAACCACATTGGCATCGGCATCGAGTTCACCCAGATTGGCTAGTTGTTCATTTTGCTCTAGGTCCCACAACATCAAATGACGTTGTTGAGAATAGAGCAGAGCAAACCGTCCATCTCTGCTAAGTGCGAAGCTCGTCGCACCTTGAGGTTCTATCGGCCAACGCTGCACTTCACGCTCGGCGAAAAAGCAACCATTTAACGTGGTGATGACAATTAAATATAGGAATAAATGAAAAATTCTTTGCATCACATCTAATAATCCGGTTTGTGTCTTAAGACATATAGCTAGTATATTGGTATAACGATTGTCTTCACTAGTCTCATAGAAGATTTGTGCACAACAACCAATGGCAGAGCCATTATTGGGAGAATTTAATGAAATCAGTTTTAAAAGTGTCGCTACTTGCTGCAACAGTTATGCTAGCGGTAGGTTGTCAGAAAGAAGAAACTAAAACAGAAACCGCACCTCAAGCAGAACAAGTTCAAGCAGAAACCGGCAAAGCGGTTCACTTTAAAACCGACGACGACAAAGCGGCATACGCAATCGGTGTTTCATTTGCTAACTACCTAAGCACAAGCATCGACAAGCCAAGCGAAATAGGCATTAATCTTAACAAAGATTTGGTACTAAAAGGTATCGAAGACGTCTTCAAAGGCAATGCTGAATTGAATGAAGAAGAAACACGTGCAGCACTAGAATCTCTAGACAAGCGTGTTGCAGAAAAGATGCAAGCACAAGCGGCTGAGAAAGCAGCTGAAGCGAAAAAAGCTGGCGATGATTTCCGTACTGAGTTTGAGAAGCAAGAAGGCGTAGTGAAGACAGATACAGGTCTTCTATACCAAGTAATGACACCAGCTGAAGGTGAGAAGCCAAAAGACACTGATACGGTTCAAGTACACTACAAAGGTACTCTGATCGACGGTACTCAGTTCGACAGCTCATACGATCGTGGTGAACCTGCAACGTTCCCACTTAACCGTGTAATCCCAGGTTGGACAGAGGGTGTTCAGCTAATGCCTGTGGGTTCTAAATTCAAATTCGTTATCCCGCCAGAGCTAGCATACGGTGACCAAGACACACCAAGCATTCCTGCTAACTCAACGCTAGTATTTGAAGTTGAGCTGCTAAAAGTTGAGAACGACAACGCAGAGCAATAACAATAAGCTGCGATAAGTTATTGAAAAAGGTCCGTTTAACGGGCCTTTTTTGTTCTAGGTCACTAGTTGGTGAGTTTGCTAGGTTGCTTTTCAAATTTTCTGATAAACTTACACCAATTTGTTGATTTTTCGCTCGAAGGCTTATGACAACTACAGAAACAATAAACGCGGAGATGTTGCTCGAAATGGAATCCGTTAACGTGATGCCGTTTACCGAGCACGACAAAATCATTTTAAGATCTTATGAGGCGGTGGTTGATGGTATCGCCAGCCTGATAGGTCCATTTTGTGAAATCGTTCTTCACTCTCTAGAAGACTTAAACACCTCTGCAATTAAAATCGCTAACGGTGAAAATACGGGGCGCCAAGTCGGCTCACCAATCACTGATTTAGCGCTTAAGATGCTAAAAGACATCGAAGGCTCGGAGCGCAACTTCTCACGTTCGTACTTTACCCGTGCAAAAGGTGGCGTGTTGATGAAGTCGATTACTGTCGCCATTCGTAATGGCGAAAATCGCGTGATTGGTTTGTTGTGTATCAACGTCAACTTGGATGCGCCTTTCTCGCAAGTTCTTCAGTCTTTCATGCCGACGCAAGAAGCGAAAGAAGCGGCTTCCTCGGTCAACTTTGCTAGTGACGTAGAAGAGCTGGTGGACCAAACTGTTGAACGCACCATCGAAGAGATCAATGCGGATAAATCCGTGTCTAACAACACCAAAAATCGCCAGATCGTGATGGAGTTGTACGACAAAGGTATCTTCGATATTAAAGATGCCATCAACCGTGTTGCGGATCGCCTTAATATTTCAAAACACACCGTTTACTTGTACATTCGTCAACGTAAAACCGAGGATGATGAAAGGTGAGTAAACTGACTTACACGTTAGTGGTGAATGGTCCCGTTTATGGCAGACAGTCAGCGCGCAGTGCTTATCAGTTCGCCAAAGCGGTGATAGAGCAAGGCCATCAGCTAGTGAGCGTCTTCTTTTATCAAGATGGTGTGACTAATGGTACTGCTTTGAGTGTGCCAGCTAACGATGAATTTGATCTCAATAAGGCGTGGCAGTCTTTGGCTAAAGAGCATGGTGTTCGCCTAGAAACTTGTGTCGCGGCCGCTTTGCGTCGCGGGATTGTAAGTGAAGAAGAAGCGAATCAACATGGTTTGGTTCAGAACAATCTAGCCGATGGTTTTGAACAAGCAGGCTTAGGTAGCCTAGCTGAAGCGATGTTAACCCAAGACAGAGTGGTACAGTTTTGAGTCAGTTAACTTATCTATTTCGTAGTGCGCCACATGGCAGTGCAGCTGGTCGTGAAGGTGTGGATGCACTGTTAGCCGCGTCGGCTTACTGTGAAGATATCAGCGTCATTTTCATGGGGGACGGGGTATACCAGCTTCTACTCGGACAAGACCCCAACAATATTTTGAGTAAAGATTACGCGCCGATGTTAAAGCTTTTCGATTTATACGACATCGAACAAGTCTTTGTGTGTTCAGAGTCGTTAACCCAGCGAGGTTTGGCGCAAGCGGATTTAGTCATTGAAGCCCAAGCGTTAAGCTCAGAACAGCTCAAAGATAAGTTACAACACGCTGGCAAGCTACTGTCTTTTTGAGGAAGTTATGTTACACATCATAAAAACAGTCTCTGCTCTAGAAGACGCTATGCCTTTATGCAGTGAACAGGATGACATCTTACTTATAGAAGATGCAGTGTACGCTGCTAACTCGCAACATAAAGCATTTTCCCACCTAAACAACCGCAGCGTATTTGTGTTAGAGAGCGATACTCAAGCTCGCGGTATTGCAAATCGTATCAGTCCGTTGCTGACGATTGTGAATTACTCAGGCTTCGTTGAGCTAACAGCAAAACAGGATAAATCCCTAACTTGGGATTGAACAAGATTTGCTGTCGACAAAGCTTTACGGATGAATTGTTCTAATTGAACAAAAAAGATCCGTATATTTCTTGACACACCTCTCACTGCTGCATAGAATTTTGCGTCCCTAACTGCATTGGCAGTTGGGGATAGATTTTTCACAAAGCTTACTTTCAAGTAAATCAGGAGCTAGTTAATGGCAACTATTAACCAGTTGGTACGTAAGCCACGTGCAAAGCAAGTTGTTAAAAGCAACGTGCCTGCACTAGAAGCGTGCCCACAAAAACGTGGTGTATGTACTCGTGTTTACACTACTACACCTAAAAAACCTAACTCAGCACTTCGTAAAGTTTGTCGTGTACGTCTGACAAACGGCTTCGAAGTTACATCGTACATCGGCGGTGAAGGTCACAACCTTCAAGAGCACTCAGTTGTTCTAATCCGTGGTGGTCGTGTTAAAGACCTTCCAGGTGTGCGTTACCACACTGTTCGCGGCGCACTAGACTGTGCTGGCGTAAATGACCGTAAACAAGGTCGTTCTAAGTACGGTGTGAAGCGTCCTAAGTCTTAATGGATTCCGTTAAGTAAGGCCAAACACTAAATTATTTTTAATTTTTTGAAAAAACTGAAAAGTTTTGGATAAAACCTGAAGAAGACAACGGAGATAAATCCATGCCACGTCGTCGCGTCATTGGTCAGCGTAAGATCCTTCCAGATCCAAAATTCAAATCTGAATTGCTGGCAAAATTCGTTAACATCCTAATGGTTGACGGTAAAAAATCTACTGCAGAGAAAATCGTTTACACTGCACTAGATGCTATGGCTGAAAAGTCTGGTAAAGACCACTTAGCTATTTTTGAAGAAGCTCTTGAAAACGTTCGCCCAGCGGTAGAGGTTAAATCTCGCCGTGTTGGTGGTTCAACTTACCAAGTACCTGTAGAAGTACGTCCGGTTCGCCGTAACGCACTTGCTATGCGTTGGTTGGTTGAAGCTGCGCGCAAGCGTGGTGAAAAATCTATGGCTCAACGCCTAGCTGCTGAAATGCTAGACGCGTCTGAGAACAAAGGTACTGCGGTTAAGAAACGTGAAGACGTTCACCGCATGGCTGACGCAAACAAAGCGTTCGCTCATTACCGTTGGTAATACCTTCTGTGCTGCGAGGTTCTCTCGCAGCACTTTTCTATACTCTAAGGTACACCTTAGTAAGAGGATACAATCGTGGCTCGTAAAACTCCTATTGAGCTATACCGTAATATCGGTATCTGTGCTCACGTAGATGCAGGAAAAACAACCACAACTGAGCGTATTCTGTTCTACACTGGCCTTTCTCACAAAATCGGCGAAGTTCACGATGGTGCAGCAACCATGGACTGGATGGAGCAGGAGCAGGAGCGTGGTATCACTATCACATCCGCTGCGACTACTACATTCTGGCGTGGTATGGAAGCACAGTTCCCTGAGCATCGCGTAAACATCATTGATACCCCTGGACACGTTGACTTTACTATCGAAGTAGAGCGTTCTCTTCGTGTACTTGATGGTGCTGTGGTTGTGTTCTGTGGCTCATCTGGTGTTGAACCTCAGTCTGAAACTGTATGGCGTCAAGCAGACAAATACCACGTTCCACGTTTGGTATTTGTAAACAAGATGGACCGTGCGGGCGCAGACTTCCTACGCGTTGTGAACCAAATTAAGAATCGTCTTGGTGCGACTCCTGTTCCAATCCAGCTGAACGTTGGTGCGGAAGATGAGTTCAGAGGTGTCATCGACCTTATCAAGATGAAAATGATCAACTGGAATGATGCCGATCAAGGCACTTCGTTTACTTACGAAGACATCCCAGCTGACATGATTGAACTTGCTGAAGAGTGGCGCAACCACATGGTTGAATCCGCTGCTGAAGCTAGCGAAGAGCTGATGGACAAGTACCTTGAAGAAGGTGAATTGACTGAAGCTGAGCTCAAACAAGCTTTACGTACTCGCACACTAAATAACGAAATCGTACTGGCTACTTGTGGTAGTGCGTTTAAGAACAAAGGTGTTCAAGCGGTACTGGATGCAGTAGTTGAGTTCTTGCCATCGCCAGTTGACGTACCTGCAATTAAAGGTGTCGACGAAAGAGAAAATGAAGTTGAGCGTCATGCTGACGACAACGAACCTTTCTCTGCGCTAGCGTTTAAGATTGCGACTGACCCATTCGTGGGCACGTTAACTTTCATGCGTGTTTACTCCGGTGTTGTAAACTCGGGTGACGCTGTTTACAACTCAGTAAAAGAGAAGAAAGAGCGTTTCGGTCGTATCGTTCAGATGCATGCGAATAAGCGTGAAGAAGTGAAAGAAGTTCGCGCTGGTGATATTGCAGCTGCTATCGGTCTGAAAGACGTAACAACAGGTGACACACTGTGTGATCAGAACCACAAAGTGATTCTAGAACGCATGGAGTTCCCTGAACCAGTTATTCAGATTGCTGTAGAGCCTCGTTCTAAGGCAGACCAAGAGAAAATGGCTATCGCGCTAGGTAAACTAGCAGCGGAAGATCCATCATTCCGCGTGGAAACGGACGACGAATCAGGTCAGACTCTGATCTCAGGTATGGGTGAACTTCACCTAGACATTATCGTTGATCGTATGAAGCGTGAATTCAGCGTTGATTGTAACGTTGGTAAACCTCAGGTTGCTTACCGTGAAACCATTCGTGGTAAAGCGGAAGTTGAAGGTAAGTTTGTTCGTCAATCAGGTGGTCGTGGTCAATACGGTCATGTTTGGGTCAAACTCGAGCCTTCTGAGCCTGGTGAAGGTTTCGTATTCGTAGACGAAATCGTGGGCGGTGTGATTCCTAAGGAATACATCAGTTCGGTATCGAAAGGTATCGAAGAGCAAATGAATAGTGGTGTTCTAGCGGGTTACCCTGTACTAGATATTAAAGCTACACTATTTGATGGTTCTTACCACGATGTAGACTCAAGCGAGATGGCGTTTAAGATCGCTGGCTCGATGGCATTCAAGAAAGGTGCACTAGAAGCACAACCTGTGATTCTAGAACCTATGATGAATGTCGAAGTAACCACTCCGGAAGACTGGATGGGTGACGTTGTTGGTGACCTAAACCGTCGTCGCGGTATCATTGAAGGCATGGACGAAGGTGTGGCTGGTCTTAAGATCATCCGTGCTCAAGTACCACTATCCGAAATGTTCGGTTACGCAACTGATCTACGTTCTGCAACTCAAGGCCGTGCGTCTTACTCTATGGAGTTTCACGAGTACGCTGAAGTGCCGAAAAACTTCGCAGATAAAATTATTGCAGAGCGTGGTTACTAATTGACGATTGAACTGCAAAAAGTTTACGACTTTTTGCGAGATCAGGGCGTCCAAATATTGCGCTAACGGGCGTTGGCGCATAAAATAACAATTTCTGGCGCGTCGTCGATCAATAATGATCACGACGAATCATAACTAGGAAGGAACACGATCGTGTCTAAAGAAAAATTTGAACG
>NZ_JPIL01000020.1:0-26081 GCF_000742455.1 Vibrio sp. OY15 | reverse complement strand
TCTTCAAAGGCTACCGTCCACAGTTCTACTTCCGTACAACTGACGTAACTGGTGACATCCAGCTACCAGACGGCGTAGAAATGGTAATGCCAGGCGACAACGTACAGATGACTGTAGAGCTAATCGCACCAATCGCAATGGACGAAGGTCTACGTTTCGCGATCCGTGAAGGTGGCCGTACAGTAGGTGCTGGTGTTGTTGCTAAGATCTTCGACTAATTCATAGCGAATTAGCGATGCTTTCGGAAAATCTTGAATTAGATTTGACGAACCAGTAGCAAAAAGGGCATCATTTGATGCCCTTTTTCTGCACTCAACATTATTTTTGCTGTTTTCTTGTTCAGAAGTGGGTTGGGCGCAGAGCAAGATTAAGCAAAGAGGCTTAATCTTAAGAAGAGTACGCTGATTTTTTCAGCGATATGGAGTTTGCCCTGCAACAGCGGGGTTGTTGTCGTCTATATTAAGACTTGTAACAGGTTGGTTTTATGAAAGCAAATAATGCTGAAACTCCTGATAGCTCAAACGCAGCAGATACGTTTAAGTGGGTAGCCGCTTTCGTATTGGCAGCTGCCGCTGTTGTGGGTAATTACCTGTATGGTGAAATGTCTGTAGTGGTTCGTGCTGCAGGCGTTGTTGTTCTTATTGCAGCTGCCTTAGGCGTTGCAGCAACAACGACTAAAGGTAAAGCAGCGATCAGTTTTGCAAAAGAATCTCGTATGGAAGTACGTAAAGTTGTTTGGCCTACTCGCCAAGAAACCATGCAAACAACACTGATCGTTTTAGCTGTAAGTATTGTAATGGCTCTAGTGCTATGGGGTATTGACGGAATTATGGTTCGTCTAGTAGCTCTAGCAACTGGGGTATAGAGGGTTTTTATTCATGAGTGAAGCTCCAAAAAAACGCTGGTATGTGGTTCAAGCCTTCTCTGGATTTGAAGGTCGTGTAGCTCAATCTCTGCGCGAGCATATCAAAATGCACGGCATGGAAGAGCTATTCGGTGAAGTACTGGTTCCTACTGAAGAAGTAGTGGAAATGCGCGCGGGTCAGCGTCGCAAATCTGAGCGTAAGTTCTTCCCAGGTTACGTCCTTGTTCAGATGATTATGAACGATGAATCATGGCACCTAGTACGCAGTGTGCCGCGTGTCATGGGCTTCATTGGTGGTACCTCAGACCGTCCGGCACCTATCACGGATAAAGAGGCTGACGCGATTCTTAATCGTCTTGAGAAAGCGAGTGAAGCGCCTCGTCCGCGTACAATGTACGAAGCGGGTGAAGTGGTACGTGTTAACGAAGGTCCATTTGCTGACTTCAACGGTACTGTTGAAGAAGTGGATTACGAGAAGAGCCGCCTGAAAGTGTCTGTATCGATCTTTGGTCGTGCGACACCAGTTGAGCTTGAATTTGGTCAGGTTGAAAAGCTGGACTAAGACTCTTCGTTAAAGAGTATAAAAAATCACCTTTTTAGGGTTGTATAAGGCGCGGATTATGACTATAATTTCGCGCCTTTTTACTTCAAGTGAAGTAAAAAGTTTCTTACACAAACGGGGAGCTGATCCGCGATTAGCGTTTGTACCCAAACTTAGGAATTATCATGGCTAAGAAAGTTGAAGCTTACATCAAGCTACAAGTTGCTGCTGGTATGGCTAACCCTAGTCCACCAGTAGGTCCTGCACTAGGTCAACACGGTGTGAACATCATGGAATTCTGTAAAGCGTTCAACGCAAAAACAGAATCTATTGAGAAAGGTCTACCAACTCCAGTAGTTATCACAGTATACAGCGACCGTTCTTTCACGTTCGTAACTAAGACTCCACCTGCTGCTGTTCTTCTTAAGAAAGCTGCTGGCGTTAAGTCTGGTTCAGGTCGTCCAAACACTGAAAAAGTTGGTACTGTAACTGACGCTCAAATCCAAGAAATCGCAGAAACTAAAGCTGCTGATATGACTGGTGCTGACATCGAAGCGATGAAGCGTTCTATCGCTGGTACTGCTCGTTCAATGGGCCTAGTGGTAGAGGGTTAATAAGATGGCAAAACTAACTAAGCGCATGCGCGTAATCCGCGAAAAAGTTGACGTAACTAAAGAATACGAAATCAACGAAGCTGTTGCTCTTCTTCAAGAACTAGCGACTGCTAAATTCGTTGAGTCTGTAGACGTTGCTGTTAACCTAGGCATTGATGCTCGTAAATCTGACCAGAACGTACGTGGTGCAACTGTACTACCTCACGGTACTGGCCGCGAAATCCGCGTTGCAGTGTTCACTCAAGGTGCTAACGCTGAAGCAGCTAAAGAAGCTGGCGCAGACATCGTAGGTATGGAAGATCTTGCTGAGCAAGTTAAGAAAGGCGAAATGAACTTTGACGTAGTTGTTGCTTCTCCAGATGCAATGCGCGTTGTAGGTCAACTAGGTACTATCCTAGGTCCTCGCGGTCTTATGCCAAACCCTAAAGTTGGTACTGTAACTCCTAACGTTGCTGAAGCAGTTAAAAACGCTAAAGCTGGTCAGGTTCGTTACCGTAACGACAAAAACGGCATCATCCACACTACTATCGGTAAAGCAAACTTCTCTGCTGAGCAGATCAAAGAGAACCTAGAAGCACTTCTAGTTGCTCTGAAGAAAGCTAAGCCATCTTCAGCGAAAGGTACTTTCCTGAAGAAAGTAAGCATCTCTACTACTATGGGTGCTGGTGTTGCTGTTGATCAGGCTAGCCTGAACACTCAAGCATAATTTATTTGCTTAGGCGCAAAATTAGTGTATAATTTTGCGCCTAATATTTGTGGTTGGGGCTGAACTTTGGTTCTTTGAACTGTCTCCTAGTTCGAAATGAATTAAGACCCAGTCTCCGTCCAAGACCGTAGGTGTTTGTGTAAAAGCAAACTTAATTATCCTACGTAGATGGTGCCCGAACTGACAGAAAGCTCTATGTAATATAGTTAACTTTCTTCTGGGGAAGCACCTCAATAGCTCTCACTGTCGTGATGATAGTGAGTGGTGTAACGACAACCAGGAGTAAATCCAAGATGGCTTTAAACCTTCAAGACAAAAAAGCAATTGTTGCTGAAGTCAACGAAGCTGCCAGTGGTGCACTTTCTGCAGTTGTAGCTGATTCTCGTGGCGTTCAAGTTGGCGCGATGACTTCTCTACGTAAACAAGCTCGTGAAGCTGGCGTTTACATGAGAGTTGTTCGTAACACTCTTGCTCGTCGTGCGGTTGAAGGTACTGAGTACGAGTGTCTAACTGACACTTTCACTGGTCCTACTCTAATCGCATTCTCTAATGAGCACCCAGGTGCTGCAGCGCGTCTTTTCAAAGACTTCGCTAAAGAGAACAAAGATTTCGAGATCAAAGCTGCTGCATTTGAAGGCGCTTTAACTGACGCTGAAGTACTAGCAACACTACCAACTTACGACGAAGCAATCGCACGCCTAATGATGTGCATGAAAGAAGCTTCGGCTGGCAAGCTGGCGCGTACTATCGCAGCTATCCGCGATCAAAAACAAGAAGCAGCGGCATAAGCCTTGCTTTTTACTGGTTGCTTAATAAACTTATTGTTGACTTAAAAGAGAATTGTTATGTCTATTACTAACGAGCAAATCCTAGACGCAGTTGCAGAAATGTCTGTAATGCAAGTTGTTGAACTAATCGAAGCAATGGAAGAGAAATTCGGTGTTTCTGCTGCTGCTGCTGTTGTAGCTGGCGGCGCTGCTGCAGGCGAAGCTGCTGCTGAGCAAACTGAATTCGACGTAATCCTAGAAGCTGCTGGCGGTAACAAAGTTGCTGTAATCAAAGCAGTACGTGGCGCAACTGGCCTAGGTCTTAAAGAAGCTAAAGCTCTAGTAGACGGCGCTCCAGCACCTCTTAAAGAAGGTGTTGAGAAAGCAGAAGCTGAAGCTCTTAAAGCTCAGCTAGAAGAAGCTGGTGCAACTGTTGCTGTTAAGTAATTATTGCATAGTTTCTTAGCCTAACGGCTAATTGGCTGGTGGTTTTTTAACCACCGGCCTTTTTGCGCTGTAGGGTATAGGCGAATTTTCCCGCTGTTTAAGCGCCTGATATCCATGCAAAAAACATTTCATTCTTACGAAATGAAATGTCACTACAGTAAACAGCTATATTAGTCACTGTCCCTTACCCCCCTTAAGTAACTAGGAGCGGGCGGACAGTTTGGGTCACTTATCAGCGAGCTGAGGAACCCCATGGTTTACTCTTATACCGAGAAAAAGCGCATCCGTAAGGACTTTGGTACTCGTCCACAAGTTTTGGACATTCCATACCTGCTATCGATCCAGCTCGATTCGTTCGACAAATTTATCGAACAGGATCCTGAAGGTCAATACGGTCTTGAAGCCGCTTTCCGTTCTGTATTCCCGATTCAGAGCTACAACGGCAATTCTGAGCTGCAATACGTTAGCTACCGTCTTGGTGAGCCAGTTTTTGACGTTAAAGAATGTCAAATCCGCGGTGTAACTTACTCAAAGCCACTACGTGTAAAACTACGCCTAGTTATCTTTGATAAAGACGCGCCAGCAGGTACTGTAAAAGACATTAAAGAACAAGAAGTCTACATGGGTGAAATTCCACTCATGACAGACAATGGTACCTTCGTAATCAACGGTACCGAGAGGGTTATCGTATCCCAGCTGCACCGAAGCCCAGGCGTGTTCTTCGACAGCGATAAGGGTAAGACCCACTCTTCAGGTAAAGTTTTATACAACGCACGTGTTATTCCTTACCGTGGTTCATGGCTTGATTTCGAGTTTGATCCTAAGGATAACTTATACGTTCGTATCGACCGCCGTCGTAAGCTACCAGCATCGATCATCCTTCGAGCACTAGGTAAGTCGACAGAAGAAATCCTAGATATCTTCTTCGAGAAAGTGAACTTCGAAGTGAAAGACCAAACTCTATTGATGGAGTTGGTTCCGGATCGTCTACGTGGTGAAACTGCGTCATTCGACATCGAAGCAAATGGTAAAGTTTACGTTGAGCAAGGTCGTCGCGTAACAGCTCGTCATATCCGCCAACTAGAAAAAGATGGTGTTGATCACATCGAAGTACCAGTTGAGTACATCGTAGGTAAAGTTGCATCAAAAGATTATATCAATGAAGCAACAGGCGAGATCATTGTTAACGCTAACCAGGAAATCAGCCTGGAAGCACTAGCGAACCTATCTCAGGCTGGCCACAAAGCGCTAGAAGTTCTATTCACGAACGATCTAGACCATGGTCCATTCATGTCAGAAACACTACGTATCGACAGCACGGTTGATCGTATTTCTGCATTGGTAGAAATCTACCGCATGATGCGCCCTGGTGAGCCGCCAACAAAAGAAGCTGCAGAAGCTCTATTCGAAAGCCTATTCTTCTCTGAAGAGCGTTACGATCTATCGACTGTTGGTCGTATGAAGTTCAACAGCTCTATCGGCCGTGAAGATGCTCAAGAGCAAGGCACACTTGATGAAACTGATATCATCGAAGTGATGAAGAAGCTGATCGCGATCCGTAACGGTAAGGGCGAAGTGGACGATATCGACCACCTAGGCAACCGTCGTATCCGTTCTGTAGGCGAAATGGCTGAGAACCAGTTCCGTGTAGGTCTAGTACGTGTTGAGCGTGCAGTTAAAGAGCGTCTAAGCCTAGGCGATCTTGACGCAATCATGCCTCAAGACTTGATCAACGCGAAGCCAATTTCTGCGGCAGTTAAAGAATTCTTTGGCTCTTCACAGCTTTCACAGTTCATGGACCAAAACAACCCGCTATCAGAAGTAACGCACAAGCGTCGTATTTCTGCATTGGGTCCTGGCGGTCTAACTCGTGAACGTGCTGGCTTCGAAGTACGTGACGTACACGTAACTCACTACGGTCGTCTATGTCCTATCGAAACGCCTGAAGGTCCAAACATCGGTCTGATCAACTCTCTATCTGCGTTTGCGCGTTGTAACGAGTACGGTTTCCTAGAGACACCATACCGTCGCGTTGTAGATGGCGTAGTAACAGACGAAGTAGATTACCTATCTGCAATCGAAGAAGGCCAATTCGTTATCGCACAGGCGAACGCTAAGCTAAACGAAGATGGTACTTTTGCAGATGAGCTGATCACAGCTCGTCAGAAAGGTGAATCTGGTCTACACCCTCGTGAGCACGCTCAGTACATGGACGTTGCGACAAACCAGGTTGTATCTATCGCTGCATCGCTTATCCCGTTCCTAGAACACGATGATGCGAACCGTGCATTGATGGGTGCGAACATGCAACGTCAGGCAGTTCCAACACTGAAAGCTGACAAACCGCTTGTTGGTACTGGTATTGAACGTAACGTAGCCGTTGACTCAGGTGTAACTGCAGTTGCTAAACGTGGTGGTGTAATCCAGTCAGTAGATGCTTCTCGTATCGTTGTTAAAGTTAACGAAGAAGAGCTAGTACCAGGTGAAGCTGGTATCGACATCTACAACCTGACTAAATACACACGTTCTAACCAGAACACATGTATTAACCAGCGCCCATGTGTGATGCCAGGTGAGCCTGTATCACGCGGTGACGTTCTTGCTGATGGTCCTTCAACAGACCTTGGTGAACTAGCGCTTGGTCAAAACATGCGTATCGCGTTCATGCCTTGGAACGGTTACAACTTCGAAGACTCGATCTTAGTATCTGAGCGCGTAGTTCAAGAAGACCGTTTCACGACTATCCACATCCAAGAACTGACTTGTGTGGCGCGTGATACTAAGCTTGGTTCTGAAGAGATCACAGCGGATATTCCAAACGTAGGTGAGTCTGCTCTGTCTAAACTAGACGAGTCAGGTATCGTTTACATCGGTGCTGAAGTTAAGGGTGGCGACATCCTAGTTGGTAAAGTTACACCTAAAGGTGAAACTCAGCTAACGCCTGAAGAGAAGCTACTACGTGCAATCTTCGGTGAAAAAGCATCTGACGTTAAAGATACTTCACTACGTGTACCTAACTCTGTATCAGGTACGATCATCGACGTTCAAGTCTTTACTCGCGATGGCGTAGAGAAAGACAAGCGTGCGCTTGAAATCGAACAGATGCAGCTTAAAGAAGCGAAGAAAGACCTAACTGAAGAATTCCAGATTCTTGAGGGCGGCCTTCTAAACCGTGTTAAAGCTGTATTGATTGAAGGCGGTTACTCTGAAGCGAAACTAGACACAACTGATCGTAAGAAGTGGCTAGAACTAACGCTAGAAGATGACGCACTACAAACTCAGCTTGAGCAACTTGCTGAGCAGTGGGATGAGCTAAAAGCCGACTTCGATAAGAAGTTCGAAACTAAGCGTCGTAAGATCACTCAAGGTGATGATTTAGCACCTGGTGTACTGAAGATCGTTAAGGTTTACCTAGCGGTTAAACGTCGCATTCAGCCTGGTGATAAGATGGCGGGTCGTCACGGTAACAAGGGTGTAATCTCTAAGATCAACCCTGTTGAAGACATGCCATACGATGAGAAAGGTCAGCCTGTAGACATCGTACTTAACCCACTGGGTGTACCTTCGCGTATGAACATCGGTCAGATCCTAGAAGTACACTTAGGTCTGGCAGCGAAAGGTATCGGTGACAAGATCAACCAGATGGTTAAAGAGCAGCAAGAACTAGCGAAATTCCGCGAGTTCCTACAAAAAGTTTACGATCTAGGCGACACTCGCCAGAAAGTAGACATTGCTTCTCTATCTGATGATGAAGTACGTACTCTGATCAAGAACTTGCGTGGCGGTCTACCAATCGCGACTCCTGTATTTGATGGCGCTCCAGAAGAGTCAATCAAAGCACTTCTTGAGCTAGCAGATCTACCAACATCAGGTCAGTTAACACTGTTTGATGGTCGCACAGGTGATGCGTTTGAGCGTCCTGTAACTGTTGGTTACATGTACATGCTGAAACTGAACCACCTTGTTGATGACAAGATGCACGCTCGTTCAACTGGTTCGTACAGCCTAGTAACTCAGCAGCCACTAGGTGGTAAAGCTCAGTTCGGTGGTCAGCGTTTCGGTGAGATGGAAGTATGGGCACTAGAAGCATACGGTGCTGCTTACACGCTACAAGAAATGCTAACGGTTAAGTCGGATGACGTTAACGGCCGTACTAAGATGTACAAGAACATCGTAGACGGCAACCACAGCATGGAACCTGGCATGCCAGAATCGTTCAACGTACTGTTGAAAGAGATCCGCTCGCTAGGTATCAACATCGAGCTAGAAGACGAAGAGTAATCCTTTTCTCTCTTGATGAAAGTCGAGAGAATCAAAGCGATTATTTGGAAGAAGGTGCTCACTTTAGCAAGTGAGCTCCTTTTAACTCCTTACAGGAGCTGATTGTGAAAGACTTATTAAACTTTCTAAAAGCACAGCATAAGACCGAAGAATTTGATGCAATCAAAATCGGTCTATCTTCACCAGACATGATCCGTTCATGGTCTTTCGGTGAAGTTAAAAAACCTGAAACGATCAACTATCGTACGTTCAAACCTGAACGCGATGGTCTGTTCTGTGCGCGTATCTTTGGTCCAGTTAAAGACTACGAATGTCTTTGTGGTAAGTACAAGCGCCTGAAGCACCGTGGTGTTATCTGTGAGAAGTGTGGTGTAGAAGTTACACAAACTAAAGTTCGTCGTGACCGTATGGGCCACATTGAACTGGCTTCACCAGTAGCTCACATCTGGTTCCTAAAATCGCTACCGTCTCGTATCGGTCTACTAATGGATATCCCTCTACGTGATATCGAACGCGTTCTGTACTTCGAAATGTACGTAGTAACAGAGCCTGGTATGACTGATCTAGAAAAAGGTCAGATGCTTACTGAAGAAGAGTATCTAGATCGTCTAGAAGAGTGGGGCGACGAGTTCACTGCTAAGATGGGTGCGGAAGCTATCAAGGACCTACTAGGTTCTATGGATATGCACGCTGAAGCAGAACAAATGCGTGAAGAGTTAGAGACAACAAACTCTGAAACTAAGCGTAAGAAAGTAACTAAGCGTCTTAAGCTGGTAGAAGCGTTCATCGCATCGGGTAACAACCCTGAGTGGATGATCCTAACTGTACTTCCAGTACTTCCGCCAGATCTACGTCCTCTAGTACCTCTAGATGGCGGTCGCTTTGCGACTTCTGATCTTAACGATCTATACCGTCGTGTGATCAACCGTAACAACCGTTTGAAGCGTCTTCTAGAGCTAGCTGCTCCGGACATCATCGTACGTAACGAAAAACGTATGCTGCAAGAGTCTGTTGATGCGCTACTAGATAACGGTCGTCGTGGTCGTGCGATCACAGGTTCTAACAAGCGTCCTCTGAAATCTCTTGCTGATATGATCAAGGGTAAACAAGGTCGTTTCCGTCAGAACCTTCTAGGTAAACGTGTAGACTACTCTGGCCGTTCTGTAATCACAGTAGGTCCATACCTTCGTCTACACCAGTGTGGTCTTCCTAAGAAGATGGCACTTGAGCTATTCAAACCATTTATCTACAGCAAGCTAGAGACTCGTGGTCTTGCGACTACAATCAAAGCTGCTAAGAAAATGGTAGAGCGTGAAGAAGCGGTCGTTTGGGATATCCTAGACGAAGTAATCCGTGAACACCCAGTACTATTGAACCGTGCACCGACACTTCACCGTCTAGGTATCCAGGCGTTCGAACCAGTACTGATCGAAGGTAAAGCGATTCAGCTACACCCACTTGTTTGTGCAGCGTACAACGCGGACTTCGATGGTGACCAAATGGCGGTTCACGTACCTCTAACTCTAGAGGCACAGCTTGAAGCTCGTACTCTGATGATGTCGACAAACAACATTCTGTCGCCAGCGTCAGGTGATCCGATCATCGTACCTTCTCAGGACGTTGTATTGGGTCTGTACTACATGACTCGTGAAAAGATCAACGTGAAAGGTGAAGGCATGTACCTTTCTGGCCCAGAAGAGGCTGAGAAAGCATACCGCACTAAACAAGCTGAGCTTCACGCACGCGTTAAAGTACGTATTACAGAAACAGTTGTAGACGAAGACGGCAACAGCACTACAGAAACCAAGATGGTAGACACCACCGTTGGTCGTGCAATGCTATGGCAAATCGTGCCAGCTGGTCTACCGTACAGCATCGTTAACCAAAAGCTAGGTAAGAAGCAAATCTCTAACCTACTTAACGAGGCGTACCGTAAACTAGGTCTGAAAGACACAGTAATCTTCGCTGACCAAATCATGTACACAGGTTTCGCATACGCGGCACTTTCTGGTGTATCTGTTGGTATCGACGATATGGTTGTACCAGCAGCTAAGTACACTGAAATCGCAGAAGCGGAAGAAGAAGTACGTGAAATCCAGGAACAGTACCAATCAGGTCTTGTTACTGCGGGCGAACGCTACAACAAAGTTATCGATATCTGGGCATCGACCAACGACCGTGTTGCGAAAGCAATGATGGAAAACCTTTCTTCTGAAACGGTAGTTAACCGTGACGGTGAAGAGGAACAGCAAGAGTCATTCAACAGCATCTATATGATGGCGGACTCGGGCGCTCGTGGTTCTGCAGCACAGATTCGTCAGCTTGCGGGTATGCGTGGTCTGATGGCGCGTCCAGATGGTTCAATCATCGAAACGCCGATCACAGCTAACTTTAAAGAAGGTCTAAACGTACTTCAGTACTTTATCTCAACGCACGGTGCTCGTAAGGGTCTTGCGGATACGGCACTGAAAACAGCGAACTCGGGTTACCTAACTCGTCGTCTAGTAGACGTTGCTCAAGACGTTGTTGTAACTGAACATGACTGTGGCACTCACGAAGGTGTCGACATGATGCCTCACATCGAGGGTGGTGATGTTAAAGTTGCACTTTCTGAGCTTGCTCTTGGTCGTGTTGTTGCTGAAGACGTACTAAAACCTGGCACTGAAGACGTTCTTATTCCACGTAACACCCTGATCGATGAGAAGTGGTGTCAAATCATGGAAGAGAACTCAGTAGACAGCATGAAAGTGCGCTCTGTAGTAACGTGTGATTCTGACTTCGGTTGTTGTGCACAATGTTACGGTCGTGACCTAGCACGTGGTCACCTAGTGAACCAAGGTGAAGCAGTGGGTGTTATTGCTGCTCAGTCTATCGGTGAGCCAGGTACACAGCTAACGATGCGTACCTTCCACATCGGTGGTGCTGCATCGACAGCAGCGGCAGAGAACAGTGTTCAAGTTAAGAACAACGGTTCTATCAAGCTACACAACGCTAAATCTGTATTGGCTGATGACGGTAAGATCGTTATCACTTCTCGTGCGACAGAGTTAACTATCGTTGATGAGTTTGGTCGTACTAAAGAGAAGCACAAACTGCCTTACGGTACGCTACTAAGCAAAGGCGATGGTGATACAGTTCAAGCTGGCGAAACAGTTGCAAACTGGGAAGCGCACACACTACCTATCATTACTGAGGTAGCAGGTCGCATCCAGTTCGTAGATATGATCGACGGCGTAACAGTATCTCGTCAAACTGATGACCTAACTGGTCTATCTTCAAGTGAAGTAACTGACCCAGCAGCTCGCCCTTCAGCAGGTAAAGATATGCGTCCAGCTATCAAACTTGTTGACGAGCAAGGTAACGATGTAATGATCCCTGGTACTGATATGCCAGCTCACTACTTCCTACCTGGTAAAGCGATTGTGAACATCGAAGATGGCGCAGCAGTAGGTGTTGGTGCAACACTAGCACGTATTCCTCAGAAGTCTGGCGGTAACAAAGATATCACCGGTGGTCTTCCACGAGTTGCTGACCTATTTGAAGCACGTAAGCCGAAAGAGCCTGCAATCCTTGCTGAGCACACAGGTACTGTGAGCTTTGGTAAAGAGACGAAAGGTAAACGTCGCCTAGTGATCACACGTGAAAGCGGTGAAGCTTACGAAGAGATGATTCCTAAGCATCGTCAGTTGAACGTATTCGAAGGTGAAAAAGTTGAACGTGGTGATGTGATCGCAGATGGTCCAGAGTCTCCACATGACATCCTACGTCTACGTGGCGTACACGCGGTAACGCAGTACATTGCTAACGAAGTACAGGAAGTTTACCGTCTACAAGGCGTTAAGATTAACGATAAGCACATTGAAACTATCGTTCGTCAGATGCTACGTAAGTGTACTATTACTCACTCTGGTGACTCTGAGTTCCTACCTGGTGAACAGATTGAGTACTCACAAGTTAAGATTGCTAACCGTAACCTAGAAGCTGAAGGCAAAGAGCCTGCACGTTTCGAACGTGAACTACTAGGTATTACTAAAGCATCTCTAGCGACTGAGTCGTTCATCTCTGCGGCATCGTTCCAGGAGACAACTCGCGTACTAACAGAAGCTGCGGTTTCTGGTAAGCGTGATGACCTACGTGGTCTGAAAGAGAACGTAATTGTTGGTCGTCTGATCCCAGCTGGTACTGGTTTCGCATACCACCAAGAGCGTCAAGCTAAACGTTCTGAAGCGCAAGATGGTCCTTCTGCTGAGCAAGCAACGGATAACCTAGCGGCACTTCTAAACGCTGGTTTCTCTTCTGAAGAGTAAGTCATATAACGAGTAATCGTTAAAAGCTTAAGAAAAAGGCACCTTCGGGTGCCTTTTTAGTTTTTTATACTACTTTGTTCTTCCGGTGGGATTTTCGATAAAGCTAGAAACAAAAAAGACCGACGATGATCGTCAGTCTTTTCTCTCACTCTATTTCTGAATGTTTGCAAATACTAAGCTCCAGGTGGCATAGACAGGCTTTCTGCGATTTGCTGTATCAGATAGTCCTCGACTTCAAAGCGAGTCTCAAGAATTTCCCCAATGAGACACATATCAGAATCGAAATCATTTAATTCATCATCTTCAGTCACTTCTGAGTACTTATCGTTAAAGTTCAATAATGGTTCAGTCGTTAGAACAATTTGACCATAGGTTTGATTGATCTCATTAGTCACGACAAAGCCGGTTGCTTTCCAACGGTCCATAACCATGTCATAAATTTTAAAGTGGCCTTCGGAGATGTAATCAACGAGGTGCTGACAGAAATCCTGCAGTTCGGAAGGAGATGGGAGTTCAATAACATTGGTTTTCGAACAAGGTTGCAGCGCTGCAAGCTTACAATATTCAACAATCAGGGATTGTCGTGTCTCTAACCAGTGATCAATGACATCACTTGAGCCACCCCACTGGTCTTGTGTTTGTTTGAATTTTCTTAGCATGACCATGCCCTCATGATCTGATCGCCCATCGGCGAACGTATCCTTTGCAAAGCAAAGTTAGTAAAGTTATTACAAACTCTTGTCCTTACTAGAATTTAGAGTGCACATTTACTTAACGATAAACTCTAGTATGAAATTAGATTGCCAGTAAAATGAACGAACTTCAAGCAAAGGGATGGTGTAATGTTAAGAAAAGGTGATGTTAACCGCGCGATAAATGCATACTGGTGTGTTGTTGCAGGAAGTGAAATTTGGCTGGTGGATGGTGCTGTGCCCTTCGGGTCTGCAGAGCAGTTATCACTGCCAGTAACGAGTGCAAGACCCATTGGTGAGTATTCTGGTTCGCCCGTCATGTGGCTTAACTTGGCCGATTTAGAGCATGATCTACCTTTAGTATCCCTGCGTGACTGCCTGCATTTTCCTGAGCCATTATTTATGTTGTTAAGTAAAGCTGTGCAATATGGGCACATGACGCAAAGTTTGCGCTTTTGTCCACAGTGCGGAGGAAGAAACTTTCTTAATAATAACCAGTTAGCCATGCAGTGTGGTGAATGTCGCACCCTTCATTATCCTAGAATATTTCCGTGTATTATCGTTGCTGTACGTAAAGAAAATCAGATCTTATTAGCCCAACATCCAAGGCATCGAAATGGTATGTATACGGTTATTGCGGGTTTTCTAGAAGTCGGTGAGACATTAGAAGAGTGCGTGGCTCGAGAAATTCATGAAGAAACGGGAATTCTCGTTAAAAATATTCGTTACTTTGGCAGCCAGCCTTGGGCTTTCCCATCCAGTATGATGATGGGGTTTTTAGCTGACTATGAATCCGGAGAGTTAAGCCCAGACTACACTGAGCTGTCTGATGCACAATGGTTTGGTATCGACGAGATGCCGCCTGTTGCGCCTAAAGGAACGATTGCAAGAGCACTTATCGAACAAACGCTGAAAGATATAGACTCTAATTGTCTGATAAATAGATAAAAAAAACCCTCCGAGAGGGAGGGGGTAAGTAAGATGTCGTTATGAGATGCTGAGTACTAAGTACTCAGTTTATAATTGTAGTTTTCGCTAGCGAACAAATTTTTAACACTGATACCGATTGGGTGCAAATTAAGCATTGATTTAAAAGTTAATAACTTGATCCAGGTTGCAAAGCACACAGCTATTGGACTTAAATCAGTGATAGAATACCCCCTTTCACAGAAAGCCTAACAGTTGGAATTACGGAATGACTGAATTAAAAAATGATCGTTATCTGCGTGCGCTTTTAAAAGAGCCGGTAGATTACACGCCAGTATGGATGATGCGCCAGGCAGGTCGTTACCTACCAGAATACAAAGCGACTCGTGCAGAAGCGGGTGATTTCATGTCTTTGTGTCGAAATGCAGAATTAGCATCCGAAGTGACACTTCAACCATTACGCCGTTTTCCTCTTGATGCCGCGATCTTATTCTCGGACATCTTAACGATTCCAGATGCAATGGGGCTTGGTTTGCGTTTTGCTGCGGGTGAAGGACCTGTTTTTGATAACCCAATTACATGCAAAGCCGACGTGGAAAAAATTGGTTTGCCAGATCCTGAAGGTGAACTGCAATACGTAATGAACGCAGTACGCCAGATCCGTAAAGACCTGAAGGGTGAAGTGCCGCTGATTGGTTTTTCTGGTAGTCCTTGGACTCTTGCGACGTATATGATCGAAGGTGGTAGCTCTAAAGCGTTTACCAAGATAAAGAAGATGATGTACGCGGAACCACAAACTCTGCACCTACTTCTAGATAAGCTGGCAGACAGCGTTATCGAGTACTTAAACGCGCAAATTAAAGCGGGTGCGCAATCGGTAATGGTATTTGACACATGGGGTGGCGTACTAACGCCTCGTGATTACAATCTGTTCTCACTGCAATACATGCACAAGATTGTAGATGGTCTGATGCGTGAAAACGACGGTCGTCGCGTGCCAGTCACACTGTTTACTAAGAATGGCGGCATGTGGCTTGAGCAAATCGCTGCAACGGGCTGTGATGCGGTTGGTCTAGACTGGACAATCAACATTGCAGACGCGAAAGCACGTATCGGTGATAAAGTGGCTCTGCAAGGTAACATGGACCCATCAATGCTTTACGCTTCACCAGAGCGTATCCGTGAAGAAGTCGCGGGTATTCTAGAAGGTTTTGGTGATGCAGGTACTGGTCATGTGTTCAACCTAGGTCACGGTATCCATTTGGATGTGCCGCCAGAAAACGCGGGCGTATTTGTGGAAGCGGTACACGAGCTATCTAAGCCGTACCACAAGTAACTTCGACTTTTTGAAATCAAATGCCGGCATTCAGTGCCGGTATTTTTTTACCTAAAATTCAGTTTTTCTATCTGAGACTCAAGGCTGTACAGCTCTAGTAGTATTTGGCCTACTATGATCTAATTACTACTCTAGCTGTACATTAGACATTAAAATTCAATATAAACAAATACTTATGACTTCGGCTTTTATGTTCTAATTTTCTTGTACAGATAAAAAAGCAATTAGATCATGGGTAACCTAAAGCATCGAGTGAACGCGTTTTTTAAGGTATGGCACGACGTCAGATTCAAACCAAGGGTTCTTCTTTAACCACAATGTATTGCGTGGAGATGGGTGAGGGAGCGGGATAAAGTCCGGTTCCCAATCTTGCCATTGCTGAACAGTTTGCGTGAGCGTCTTTGGTTTGTTGGTGAGATAGTACTGCTGCGAGTACTGACCAATTAGTAGAGTGAGCTCTATATTGGGCAGTTGCTCAAGAATCTTTTTATGCCAAGTGGGCGCACATTCTTTACGAGGCGGTAAATCACCAGAGTTCCCTTTGCCTGGATAACAGAATCCCATTGGGACAATGGCAATTTTATTTGGGTCGTAGAAAACGTCTTTGTCGATATCGAGCCATTGGCGTAATCGATCACCACTTGGGTCATTCCAAGGTATCGAGGTTTTGTGTACACGTGTGCCAGGGGCCTGACCGATGATTAGGATGCGTGCCCCTTTTGCTGCTTGTACGACAGGGTTTGCGCCCAAAGGTAAATTATCCGCGCAGATCTGGCAGGCCCTCACTTGCTGCAATAGCTCGTCTAACGACATTCTTAGTAACCCTTTTCGAAATCCACTTGATAATTTAATGAAAACCCATCGCGCCAGCGTAGATAGTTGTCAGCAAAAATCTCGATGACTTGCTCGGGAAAACTCAGCGCAGCAATGTGTGGAGTGATGGTGACTTGCGGTAGTTTCCAAAATGGATGCTCTACCGACAACGGTTCTTGCTCAAACACATCTAAGAAGGCGTGTTCTACCCAACGGTTTTTCAGAGCGAAGAGCAACCCTGCCTCATCCAGTACGTCGCCACGACCTACGTTAAACAATAACGCCTGATTTAGTTGGCTGAGCGTTTGACGATTAAGTAACTGTCGCGTCTCAGGTGTACTTGGTAGAGTATTCACAACGATGTCGGCTTGCTCAAATGCCTTACTTAGTTCATTGATATGAAAGGTCTGATGAAACTCGCCGCCTGGAGTAGGGATACCTGTGCGGTTAATACCGATAGTTTTTATCCCCATTGCTTTAGCGGCGTTGCCCAGATAGCCCCCAATGCTACCGGTACCAAGAATTACCATGGTTTTACTTTTTAATGACGTGTACAGGTGAGGCTGCCATTGTTTGTTTTGTTGCTGCTGGTGGTATCGGGCAAAGTGGCGGTAATGGGCAATACTGTAACCCAAAACATATTCAGCAATCAGTGGACCAAAGATGCCTCGAACGTTAGTTAGAGTATAGTCCTGACGAAGGCTAGGGGATGTTAAGGCGTTGACACCAGCAAACGTGGATTGCACCCATTCAAGCTGTGAAAATTCGTCTAAGCTTTGTGATAGTAAGGGTGGATCCGCTAGTACGATCTGAGCGGCTTCTGGTTGGTCGGTGAGACAAAGATCGGGCAGATTTTTCTCTGCCAGTAACGTTTTGTAGGTGTCGCGATGCTCTGAGAGCAGGAAAATCTGATTTGAATGCGGCATTAACTTTTTTCCCTGTGATGAATCAAGTACACTTTCGCTGTTTTTTCTTCAATGATTGAGTGACTATGCTTAAGAATCCTCTTCAGGTTCGTTTAGAAAAACTAGAACCTTGGCAACAAATTACCTTTATGGCGTGTCTGTGTGAACGCATGTATCCAAACTATGCGATGTTTTGTGAGAATACAGAATTTGCTGACCCGCGTGCTTACCGAGCGATTCTTGATAGTGTATGGGAAATTTTGACAGTTAAGAACGCGAAAATTAACTTCGAACGTCAATTGGAGAAGTTAGAAGAGTTGTTCCCAAGTGCGGATGAGTTCGATTTTTACGGCGTTTACCCAGCTATGGACGCGTGTCAGGGGTTGTCTACGTTACTGCATGGTCTATTGGACCGCGACTACCTTTTCGATTCAATGCTTAAAGTGAGTCAACAGTCGGTACAAACCGTTGCTGATCTAGAGCAAGCACAAGGCGCAGAGCCAATCACTAACGACAACCAGAAAGAAAACGAAGCCGTATGTGAAGAGTGGGACGTCCAGTGGGCTATCTTCCGTCCGCTGCGTGAAGCGGTAGAACGTGACATCAGCTTGATTAAAGATTTGCGTGAAGAGCTACGTGAAGAAGGTGTGAGCAACATCGGTATTGCACTTTAATTGTTGAATAAATAGAAAAAGGCATCCTAACTGGATGCCTTTTTTGTTTGTGCGTTTAAGCTGTTATACCTAATGCTGATTACGATTCTTTCGAGTCGGGTTTCGGTGGCTCTTGAGCTTCTGGCTCTTTATCCTGCTTCTCCAGCTCGTTATCTTCTTCATCGTCATCGCGGCTTTCGATTACGCCGTGCATTTCTTTCCAGCTTTCCCAGCGTTGGTAAGCCAGCTCCTGCATGTCAGTGCTTTTATCTGCTTCGTCGATGATCTCCTCGCCTACGAGGTGTTCAAAAATATCTTCCAACGTTACCAAACCTAGCACGGTACCGTATTCATCAACAACAAGTGCCAGCTGTAAGCGATGAGTCATCATCTGGTCGAATACTTTAGGTAAAGTGGTATTGTTTAGCACCACTTGAATTGGGCGCATGATTGCTCCCAACTGTTTCTGCCCACTACCTGATTGTTGTAGTTTGAACAACTCAAGGCGATGCACAAAACCAATGATGTTATCTTTCTGCTCGCTGTAAACCAATGGGCGTGAGAAAGGCGTATCTTTGTGTTTTTCTAGGAACTCATTGATGGTCATTGTGGCATCGACACGGAATACTACTGGTCGTGGCGTCATAACCTGCGTTACGGGTACATCTTGGATGCCAAGCAGGTTGCTTAAGATTTTTGATTCACCCTCGGCAAACTCACCGCTTTCACGTGCCAGAATCGCCATTGCAGACAGCTCATCACGCATCTTTGGAGCTTCGTGGTTACGAGCAAGACGCTTGGTGATTTGCTCTGAGAACCAAACAAAGGGTGTAAGCGCCCATACCATCCAACGCAATGCGACCGCGGCAGTGGGTGCCAACTGACGCCAGTAGGTCGCGCCAATCGTCTTCGGTACGATTTCTGAAAGCACTAAGATCGCCAATGTCAGCACTGCCGAAAAGATACCTAATGCTTCGCTACCAAATACAACCGCAGCTTGTGCACCAGCAGTGGCCGCGCCGATAGTGTGAGCGATGGTGTTTAAAGTCAGAATAGATGCCAGTGGTCGGTCGATATCTGATTTCAGCTTAGCCAATTGCCCAGCTGCGGGATGCCCCTGTTGATTGAGCTGCGCAATGTAGCTCGGACTGATACTCAGCAGTACCGCCTCCAGCACCGAACAGATAAACGAAATGCCGATTGCAATAGAGATATAAATGGATAACAGCAGCATAGTTGCCCTTGAATGTAGTTTGATAGTGGTTATTTGCAGCTATTATAACCGCAAAAGTGACTTATAAATTGGTCCAAATACCTTGGAAAGCAAGGGTTTTCAGGGGGTATGTGGTAACAAATTGTGAGTTATTACTCATATTATGGCTAAAAGTACGTCAGAAAATCGAAAGATCGCTTACAAACCTTTGCCAGATGGGGCATTTATGTTTTAGAGTGAGACGAATTCGATAACCTATGAGAAGGGAAACCTAATGAACAAGACCCAATTAATCGACTTTATCGCAGAGAAAGCAGACCTATCAAAAGCACAAGCAAAAGCTGCTCTTGAAGCGACTCTTGATGGTGTAACTGGCGCACTTAAAGAGGGTGACCAAGTTCAACTAATTGGTTTTGGTACATTCAAAGTAAACCACCGCGCTGCACGTACTGGTCGTAACCCTAAGACTGGTGACGAGATTCAAATCGCAGCAGCTAACGTACCAGCATTCGTAGCAGGTAAAGCGCTGAAAGAATCAGTAAACTAAGTTAGAATGCACCGAGGTATCCTGCCTCGGTGCAATTTCATGAAAAAACATCTACTCACTTCACTTCTCCTATCTAGCCTTACCCTTTTTGGCTGTTCGTCGGTTGAAACTCCTAATTTAGAACAATTCACGCATTTTTCTGGTGGTAAAGTTGCGGGAGATGCTAGCAGCTTGTACTGGATGACAGAGAAACTCACTCGTGTGAGTACGGCGGCTGATTATGTGACTATGGTGGACAATGGTTGGTTCCAGAGTGATTATCGCTGGGATGAAGGTGAGTTGCGAGAGTTGATTCGAAAAGGCGAGCAAGTTGATACCAAACAAGAGTTGGTGCCTTTTCAAATCCACATCCGTTTCAATAAAGATGGCGAAGCGGTTTACCAAAAATATCGTGTTAACCGTAAAGTCTTACCACTTCAGCATGACCAATTAGAGCGCTACAAAGCAGAAGCGAATGACGTAGTGGCATCGGTTAAGGCGCAGTCTCGTAACAATCAGAGCCTTATTCAAGGTTATTGGAATGGTCAATCGTTTGAAACCTGCAAAGGTAAGGTGTTCTCGACGCTCGAGTTTAATCAGACGTTGCCAAAATTTATTATCGAGCGTCTCTCATCGGTAGACAGTTATGTGGCTTTTGTCGGCAAGCAGTCACGAAACAAAGCAATGGTCGATGAACTGTTGATGCTCAATGACGATGACTTTGATTGTGTTTCTCGGCCAACGTTGATCTCTGAATAAACATTGCTTCGAATTCTGTCGAACAAGAACAATAAAAAAGGCGCTGAGTGCGCCTTTTGTTTTTTAGCCAACTCATGTTGTTTTTATTTTTCTTGCTCACGTGCAATTGCACGGTAGCCGATGTCGTTGCGATGGAACATGCCATCCCAACGGATCTGTTTTGCAAGCTCGTAAGCACGCTGCTGCGCTTCTGATACACTGTTGCCAAGTGCGGTTGCACAAAGAACACGACCACCGTTTGTCACGATGTCGCCATCTTTGTTATCTGTACCAGCATGGAAGACTTTTTCGCCTTCAATTTCAACTTGTGGCAGACCCGAAATAACGTCGCCTTTGTTGTACGCTGCTGGATAACCACAGGCTGCTAGCACGATACCAATCGATGCTCGTGGATCCCACTTCGATTCCGCTTGATCCAGTTTCTCGTCGATTGCCGCTAGGCACAGATCAACAAGATCCGATTCCATGCGCATCATGATAGGTTGTGTCTCAGGATCACCGAAGCGGCAGTTGTACTCGATTACTTTCGGAGTGCCGTCTTTGTCGATCATCAGACCCGCGTATAGGAAACCAGTGTAAGGGTTACCTTCAGAGGCCATGCCACGTACTGTTGGGTAAATCACTTCTTCCATGATGCGGTTGTGGATTTCCTGTGTTACCACTGGAGCTGGAGAGTATGCTCCCATGCCACCGGTGTTAGGACCAGTATCTTTGTCGCCTACGCGTTTGTGGTCTTGGCTGGTGGCCATTGGCAGAACGTTCTCACCATCCACCATCACGATGAAGCTTGCTTCTTCACCATCTAGGAACTCTTCGATAACGACACGACTACCAGCATCACCAAATGCGTTGCCTGCTAGCATGTCTTTGATTGCGTCCTCAGCTTCTTCTAGCGTCATTGCCACAATCACGCCTTTACCAGCTGCAAGGCCGTCGGCTTTCACCACGATCGGTGCACCTTGCTCACGCACGTAAGCCAGTGCAGGCTCGATTTCAGTGAAATTCGCGTAGGCACCCGTTGGAATTTGGTGACGAGCAAGGAAGTCTTTGGTAAACGCTTTAGAGCCTTCAAGTTGCGCTGCGGCTTGGGTAGGACCAAAGATTGGTAAGCCCGCTTCGCGGAACGCATCAACCACACCAATAACCAGCGGTGCTTCTGGGCCAACGATAGTCAGTTCAATCGCCTTCTCTTTGGCGAAAGCAACAAGGCCAGCGATGTCTTCTACATCGATGTTTACGTTCTCTAGTTTTGGCTCTAGTGCTGTACCTGCGTTGCCTGGAGCAATGAAAATAGTCTCAACATTTGGGTTTTGCGCTGCTTTCCAGCCTAGCGCATGTTCACGACCGCCTGAACCAATGATTAAAACTCGCATATGAAAATCCTTAATCTTATAAATACCGTTTGCTCAAACTCAGATATTTCGCAAAGACCTGAGTATGGCCTCTCTAATTCAATGGGACGAGGACAAGGCGACAAGTGAACTTATTCCTATGAGCATAGTATGCTATGTGATTAGGATAAGTGAACGCCGTCAACGCAGTTATCGTCCCAGTGAAGACGAGAGGATTAGTGGCGGAAGTGACGCATACCGGTAAAGATCATCGCCATGCCGTGTTCGTCTGCCGCTGCGATAACTTCGTCATCACGCATAGAACCACCTGGTTGGATCACACACTTGATGCCCGCTTCTGCAGCCGCGTCGATACCGTCACGGAATGGGAAGAATGCATCTGATGCCATTACACAACCTTCAACCTGTAGACCTTCGTCTGCAGCTTTGATGCCTGCGATTTTCGCAGAGTAAACGCGGCTCATTTGGCCAGCACCTACACCGATAGTCATGTCGCCTTTCGAGTAAACGATTGCGTTAGATTTCACGTATTTCGCTACTTTCCAGCAGAATAGGGCATCTTTCAGCTCTTCTTCTGTTGGCTGGCGCTTAGAAACCACTTTTAGATCGTCTAGGCTTACCATGCCTTGGTCACGGTCTTGAACCAGTAGACCGCCATTCACCCGTTTCACGTCAAAGCCAGTTGTCTTCGTTGTCCATTCGCCACATTCAAGTAGACGCACGTTCTTCTTCGCTGCAACCACTTCAATCGCTTCAGCAGAAACGGAAGGAGCGATGATGACCTCAACGAATTGACGTTCAACAATAGCGGTTGCTGTTTCAGCATCTAGCTCTTGGTTGAATGCAATGATGCCGCCGAACGCTGATGTTGGGTCAGTTTGGTAAGCGCGGTTGTATGCTTCTAGAATGTCTTTACCCAGCGCTACACCACATGGGTTCGCGTGTTTTACGATCACACATGCTGGCTCGTTGAACTCTTTCACACACTCAAGTGCGGCGTCCGTGTCTGCGATGTTGTTGTAAGAAAGGGCTTTACCTTGGATTTGGCGAGCAGTAGAAACGGATGCTTCTTGTGGGTTTGCTTCAACGTAGAATGCGGCTGCTTGGTGGCTGTTCTCACCGTAGCGCATGTCTTGTTTCTTCTCGAACTGTTGGTTGAAAGTACGTGGGAATTTAGACTCTTCATCACCTTCTTTGTTCTCACCGTAAGATGGAACCATAGTGCCGAAGTAGTTTGCGATCATGCCATCGTAAGCGGCAGTGTGTTCAAAAGCAGCGATGGCAAGGTCGAAGCGAGTTTCGAGAGTGAGAGATTTGTCGTTTGCGTCCATCTCTGCAATTACGCGGCCGTAATCACCTGCGTTAACAACGATAGTCACGTCTTTGTGGTTTTTCGCTGCAGAACGAACCATGGTTGGGCCGCCGATATCGATGTTTTCAACCGCGTCGGCTAGTGTACAGCCTTCTTTGGCAACGGTTTCTGCGAATGGGTATAGGTTTACGACAACCATATCGATAGGGTTGATGCCGTGCTTTTCCATCACGTCATCATCTTGGCCACGACGACCAAGCACACCACCGTGAACTTTTGGGTGAAGCGTTTTAACGCGGCCGTCCATCATTTCTGGGAAACCAGTGTAGTCAGAGACTTCGGTTACGGCGATGCCTTGTTCGGCAAGTAGGCGAGCTGTACCACCAGTAGATAGGATATCGACACCGCGCTCAGCAAGAGCTTGCGCAAACTCAACAATACCTGTTTTGTCTGATACGCTGATAAGCGCACGGCGAATAGGACGAGCGTTATTCATGCTTCCATTTTCCTCAAATTCACGGAGTTAAAGATGTTTGCCAAAAATGAACTTGTTTTTACCTCTTGGGGTAAAATATTGGCCAGTTTTGGTAAAGACCTTTGCAGGGTGTTTTCTGGTTAGAAAACAGTCTCCACATTTGATGGCGCGTATTCTAACCAATTTATTACAAAAAAGCTCGCGCAATCGTTTGGCATCTCAAAAATAATTGCAAAAAAGTCGTTCTTTAGCTTTAAAAGTAACGAGATAGTTAATAGGGAAAGTTATGTTTCAGATAGGTGAACTGGCAAAACGTTGTGGTGTGACTGCCGATACATTGCGTTTCTACGAGAAAAACGCGCTAATAAAACCCGCAGGACGAAGTGAGTCAGGCTACCGCTTGTATGATGAAGAGAATCAAAAGCAGGTGCACTTTATCCTCAAAGGTAAAGATCTTGGCTTGAGTCTGGATGAAATTAAAGACCTGTTAGAAATTAAGTTAGAAGCGACAGAACACAGCTGTGCAGAGGTAAAAGCCATTACTTCTGCTAAGTTAGAGCTGATTGATGGGAAAATTAACGAGCTGACGAAAATTCGCCGAGCTTTGAAGAAGATTAATGATGCTTGTTGTGGTCATACAGACGATGACGCCACACATTGCTCTATCCTTGCAGCACTTGAGTAGTCTCATTCTTGAATCACTTAACTTAAGTTTGCATTTTTGGTGACTTGCTTTTCTAGGTACACGCTGCTTTCCCACCTATAATCTTGCCTTTAGTTATTTGTAGGAATCGACCATTGTCTGATTCCTACCGTAACGCTGTATGTAGATACGAGAGTTTTCATACATGGTTGGAGTCTATTTTCAAATCAATGACTGGGTTTTGAGCGTGGATGAAAATAAGCTGTATCGACAAGATAGGGAAGTTACTGTTGAGCCACGCTTAATTAATCTTTTGCACTTCTTAGCGGAGCATGCGAATGAGGTGTTCAACCGCGAGGAATTGATTCAGTACGTTTGGGCTGGAGCGATTGTGACCGATCAAGTGGTGACTCAATCCATCTTTGAGTTGCGTAAGCTACTGCGTGACGGTCGAGAGGAAAATACCAACTACGTTATCACGGTGCCCAAGCGTGGCTATAAGCTGGTAGCGAACGTGGTTACTATGACGCATGAAGAGTTTGTCACAAGTCGGCAAAATGAAGAGATCCCACCTTCGGTTGAAGAATCGGAAGAGGATTGTCTACCTATAGCACCAGCCGTTACCTTTCCTGCCGGTCCTCTAACTCGCGCGGTCTGCGAGATGTCAAAAGAGAAAAAAGCCCCTCAGAGCAAAAACAAAATCAGTCCTTGGCGATTGGGAATTATGAACTTCATCTGGATCAGTATGTTGGTCGTAGTGATGGGCGTGTTTACCTACAAGCAGTCGGAAGTGCGTATTACCCAAGCCATCGATACCCATCTTATTGAGTTCAAGTTTCAAGATAATTTTACGAATGAAGGGTTAAGCTACGATTTGGCAGACGGATTCGCCCAAAAGTTGATGTCCGACATTGCTCAAGTCAGTGATTACCGAGTCATGCTAAAGAAGGCGTCGTTTACTTCTGGCATTGTGCCTGGTAAATCGGTTGTGGTGAGAGTTCGTGAGAATGACGGTGGCAGCTTTTTAGAGGTGGAATATCGCAATAACTCATCTGAAAAAGTGTTGTTTAGTCGTCAATACGCGTTAACCAGTAGTCATTTAAAGACAGTGCTTCAACAAGCGTCGTTGGATTTGATGCAAGTGCTGAAAGTGTCGGATGCCAGATTGAAATCTACGATGCTGGTGGCGGGAATGCCAATGAATCCCGACGCGTTGGAGTTGTTTGTTCAGGCTAACCATTACCTTAATGTCTCTGATACTAAACAATTCCGCCAAGGTATCGACTTGATGGAAAACATTTTAGAAATCGAGCCGGATAATGCTTACGTTCAAGCTGAGTTGTTGATTGCTTACCATGTACAAAAGGCACTTGATTTCTCACAGGAGTTGAAGAAAGGGCGAATGCAGCAGCTCAGTGAAGCACTAGAGACTAATGTGAAAATGATGGTGGGGCCAATTCAACCGCGAATTTATGAAGCTTTAGCACTGCACGAAACCATCATTGGTGACATGGCGTTAGCCAAGCGGCATCTCGGACAGGCATTGAGGTTACGTGATTCAGTGCTTTCCTATGTGATTCGCGGTAAGCACGCCGAATTGGATGGTGATCTGGATTTAGCCAGTGAGTCTTACAGTGAAGCTTTCTATATTGATACGTCGGTTGAGACGTACCTGCTGTGCGAAAACTTGGTCTTCCCAAGTAACATGAAGGCGATTGATTACGCCATGTATCGCGCCGTTCACCCTTCTGTCGTTCGAATGCTTTAATTCTCTCGGACTCAACGTCAGCCTAATGCTAGCCCCTCATTTCGATGAGGGGCTTTTTTGTCGCTGTCGAAAAGTGAAAAGGGTGGGGCGGTGGGGCAATGACTTACGAAGGAGCTAACAACGCAAGCTTGCAACGGGAATACATACCCGCTTTGCTTCTCTATCTCTATCTCTATCTC
>NZ_JPIL01000019.1:0-38463 GCF_000742455.1 Vibrio sp. OY15 | reverse complement strand
CGGCTCATTCGTACTGGCGCTGGCACTGACACACAATGTAGCGAGTAGAAACGACATTATTATTTTGGTTTTCATTTTTCCCTCAGCCGGTCAACACATTATTCTGCACGGCATCTAGAAAAATAACGCGCAGGAGATTCTCTATATATTTTGCGAAACATAGCAATTAAGCTATTCATAGTCGAGGTAACCCAAAGAAAATGATAGACCGCTCCAGCTAGAGCCTTTCTTTTCAATAATTTTCTGCGGATATCCACCATGCAGAAGTTTGTACTTTACTCATTGTAAACGACTAATCATGGCCTCTTAAGGCAACATTAGAAAACCAACCGTATTCACAATCCATAACTCCATAACTCATAGTTACACCGATGTATATCTAAGTGAGCTGAAGCTTCATTGCCCATCCAGTGCCCTTTGCATTTTTATAGCAAGGTAGCCAAGCACCATTTTATTACGGACCATTGCTGCCTGCGCTAATGCTTTTGTTTTGTATCGTAACTGATTTGCTTACTGACGTTCTTTAGTTGCACTCCTACCTTATTAAATGCCTTTTGAATAGTTGTGGAAACATGCTGGCGGCCCTCTCCTTCAAAAAAGTTAGCTCGATCTTGCTTCGTTTCGAATACACAGACTATTTCTAAACTTTGTGGAAAAGAAGAGAATTTGACGGTATGAGTCACCCAAAGAAAGCCATCGTAGCCTTTTAGCGTATCTTCACAAACTTCGGTCAACACTTCTCTAATTAGATTCTCGACCTTCTTATCTGATTTGCGCATGAATTAAACTGCCTTCCTATCTAACGCCTTTAATTAGGTCTCAGTCTACATTGTCTTAAACAGTATTTGGCAGTGGTATTTAGTCAATAGCCTGTAGATGAGGTTATTCGCACGAAGATTTACCGACCTACTCGCTTCGAACTACATCTTACGCTGTTAAAAATAAGCGCTTTGCAACTCTACAAAACGCTTCTAACTTATTAGATTATTTTAAGTGTGTTTCAAGGAATGCAGAAACCTTGTCCATTGCAATGCCGACTGCTTCTGGATGGTCATACAGTTCATAGTGAGACCAATTTTCCAAATTAACCAGCTGTCGGTCTTTTGATTGAACAGAGCGGCCATAAATTTCCTGCCCATCACGATAAGCACCAAACGCCCCGACTTTTTGCCCTACCACGGCCATAACAGGCTGAGTCAATAACGTTTCGGCAAATGCAAAGGCATCCCAGCTCAGTGTTTTCTGTGCATGTGAAAACAGCATACGAGTTGCACCACCTTCGGTTTGTCCACGTGATGTTTTGTAGTATTCAGTAGCTTCGAACACGTCTCGTTCTGTTAATCCATTTTCTTTTGCAAATTCAATATTTGGAGGAAGAAGTTCATCGATTTTCAGCTCTGAGCCGCGAGCTTCGGCTGTTCTCTGTGCAGCCATAGCTTCAAGATTGGCGATAGGGTCGTACATACTAAAGCCTTCACGGAACAAGCGGCCTAAGTTAACAGGCGTAATACCTACGACAGCTTTCAAGCGCTTTTCGGTTAGGGCTGAATTGATCATGTAACCACCACCGCCGCAGATACCGAGTCCACCAATTCTATTCTCATCGACATATGGTAAAGTTACTGCATAGTCGATAACGCGACTGATATCTTCAACACGTTGACTTGGGTCTTCTACGTAGCGAGGCAATCCTCCCGATTCTCCTTGGAAGCTCGCGTCAAATGCGATCACGACGTAACCTAACTCAGCAAGGGCTTTACCATAGACAGCGCTGGATGTTTGTTCTTTACAACTACCAAAAGGATGAACGCTTATCATTGTTGGGTAGCGTTTCGATTCATTGAAGCCTTCTGGAAATAAAATTAATGCAGACATATCCCAAGCCATATCAGCATTTCTAAAAGTGATTTTTTGCATATTCATAATCAATACCTTAAGAGTAAAAAGCCTTGAGAGCAGAAAGGCTCGAAGCAATTGAGCCTTTCATCGGGAATATTAAAGAGTGCGTTGGAAGAAAGATGCGAGTTGGGATACTGCGTCATCGACGTATTCGGCAACATCATAAAGCGACATATGGTTTGCACCATCAATGGCATACAAGGTTTTATCTGAACTCGCTGCACGTTCTATCAGGTCATCACTCATCCATTTGCTGCCTGCGTCACTACCAACGACAGCAAGAATTGGCTGAGTTAGGAATGCTTCCGCTTTGTGGTACGCATCGTAAGTAATGATCTGGTTTAAGTTACGAGTTAGAGCAAAACCCGGCGCATTTGGATGTTCACAACGTGGTGTGTGGTAATACTCCCAAGCTTCGCGTAGCTCTGCATTTGAGGCATCTTCTTCACGCATCGGAGCTAGAGGAATAGTCGCGAATTCTGTACCATTCGTGTCGGTTGTGCGAGCATTCGAACCAAATTCTAAGTAACCAACAGCGTCAGCATCGTTAACCGAATTATCCCAACCATTACGGAACATTTGGCCAATGTTTACGGCACTAACCATACCCAGTGCTTTGATTCGACGATCATTGATCGCTGCATTTGCACTATAGCCCGCACCAGCACAAATCCCCATTGCGCCAATTTTATCGTTATCGACGTACTCTAACGTTGTCAGATAGTCGACGACTGCGCTCACGTCTTCAGTACTCGTGTAAGGGTTTTCCATTTGGCGAGGCTCACCTGTACTTTCACCTTGATACGAACGGTCAAACGCAATGGCAATTATGCCGCTTTTTGCAAGTTTACTCGCATATAGGCCTGCGGTTTGCTCTTTTACGCCACCACCTGGGTGTGAAACAACAACCGCCGCATATTGTTTACTTGCATCAAAATCTGTAGGGAAGTTGATAACCGCTGAAATCTCAATACCTTGACCATTGAGATTTTTGAAAGTGACTTTAGACATAGCGACATTCTCCATTAGAGGTTAACTGTTCATCTCAGGCTGACCTAAGCTTCGAGGTAATATTAGTCAACACACTGTTTCGGATAAATATCGTTTTATCTACATGACTGTTTAGTTATACTTAACAAATGAGAATAGAACCTTCTTTAATTTCATCACTGACGTGGTTTGCACATATTGCTCGCCATCGCAGTTTCACTAAAGCAGCCTTAGAAATGGGGGTAACCCGTGCTGCCTTATCACAACACCTAAAAGCGTTAGAACAACAGCTACAAGTTCGGTTAATTAATCGAACCACCAGAAGTATGTCGCTGACGGAAGAAGGCCAACGTCTGCTTGATATTTTGCAACCTTCATTGGTGAACATTGAGCAGGTCGTTAACGAATTGAACGACTCTCATCTTGAGCCTTCGGGATTAATCCGTATCAGTGTATCAAGAACCGCTGCTCGGCTGCTTATTGAGCCCTATCTAGGTGAGTTCCTCTCTCGTTATCCTAAAATACGCCTAGAGCTAATCATGGATGATGGGTTTTCTAACATCGTCGCAGAAGGCGTTGACGCTGGCATTCGCTTAGGATTAAGCTTAGATGAACATATGGTTGCGATCCCTATTACTCCGCCGTTAACAACGGCAATAGTGAGCTCTCCTGAATACTTTAGGCAAAATGGACTACCTCAAACTCCTGAGGATTTAGAAGATCACAATTGCCTTGCTTATCGTTTTACCTCTAGCGGAACAATTGATCATTGGTCGCTAACCTCTCCAGATGTTGCAAAGCGCACCCTCGTTTTCGAGCCTAAAGGCAATGCTATTTTTAATGATGACTATAGTATGTTACAAGCTGCAATACAGGGTGTGGGTTTAGTGAAGCATATTGATTTATGGGTGGAAAAGCACATAAATGAGGGAAGATTGACCCGAGTTCTGACACCTTGGTGCAAAGAGTTTCCAGGGTTTTATTTGTATATACCTTCACGAGAGCATATGCCGAAAAAAATCCGCGTCTTGATGGATTTTTTAATCGAAAAGCGCGAAGCTCTGAAACCCAAAGAGTAATTGTCAAATTGCTTTAAGTAAAAAAAGCGAGCACGAGGCTCGCTTTTAACTTTCTGTTTTCGTTATATATTACAATAGCTCAACCGATTGTTTGGCTATCACAAATTCCTCGTTAGTAGGAATAACAAGAGCTTTGGCACCTAACAACTCAGATGTTGCAATAACACCTGCGTTACCAAATCTTGCATCTTCGTTACCTTTCTGATCTTCAACAAAACCTAACAGTTTTAGGTTTTTCAAGATTTCACGACGAATTGGTAGTGAGTTTTCACCAATACCACCAGTGAAGATGATGCCGTCTAATGAATCCAGAGCCGCGAGGTAGGATGTAATGTATTTCGCAACGCGGTAAGTGAAGATCTCAAATGCCAACTTCGCACGTGAATTCCCCGCTTCCATTGCTTCTAGTACGCCACGAGCATCACTTGTCACACCAGATACACCTAAGAAACCTGACTTCTTGTTCATCATCTCGAACACTTCGTCTTTTTCCCAGCCTTTACGGAAAAGGAACTCGATAACACTTGGGTCGAGGTCACCACAGCGAGTGCCCATCATTAGGCCAGCTAACGGCGTCAAACCCATACTTGTATCAACACATTCGCCATTTTTAACCGCACTCACTGATGCACCGTTACCTAAGTGCACAGTGATAAAGCTGCTTTCTTCAACCGGCTTATCTAGCATTTTCGCTGCTTCACGGCTTACGTAGTAGTGGCTTGTGCCATGAGCACCGTAACGACGCACTTTATGCTCTTCGTAAAGCTCGTAAGGAAGTGCGTACATAAAGGCTTTGGCTGGCATTGTTTGGTGGAAAGCAGTGTCGAATACAGCAAATTGAGGCAGTGAAGGGAACGCCGCCATTGCCGCTCTCATGCCTTCAGCGTTCGCTTTGTTATGAAGTGGTGCAAGTTCAGCAAGGCGCTCTACTTCTTGAATAACTGTTTCATCAACTTTCACAGTTCCTTTAAAGGTTTCACCGCCTGCGACAATGCGATGGCCTACAGCGACAAATTTTGAGCTCAAACCTAGAGTTTCGAGTAGTTTTACCACTCGCTCAACAGCGTACTGATGATGGTTACCGCCAGCTGGAATTGCTTCAACGGTTTTTTCTCCCTGATATTTCCAACTGATTTCAGCTTCAGGTAGGCCAAAACACTCACCAATACCTGATACCAAAGCTTCACCGGTTTCAGAATCAATAACAGCAAATTTTAATGAAGAGCTACCAGAGTTGATCACCAGTACAAACGAATTAGACATGAAATAGTTATCCTGTTGTAGAGCAGAGGTTGTAATAGCGCTTGTGCGCTGCGTACTTCTTGTTTGCCCCTCTATTATTCAATAATTTTTTAATCTTTCAACAATCTTTTAGTAAAAGCGATTTGATTGAACAAATTTTGTTGATCTGTAGCAAGTTTTGATTTTATTTGAAGACTAAAAAATATCACTTGTTAAACATAATTTATGAATAGGTCAATTTGTACAAAGTCAGATATATAAGCTACGTTGTTTATTGGGTGAACAAAAATAACAAACCAATCAATAAATCGGGGTAATAATGTGCCCACTATTGCATTTCTATTAGTGATCTTAGGTTTGATTTTGCTCTGCTGGGGATGGCAGATGACAAAAAACATCTGCTCGAAAACTGACGTAACCGGGTGGACTTTCCTATTATTGTTAATCAGCTGTTTCATTTTTGCTTATGCCGTTTTTTTGCACGCTATCATGCAAAAACCTATTACTTCTCTCTTAGAAACGGGGGTTTCTCTTATACTTTTTGGCGGCAGTATCTTTGTCGTGCTGGTGATTAAGTGGAGCAACGATTCGATATTAAAGCTTCATACTGTTGCTGAAAGAGAGAAGCGCAATGCCGTCCATGACGCTCTTACTGGGCTCCCTTATCGTAAATACTACTTTGAGTCTATCGAAGACATGACACAACCTGAAGGCCAATGACTGATTCAAATTATGAGATAACCTCAAAAACGTCGAAAGATTGATAATACGTTTCAAGCTAAGCTGGTTAATTTCTTTTCACAGCAAGCCGCACTGAAGGCTCCCGCTCTATCGTTGAGAACACGATTGCGCTAGCACATGGATTAGGGTATTCGGTCGTAGCAGAAGGCGTTCAAGACATGGACACACTGCATTTTTTGAGAAGTCGAGGCTGTGACATCATTCAGGGTTACTTGTTCTGCCCTGCCCTTAGACGAAGTAATAAGTTGGGTAAACAAACACGATGAAAAGCAAAACCGTATTAGACGCGCATAAAAAAGCCGAGCGCTTTGCTCGGCTTTCAATTCTTTTTGTAGCAACTTAAACCGTCGCTTTAATCACTCGTGATTATGCGTCTGTACGACGGCCACGACCGTGACCACGTTCACCACGATGTGCACCACGGTGATCACCACCACGGTTGCGATCGAAACGACGTTCGCCACCTTCACGATTACCATCGCGGTTGCCGTCACGGTTACCACGGAAACCACCTTCGCGACGACCGCCTTCACGACGATCACCACCACGATTGCCGCCTTCGCGGTTGCCACGGTAACCACCGCCATCACGACGACCACCATCGCGACGACCACCGTCACGGCGACCACCACGAGACTCGCGGAAATCATCGAAGTCACATACTACAGCACCAACATCTTGTTGACGGATACGTAGTTTGCTTAGCTTGTTCGCCGCGTCTGAAGTCATTGCTTTAGGTAGCTGTACGAATGTGTGACCTTGAGCTAGTTTGATCGCACCGATAGAACCTTTACCTAGACCTAGTTCGTTTGCTAGAGCGCCAACGATGTCTTTAACTTGAACGCCTTGCTCACGACCAACTTGAAGCTGGTAAGTATCCCAGTCTTGGTTGTTGAAGTTACGACCGCCGTCGCGACCACCTTCACGGCGCTCTTTACGACGTTGCTTGTCACGCTCAATTGCTTCAACCATTGGGTCTTCGCCAATATAGAACAGAGGACGTTTGCCTTGCTGACGCTTAAGAAGCATAGCAGCAAGTGTTGCAGGGTCGATGTCTAGAGAAGTTTGTAGTTTCTCTACCAACTCAGCAAATTTGTCTAGTGCTTTGTGCTCTTTCTCTGCTTCAAGCTCAGCGCCTAGCTTAGCTAGACGAGCTTCAGCAACTTGGTCACGTAGAGGAAGTTGGATTTCTTCCATAGATGACTTAGTTACACGCTCGATAGTGCGAAGCATACGAATTTGGTTAGTGCGAACTAGAAGGATCGCTTTACCTTTACGTCCAGCACGGCCAGTACGACCGATACGGTGGATGTATGACTCAACATCAAATGGGATGTCGTAGTTAAATACGTGCGTAATACGTGGAACGTCAAGACCACGAGCTACAACATCAGTTGCAACTAGGATGTCAATAACACCTTGTTTGATGTGATCAACAGTACGTTCACGTAGAGACTGAGGAATGTCACCGTGCAGTGCAGCTGCTTTGAAGCCACGTGCAGATAGCCAGTCAGCCAGACGCTCAGTATCTTGACGAGTACGTACGAATACGATTGACGCGTCAGTTTCTTCAGTTTCAAGAAGACGAGACATTGCTTCATCTTTCTCTACACCTTTCACTACCCAGAACTGTTGTTGAACTTTGTCTACAGTGTGGTTTTTACCAGCAACGTCAACCGTTACAGGGTCACGAAGGAAACGTTCAACGATCTTCTTCAGCATTGGAGGCATAGTTGCAGAAAACAGAACGCGTTGTGCTGACTCTGGAGCGTGCTCCATGATCGCAGTTACGTCATCTACGAAACCCATGTTTAGCATTTCGTCTGCTTCATCAAGAACGAAAGTACTAACTTCGTCTAGGTGTAGACGTTCGCGATTGATAAGATCTTGAACACGGCCTGGAGTACCGACAACTACATGAGCGCCACTTTTAAGAGCACGCATTTGGTCGACAATAGATGCGCCACCGTAAATCTCTAGAACTTTCAAACCTTTGATGTTTTTACCAAGGTTTTTCATTTCCGCTGCAACCTGAATTGCCAGCTCACGAGTCGGAGCAAGTACAATCGCTTGCGGTTTGCGTTGGTTTAGATCGAGTTTGTTGAGAAGAGGCAGAGAGAACGCTGCTGTTTTACCTGTACCTGTTTGAGCTTTACCCAGCGCGTCAGCACCTTCCAATAGGTGTGGGATTGCCGCAGCCTGAATTGGAGTTGGTGACACGAAACCCATTCCGTCTAGAGCAGAAAGGATAGAATCATTCAGAGATAAATCACTGAATTGAATAACAGAATCTTGCATTGGGATCCTACTTAATTAAACAAAAAAACAGTCCCATATGCTCTTCCAATTCGATACTGATCCATTCAGACGGGAACACAGCACAGTACACAACCGCGATAAGCCATTAGGGACGACTAAGGGAGGCGGATTATTCCTTAAAAGCATAAAAAAATCCAGAAAAAATTGAATTACATCACAATTTATTCTCAACAATGGTATTTTTAGCATATTTTTCCACCAACCCTACCATTCCCCGTAGATTCGCGTAACTCACAGATGAGAATTTCATCAATATTTAAGCCAATTTCTCGTGGTTAAATTGGCAAAATTCACGGCGAAATTACGCTCCACAGGTAGTAATAATAGCTCGCAATGATTATAGTGTGCCCAACTCCATAGGTAATTTAAGAAAAGATGTTTCAAGATAACCCACTACTCGCTCAGCTTAAGCAGCAAATCCAAGAAAACCTGCCTAAAAAAGAAGGCTCAATAAAAGCCACAGATAAAGGCTTTGGCTTTTTGGAAGTGGACAGTAAGACGAGCTTCTTCATCCCGCCTGCGTACATGAAAAAGTGCATGCACGGTGACAAAGTCATCGCCATTATCCGCACCGAAAATGAACGCGAAGTTGCAGAGCCACAAGAGCTGCTAGAACAAGCCGTGACTCGCTTTATTGGTCGAGTAAAAATGTTCAAAGGCAAGCTCAACGTAGCACCTGATCACCCACAGCTTAAAAAGCTATCTCTTAAAGCGAAACTAAAGAAAGGTCTAAAACCTGACGAGTTCGCCGAAGGTGATTGGGTTGTCGCACATCTTATTCGCCACCCTCTAAAAGGCGATAACTCTTTCTTCGTAGAAATTTCTGAAAAAATCACTGACGCGAATGATAAAATTGCGCCTTGGTGGGTAACGCTTGCTCAAAACGATCTACCAAACTCTGAGCCAGCAGGCATCGATAACTGGGAACTGAAAGACGACGCGGAGCTAGAACGCGTAGACATGACTCATGTTCCATTCGTCACTATCGACGGTGAATCGACTAAAGATATGGACGATGCGCTGTACGCGAAGAAAACCGTATCTGGCGATTTCGAACTCACCATCGCTATTGCGGACCCAACCGCTTACATCACACCTGAAGATGAAATGGATAAAGTAGCGCGTGAGCGTGGCTATACTATCTATCTTCCAGGACGCAACATCCCGATGCTACCTCGCGATTTAGCGGACAACCTATGTTCTCTGATTGAAGGTGAAACCCGCCCTGCTATTTGCTGTACCGTAACGGTAAGTAAAGATGGTGTGATTGGCGACGATATTAAATTCTTCGCGGCAAACATCAAATCACATGCACGCCTAGCATACGATCACGTGTCTGATTGGTTAGAAAACGGCAGCTCTGAAGCATGGACGCCATCTGAAGAGATCGCGACCATCGTTCGTGATCTTTATGAGTTCTCTCTTGCTCGCGCTGAATGGCGTGAGAAAAACGCAGTGGTCTTCCCTGATCGTCCTGACTACCGTTTTGAGCTCAGTGAAGATAACGATGTAATCGCTATCCACGCAGACATGCGCCGCAGTGCAAACCGTCTTGTTGAAGAATCCATGATTACCGCAAACATCTGTGCAGGTCGTACATTACGCGATAAATTTGAAACAGGTGTCTTCAATACGCATGCAGGTATCAAGAACGAGAAGATTGAAGAAGTGGTTCAACTTGTCAATCCAGAAGGCCAGTTGGAGTTCACAGCGGAGTCTATTGCTACGCTAGAAGGCTTTGCTGCGTTGCGCCGCTGGTTGGCAGCTCAAGAAACGTCTTATCTAGATAACCGCATTCGTAAGTTCCAAGCATACAGTGAGGTGGGTAATCAGCCTCTGCCTCATTACGCAATGGGTTTAGACATCTATGCAACTTGGACATCACCAATTCGTAAATACGGTGATATGATCAACCACCGTATGTTGAAGGCCGTCATCCTTGGTAAAGAACCCGTACAAAAACCAGATGACCAAGTAGGCGAAGAGCTAGCTCTACATCGTAAACATCATAAAATCGCTGAGCGAAATGTCTCAGATTGGCTATATGCACGCACGCTTGCTGATGAGCCGAGTAAGAAAACTTGTTTCACAGGTGAGATTTTCGATATTAATCGTGCAGGCGCACGTGTCCGACTTCTCGAAAATGGCGCAGCAGCCTTTATTCCTGGTGCACTAATTCTTGATAATAAAGAAAGAATTGAGTGCAATGGCGACAACGGTACCATCTCTATCGATAAAGAGGTCGTATACAAACTTGGGGATACATTGGAAATTGTCCTTACGGACGTAAACCAAGAAAACCGCAGTTTAGTTGCAAAGCCAACCCAGGTATTCGCTGAACAACCAGCAGCACAAACAGAACAGACTGTAAGTGAGTAATACCGAATGAAGTTAAAAGGCGCTCTATTGAGCGCCTTTTTTATTTGTTATGTAAAACGATAAGAAAGAGTATGCCGAACATTGAGATCATTCGCTTTAATCACTTCACTGCGCGCAAAAGTGAGCGTTACACTGCAACACATAATGGGTTATATATTGTTGAAGAAGGTGCCCTATTAGTTCATCAACCTAATGGCGAGCAATTTGAACTTAAAGCCGGAGATTTCACACTCTATAACTCCGCAGATCTGAGCAGTGCAGAAGCCGTCTCTAGTGACGGAGGCTTTAAAGCACTGGCTTTAGTCTTCAATCCAAATATATTCTGTGACTTTAAGAAAGCGCACCCGATGCTACGTTCCAAAACGGAAGAAAGGCGCTTCTATCCTTTTTCAACGCAATCCAGTAGCGAAGTAGCACAATTGAAGGACATGTTGGTTAAGTTAGCGAGTCGCAATGCTCCAGACTACACACAAAGCCATATCGCAATGGCATTGCTGTCGTTGATGGTTGAGGTAGAGCCAAACATCCTATCTATCATAGATGATGCAAGTAGCCTGAGCGACTCTCAAAAAGCCATTAAGTACATTGAGGGTAATATTGAAAAAGACATCACGCTAGAAGGCTTAGCGGCTCATATGAGCATGTCCATCGCAACCTTAAAACGTCGCCTCGCCGCAGATGATCTTTCGTTTTCTCAGATATTAAAGGTGAAACGGATAAACTTCGCAGCAACCCAACTGCGCAAGTCAGAAAAATCAATAACAGAAATAGCGTTTGAGTCTGGCTTTAAAAGTGCAGCGCATTTCAGTACAGCATTTAAATCCGTTTACAACATGACCCCCAAAGACTTTAGAAACCAAGTTGTTAGGCCTAAAGTATAAATCATGTCGGCATTCGCATCCGTTGGGCTCGCCCTATTCCCAAAAACACGCTTGAGGATCGCGCTCCAACTCGTTGAGTAAGTCCTCAAGCATTCGGCTAAATGGAAGTGGCTTATAAGGCACCCACCTTAACAGCTCGTTGTGATATGTGGGAACATAGAAATACCAAAGTTGGTTTTCCTCATCAAACATGATCTTCGCGACGGGAGAAGTATACTCGCTATGCTGGGAGTCGAGGAGAAAATGCGCCCGATGAAGCTCAACGCCATTTTCTACTAGCTCATAGAGGCACTTGCCCTGTTCGACAGGCAAGTTAGCATTACGCGCAGAGCAGAGCGATTGAACTGATTTGTATAAACGACTTGTCGCCATTTGGGACACTGACATCAACGTTCTCCCGATGGATGATAGTTAGAGCTGTCGATCCTAGTATATAACCTTTACATCATCACCGATGGTAGTTATCTACCTAACTCAAGTATAAGATAGCTATATTATCATTTGCCCAGATTATCATCTCAGTCCACTTGGAAACGCTAGCTCCATCACCTCTTGACTAGAAACAATTCCCCTGTTTAGCGCTAACAGTTCACAAAAGTGTAACCTGAACGCAATATCATAAACTCTGCTTTATCCCGTATATGGAGTTTAATATGTTACGTTTTACTGTGGCGACGTTATTGGCCATAGCAGTCTCCCTCCCTACCATTGCAAAAGAAATCAACATCTCGGGTTCAACGTCGGTTGCTCGTGTGATGGATGTACTTGCTGAGGAATACAACAAAACACACCCAGACGATTACGTTGCTGTTCAGGGCATTGGTTCGAGTGCTGGTATCACCATGGTCAATAAAGGAGTAGCCGAAATAGGCATGAGCTCTCGCTATCTGACTGAAAGCGAAAAAGGTGAAGATCTCAATGTATACCCTATCGCTTATGATGGCCTCGCTGTTGTTGTAAACCGTACCAACTCTGTAGAAAACCTTTCTCAGCAACAGCTGTTTGATATTTACAAAGGTAAGATTAAGAATTGGAAAGAGGTCGGGGGCGCAGATCAGCCTATCGCGGTGGTTACTAGAGAAGCGTCTTCAGGTTCACGTTACAGCTTCGAAAGCTTGCTGGGACTGACCAAAATCGTTAATGATCGCCTTGTCTCGGATATCAGCCCAAACAACTTGGTTGTAAACAGCAACAGCATGGTAAAAACCATTGTTAACCATAACACTCGCGCCATTGGTTTTATCTCTGTAGGGTCAGTAGATCGCTCGATCAAGGCGATTCAGTTAGATGGTATTGACCCAACCTCGACAAACATTAGCAATCATAAGTACAAGTTGGCGCGACCATTCCTAGTGCTATACAAAGTAGATAAGATTAGCGATGCAGGTAAAGGTTTTATCGCTTTCCTTCGTTCAGAGCAGGGACAAAAAGCGATTGCAGATTACGGTTATACGCCAGTAAAAAACTTTAATCAGTAAAAATGAAAAAGAGAGCACCCTGATGCTCTCTTTTACTATGTCGTGTTCTATCCGGTTTCGGAATTAGAAATGCAGTTGAATTACAGAGACCACAACCGCACCAGGTCGACGAATACCTTCAATTTCCACTTTAATTTCGCGCTCAATCTCCAAACCTTTTTTGATTGGCGTTACTTTTGTTAACGTGCTGACTGCACGAACATTATTGCCTGCTTTGACAGGGTAAGGGAAACGGACTTGGTTTAAACCCAAGTTAACTACCATTTTAGCTGTTGGGAACATTGGCTTGTCTGGATCGACTGAATCCGTCAGTTTAGGCAGCAATGCTAATGTTAAAAAGCCATGAGCGATAGTTGTCTTAAATGGAGATTCAGTTGAAGCACGCTCTGGATCGGTATGAATCCATTGCATGTCTTCCGTTACCGCACCAAATTGGTTAATACGTTCTTGAGACACATGAACCCAATCACCAGTGTGAATAACTTCGCCAATTTTTTCACTTAACTCGTCATAAAGCTTTTGAGCCTCAGGTGCCATTACGATCGGTGCAGGTTGAGGTGCAACTTCTTCGTTGACGGCTGGCTGCTGGTGATCACGAACTTTTGAGAAAAGAAAGCTATTTTGAGCTTTCCCCAAAAAGTCACTCCAATAATCGCGTAACGTTGGAGACATCCAATTCATAAACTCGGATTGATGAGCAGAAATCGCATCAACTTTGTCTTTAAATAGATTTGTGACCTTCATAAACACCCTTAAGAATTCTAAGCACAACTGGCTATACCAGTTAATTTTGAATTAGTTCACAAAGTCTTGCAAATACTTTCGGGCGAACACATGTACCCTAAAAGCATGTTATGTCTTATATATCAGCAAGATAACAATAAAACACCATTTTATTGACGTGCGCCAATATAAAGTAAAAACTCTATAAATTGGTACTTTTTGTCCCTTTTTCACTCCGTTTTCAAACTGTCCAACATCACATCAGTGATCATAAAACAAGCAAACAGTACTTCTATTATAATTCAGCACTTTACAAGTCGGACTATGCTCCTTATTATACCGCCCACAACGGAGAGATGGCTGAGTGGTTGAAAGCACCGGTCTTGAAAACCGGCATACGTTAATAGCGTATCTAGGGTTCAAATCCCTATCTCTCCGCCACTTATTTAGAGAGCTCGCATTTATTGCGAGCTTTCGTCGTTTTAGCTCTTAAAAAACGAGATTTAGAAATCCTCGCTCGTAAACGAATCCAGCACTTCACTATATTCCAGTTAAAAGCCCGCTAATGTTTAGCGGGCTTTTAACTTCGATTTTCTAAAGTTTAAGCAAACTTCTTAATCATTTCAGACAGGTCATTGGTGCAATTTTGCACTTTGGTGTTCATATGATTCGTTTCAGTCATCAGTTCATACGATTCACTGTACTTTAAATTAAGCGACTGGATGTTTTCATTTATTTCATCCGTTACATAAACCTGCTCTTCTATCGCGACCGCAATTTGTTGGTTTCGTTCGACGACGTCCTGAACAAGGGATTCCAATTGTTGAATGCTATCCAAAGCAGTACCTAACAATGTTACCGTTCCGGTCGACATTTCATTACCTTTCTCTAACGCAGAAACCGCTGATTTGCTCCCATTTTGAATCCCTTCAATGGCCGATTTAATCTCTGTTGTCGATTCCTGAGTTCTTTTAGCTAAGGTTCTCACTTCATCTGCTACAACGGCAAACCCTCTGCCTTGTTCGCCTGCCCTCGCGGCTTCAATTGCAGCGTTCAACGCTAATAAATTAGTTTGTTCGGCAATACCATTGATGACTTCAACAACGGTTCCAATTTGCTCGGTTTGTTGGTTCAAACGTATGACCACTTTAGATATTTCGCCGAGCTCACCCACCAACTCTAAAACCGATTGGTTAACATTATCGATAACGCTACGGCTGTCTATCATCGTATTTTGCGCTTCTAACGTAGCCTCGGCGGTCGCTTGAGCATTATTTGATATCTCAGATGAAGAGGCTTGCATCTCGTTGACCGCTGTTGCGACCGAGTCAATCTCCACTTTCTGTGCGCTTAAGTTCTCCGTCACTTGCTGGCTATTTGTCGCAGCACTGTTAGCACTTGCGCGCGTTTCTTCGCAAGAGTCTTTTACAGACACGCCAACGCGCCCCAATAGCGCATTTGCAAATTGCTTACGCATCTTCATACCCAGCTCAATCTCAGCCAGATCGTTGATTCTTCCGCAATAAATATATTCCATGAGTGGATTGTTGAAGTCTTGCCTAGCCTGTTTAGCGAGCTTCTCAACTGGTCTGGTTAATACATAAATAGAGAAAACGGAAAGTAACGCAACAACGCCAAACGCTATCACTGGTGATTGATTCATTTGTAGAATGAGTAAGCCAAGAAGGTTTGAAATTAAAAGGAAGAAGGCCGATCTCATCCACAAACGTGTACGAGGAAGATACATTTTCCACGGCTTACGATTATTTCGAAGCTTCGAATACGCTTTTTCCGCTCGCTGGATGTGTATACGCTCAGGTTTAAATCTCACTGATTGGTATTCCACAACTTCACCATTAGATTTTATAGGAGAAGCAAACGCGTCAACCCAATAATAGCCGCCGTTTTTACGTCGATTTTTGACCATTCCCATCCAGTGTTTGCCAGTTTTCAGGTGAGTCCATAAATCTTTAAAAGCCTGTTTTGGCATATCAGGATGACGCACAACATTGTGGGGTTTACCGATAAGCTCCCCTTCATCAAACCCCGCTACTTCATTAAAGTTTTCACTGGCATATTTGATATAACTGGAGGTATCGGTAATGGAAACTAGGCTGTAACTCGAAGGGTAATCGTATTCCGTTTCACTCATAAACATGTGTCCTTACATTGATTAATTAACAAACGGCAAATATGAATTTATCAGCATAACATTTACATGCATAATGATAGGTTGATTCAAAAATAAAACAAAATTATTGACAAGCTTACTTGTTACTTAATGACTCTAGTCGCATTTTTATCCTCTAATACAAGGCTTCGTTAATATGCACAAGACTGAGCACTGTTCAAAATTAATACACAAAAGCGCTTCCGTACTGAGTTCGTAAATTGTTATAAGTAATCCACTAAAACGAAAACAAGGAAGACAAACACAATGACTATTCACTTTCGTCAGCTTGCAGCTAAGAGAAACACGACACACTTGTTTATTGACGATTGGAAAATTAACACTCAGCAGTCTTGGGGGATATTCAGCGCGGATGGAGATATTGGCTCTCTGCTTGGAGACCTTATTTGTGATGAAATGTCACCAAATAGTGGGGAAATTGAGCTAAATGGGCTGTCCGTTGCGCAAGTGTCGTTATCAGAGCAACAGCGATTACTGGAAAGAGAATTAGAAAAGGATGATACGGATTTTCTTAATCGTATCGACCAAGGAAGCACTGTTTATTCATTAATCCTAGAGCAGAGCCAAGACACTAACTTAACTGAACAGCTAGTTAATGATCTCGACCTAAGCCATCTTAGAGATAGTGGCTTCCGCGTTCTCTCTACCGGAGAAACCAGAAGAGTAATGCTCGCCCGAGCTTTAGCCACACAACCTGACCTAGTATTACTCGATAATCCATTTACTGGCTTAGATATTGCGCACCGAGCTGCTCTCGCTCGCTATTTACACTCGCTTTCTCAAAATGTGCAACTACTCATAACCTTCTCTCGCGAATCTGACATGCCTGAGTGGATCAATAGCATCGCGCTTTTCAGTGCAGGAAAGCTTGATAGTACAATGGATAAGTCCAGTTGGGATAATCATCCAATCATTGGACAAATAAAATCTCAGTCAGAGCAACAGAGTGAAGAAATGATGAGCTTGATACGTCAGCATCAGCACTCGACGCCATTCAACAACCCAATATTTGAACTAAAGAATGGGACTGTTGAATACACCGATAAGAAGATTTTTACTGACTTGAACTGGCGCATAGACAAGGGCCAACATTGGCAGGTCAAAGGCCCAAATGGTTGTGGAAAGAGTACCTTACTTGGATTGATCTTTGGCGATCATCCGCAATGCTACAGCAATGACATTGATATTTTTGGTAAAAAGCGTGGTACTGGCGAGACAATCTGGGAAATTAAGCAGCATATCGGTATGGTGTCTTCAGCGCTACACCTCCAATATCGAGTCAATTGCAGCACATTAGAAGTCATTTTGTCAGGATTTTACGATTCGATTGGGTTGTATAACCAGCCAACTCGCAAAGAGATGAATATTGCAAACGAGTGGCTCGATATCTTACATATGAGCCAGTACAAAAAAACCTCATTCAAGCAATTAGAGTACGGTCAGCAGCGACTATTACTGATTGCAAGAGCCATCGTGAAACAACCCACATTATTGATTTTGGACGAGCCGTATCAAGGGTTAGATTTTTTGGGTAGACGGTTAGTTAAGAACACACTTGAGCTCATCGCTAGAGAGAATTTAAGCCAACTATTGTATGTGTCTCACTACCAAGAAGACCGCTTAGATAGCATCAAAAATGAGTTAGAGTTTGTGTTTGATGAAAATGCTCAGTGTTATAGAGCTAACGTCTACCAATCATAATGACTTCGCTGCGCAAGCTGCTCACAAGGTAATGGTTTGGAGTACAGGTATCCCTGATGATATCTCACTCCCATCTGCTTTAAGTGTTCAGCTTGCGCTATGGTTTCCACTCCTTCAGCGATCAATTGTACTTGTAATTCTTCCGCGAAGTGAACCATCGCTTTTAAGACAGAAGCACTAAGGCTAGGAATACCAATGGTTTCGACAAAGCACTTATCGATTTTTAAGTAATCTATGCGCATGTGCTGTAGAAATGCTAACGAGGTTTGGCCAGTTCCAAAATCATCGATCAGCACATCAATACCATGCACTCGCAGCGCTGCAATGCATTTTCTCGCCTCTGAATCAATGAGCTGACGCTCTGTTATCTCAACCCCTAATGAGACTTTGTTTCGGCTCAACTGTCTGTCGAGCAATTGAATTTTTCTGATCGCGTTTGGTCCGACTAAATAACCAGGCGGCACGTTAATACCAAGGTGGACAGGCTGATCAAAGCCTAATTTACTGAAGTCCTCTGCCGCTTTATCCAGAACGAAATCAGTAAGTAAAAAAACCAATCCACTTTGCTCTGCCGCAGGGACAAACTCATCCGGAGAAATGAACCCCTTACTTTGATGCTCCCATCGCACAAGCGCTTCAAACCCGAATAACTGGCCGGTATCAACGTTAACTTGCGGTTGGTAATACAGGGTCAACTCTCCTCTTTTTATCGCTCTTTTAAGATCCAGTATCAAATTGCGATGGGGATCAATAAACTTATTCAACGCATACAAGCAAAGGTAGATAACGAAAATAATTGGAATTGAGTACAAAAAATAGGAAAGTGTTCTCTGTTTGACGAAAAGATCGCTGGCTTCGCTCAAAGCTTCATACTCAAACATTTGCGACGATTTGATACCGATAGGATTACTTCCCGCTCTTAATGCTCCTTCAGGTGAAACTTGATCATGGATAAACAGCGCAGAGCGTTTTAGGCGTAAATCGTTGTTAAACCCTATTGTCGCATTAAAGTAGTCATGATCGATAATCGTTACGGCTTGATAACCCCGCTCTCCCTCCGTTACCACAAGCAAGAACTGATCGTACAAGCTATCAACACTACCAAACGCTAGCGTTTGTCCCTTAGGAAAGGTGATGTGCTCAGCTAACGGTTTAGAGATACTTCCCAATTTCGAAGAACAAGTAATGACTCCCTCTTTCACAATGAGCATTTCTTCAATATCTCGTTCAAACATTAAGCTTTGCTGGAGCTCTTCACATCGTTCAGGGTGTAGCAACGCCGTGCGGTTTTCAGTCTCTATTTGGAATAAAATTTCATCTGCAATTTGCACATTTTTTTCTAATAAATGATTGAGATTGTTTTGCACGCTTTCACGAGCTAAATACAAAACCTCTCCAATAACCAAGGGAATAGGCAGAAGAAAAATGATGGCTTTTTTAAAAATCGCCTTATTCAGCATATAAAAGTAACCTTTTATAAAACCGATTTACTGAGATGGTACCTCGATTCCGATACCCGCTAGCAACTCACGTTTTTTAACATTATTTGTTTGGATTAACTCAGTATGCGAAACGCTGAGTAATACCGCAAACTAAACAATGTCTTATTCACTCCTGTTCCAATTTAGTATCAAGCGCCTCAAACCTGAGACTTTAATTCGACACCATGTTATGTCTATCGGTACTTGCGAAAGTCTTTACCTGTCTGTTTCTCATCATGTAAGAATTACCCATTAAAATTATTTTTCTTTTCTCAGTGATTAAGAATTATATTTGTCGTAACTCCTACAACACGTTACAACACTCTCATGACGACAAACAAAGCTAATGCTAACCAGGTAAACGAAAAATCACTGCAGTTGTTAATGCAAGTTGCAGTTAGTCCGTTCCCAGTTTCTGCGAAAACGCTAAGCGAGCAATTGAACGTTCCTTTAAGCAGCCTTTACCGACACTTAAAACTGCTTAAAGAGTGGAACTTGATCGAAGAAAGCGTTCACGACAAGACATTTGTCGTTGGTCCGGCGGCATTATTACTCATGCACAGCTATGAGACCGCGCAACATGGGCTCGACATGGTCGAAACCATACTGGCTAGGTTGGTACAACAAACCGGGGAAATGGCCGCTTATATGGTACCAGCGGGTTATCGTGCGCTTTGTGTCAGACAGAAAGAAAGTATGCAGGCGCTGCGTTGCAGCTTCGTCCAGGGTCAAAGTCAACCTCTGCTGCGCGGTGCCTCATCTAAAGTGATGCTTGCTTTTATGCCTCAAAGTCGATGCGAGAAAATCTTGAGATATTTTAATCAAGATCACCGACGTGACGAGTGGGAAAAAGAGCTCACAACCATCCGTAAACACGGATATGCCGTCAGTACTTCTGAGATTGACCCTGGTGTTTCAGGTATTAGCGCACCGGTAATGAAAGGAAGCAAACTGATTGGCGCAGTCTCGGTGATGGCTCCGGCCCACCGAGTCGAAAAGGATAAGCAGCGCATTATTTTACATGTACTGCAAGCGGCAAGGGCACTACCACCAGAAAGGTAATTCATCATGTTAAGCTTTTTCAAACGCTATAAACTCCACCACACCGTGAAACAGCCGCAGCATTACCCTTTTTCTTTTATGACAGTGTGTGAGTATTTGCCACCCATGTCTAAGGGCGCGTTTGAATTAGCTGATCAAAGTTTGGAAAATGCTAGCGATTGGCTATACCAACAGCATGATCATGAAACCGCTGAAAACTTTGGTCACTTCAACCACGACAAGCTGGAGAATGGCGAGTTTCAAGAAGCGTTAAGCCTTTCGCTTTCTCGCCACTCAATTCCTGTTTTAGTCACTAACTGTACCGAGGCAATCTTGTCCATGTTACCTGTGGTCGTATCCTATCGAGACGAAGTGGGTGTCGTAAATATCGGGCATAACATGAACTTGAAGCCGACACTTGAGCCACGCTTAGGCTCTGCATTCCATTTTGCTCTTTCTCGCTATCAAAACGTACGATTGTTTTTTGCTGGCGTCAGTGAGCAAGAGACGAAGCAGGAAACGTGGGAATACGCGGAAGATCAAGGTTGTGATTGGGTGACCGAGAAAGAGTTTTCTTTTCGTCATCGCAATAACGTTAAGCAACAGATCGGCAATTACCTAGACCACTGCGACCAAATAATCATTAGCATCGACCTTGGATCTCTAAAAACCAAAAACAGCCTTGATGGCGCGTCAGAAATTGATATCCAAATGGTTCTGCGCACGATTAGGCAATGTCTGGTTGCAGGTAAAGTGAGAGCAATTCAGCTCGTTGGCGATCGAGATTGTCTGGTGTATTCGAGACAAACGAAAGCCATACTAGAAGAGTTATATCAGATGGCTCCACTCATCGTTCACGCTGCCTAGCGTTATAAACGTTCAGAATCAGGATCGCGTCCTTCCTGATTCTGAACCAACATGCTTACTTATTATCCTTAACTAACAAATGGTTACACATATAAATCGACACACATCACACTTGCCTCTTGAACTAACCTGGCACTTACGTTGTAATAAGGCCGCTAAACTTTGGTATGACATACGAAATAAAAAATAACCAAAGTTCAATAACTAAGCGGCTTCAAAACAAAAAGTACCGCAGCTATTCCAATTTCAGTGAGCATTTGCTCACGCTCGCTTGATGCCATCTTGTTCCACTTTTTTGGGACATTTGATGATGCGTCTTTGCAGTATTTTCGCTGCGGTTCTTTTTTTACCGCTAACCTCACACGCCACCACTTATGACGTAAAAGATCTATCTGAGCTAGGTCAACTTTGCTCACACAAGAATTTTAGTATCGGAAGCGATGGTACGACTTATCACTGTACAGGGAAACTAGTCCTACCCGCTGGTGACAAAATTGTTTCCTCATTACCGGACAAAGAGATAACGCTAGAAGCAGCTCATGGCATTGTGTTAGAGGGGAACAATACGATTGGTGAACCCAATAAGCGTATCTCTCTCCACGCCCTCGCTACCGGATTAACGGTTAGCAATGAGAAGGCTTCAAACCTTGACGATTACCAAAACAAACACACTGTCATCTATGGTGATCTTCTATCGGCTTACCCAACAAAGCTGCATAACATTCTCATAGACGGGAATATTAAGCTAACAGGTTCGACACTTCACATTGATGGAACGTACAACACCATTATTGGTGATATTTCGACACACAGCACGACCAATGTATTTAATACAAACATCTGTGGTAAGGTCGAATCACAAGGCGAAACACTACACCTAAAAACAAACCATCCTTTACAAGACCATTTTGTCGTCGGTGATGTTTCTGCGCACAACTCTCTGATTATAAAAGATATATCGATCTATGGTACAGCTGAATCTGTAGGATCGTCAGCTACATTAAGTGGCTCATTCTATAGTTCCACCGCAGCAATTAAATACTTCCAAACATTGAACTTCAACAACGCTCCAAATCAGCCTAGTCAAGTTTGTGGTGAAATCCAACAAACGCCAGGAAGTGCGCAAACGAAAGCACAAGACAACAAATACACGCAATACTGTGGATTGGGCGAGGCTGATTGTCACTACTCTTCCCAAATCTGTCCAATCACCCCTCAAGATGTTCCGAATTGCAGCATGCAGCCTCCATCGGAGAACGACTTAAACCTCAGCGTCACACCATCGGACGACATGGCACTGATGTGCGGCGACGATCTTCCGCAATTTACAGTAACAACAACCAATAATGGAGAAGTTGTAAGGGCAGAAGTCAGTGCCGTCCTATCACACCCTGACTTATTCACTTTAGAGGTGGTTAAAGGTCATCAGACATTAGGAGCCAACCAATTTATATCAGACGATAATGGTGAACTTGTTGTTCGAGTGGTTCCGAATAATATTGATACGATCTCGTTAGATACCAACTACACACTAACTTTCACTATGGCAGAAGACACGAGCAAGCATCAAACTGTTCGCTTTATGTTTACGCCATTTATGTTTGAGGCCTACTCAAAGACAAAAAGCACCGCTTTAAATGAAATACGCGTTATTGCAGGTAAGCCAGAAAACGTGCATACGCGATTACTTGCTTGTGCCACCACCGGCGAACCTGTAGTAGCAAGCAACTACAATGGTACGCCTAAAGTTTTTCATCCATTGGTTCAACCATTAGGAGGAAGTGAAGGAAACTTTAGCTATTCAGCAGAATTTGAAGATGGCTTGTCTGAACATGGCCTTATCACGAACGAATCCGGCATATTTGAAGTGACATTGTCCGATCATTTTGAATGTGAGGGATTTGAAGAGTGCCCAGAAGAAGGCAAAGTGGAAGTGAAAGGAACATTTAATGTGCACTCGCGACCATGGACACTGGCTATCTGTGACAACCAACGTGCTTTGCCTTCTGGTACCTCTGAACAAGGAGAAGGGTTTCTTGCTGCCGGAGAACTTTTCTCTCTAACGGTGAAACCAATCATTTGGCAACCTGACGGCTCTATAAGTGGGTCTGTTGAATCAGCACGCTATTGTGATGCTTCTATCACCCGTAATTTTACGCTTGATGACGCTCCAGCAGCATCGGTTGTCTTGTCGAGTGAGCAACATACGCCATCAGAGACAGCGAACCAAACCTCAAAATTGCTAAAAAGTAGTGACTCACTGGCTCAGGCGCATAATTCAGCCAAGAATGATCAATTCGTCTTTAATGGATTATATTGGGAAGAAGTCGGGAGCTTGAGAGTAAAAGCAAACCTAGAAAGTAAATATCTAGGTATGACTGTAAACGAAGGCTATCGTTACGTTGGTCGTTTTTACCCAAAATATTTTCAAGTGCAAGACCAAGAATGGCACAACCCACATGGCCAAACTTTTGCTTACATGAATCAACCTTTTGAGAAAGTCACTTACGATGTTGTCGCACTCAATGCGCATAAGGAAAACGTGAAGAATTACGTCCACTTTTCGTCTAACCTTCAACAACATTTCGATTTAGGCGAGCTAAGCTCATACTCCGATCGGTTTTTGCCGCCTAAGCCTAAGAAGGTAGAATGGAAACCACTGGGTAACGCGAGTGTTGGAACGTTTGTGATCGAGAAGCCGTCGACCAATGCGACTTGTAACAATAGCCCATGTTGGAAAAAGAACACGACAGATAAACAATACCCTGATGGCCCATTTAATAAAGGGACTAACAGTGACAGCAGCAAAATAGGTATAGTCACGACTAAAGCCGTTGATGAGGTAAACTTCTTCGACGATAGCGAAGTGCTCACAAAACAACCAGACATTCGATTCGGTCGTTTGAACTTTCAAGATGTAGGTGGCAACCAAGGCATGGTGATCAAAGTGCCACTTGATGTGGAAATTTGGCAAAACGGTCGATTTACGACTAACTTCGATGACAGCTCAACAACGGCGAATGGTGAATATTACTTCAGCACGCCAATTTGGTCTCATGCGCCAGCAAACAACGCCCTGCTTTCTGGCGTTGGAACGATGAGTATTGGCAGAATGACCGATATCGTTGCAAGCCAAATTGACTCAGCGCGAGAGCAAATACAATTCCACCTAGATTTAGACAGCTCAGGCAATCGCATCCCTTGGCTGAAATACGACTGGGATAACACGACAAGTGAAGAGGAAAATCCACCTGTTACAGTTACGTTTGGTATTCACCGAGGAAACGATCGCATTATTTATCGTGGTGAGCCAAATATGCTTGGCCTAAATTAACGCGAAACGACAAAACAAAAAAAGCCCCTCAATTGAGGGGCTCTTTTCACACAGACTGTGTAATTTACTTTGCGCCACGACGCGCTTTCAGGCGCTTCACCATAGCAAGACGACGCTCTGCCGACCCTTGGTCTGTTGCCGACTGGTTCGGGTTATTACGACGACCTTGACGATTCTTAAACGCTGGTTTTGAGTGCAGCTTTTCAATGTAAGATTCACGCTGTTTTGGTTCATAGCCTGCAAGCTCAATACGGCGAATGCGTTGCTGGATTAGATTTTCAACCTGAACAACCGTGAGCTCTTCATCTCGATTTACAAATGAAACAGCATGGCCTTGCTTACCTGCACGGCCTGTACGACCAATTCGGTGAACGTAATCTTCCGCTAAGAAAGGCATGTCATAGTTCACAACGTGAGGTAAATCTTCAATATCTATACCTCGAGCAGCGACATCGGTAGCCACCATGACACGTGCTTTACCGGACTTGAACTCTTCTAACGCACGACGACGAGCACTTTGAGCTCTGTCACCATGACAAACCACCGCTTTGATACCATCAAGTTTCAGCTCTTTTACAACGTCGTTTGCGGTCTCTTTGTAGTTCACAAATACCAACACTTGTTTCCAGTTCTTACGACCAATCAGTTCCGAAAGCAGTTCCGTTTTTCGCTCTTGATCAACTGGATATAACACGTGAGCAACTGTCTGTGCTGTCGTATTCGCTCGCTCAACTTCAATACGCTTAGGCTTACGCAGGATATCTTTTGCTAACAGATTTAGTTGGCTCGAAGTCGTTGCCGAAAACATCATAATTTGCGGATCAGTATCCACATCTAGCATGATCTTACGTACTGCGTGAATAAAGCCCATGTCCAAGATACGGTCTGCTTCATCAAACACTAAAAACTCTAAGTGTGCGACCGAGACATTACCTTGTTCAATGTGCTCTTCCAATCGACCTGGTGTAGCCACTAGGATATCTACACCGTTTTCTAATGCCGTTACTTGAGAAGACATTTTACGGCCACCGAAAATCGCGGCCACCGACAGGTTCGTGTACTTCGTGTAAGCTTTGATGTTGTCAGCAATTTGTTCAGCAAGCTCACGAGTTGGAGCCAAGATAAGTGCGCGAGCAGTCTTACGAGAAGCGCTACGGTTACTGTCTAGCAACTGCTGAATCATAGGCAGAGAAAACGCAGCCGTTTTACCAGTACCTGTTTGTGCTGTAGCGAAAATATCATGGCCTTTGCGAGCCATTGGAATCGCCTTCTGTTGAATTGGCGTTAACTTTTCATAACCGCATTCTGCCAGTGCTTTAACCACTTCTGGCGCAAAACCTTGAGATGAAAATGACATTGAGCGTATTCCTTAAACAAACCACTAAAAATAGCTTTAAAAATTTAGCCGTGCACTATACCCGAATTTGAGTGATTTATCTCACTTTTCTCATTGAAATCCTACAAAAGAAAAAACGGTGAGCACAGATATATTAGTGGTTCACCGTTTTCGTTTAACCTTTGCGCGATTTAATGTTTGATGCCAGATAACTGAAGGAGAATTCGCTCAAGCTCATCCCATGGCAACAGCTGAGAATCTATCACTTCTAATCGTGATTCAAAGCCTTCTAAGCTGATTTCATTCACCGACACGACTCGGTTGGCAACATTAAACGCGTAACAACCTTGATCCGTATTGACCACCGCTTTAACACGCTCTGCGGTCAAGTCCGAAAGCATAGAGAAAAGCTTTTCAAAATCAAACTTATACTCTGCCCCAAACAACCACCCACAACTAAAATAACCCTGCCCTTTGTTCTCTTTGCGCACAAAGGCTTCACCAGGCGCCAACTGGAATTGAGGCTCTTGATGAGCGTGGTCATGATGATGTGACTCGATATGGGAAGAAGCGCTGCCGTAAACCCGCTCGATATCCAAGACTTCTATCGGTAACTCACCATCATGAATAAGCTTACTGAATACTTTTGAAGGGGATTGGTCCGTCACCCAGTCATTAAACACATCAATGTCGTGGCTGGAACATAGGTCAACCTTACTACCAATAACCACATCTGCACTGTCTAACTGGTCCACGAAGTTTTGGTTAGAAAGATACTTTTCATCACTTAAGTTACGCGGATCAACCAAGGCAATCGTCGCTTTAAGATCAACGTAAGGTTCATACTGCTGTGAGGTAAGCGTCGCGATAACCTGTTTTGGATGACCAAGGCCTGTCGGCTCAATCAATAAACGGTCCGGTTTTTGACGCAATAATGCGGTGATACCTACCGACATCGGCACATCCGCAGTGCAGCACATACAACCACCCGGCACTTCTTTAATCAGCGCGCCTTGGTCGGTCATCAATGCACCGTCGATGCCAATCTCACCAAATTCATTGACCAAAACCGCCCAGTTTTCTTTTTCCGGTTTGTTCTTCAGTAGATTTAAAATCGTGGTCGTTTTACCGACACCCAAAAATCCGGTCAGTATGTTGGTTGGTACTCGATTTGACATGCTTATCTCCGACACGTTAGTGCATTAATGCTCCAGCAAAGTATACGGAGAATGTGACTCGCTTCAACGCTTTTTATCGCACGCATCAAGCTCATTGCGTGATGCGTTGGCACACATTTTTCGAGCTTGTTTGGGTTGACTTATCAACTCTGAACGCTTCATATCAGACAGGTATCTACTGGTATAAATAACGCAAGTAAAAAACGCGATAACAGCGACTACGATGGGAAGAACTCCGAGCGTATTTTCGAATTTAAGCGCAGCAATAGCCAACGCGAAAACAACGACAGAGATAAGTGCGATTGACTTACTTTTGTTGCTTTTCATAATAACTCGCCTTTCGTAAAGTTAGCCCCCTAACACCTCCTGTACTAGAGGAATGTCAGTTTGAACAACATCCAACCTGACTATTCAATGCTACTCCTTTCGCTACTTGTGAAATTTGACAAAGCTAACATTTACTACAACATCAAACGACAAGCTTATTATTATCTTTCAGATACTTACTGGATTTTAAAACACTTACTAGCAAATCGCTCCACCGCTTACCAGGATATCGCTATCATTGGCAATACAAACTTGCGCCACCAGCTTTAGTCCTTCGACTATCATGTCCAAAGACATAGAAGGCTGACTGCCATCTGCTGCTTGTTCTGGCAATAATGGAATATGAACAAACCCGTGACGAATCGGATTGTCTTTCAAGTAATGTTGGATCCCATAAAAGAGATGGTTACATACAAATGTTCCAGCACTATTGGAAATCTGGCTAGGTATCCCCTGCGTTTGCAACGTTTGCACAACACGCTTTATCGGTAGTGTCGAGAAGTAAGCATCAGGACCATCAGCCACCACGGGTTCATCAATCGGCTGATGACCAGCGTTATCTGGAATACGAAAATCATCCACATTAATTGCGACACGCTCTGGGGTTATCGCGCTACGCCCGGCCGCTTGCCCTACAGTAATCACACAGTCTGGCTGGTGCGCTTCTATTGCTTCAATAACGACTTTCACCGAGTCATATCGAACTACGGGGACTGGGCAAGTAACTATCACACCGCCTTTTATGGCCACAGCCTCTAATTGCTTGACCGCTTCTAAGGCGGGGTTAATGGCGTCACCACCAAAAGGTTCAAAACCGGTAATCAGGACTTTCTTCATAACAGCCTTTAGGAAAAGAGTTTTACAAATTATTGCACTCCCCTTCACCCCATCCAATAGCAAAAGTATTGATGAGATAAACCAGACAACATTATGTGACTCATGTCTAACCAGAGAGTGTTTTCTGCCTCATTGAATCTAGGCAAGTTCCGGACTATCGAGACTAACTTATTGATGATTAGTGGCAGGGCAAGGTTCTCTCATTACATGACGCACGTAGAAGCTTGGTTTCCACGCTTAACTTAGGTAGAGTACGCGACCGCAATGCAATTCGAAGAGATTGAATACAATGAATATTGATAACCATGTAATCGAAACGATTGAAGAGTTAGAGGCATTTCTGCATTTAGTAGAAAGCGGCGCTCTGGGTCTTGAAGGTGTCACTGGCGTTGCGCTAGCCACCTCTAATACCGATGGCCGTCCATTTGTTGCCGTATTAGGAGAAAAGCACCAATTGCTCCTTGGCCGCTGGGTTTCGCAGCACGTATATGACAATGGTAAAGACATCGTTCGTAACGGCCCAACCATAAAACACTAAGCGCTCGACGCCACCTATAACATCACGCCGTCTTATACACCAAGCGTATGCTTTGAAAGCAATGCGCTTGGTGTACTCAAAAAAATAAAAAAGAAAAGGCTAGCCTTTATTAATTTTGTCGGTATACTGCACATCAGCTCTTACGGAAAGAGCTATTAATGTAATTAAAGATCAAAGTTTCTCTCAGTTCCACATCGAATTCCTCGTTTACGTTCCTGCGACAAAATAGTTATCTCTAAAATCATATAGTAGCACTTGATATTAGCTAAAAATTCAATATTTAAAACAATCAAATATAGAGGTATCTATGTCTAATAAATTAACTGGTTCAGTAAAATGGTTCAACGAAACTAAAGGTTTTGGTTTTATTTCTCAAGACAATGGCGGTGATGACGTATTCGTTCACTTCCGTTCTATTGTTTCTGAAGGCTTCAAAACTCTTACTGAAGGCCAAAAAGTATCGTTCGTTGTTGAACAAGGTAACAAAGGTTTACAAGCAGCTGAAGTAACTGCACTGTAATTCTTTGTGTGGCATCAATGTTGTTGGTGCCACAATCCCCTTCCACTTATTACTGCCCTTACTATTCTCTATCTGAGTTTATATACCCAAATCACTTACCTCTCCCACACCATCATTAATCACTTTCAATAAAGTCACTTTGGTATACATCTTTAGGTAATCACACAGTCTACCTTGCAATTCCAGTTTGGAACTAAATTAATCTCATTCATATCTGAATCACTTCGCCTCATGCTTTGCTCATAAAAATAAAGTTTATAAAATAAAAGCGATTGGCGAATATAAGAGAAAAAATGAAATTAAATATATCTGCTCAATCAATAAATTCTAATAACTACGAGCACATAATCCCTAGCTGAGAGATTGAGTTTGCACTGAAATGTCATTACATGAAGCCATTTATCGGACAACACTTCATAGGGACAGCGTGTGGAGTCACACACTTCGGGGTATTTGTTGAGTTAGAGGAACCGAACCGAAGGTCTCATTCCTTTATCAACTTTCCAAAATGGTGAGTTCGAATTTGATGCAGTCAAACAAAAAATTTCCAGCCAGAGCGCCACGTTTACTTTAGGGACCAAAGTGCACGCGTTGGTTAAAGACGTCGATTCGAAACAAAGAAAGATCATGTTCAACTTAAAAGATGCGGAACACGCGGTAGGCTAGCCTGTTTTAGGTTACTTTCTAATCCATTAATCAAAAATAAAAAATAAGCTTTTAATACCGCAATTAACTTGTGACATTTCGCTGACATCGACTCATTCTAAAACCCTAATATCTGACAAAGGAAACGAATCTAATTTTTGTTTCCAGACACCATCGCAGAGTGTATTTCCAGCACTCTGTTTGCCTCGAGAGGTTCTTATGACAGCCTAGGATCTCTCGAGGCTTTTTTGCACCTATTCAAACCACCTGATTCTACATCACAACTATTATCCCCTACACAAGCTGTACTTTTTAACTAGTGCACTAGATCGCGAACTCTGATTTAAGCAACTGATCACACAACCACTTCTAAATTTTGGGTATAAAAGTATCAATACTTTCGTTAACTAGGATGTAAATAATGAAAAACTCGTTTGATCTCACTATGCCCAACGAAGAAGGATACTTTGGTGAATACGGTGGTAGCTTTGTTCCACCTGAGCTTGAACAAATCATGCATGACATCAACGCAGCTTATGAGGAATGCAGCAAAGATCCTGAATTTAAAGCGGAACTCGCTCGCCTGTATAAGCACTTTGTTGGACGACCTAGCCCAATCTTCCATGCGGAAAACTTGTCTAAAAAATACGGAGCAGACATCTACCTAAAGCGCGAAGACTTAAACCATACAGGCGCACATAAAATTAACCACTGCTTAGGACAAGCCATTCTCGCTAAAAAGATGGGTAAGAAGAAACTGATTGCTGAAACTGGCGCAGGACAACACGGTGTTGCGCTTGCTACAGCCGCGGCATTGGTTGGCTTGAAATGCGACATTTACATGGGTGAAGTTGATATCGCCAAAGAACATCCGAATGTCGTCCGCATGAGAATCCTTGGTGCTAATGTCATTCCTGCCACTCATGGGCGCAAAACCCTCAAAGAAGCGGTAGATTCTGCATTCGAAGCTTATCTGAAAGATCCTGATACACAACTTTATGCGATAGGCTCTGTCGTTGGCCCTCACCCATTCCCTAAAATGGTACGAGATTTCCAATCAATTATCGGTAACGAAGCACGAGTTCAATTCAAAGAAATGACCGGCAAGTTACCCAATAATCTCGTCGCATGCGTTGGAGGTGGTTCTAACGCGATGGGGCTATTTACTGCTTTCTTAGAGGATGAACAAGTCGCCATTCACGGCGTTGAACCTGCGGGCCGCTCTTTGCAAAAGGTTGGCGAGCATGCTGCAACACTCACACTCGGTGAGCCAGGTATCATGCACGGATTTAAGTCTTACATGCTTAAAGATGCGCAAGGCGAACCTCAGGAAGTGTACTCTGTAGCAAGTGGCTTGGATTACCCATCGGTTGGGCCTCAGCATAGTTACTTAAAAGACATTGGCCGTGTCAATTACGGCTCAATCAGTGATGACGAAGCGATTGATGCCTTCTTTGAGCTATCTCGTGAAGAGGGAATAATCCCTGCTATTGAATCCTCACACGCTGTCGCTTACGCAATTAAACTCGCGCAGCAAGGAGAAACCGGCTCGATTTTGATCAACTTATCAGGCCGTGGTGACAAAGACATTGATTTTGTCGTTGAACACTACGGCGCAAAATACGGCATTGAATCACTCATATAGCCTAACTCCGTAGCCTAACCCTACATGCAAAAAGCTACCTGGTACTAGGTAGCTTTTTGTTTTTGTCTACTATTTTAAGAAGCAAGTCCTTTTATTCACCAATCCCACTATGCCTTTAAAGCATAATTCGATTAACCGATAAGAGCTGGAATGCCTGGAAGCTGACCAACAACAGCAAGGGAGCCTGCACAAACGATAAACGCAGTGCCAGGAATCAGGTATTTATCTTTTCGCGAGAGTTCGTTGGCACGCTCATGGTCGCCGATAAGTCCAAGGTTATCCAGCAGCATCGTGATTGCCCAGCCAAAGACTGGATTAACGAATGCACAGGCAAAAATACAGATACCTGCACTGAGTGAATCTTTATGCTTATGGATCATCTGCATACCCGCTTCAAGAAGTGGTAAGAATACACCCACAATCAAAGCAACGCGCAGAACAGGTTCCCACATTGCTAGATCCATTGGGTAGCCAATTACCGCCGCCGCAATACACATGAAACCCGTCAACAGAGCGCCACCTGGAATAGGACGCTTGGCAATTGCGGCAGGAATCATGTACGTTCCCCAAGAAGAAGCTAGGTTTCCGCCCCCTAAGAGTGAACCAACCCCCTGACGAACAGATGCTCCGACCATCGTGTCGTCGACATCCATTAGTACGCCTTTCGCTTCTTTCGGGTAGTTAAGTTCTTGAAACACACGATGGCCGAGATAATCAGGGGACCACATAGCGACAGCCAATAGAGCAAATGGAGTCACGGCAATAAAGTGCTCTAGGGTTGGCCAGCCTAACTGCCAGCCTGTATCTTCCCCCCACCAGTAGAATGGACTGAAATTAGGCAGGCCCGGCTCTGTGGTAAAAGTGAATTCCGCTCCCATCATATAAGCAACAATACCCGCGAGTGCAGAGCACAATGGGATAGCGAGCCAACGTTTATTGATCTTGGCTAAGTAAGCGTAAACCATAACGGTTAGGCCTATGACCACAAACGAAATGTAACCTTGGTCCGTACTTGCAGCCCACGCTTCCGTCTTATTAATTTGCCCGAGCAACCCAACAGCACCAAGGTAGATCAACAACCCTCCTCGAACCCCGATACCAGTCAGAGTCATGAGTTTAGAGCCACCTTTGGTTAAAGCGAGAATTAAACCAAAAACACATACCATCAAACCTAACGCGAGAGGGTGTCCTCCTGCAGCTGCAATCATAGGAATCAGCGGTATCATTGGGCCATGGGTGCCCGCTAAGTTTGCATTCGGGTTTAGGATGGCAGAAAACAGAATGACGAACAGGGCTCCAGCGATAAGTAATTCGTAACGCACGTTTTCTGCAATGAATTCCGGAGATAAACCAAACTGAGCAGCAAAAGCGGAAACCATGGCAGTGACCATCACCACCTTACCAATAGTTGCTGCTAATGCAGGTACCCAGTCTTCGATTTCAATACTGTAATCACGTGAGGGCAAATGAATTCCCCAGCGACGGAAGCTCATGACGGTTAAATCATGATTTAGAAAGTCTTCTCGGTTTTCAAATTCATGCGGTTTTTTGCGCACATCCCTGTAAAAAGTCTTACTTTTGTCAGACATTGAGTCATCCTTTTATGTTTCAACGTTGAACTACGTCAACTAGAGTTTCGCTTGGTAGACAGACCTTCGACCAATACGAGACAACACCCACATCAAACTTCTAGGCCATACTAAGAAAGCGGCATGAACCAATTTTGATTTTGAGCTTATTAAGCATGTGTTGCTATGGGTAGGAATATTAGACATTAGTAAAAGAACAACAAAAATCTCACTTATTACACAATAATTTAACATCGAGCTGGAACGCTTGAACTTTTAAGAGTCATTTTTGAGCAGAGAGCCAAGTAGAGCGGCCAATTCCGATTTATACTTTCAAGGTAGAGAGCACTGTGCTCGCATCCATCGCAAAGTAACTATAGATATCTCTACATTGTATACTTTGTTAAACTCCGCCCTTTAATGAGTAAGGCCCTTAAAAATGATGACTGACGAAGAGAGAATCGAGCTGCAACAGAACAATCCACTGCACGGATTAAAGCTAGAGACTATGTTGCAAGAGTTAGTGGATTTTTACGGCTGGGACATTCTAGATACAGCAATGCGTTTTAATTGCTTTAACACTAAGCCTTCGATTGCAAGTAGCGTGAAGTATTTAAAGAAAACCGAATGGGCGAGAGAAAAATTAGAAAACTTTTACCTTTATCGCTTTAAGCGCATGCCACGCGCGAGCGAAGAAGAATACAACTTACCACCAAGAGCTCGTACCTTCCCTCATGGCCTTGAACCTAAAGAGCCAATGCCGCTAACCGTTGACTCTATTCTTAAGTCACAAGCCAAAGCAGCGTCTGCATTTAAAAAGCGTTCACCTCGCGGACGCCCTGCTCGTCGCCAATAACACTATCTTGAAAAGCAATAGAGCCCTACTGGTAGCTCCAGCAGGGCTCTATTGTTCTTTAAAGGAATGGCTAGAAGCGAAGACTCAAGCTAGTGAGCATTCCCTTTCTCCAGCAACTCCCGTAAGTAAACTCACATGTAGTTTACGTTTTCTATTGATTGCGCTTTTTCTTCTTTTTACCCGTACCTGCTGGCTTCGCTCGCGGCTTCATTGGTAAAAAGTAGGCTTCACTCTGATCGTCTTCCACTTCAAAACCGACTACCTGCTCGCGTTCAAGTTGGAACTTATTTTTCTTTTCTATCACTTTGAAATGGTGGTAGTCGTCGTAATCGATAAGAGATAACCCTAAACCTACTTCACCAGCACGACCACTACGACCGATTCGATGCATATAATCAGCAGGGCTACGCGGAAGATCGAAGTTAATCACCACTGGAAGTTTTTCAATATCAAGGCCGCGTGCTGCGATATCGGTGGCAATAAGAACTTGAATCTCGCCAGACTTAAAACCGTCAAGGACACGAGTACGAGCGCCCTGCCCTTTATCACCATGGAAAACTTCAGCGGTAATACCGCGTTTTGACAACTTTTGAGCTAAATGGTTACAGGCATTCTTAGCGTTCACAAAAATCAGAGTCTGTCGCCACTGATGCTGTTTGATTAAGTGCGCGAGTACCGCCGTCTTCTCACCTTTATTTACACTAAACACGCGCTGCACCAAAGTGCTGGCTTCTGCGCTCTGCAACTGAACTTCAACAGGGTCGCGGAGCAACTGCTGAGCCAACGTCGTCACTTTATCAGGGAAAGTTGCAGAAAATAACAGCGTCTGTTTCTTCTCTGGGAGTAACGCAAGAATCTTATTCAGTTCTTCGGTAAATCCGAGGCTCAACATACGGTCGGCTTCGTCAAGAACAAGCGTTTTTACTTGGTCCAACTTAATCGCGTTACTGGATACCAGATCAAGTAATCGACCCGGCGTTGCAACAATGATGTCACAGCCACCACGAAGCGCCAGCATTTGTGGGTTCACCGATACACCACCAAATACGGCAACCGTTTTGATCTTATCTCTGAGATGGTATGAGTAAGATTTGACGTTATATGCCACCTGTGATGCCAACTCACGAGTTGGTACTAAAATCAGGTGGGAAACGAAGTTGCCACGGCGATTGTTTGATTCGTCTTGCTGAACAATTTTTTGCAAGATTGGCAGCGAAAAAGCAGCGGTTTTACCAGACCCCGTATTGGCACCACCAATAATATCTTTCCCTTCAAGGATATCAGGAATAGAACGGGATTGAATGGGCGTCGGTTGGCTGTATTCCAACGCTTCTAGTCGCTCGACTAATGTTGGAATCAGGCCAAGATCGGCAAATGTCGCTTGCTGTGTTTTATCTGTCATTACAATGAGTGGCTCAGTGCTAGTAAAGGCCGTGTATCTTATGCTATTTCGCGTCTGGATGTTAGAGATAATGGCCCAAACAGAAGATTGGTGAAAGAAGCACTATAGGGTTCAGGAACTTCCTTTCACTAACATGAGTTAATGGTTTCGATAACCAATACTCTACGACCAAGATGGTAGCGTTCGCGACAAGCAAAGGGAAAAGGAGCCAGGCACTCTGACTCCTGTAAAGCAAAACACATTGTATTTTGGGGAAAGAGATTACAAAGGCAGGCCACACCCGAATCAAAGGCTTAACCACACTATTTAAGCTCTGCGGTTTTGAGAGCTTAATATAGCTTGAGAAAACTCCGGGTCACTAATGTCCATCGTTGTCTATTTAACTAATGTAGTGGACTCGGTTGTATAGATTACTTTCTCCCAATACCACGGTTCTTCTTAGGGCAAATTTGACTGCTATAGCCACAATCGTTACTGATGTCGTATATGGAAATACCTGTTGTCAGAAAGGTAACGCGCCAAGATGAGTAATGTTGCATATCATCCTCGTAAGCCCAATTCCTTCACGAGGTAGTAATGGAAAAAATTAATTTATCCCGATATCTGATATGTAGCTTCGCCTTTGTGTTGCTTTATCCTACGGCAATAGATCTCTACTTGGTTGCTTTACCACAAATCGCCCATGACCTGTCTGCCAGCGAATCACAACTTCATATTGCTTTTTCTATTTACCTCGCTGGTCTAGCATCGACTATGGTTTTTGTTGGGCGAACTGCTGATTGTTTAGGACGCAAACCTGTTGCCATTTGCGGTGCAGTGATTTTTACCCTTGCATCAATGTTCGCGGGCTCTGCTGAGACCAGTAATAGCTTCCTAATAATGCGCTTTTTCCAAGGCGTAGGTGCCGCATGTTGCTATGTAGTGGCCTTTGCCATTTTGCGTGACACTCTAGGGGACCCAGAGCGAGCTAAGGTTCTATCGATGCTCAATGGAAATATCTGCTCTATTCCAGTACTTGCCCCCGTGATCGGCAATCTGATTATGATCAAGTTTCTGTGGCCCGTGTTATTCACTGCCATGGCGATAATGGGTGTTGTGATAGGTTTAATTGCTTGCTTTGTCTTGAAAGAAACCTTGCCTAAAACCAAGCGCACAACTTTAAATGTGAGTGAAGCTTCCGACGAATCACTATCTAACCGCTTTTTCATATCGCGCGTTATTTATACATCTTTAGGCGTCACAGCTATTCTCTCTTATGTAAATACGTCACCAATGATAATAATGGATTCAATTGGTTTTACTCGAGGCGAATATTCAACAACGATAGCACTACTCGCGATGGTAGGTATGACGACATCGTTTTCAGTTCCATTTGCTCTTTCTTGCTTCAAACAAACCACATTGATGTTCGCTGCACAAATGACCAATTTTCTGTCGGCTATCGTTATTCTCGCGGCTCACTTGAATAGCGATAGTCCGACACTTTATATGGTAGGATTCACTCTGCTCAGCATGAGTTTTCCAATGGGGTTTGGTGTGGCGATGAGCCAAGCGTTAAGCCAGTTCTCACGCAAAGCTGGACTTGCAAGCTCTATGCTTGGCATAGGTCAGGTTTCTTGGTCTGCACTTTACATTTGGTTGATGGCGACGTTAGGTGTGTCGGCTGTGATGATGTTAATGATAGCGTTGGTTGCTAGTAGCGTTATTGGACTCTCCATAATATTATTATTTCCAAATCAGAACGTTAGTGAGCTTCATGAAGAAATCTCTTGCCCGACTTGATCTTAATTTACTGCTCACTCTGCAATTGCTACTGCAAGAGCAGAGTGTTACTAAAACGGCGAAAAAACTTAATGTAACTCCCTCAACCGTGAGTAAGTCTTTAGGCAAATTGCGCGCTTGGTTTGATGACCCGCTTTTTGTGAATACGCCGCAAGGCCTAAAGCCAACAAATCTCGCGACAAACGTGCAAGTGCTTTTGTCAGACTGGATGCAGATCGGTAACCAGATTGTTTCACTCAGAGGTGATGATGTTCCAAGCGGAGTTAAATTTCATCTTGGAGTAGAGTCGCCATTGTCACTCATCATGGTCGACGAACTGACCAAACGAATCCATGACTTTTACCCAGACTCAACGGTAAAGTACCATAACTGGGATGAGGACTCATTAGATGCCATCACTAGCGGTGAAGTGGATATTGGTTTTACTGGCCGCGAAAGCCATCCTCGCTCCAAAGAGTCGTTAGAACTGCTACCGTATTTCATTAACTTCGAAGTGTTGTTCTCAGATTTACCTATGGTGTATGTCCGCAAAGATCATCCTGCGCTCAAGCAAGAGTGGAATTTGGATACTTTCTTAAGCTATGCCCATATCAATGTAGCATGGGAGAAAAATGACAGTTGGGTGTTGGATGAGATCTTGGCTGAGCAGGGACACACTCGAAACGTTAGCCTAACGATGGCGAGTTTCGAGCAAGCTTTATTTGTTGCAGAAAAGCCCGACCATCAAATGTTAACCACAGCACCAAAATATTGTCAGCGATACTGCGAACAGCTTCACCCCAACTTAATAGCGTTGCCTATCCCCGTTGCTGAAGATTATCAGCACAAGCTACTGATTCCATTTACTATGATTTGGCACAAGCGCAATAACCAGAACCCTAAAATCGTGTGGTTGAGGGAGACGATAAAGAGCCTGTATGGCACAAGTTGAACGGTTAATGTTTAAGTACATTTAAAGCAAAGGAATAGACATTCTCCCCCCCCCCCCTTATGTTGTCAATAACCGTAGGAGTATGGTCTTGCCTTCCATTAGATTAAATATTTTAAAATCTTGAACTCTATTATCCACTTCGAAATTGATTTCAGCTCATTTGAGGCAGAAAGAAGCTAGAAGCACTTGCTTATGTTGGGTGAGTAAATGTATGTAAAAGCCTCAGTACATAAAAACGAACCTAATTTAGGTAAGCTCTTGGCAACTATATGCCACGACTCGAAAAGTAACGCGTGGGTGAATCGCCATAGACCCGACGAAACATCGCAATAAAGTTACTGGGCGTCGAATAACCTAAAGCATGTGCAATATCTCCCACCGATTCCCCTCGAGCTATCATTTCTAATGAATGTATTAGCAGTACTTGTTGCCGCCATTCACTAAAACTCATGTTTAACTCACTTCGAATCAATCGTCTTAACGTCCGAGATGAGACTGCCCCAATATTGGCCCAATGCTCTACAGAATGCTTGCTGTTTGGGTCTATTAAAA
>NZ_JPIL01000018.1:0-12671 GCF_000742455.1 Vibrio sp. OY15 | reverse complement strand
GGTCACATACCGCCCTGTTAAGGTGTGAGCAACGCAATACCGAAGCTACCGCATACCACCTTAAACACTAAAACCAACACATAGTAAAAATGCCACGCGTTGCGAATCACTCTTAAACAGTTTGTTAGCTTTACGCAAAGTCCAGCGAATAAGTAAATATGCCACATGATCTACACTTGAACTTGTAGATTGCAGGATTCCCACCTTTTTCATAGTAAGTGACTATTTGGTGCCACTCATTACTACCTATTAGCTGATCGTTTAGTAAAGCCTCTAATTCAGCGTCTTTTACCTGTAATAGATCAGACTTCTCTGCATCTCCATGAAACTCGCAAGCATCGCCACAGTGCGATAACCACACTTCTTGCTGCCATGAAATATAGCTTGGAGTTCTTTCACAAACTTCTTTTACCACAGACTTATCAAGTCCAGCTTTCATCAATGGATGTGGGTCAGCAAACTCTCCTTCGAATTTCTTCGCCGCCGAGCCATCAGAAATGCACCAAGGACAAATAGTTTCTACGTCATGTTCAGAGTAAATAGTAGAAGTTGCCCTGTAGCCACGACTGACACCACAACATTCACAATTTTCATCTGTAACTTCTACAGCACCCGTTTTTATAGGATCTGGATGATACTTAAATGTTGGTAATTCCATTGTACCTCCGAGTAAAGCTAACGCCCAATTAAGGTGTGAAGCACGCAATACCGATGCTACCGCATAACGCCTTAATCACTAAAACTAACGCATAGTAAAAATGCCACGCGTGCTGAATCACTCTTAAATTGTTTGTTATGGCGCGCCACTCAACGTTAGCTCTTGTATGTCAATTTGGTCTACTTCCCTACCCAATATCCGCTTGTACTCGACTAAACGATGAACTGGGATAACTGGCAACTCGATACCTTGATAATTTTTAATAACTGATTCTGAAAAGTAGATATCAAGCTGGTGCCAAGAGCCATCTTGATGTGATTGTATCTTCGTATGTTCAGACAAACCGATTTCAATTTTTTGATTTTGGTAAACCAATTGGAAATACTCTAAATCCCAACCATATTCGGCATAATGAGTTAACGGCTTGGATATATATTTTGATACATGCGATAACACTTTGTCTGCGTCTGAATTTCGAATATAAAGATCGATATCTGCGACTTCCCGGCTTCCACCATGAATAGTTGCCGCTAATCCACCTACTATTTGATACTCCACAACCTCTGTATCCAAGATTTCTTTGAGCCAATGCAAGGCTACTTTAACTTTATCACTCATCTAGTTCCCTTAGCTGAATTTTACCCTGCGCCATAACGCTCTGTTAAGGTGTGAGCAACGCAATACCGATGCCGCCGCATACCACCTTAACCACTAAAACTAACGCATAGTAAAAATGCCACGCGTTGCGAATCACTCTTAAACAGTTTGTTATGCCTTGCCCCACTCAGCTCGAAGGACTGCCAAAACCACTGTATCCCACCACTGTTCTTTGAAAAAACGATGTTCTCTAAAATGTGCTTCTTGGCACATACCAAGAGACTTACAGAGCTTAATAGCTGGCAGATTTTTACTGATTGTCTCCGCATAAATGCGGTGAACTCCCAACTCCGAGAACCCGAAATCTGCCAGAGCCAAGGCGGCTTCATGACTTAACTTATTGCCTTGAGAGAGTCTGGAAAATGCACAACCCATCGAAGCCTGTTGATTGTCCTCTAGCCGTAAACAAACAGTACCAACAAACTCACCTGATACCTTACACTCGACAGCTAATTGGTATGATTTTCTTGGTTTCTCAGAAGCCTGAGCGATAAACAAGTGTGTTAACTCTCGGTATTTATTAGGATCACAATCGCTTTCGTCATAGAATCGCTGATATTTAGCATCCTGAGACATAGCAACAAAAGCGTCTTCATCATTTGGAGTCATATCTCTGATAATCAGACGCTTAGTCTCGATTTTAAACATCGAAAGTTCCTTTTCCTTGCGAGGCATAACGCCCTGTTAAGGTGTGAGCAACGCAATACCGAAGCCCCCGCATACCACCTTAATCACTAAATTCAACGCATAGCAAAAATGCCACGCGTTGCGAATCACTCTTGAACAGCTTGTTATGTGCGTGGTTGAAACCTACTCTACACTTGGCTCCGGTAAAACTGGTGGTGTACTGTCCATATAAGTTAAAAAGTTTTCCCATAACTCGTGCGTTCTTTGCTTAGTTAACTTAGTTTTGCACGATATCGCCATAACTCCACGAATAGTTCCATCACGCCATTGCGTATAAACCGAATCACAGTGAGAGGACATATATGCTTGCCAATTCTGTTGAGCAAGCTTAATTGCTGCGATCAGTTCTGGGTCATGAGAGTTGTGCTCAAAGCTAGTGTTTAGATATTTGTCTAATTTAACTTGTGCTGACTCTAGTTCAATAGCAGTACATTGGTTTATCTCGATTGTGGTCATCGCATTATTACAGTCAATGGACTCTTCTTCAGCAAGAGCACCAAATGAAAGACTAGCTAATATGATGATTAGACACTTATTCATCGTTTTCTCCTAAAGCACATAACGCCGCGTTAAGTAGTGAGCAACACGACCACGGAACTTAAACTATTGTGCTGTAAACACTTAGGCCGATTAAAACCAAAAATGCCACGCGTTGCGAATCTGCCTTAAACGCTTTGTTAGAACTGCACTCGACTAGAACACCATTACATGATCGCACTTATACTTACCGTCGACTTTGACTAATGCCATTTCTGCTACGAACTCACCCTTGTCTTTGGTGAAGTACTGTTTCCAAATAATTGCCGCTGAATTTGGTCGTTTGAAGACAGCAACAACTTCACGAGTTGTAAAGAAGCCTTTCTCTGATTGATAATGTTCACACACCTTTTGTAAGTATTCTTTTGTGACAATATTCTTCAGGCGATCTGTGAAATCTATAACATGTTTCTCATGGTTAATCTCTGTAGATGCTTCCATAAGGTTATCCATGATTGGATTTGCGATAGACAGAATTTCTTCGTCTGACATTTCCTCAAAACTCATTTTTCCTCCAAAGTTCTAACGCCCTGTTAAGGTGTGAGCAACGCAATGCCGAAGCCACCGCATACTACCTTAAACACCAAACGCAACGCATGTTGAAAATGCCACGCGTTGCGAATCACTCTTGAACAGTTTGTTAAACGCACATATCACGCGCTTAATTAAATATTGCTCCACGACCTTCTTGAACTGATAGTTCACCGTACTCTATAGCCTGGTTTAATTTTTTGTAAGGCAAATACACGACAATAGAATAGCCAGAAATATGATCAAGATTAACGGCTATTGCATCTGAAAGCTGACCTGAAGGAAGCGTAATACGAACATCGTAAACTACCGCGGTAGTCCTATATTCTCGATTTGCAGCTGCTTTAAGAAAGGCAGAATTGAGCAAATCAATGATCTCGGTTGAAGGTGGATATTCGTTCCCTTCAAAGACCGATACATCAACAACGTCTCCAGTTAAAGTCATCGCTGCACCGTATGGATAAAACTCTCCATACTCAGCTAACATTTTTTCCGCAAAAGGCAGCACCGAGTCAAATAAGTGTTGTGCGTCTTCTTTCCCTTTACTCAAATTGCCTCCAAAGCAAAATGAACTAAAGCATAACAGCAAAGCTATCAAACTCAATTTCACTTGATTAGCCTCCATATGTCGTTTAACGCCCTGTTAAGGTGTGAGCAACGCAATGCGGAAGCTCACGCATATCACCTTAAACACAAAACGCAACGCATAGCAAAAATGCCAAGCGTTGCGAATCACTCTTAAACAGATTGTTATATTAATGCTATCAGCTAACTTTGTTTTTGTAATTGAGAACCTCTTTACCAGCCTCATCTAGAACCTGAGCAAAGACGTTGATTAGCTTATCTCGTGCATCGCACCACTCTGCAGTTCCAGCACTTCTGAACTCTTCGATTACTGATACTAATTGTGAGTGCTTTTGATGACCAGCTATTAATAACAACAAATTATGGTAACTTTGTTCCGCTTCAAACTGAGCTAACCTATCTTCTGCAGTTTCTGGATAACCAACTTTCCTAAATTTACATACATCGAACCGAGAAGTTACCTCATAAGTTTTCCAGCAGAATATTGAAACTTCCTCTCTAACTTTTTCAATCCATTCCGAGTTTCTTTGGAACATTAAAGATTCTTGGTGTTGCTGGTATGTTTGGTTCAACGTTCTCTTTTGGTTTCGATTGCTGATATAGAGACTTGTCAGCGCAACCACTGCTGAAAACAATGCAGTACCAGCAGCAATAACAGCCGCCATATCTTTAACTGAAGTTGAAGAAACTGAACTTGCAACATCAGACATATTACACCTCTTTTAAAACTTGTCTGTCGGAGACAGAAATTAATATAACGCCTTGCTAAGGTGTGAGTAACGCAATACAAAAGCTACCGCACGACGCCTTAATCATATAAGCCACCGCAAAGTAAAAATGCCACGCGTTACGAATCACTCTTAAGCAATTTGTTAGTACATGCGCTACTTCTATCTATGGACTCCAAGATATTGAAAAGTGGCATGATATGAAAGGCTTTGAACACTGAAGTGAGACGGGCAGCTACAAAACTTTATCTCGATTGAAAGACGAAAGTTAGCTAGAAGAAAAACGCACTGAACTGCCCCACTTTTACTGGCTTCAAATTAGAAAAGGATTCGATCCTCGCACTTCGACGGCAACGCCAAAGAAAGGCAATTCTGACTTAGTAAAAACCACGAAAGAGAAGAAGCGCCAAACAAATAGGCTAAGAGTTAGAAACCGTAAACGGTGAAATCAAAGCAAACACTCCGCATATAGTGCCACCGGAAAGAACGTGAAAGGTACAAACTGAAAGGTGTAAAGACGAACGCCAAAACAGATAAACACCAAAACTGATGACCTTTGATGCTAAACCCGTACTAACGCCCTGCTAAGGGGTGAGCAACGCAATACCGAAGCCGCTGCAAACCACCTTAATCACTAAATTCAACGCATAGTAAAAATGCCACGCGTTGCGAATCCCTCTTGAGCAGTTTGTTAGTCGCGAGGCACCGAGCGACAATTTTAAGCCGAACTAAATAAACTTTGCGAACAACAAACTTTATGTGCTTCGATGCACTTGCGTCAGGCGTAGTCTCAAAGCGGCTACTCAATGAAACCACTTGGAACAAACAACGCCGTAGAAAACGGACTGACAACACCAAATAGCGCCTTTGGAAAGCCAATCTCACAGTGCGGAATTTCAACAAAGTCACTGAAACCACGTGGAACTTACCACACCAGAGAAAACGTCCTTTCAGCAAGTAAATAAGCTTTTAAACCAACAAACTCACCGAGCGGAGTTGCAACCAAAAACAGATTTTCGATTGCCCCGCTCTATCACCACCAAAGAACGAAACAACCGCTTGGAAATTAGCAATGCATTGATTCAGAACCGATGAAACTGAGCTTTGACCGTCGAAGATGGAGCTATGAATCAAACAACCAGTAGCCAAGTTTTGAGCTTAGAAACATGATTTTGACCGCTAGCTTTTTCTGGCGACTAACGCCCTGTTAAGGTGTGAGCAACTCAATACCGATGCCGCCGCAAACCACCTTAAACACAAAACGCAACGCATAGTAAAAATGCCACGCGTTGCGAATCACTCTTAAACAGTTTGTTATAACTCTGATTTTGCCTTAGTCAATAGCTTATGAACTTCATCTGAGTTAGCGAAGTCTAAGCAATATGCTAATTCTATTGAACTACCACTTTTTGATTTATAAGAGTCAATATTCTCATTGCTCAATAACTCACTGAGCTCAAAAAATGCATCCAAAGGCAAATTAGAAAACTCTCTGTAGCCTTGCATTGCCGTTACCGCATCTTTGGCTACATCTGAGCCCTTGTAATAAGTCGCAATACAAGAAGAAAGTGCATATTTTTTAAATAACTGCTCATCACTTTGAGTGCTCAATGGACTTGCGCTTAATCCCACACTAAAAGTTGCAATAAATATAGTGCTGACTAATCCTCTAGTTTCCATAAGTACGCCTTCTTTGCTTGTGGGAAGTAACAACTATCCGTACATCTTGAGCCAGTCCAAATACTTGCATGCCCTGATGCATCTAGCCAAGTATCCACATCAACGACCAATATACCTTTGTAGTCAGCCAACTTATTCGCGTTGGGATTTTCAATTACAACCTCAGGATCACCAAACTTTTGATGCAAGAAGCTGATCAAATCCCTGACTCTGTAGATATACCAATTTCCCTGTCCACCAGATACAGTTTTATTTTTAATGTAAGGAACCTTAAAACCAGCATAATTAAGTGCATAGGACATCCGAATTGCACATGCATTTTCAAAACGGCCCTGCTCTGGTGTTAGCACATTGATATTGTGATTCACTTTACCACCAATTATTGTACCAACGTCCGATACATCTCGGTTAACCTTTGCAAAAGCCACTTTCATTTTTAGTAAGCTAGGACGTGCTGCCATTGAAAAACCTCCCCATCAATTGTTTGAACGAAAAGGTCTCACAAAATAAGCGACCATACTAACAACAAGTTAATCGTTCTTGAGGCTCTTCAAGATCAAAGGTGTAACAATGAAACTGACAAAAGAGTTATAACGCCCTGTTAAGGTGTGAGCAACGTAATACCGATGCTACCGCATACCACCTTAAACACTAAAACCAACGCATAGTAAAAAATGCCACGCGTTGCGAATCACTCTTAAACAGATTGTTATGTACCGCCTCAAAACAAGGCACTTTCAATTTGGAACCACTGCTCCATAAAAGGGATAAAGTCCCTTTGAGGTATGAACTTCTGTGCCGCTGTATTATTTTTTAAAAATACTTCCTCCAAAGCCCACACATGGTGGTCGGCGTAAACAGCCCACGCCTTTGCTCCATCGTGAAGCTCTAATCGGGATAGAGGCTTGACAGACAGATAGCCTTTTAATAAAGCTAATGACCTATGAAGCTCCAAATCGAACATATACATGCATGCTCTCGCCAACTCATAACCAGGAGGCATGTTTTGCACTAAATCCCAGTCGATCACATCGCTTACTGTGCAATTAGAATCAAAAAAGACATTGAAATGATGAAAGTCGCCGTGGATTAATTGCCTGCTTGTTAACGGGGTATATGAGTGCGTAGCTTCTGAGCTAGCTAGATAATCACGCTGTTGTTTTACTCTTCGTAGCACCGAGTTATTCATATCAAATTCACTATTTGTTTCAATAGCAGCGACTATTTTTTGTAGTCTATCGACCCAAGCACTTTTATCCCAAGAAAGCTCAATTGTTGGAAAGTCGTTTCCAACCTCGGAAGCGAGTTGAACATGCAGGTCAGCAAGGGCTTTTCCCAACTGAAAAGCATGAAACTCAGACAGAGCACTTTTTTCGATTAACGTTCCTTTTGCTTCAGGAAATAGAGCATAAAACTCATCACCTATTTTACAAAAGGAGTGGTGATCGCGCGTCAAAACAGGGGCAATTATAGTATTCAAATTTTGCGATAACTTTCTCAGCAGCTCATGTTCTAACTTGATCTTAGCAACATTGCGAACACTATATTTTCTAAGATAATAAGTCTCTGAGGATTGGATACGAAAAACATGATTCGTCGCACCAGCTGATTGACGTTTTATACTAGCGCCAGCACCAATCTGACTCCAGTTTTCACCAACCTTACGAACAAAATCACTCATAATTCCAGTTACCCCTTAGGTACATAACGCCCTGTTAAGGTGTGAGCAACGCAATACCGTTGCTACCGCATACCACCTTAAACACGAAACGCAACGCATAGTAAAAATGCCACGCGTTGCGAATCACTCTTAAACAGTTTGTTAGCCGCTCATTCCCAAAGGTTATTGCTTGCTCAATAGGAACTTACGCAAGTCTCTCTCAGCACGCATAACAAACAGAATAAATACTTTGTCGCCGTCTTGTTTATAGAAAACGCGGCACGGATTAACTACAATCTCACGATAACTTAGATGTTCTAGTTCAGGCGGAATACGACCCGATTCAGGGAAAGCCTCTAAGCGCTCGACTTGAGAAAAGATCGTTTGAACCAATTGTTTTGCAGCTACGATATTTTCAAGTGCGATGTATTCAGCGATATCATTGAGGTCGGATAGTGCTGGCTCAGTCCAGATTATTTCAGCCATTTTGACATTTTATCCTTGGCTTTATCGTGACTCACCACTTTACCGTCCGCTAATGCACGTTCACCTCGTGCAATCCCCTCCAGAATCGCCAAACGATTTTGCATAAACTCGTAATCATCAACATCAACCAGATATGCCGATGGCTTACCATGTTCGGTAATTAACACTGGTTCTTTAGTGTCGTGGAGATCGGCAAGGATCTTTGTTGCTTGGCGTTTGAGTGATGTAACTAGTTCTACTTTCATGAGAGCTGCTCCAAAGGAATACTAAAGTGATACTATTCTATCACTTTGAGTATAGCAAGCTCCATGACGGCTAACGCCTTGCTAAGGTGTGAGTAACGCAATACAAAAGCTACCGCACAGCGCCTTAATCACCATAAGCCACCGCAAAGTAAAAATGCCACGCGTTACGAATCACTCTTAAGCAATTTGTTAGTACATGCGCTACTTCTATTTATTCGCTCCAAGATATTGAAAAGTGGCATGATATGAAAGGCTTTGAACACTGAAGTGAGACGGGCAGCTACAAAACTTGAACTCGATTAAGAGACGAGAGTTGGCTAGAAGAAAAATGCACTGAACTGCCCTACTTTCACAGGCTTCAAATTAGAAAAGGATTCTTTCCTCGTACTTCAACAGCCACACCAAATGTCATCAAGGTTCTCTCAAAAGCCACCACGAAAATGAAGAAGCACCAAAGAAATAGACTAAAAGTTAGAAGCCGTAAACGGTGAAATCAAAGCAAACACTTCGCATATAGTGCCACCGGAAAGAACGTGAAAGGTACAAACTGAAAGGTGTAAAGACGAGCGCCAAAACAGATAAACACCAAAACTGATGACCTTTGATGTCAAACCCGTACTAACGCCTTGTTAAGGGGTGAAGCACGCAACACCGATGCTACCGCATACCACCTTAATCACTAAAACCAACGCATAGTAAAAATGCCACGCGTGCTGAATCCCTCTTGAACAATTTGTTAGCCCGATACCCGACTAGTACATATACCCTAACCAGTCTATATGACCAACTGCCCAAGTTTTACCGCTAATCGGTTTAACATATAAATCATCAACTTGATCAACTGCAACGCCGTAATTCTTATGTTCATGTATTCGCAACCAAGAGCTTAAAGAACTAAGGCGAAGATAACCATTAGCCGTATAAAAAACATCTAAATCGGAGATTAAAATAATAAAGTCAACGTCCTTGCTTGAGGCATACTCGCTGAGTTGAGACAACATGTCAGTGCCAATACCATTTCTTTGAGATGATTGTTCAACACAAAAGTCACTAACGCCCAGTACTTTATATATTTCATCGCCGACGCTGACAACTCTGTAGTCCAGTCCCATGTAACCAACCAGTTGATCATCTCTGTACTTTAAAGCTCTCATATGCGGGAGTTGCTTATAGTAAGAACGAGTTACTTGATGTTCAGGAAACGACTTGTTTCTGAGGACTTCAATTGAGTTATGCTGCTCTTTAGATAACTCTATTTCTGGGTAAATATCCATATTTGACCTTTGAGGGCTAACGCCGCGTTAAGTAGTGAGCAACGCGACCACTGAACCTAACCATACCACCTTAAACACAAAACCCAACGATGGAATGAAGAATGCCAAGCGTTGTGAATCTGTCTTAAACGCTTTGTTAGCTTTCTAGCCAACGAAGTACGCTGAATCATTTTCTGCAAACAAACACTCTATCGGGTAAGGAAGCTCAAGCTTTGGCACATCACTTTTCGAAAACCATTTAAGGCGCACTGTCTCATTATCGATTGCGGATTGAGAATAACTTTCTACTACACATTTGAACATGATGACTGTGTATTCAACTTGATCACCATTTGGGTATGTAAAACCAAAACCCTCACCGCCAAATACACCAACTAGATGATCTACTTTTACAACTAAACCTGTTTCCTCGCGAACTTCCCTGAGCAATGCTTGCACTGGCGACTCTTGAGGCTCAATCATTCCGGCAGGAAGGCTCCATGTACCATCTAATTTTTGCTGAAGTAGTAGCTCTTTGTTTTCATTTAAAATGACACCCGCAACGCCGGGGATAAGAAGTGGCATCGTTCCAATCTTAGAACGAACCTCTTTTATATAGTTACTTGCGCTCAATTTTCCTCCTTGAAAGCTAACGCCCTGTTAAGGTGTGAGCAACGCAATACCAGAGCTGCCGCATACCACCTTAATCACTAAAATCAACGCATGGTAAAAATGCCACGCGTTGCGAATCACTCTTAAACAGTTTGTTAGGCTTGTTCCCAAGCTTCTTGCGATTTCTCAAACTTAGCAAGTCGCTCAGACTCTTTTGCGTCACGGTGAGATATTGATAGCTCGTCCACTATTTGCTGCATCTGTTCAAGCTTAGATATGCAAACATCAGACATCTTCATATATTTTGTGGCTTCATGATGATTGAGTTTAGGGAAATCGTCTCTCAAGAAACGACTATACAGGTCACTCTCATGTTCAAGCACTAGTTTAGTAATGTTCCTAATACACAGCTCAACATTTGACCTTAACTCTTTTGGATAAGTTCTTTCGTTGATGTCCTTTTGAGTATAACTAATAGGCATTTGTCTAGGTAAATCAAAGATAGCAAATAGGTTTTCTTTTCTTTCTCTTTTTACGACGTTTTTTAATGAGTTAATTTCTCTCGTTAGGTTACTCAACACATTTTTTTTGAAAAGAGAAAGATCACCTCCCCTAGCAACTATTATAGAAATGGTTTCTGGAAAGTAATTTACAAATTTAGACACGATCTTTTCAGGAACTGTATCCCAATGTAAGAATAATTCTTCAAAAAACTCATCCAGCGTTTTATTGTACAAGTCTTGAAGCTCATTAAATTTATTCATTTTTTCCTCATAAAAGCCTAACGCCCTGCTAAGGGGTGAGCAACGCATTACCGAAGCCGCTGCATACCACCTTAATCACTAAATTCAACGCAGAGTAAAAATGCCACGCGTTGCGAATCCCTCTTGAGCAGTTTGTTAGTCGCGAGGCACCGAGCGACAATTTTAAGCCGAGCTAAACTTTGCAAACAACAAAATTTGTGTGTTTTGATGCACTTAAGTCAGGCGTAGTATCAAAGCGGCTACTCAATGAAACCACTTGGAACAAACAACTCCGCAGAAAACTGACTGGCAACACCAAAAAGCGTTTTTGGAAAGCCAATTTCACAGTGCGGACTTTCAACGAAGTCACTGAAACCACGTGAAACTTACCACACCAGAGAAAACGTCATTTCAGCGAGTAAATCGGCTTTTGTACCAACAAACTCACCGAGCGGAGTTGCAACCAAAACAGACTCTCGATTGCCCTGCTCTGTCAGCACCAATAAACAAACCAACCGCTAGGACAGTTACAAAACTTTGGACTTGAAACAGTTGAAACTGAGTTTTGAACATCGCCGACGCACCTGCGTATCAAACGATCATCAGCCAAATTTTAAGCTTAGAAACGTGATTTTAACTGCTAGCTTTTTCTGGCGACTAACGCCGCATTAAGGTGTGAGCAACGCTACCACGAAACTTAACCTTACCACCGTAAACACAAAACCCAACGATGGAATGAAAAATGCCAAGCGTTGGGAATCACTCTTAAATGCTTTGTTATGTTTATCTCAATCAAAGTCTCTGAGCTTAGCATTTCGCAAGTCAGCAGGTAGAAACTGAATCCATTTGCTTAGCCCATTGACTCTACCCTCGGTTAAGTAACAGTTTGATTTTAAGAAGCCCCTCAACGAATTGACAAATCTAACCCCGTCGGCATTCCCTTTCTTTGCAAGGTGTGCTTCTGTTCTATCCAAAATAAATTTGTATGCGTGACAAGTAGAAAGGTTCTTTAAAGACAGTCTTTTATCAATATTCTTGATTGAATATTTTTCAATATTCAATATGTGGTTTACTTCACTATCACTTAAATCACCAGTATTACAATACGACGTATAATAAGCGGTTAGCGTGTAAAATGATAAAGGCTGATCATCGATAGTAAAGTCGTGCAAAAGCTCTTCACGCAATAGCAGATATGCGATTGCAAGAGATTTCTTTTGCTCCTCTGTCGCCTTGCCGCCACCACCTCCACTAGAAGTGGTATTTGTACGCAAGGACACTAAAGATTTTGTTAAATCAGGTACGTCCTTTAAATCATTGCTTCCGTGGGTTTCTGCGCATTGCTTCCCCCCAAAGTAAATAGTACCGTTTTGTGCCTGCATATAATAAGCAGTACCAGAAGATAGCTTGTGCCCCTTTTTACAATAAGACTCTGCATTTTCATCAACAAAATCTTTTTTGATAATTTTCATAGTGTTACCTCTATTTTTACACCACTAAATTACCACTTAAGTACTAACAAGTCACCTCTCATTAGACCCTAGACCTAACTCAGTAAAGTGTCTACTAAACGTGGGGCACTCTGAAACATAACGCCTTGTTAAGGTGT
>NZ_JPIL01000017.1:0-56150 GCF_000742455.1 Vibrio sp. OY15 | reverse complement strand
CAACCTTATTTAGGACGGCACACAAAATACAAAAAAGGCTTAGTATCAGCTAAGCCTTTTTTCATTTCTCTATTGTGAAGAACAACGCTTAAAAGTCTTCTAGATATTCATCTAAATACTCTTCTTCTTCGATGTTAACTTCTTCTACCGTTTCAACTTCTGCTTTAAAGTTTTGACGCTGGATATAAACATCGCGAGTTAGAATATATGGATCCGGCGACGAGTCTAGCTGCGCTTCTTGCGGTACTAATAAAGCACGCTTCTCCATTCCTTCAAACGCCCACTTTCCCAAACTCGCCCAGAAGTTGAGATAAGAGAGGGGTAAATACGTACTATCTACGGTATCTGTCACTTCACGTAAGGTATACGGACCATAACCTGGAACCATGAAGTAAGGACCATTTCCAACACCATAGTGGCCTACTGCATCACTGAACGCTTTCTCGTCGTACTTCGTAATACCCGCGGCACTTGCAATATCGAATAAACCGAAAATACCGAACGTCGAGTTAATCCAAAAACGGTTAAAGTGGTCCACGGCTTTCGTACCATTACCCATGATTAAGTTATTAACCATGCTTGCTGGCTCATCTAAGTTCGATAAGAAGTTAGCGATACCAGAACGAATAGGAACTGGCGTGTATTCTACATACGCAAGTGATACAGGACGAACCAAATACGGATCTAAATATTCGTAGTTGAGTTCCCACATGGTTCGGTTAAAGCCTTCCAACGGGTCATACACATCAGAAGTCGTTTGATTTGTTTCTTGTCCTGTTACTGCTTCATCAGGCGCACTTGAACAGCCAACCAGTCCAACGGCTAACAGCAACAAGAAGGTAGATTTACCCTTGTTATACATTTTATTTTCCATAACGACTATTAATGTACCTAAGTCACCCCGATTAACCATTGTACGTATGTTGAGCAGGATACATAGTAAAGATGACTCAGATATGGGAATAAATAAAGGCCAGCAATCGCTGGCCTTCGGTATTCTACTCGATCGTTTAGAGTCATACCACTAAAGGCAACTGACTCTACCTCGTTGTCATGTTTCAGAGACAGATGTTAACAATTAATACTGCTGATCAATGGTCACTTCTACTGGTGCGCCAAATTCAACGACGTCACTTTCTCCGTGCCAATCTTGATCACGCGTTGCTACGTTACCGTCAGAATCTACACGCACACGGACGATTAGCTTATCGAGTGAAGATAACTTTTGCCCTTGCATCATGGCATTGCCATCATCTAATACGACTGTGCGAGGGAAAGTACCTAGCGGATAACGAGCAGCAGCCACAGGCATTGGAGAGCCATCTGAACGATGTACTGACACAATCAGAACTGCGTTTGGATCCAACTGAGCATTTGGTGCCACATTAATTGTCACAGCTACACTCTTATCCGGTAAAACCGCTTCGCCCATTTGCTTACGAGCACTCTCAATACTGCGTGACAACATCTCGTAGCGGCTATCTTCTGGACCAATCATTTGCTGCATGATTCCCCAGTACTTGATGGCTGCCGGGAAGTCTTGACGCTCAAACGCATCGAACGCTAACAAAGAAAACACACGCAGATCGACATAGTCTTGCTGCATCAGCTTGCCGAGTAATGAGCGAGCCGTCGCTTGATCCATTTCCTCTTGAGACAGCATCAGAGCTTGTGCATAACCCAACATCACATCAGGATCTTTGGGCTCTAGGCGGTATGATTTTTCCATCGCATCGATAGCTGTGGTGACATCACGATTTGCTAACGCAATACGACCTAGCAGTAACCAACCTGTCGAATCTTCCGGCTGGTAATGTAAGCGAGTTCGAAGGGCAAGGGTCAAATCCGCCATTTCATCGTCACTCAGCGGCTCAGAAGAAGCCGACATCAGCTTTTTCGATAACTCAGGTAGATTTGCAGACACTTCTTGCCATTGAACAATATCGTCTGACGCGCCAAATTTATAATACAAACCATAGCTCAGCACCACCGTCAGAATTACCGATGGAACTAAAACTGCGATTGGAGAAACCTTGGTTTCTTTTTGCGCTCTATCACCAGGGATATCGTCAAGCAGTGATTGCTTTAGATCAGAAATCAGTTCGTCTTCACTTTCAACCAGACCTTCGTCAGTTTCTTCTGCAAGCTCAGATAGTCGGTCTTTATAAAATGCCTTGTTGAGCTCATCGCGTAACACATCATCATTGTTCGCTTTTTGTTTAAGCAGCGGCAAAGCCACCAGCGCACAAGCAATAAGCGTGAGAGCAACGGTGGAAATCCAAAATAGTGTCATTACTTCTTATCTCCGTTGTTCTCTTCTTCAAGCAATGCTTTTAAACGAGCTTCTTTTTGCTCATCCCATTGCTCGTCACTGCTCGCTTTTGCCTTAACTTTAGATTTACGGCTACGCAGCACAATCAAACCAAAACCACCCAGTACTACAGCGAGTGGCCCTAGCCACAAAATCGCAGTCGCGACCGTAAATGGTGGGTTGTAAGTCACGAAGTTACCGTAACGGGCGATCATGTAATCAACAATCTCATCTTTGGACTTACCTTCTTTGGTCATTTCGTACACCTTATGGCGTAAGTCCTGAGCAAGTTCAGCGTTAGAATCCGAGATCGTGTTGTTCTGACATTTAGGGCAACGGAGCGTATGGCTTAACTCTTTGAACTGCTGTTCTTGTTCCAAATTATCAAACTCGTACACTTCAATGGCCGCATGAGCAGCAAGAGATAATGTCATCGCAGCAAAAACGGCAAGAATTAGCTTTCTCATTGCTTCGCCTCCTCAACCAATTTGTTGTAAAGCGGCTCCAGTGTTTCTGACCAATTACGTGGGTTTACATCCCCTACATGGCGATAGCGAATCACACCATTTGCATCAATAATGAATGTTTCTGGAGCACCATAAACGCCAAGGTCAAGGCCAAGCATACCACTGCCATCAAATAGGCTGATCAAGTACGGGTTGCCGAGATCATTCAGCCAACCTATTGCTTTATTGCGATCATCTTTGTAATTCATACCGATGATCTTAACGCCCTTACCCGCCAATTCGTTTAGGTATTTATGCTCTGCATAACACGTTGGGCACCACGTTGCCCAAACGTTCAAGAGCAACGGTTCACCTTTAAAAATTGATTGGTCGTACTGTTTTCCAGGCTCAGCCAGGTCTTCTAAATGAAATTCAGGAACTGGCTTGCCAACCAAAACCGACTCCAATTTAGTTGGATCATCGCCCTCTTGGTTACGCATTAATTGGGTTGCGAAAATGCCCGCTAGAATCATGAAAGCGACAAGCGGAATAAATAAGATTTTCTTATTCATGTTATGCCTCCTGCTCTTTTGACTTCGCATTTTTCTTCGGCGATTTACGGAAGCGGTAGCGTTTATCAGAAATCGCTAGTGCGCCGCCTAGTGCCATAATCAAAGAGCCAGCCCAAATCCAACGAACGAACGGTTTATAGTAAATACGAACAGCCCAAGATCGGTTGTCGTCTAAACGTTCACCCATTGCAATGTATAAGTCGCGGCTAATACCACGGTCAATGGCTGCTTCAGTCATCATAGACTTAGCCGTACGGTAGAAGCGCTTCTCTGCGTGAAGCGTATTCACGTATTTGCCATCGTGTGTGATCTCAAAGTCTGCGATGTAGCCATCGTAGTTTGGACCATCTTTATCACGCAAGCCTGAGAAATAGAAATCATAGCCTTGAATTTGGAAGTGTTCACCAGGTGCTAAACGTACATCACGCTCGATGCTGTAGTTCTGTACCATCGCAATACCGATAACAGATACCGCCAGACCAACATGACCCAACATCATTGCCCAGTGGCTACGTTGCAGCTTGCGAACACCTTCACTAAAGCTATGACGGTGCGTTGCGCGCTCGTACAGTTCAAAGCCATGCATCGCAATAATCCAAATCGCCATCACCCAACCAATGTAAGCCATGGTTGAGAAGAAATCGGCAAACAGGTACACGCATAGCGCGGCCAAGGCGAAAGCAAGCACACCTGAAACGAGCATTGGCTTCACAAGTTTAGATAAATTGTCTCGCTTCCAACGAATAAGAGGGCCAATACCAAGCAGGAAAGCAAATGGCATCATTAACCACGCAAATAGCATGTCAAAGAATGGCGCACCGATAGAGACCGACCCCAAACCAAGCTGCTTGTGTACGAGCGGCAACAGTGTCCCCACTAACACCACAACAAGAGCGGCGATAAGTAATACGTTGTTGGCTAAGAGCGCATTTTCACGTGAGACTAAGTCGAAGTTACCTCGTACACGCACTGCTGCCCCTTTTACGGCAAACAGCAATAAAGAGCCGCCGATAACGAAAACGAGGAAGCCTAGAATAAACATACCGCGCGACGGGTCAGACGCGAACGCGTGCACCGATACTAAAATACCGGAACGGACTAAGAAGGTGCCCAACAAACTCAACGAAAATGCAGAGATTGCCAATAGTACCGTCCACGCTTTAAATGTTCCGCGTTTTTCTGTCACGGCAAGAGAGTGCATTAATGCGGTACCCGCTAACCAAGGCATGAATGATGCGTTTTCTACTGGGTCCCAGAACCACCAGCCACCCCAGCCAAGTTCGTAGTAAGCCCACCAAGAACCTAGTGCGATACCAAGTGTTAAAAATACCCATGCAGCGGTTGTCCAAGGACGAGACCAACGAGCCCAAGCCGTATCAAGGCGTCCGGTCATTAGGGATGCGATCGCAAAAGAGAATGCAACCGAGAAACCAACATAGCCCATGTAAAGCATTGGCGGGTGAACAATCAAACCAGGGTCTTGAAGCAGAGGGTTCAAGTCACGTCCGTCAACCGGGAAGAACGGTAACGTACGTAGGAATGGGTTCGACGTTAGGATGATAAACAGTAGGAAACCCACTGAGATCATGCCCATAACAGCAAGTACACGTGCAACCGACTCTTGCGGCATACCACGACTAAACGTCGCTACAGCGACAGTCCAAGCAGCTTGGATTAAAACCCATAGCAACAGTGAACCTTCGTGCGCACCCCATACTGCGGTTAAACGGTAGTACCAAGGAAGCTGACTATTCGAGTTGCTCGCTACATACTGTAACGTGAAGTCGTTGGTATAAAATCCCCAACATAAAATGGCGAAAGAGAACAACAGCATCAGGAACATAGACCAAGATAGCGGTCGCGCTGTGTTCATGAGCATGGTGTTATTATTCGATGCTCCCCACAATGGCAATACGCTCAACAGCACTGCCATTGCAAGCGAAAGAATGAGAGCAAAGTGACCGATTTCAGCAATCATTGGCCGCTTCCTTGTTTCTGTTCGGTGCTGTATTGAAGCGGTTCATGCGTTTTCTTCATCGCTTCTGCAATTTCTGGTGGCATGTATTCTTCATCGTGCTTCGCTAGGACCTCAAATGCCTCAACTGTCGTGGCATCTTTCAGTACACCTTGAGCAACAATACCCTGCCCTTCACGGAACAAGTCAGGAAGAATACCGTCATAGGTAATCGTCACTTTCGGACCGACATCGTGCAGGTCAAAACTCACTTTCAAAGAATTAGGATCTCGACGAACTGAGCCCACAACCACCATTCCACCGATACGCAGACGCTGGCCTACTTCTGGCTTGGTGCCATCTGGCTTACCATTAACCAATTCCGTTGGAGTGTAGAAAAGGTCCATATTTTGGTTAAGCGCATAAAGTATCAAACCAATGGTGGCACTAATACCGATAAAGATCGCTAGTACAATACCTAGCCTCTTTTTACGTCTCGGGTTCATAAGGTGTTCTCCATGTTCTTCGCTGCGTCGATACGAGCTTGACGGTCAATTTTTGCTTTCACTTCTTTCAATAATGCATCACCGCGGCGAAGGCTAGTGATCAGAAGAATCAGCATGGATAAGAAAGTAATACCAAACGCACTCCATACGTATGATGCGTAGCCACCCATGGCAAAAAAGTCGCTCAGAGATTCAAAATGCATAATCAGTTACCTCACTGAGTTTGTTCTGTTGCGAGTTTGCGCACCCAAGGGCGGTGACTTTCTTTATTGATGATTTCGTTACGAAAACGGACCATCGTCACGGCACCAAAGAAGAACGCAAAGCCAAAGATGTTCAGCAATAACGGCCAAAGCATGTCGGATGAAATAGACGGTTGTTCAAATTTCGTGATCGTCGCACCTTGATGAAGCGTGTTCCACCATTCCACGGAAAAGTGAATGATAGGTAGGTTTACTACGCCTACGATCGCTAAAATACCAGCAGCTTTTGCGGCGGTTTTTTGATCGTCAAACGCATGGTAAAGCGCAATCACACCAAGGTAGAGAAATAGAAGAATCAATTCAGATGTAAGACGGGCATCCCATACCCACCAAGTGCCCCACATAGGCTTGCCCCAAACAGCACCTGTAAGTAGAGCAATAAAAGTAAATACTGCACCAATCGGAGCCATCGCAAGTGCCGCCATATCAGATAGGCGAACTTGCCATACTAGGCCAATAAATGCAGCGATCGCCATCGACATATAAACGCCCATAGACCAAATAGCTGATGGGACATGAATGTAGATGATTCGGAAACTGTCACCTTGTTGGTAATCTGAAGGCGCAAATGCAAGCCCCCAAACCGTACCAACCGATAAGCATACGAGGGCCAATACAGAAAACCAAGGCAGAAACTTACCACTCAAACGATAAGCTGCTTCTGGCTTGGCATAAGGATGTAGCCATTTCCACATGTTTTGTTCTCACTCTTACTTCAGGGACACTGTCTAAAGGGTTGAGACCGTAGCAGTGCTTTAATAATAATTCTTTGATCAAGCGCCGCTTCATTGGCACTTTATTGAGTTAGTTGACACTAACTCGTAATGCGGCACTGATGGCAAAAGGCGTTAATGTCATCGCCCCCATTAGCATCGCACCTAAAATCGCTAGTTGACCGTTATACGCCATACCGAGTGCGGCAGCATCAATTGCCGATGTTGCGAAAATCAAAATTGGGATGTAGAGCGGAAGAATAAGCAAACTCAAAAGAACGCCACCCTTTTGCAACCCAACAGTCAACGCCACACCAATGGCGCCAATAAAACTTAGTGTTGGTGTACCGATCATCAAGGTTAATACAACCGATAGCCAAGTATTGAAGTCGAGCGAAAGTAAAACCGCCAATAATGGGCTAATTAAAATCAGAGGTAACCCTGTTAACAACCAATGTGCTATGACCTTTGAAACCACTACAAGTTGCAATGGAATCGGCATTAGCATCATTTGTTCTAGTGCACCGTCTTGAAAATCATCACGAAATAGACGCTCTAATGATAATAAGGCGGACAGCAATGCGGCAACCCAAACGATGCCCGCTGCAATACGTGCTAACAAATTAGGCTCTGGTCCAATACTCAGAGGAAAGAGAGTAATGACAATAATAAAGAACCACAGCGGGTTCAGAATGTCTGCCTGACGGCGAAATGCGATTAGGAGCTCACGACGAATGATGGTGGTCATCGAGGAAATCATATCAGTCACCCAGCTTTATTTTTCTAAGTTTCGGGCTGTCCGCAAACATATCTTGATGCGTCGTCAACACAACAATACCGCCATTATCAGCATGACTTGCAAACAAAGATTCAAGCACCTTGACACCTTGCTTATCAATGGCAGTCAACGGCTCATCTAAGATCCATAAAATTTGCTTACTGAGCCATAACCTTGCCAATGCGACTCGTCGTTGCTGACCTGCGGAAAGTTGTGCTACAGGCACATCTTCTCGACCAGCTAATCCTACTTGAGTCAAAGCGATAAAGATTTCTTCGTCTGAAGAGCGATTATTTTGAATAGATTGATAAAAACGTAAGTTTTCTAATGCGGTAAGCTCTCGTTTCACTCCTGTTTGATGTCCTAAGAAAAGCAGATCTTGATGGAAAACATCACGAGATTTTTCAACCTCTTCGCCTTTCCATTTAATGACACCTTCTTCTCTATCACCTAACCCTGTCACAATCCGTAGCAATGTAGTTTTACCAGTACCATTACGCCCTTCGATCTGGACCAATTCACCAGGCTTAATTTCAAACTGCAGGTTTTCAAACAGAACCCTTTCATCACGGATTGCTGTCAGGTTAGACACTTCTAACATAGAGCTTCAACTAAAAAATGAACGAGCCGCTATATTAGCACAGCTTAGTTATGACAAAACAGGATAAGAGGGCTAGGTTACATGTAAGTTCATGTATTTTTGTTAATTAATCATCACACTTTAATAAAATTAACTATAAGTAGTTATAAGCGCTCATTTTGAATTTGAGAGGCCAGAACTAAGAGCAAGATCGACTGAAGGTTGTCTAGGGTTGTATTTAAGAAGAGCATTAGAGGCTAAAAACAAAAAAAGAGGCGTAATAACGCCTCTTTTTTTCGCTTGATAACCTTTAGCGTCGACGACGTCCACGCGTTGGATATTCTGAGTCATCTGATGGCTGACCACTTAATGGTGGAATCTTCTCTTTCCCCGCCAGTTTCTTCTGCAGTGAAAGCATCAACTCAGCTTCGGCTTTTGGTAGTTCGCACTCTTCAATCAGCTCGTTGATATCAGCGCCAAGCTGTACCATTTTAGAAGCGCGACTGTACAAGCGACCATCAGTATCAGCGTGTTCGAGTTCGCGAATTCTCTCGTTTAAGTGCTGAATAATGTCTTGTTGCTCGGTCACTTTTTGTCCAAGACCAACAACAACCGAGCGCACTTCGAGTAACTGCTTACTCAACTTTTGCACTTCTTTATCTGCGTGTCGAGATTGAGCTCGTTGTTGATCTAACTGCTTTTGTAACCCCGAGCGAATCCGCAGTTGCAAAACAACCAATACCAACACGATAAAAGCAACGCCACCCGCAAGGAATGGGGCAGATAAAAGAGTCTCTTCAGCCATCATCATTCAGCCATTAAAGGTGAGCCATCTCGTCCCACTCGTCATCTGTTAGCAGCTTGTTCAAATCCACAAGGATAAGAAGCTTGCCGTCACGGTTGCTCACACCCTGGATGAACTTCGCACTCTCGTCGGTACCAACTGAAGGCGTCGTATCAATTTCAGAAGAACGCAGATAAACAACTTCTGCCACGCTATCTACTAAGATACCAATCACTTGACGCTCAGACTCGATCACAATAATACGAGTGTTGTCAGTGACTTCGCCTTCCATCAGGCCAAAACGTGAACGTGTATCGATAACAGTAACTACATTACCGCGTAGGTTGATGATACCAAGTACATAATCTGGTGCACCTGGAACAGGGGCAATTTCAGTATAACGAAGTACTTCACGAACTTGCATTACGTTGATGCCGTACGTTTCTTCTTCTAGCTGGAACGTCACCCACTGAAGAACTTCGTCATTCGATGCATCTTTCTTCACTTCTACTTCAAAAGCTTGAGACATAGTTAATCCTCGTTAATGTCGTTCCCGACTTAAATCTAATTCAGTGATTTGACATCTAAACCGGCGTTTAGCATGTCAATGAGCGCCTGGACATGAATTAAGGCACACATTTTTTCTTTTACCATGCCCGCTAGCCAAGGGCGTTTACCCGCCTGCTCACGCCAGCGAACCTTGTCGATATTAAGCGTTTCAGTCCCCATTAATTGGTTACTGGCCAACCCCCACATGCTCTCACCAAGCATGACGACATATTGGTAGTTATCTTTATAGCTATCATCACGAAGCTTATCTGCCATCACCCATTTCGCGGTATCGACGACATCAAACTGCTGCTCGCGATTTGTTTGTAGCCCCAAATACCAGGCGGGTTTTCCTATCAAATGGTTAAGCTCGCTAATGCGATGAATACCACCTAACTCATCAAGAGGTACAGCAAACGTGACACCATTCACATCAAAGTAAAGAACTTGGAAGTTCTCACTTCGCTTCGTGCTTTCCCAGACCGTTGGTATATCGGAATCTGCTTGTGTTTCGAGTTCAGTATCGACGTTCGATTCTATATTGATACTTTGTTCGATCACTGCGTGAGGTTCATCCACCTCTGGTTGCGCTTCCTCAAAAACTGGCTCATCAATCACCCAGTCCTGTATTTCCTCAACACCCTGAAGCTCAGGCACCTCACTAAAGGTTTGTACCTCAGGCTCAGCCGCTTTTATCTCTGCTGCAATATCAATCGTATTTTGTTCAAGAATACTATCAATATCCAACTCAGCCACTGGGTTGCTTGCTTCAAGCTGACTTAATAGCCTTTGAACATCTTCCAGGTTTGGAGCTTCCAACTCTGGCGGATATGTTTCTTGAAACTGGTACGTTTCTGGCTCCGAGTATTGTAGCTGTAATTCTGGCTCTGGCTCTGGCTCTGGCTCTGGCTCTGGCTCTGGCTCTGCAGATGATACCTCTTGAGCCAACAGGTCAAGGTCTTCCTCAAGAGTCGTTATTTCAGTTTCATCATCCAGTAATGCATTAAAGTAGTCATCAAGTGCTTGTTCACTGGACAGCACATCATTACTGCTCATCGAACGCCAACCTCTCCAGGTAAATCAGTAGCTGTTTATAGGCAAACACACCACGGCTACCAGATGCAAAATGCGAAGCTGGCAAGTGCTTTAAACTGGCATCGCGGAACTTGGTATCAATAGGCACCGCTGAGGTCCACACTTGATTTGGGTAATCTTTTTTCAGTTGCATCAATGTCTGCAATGACGCTTTCGTGCGCTTATCGTACATGGTTGGGACGATAGTCACTTTGAAACCGCCCGGGCGAGATTTTTGCATAATGGTTAGCGTACGCATCATGCGCTCTAGACCTTTCATCGCCAAAAACTCTGTTTGAACAGGAATCAAAATTCGGTCACTGGCTGCCAACGCGTTCACCATCATCACGCCAAGGATTGGCGGACAGTCAATCAACACATAGTCATAGTCTTGTGAGACAGTTTGCAGCGCCCGTTTTAAGATTAATCCCATACCACTGCGATTACCCATTACGCGATCAAGCGTGGCAAGGGACATATGCGCGGGAATGATATCCATTCCTTCCAGCTCTGTTTCTAAAATCAACGGCTTAACCGTCTCACGAGAAAACGTCTTCAACTGGAATAAATCAAATAGGCTCGAAGTTACTGCATCAGGATCATAACCGAGATAAGTAGTCAGTGAGGCGTGAGGATCAGTATCAACCATCAATACTCGATGGCCTTTCTGGCTCAATAAGCCCGCCAATGTCACTGTTGAGGTGGTTTTACCCACGCCTCCTTTCTGGTTAGCTACACTCCAAACAATCATGATGAATCCTAAGCTAGGCCAACTTCCACCAACATGCGTTCAGCAATGCGGTCAAGCGGTAAATCTTCTGAAGAAATGCCTGCTTTAGCAACCGCTTGGGGCATGCCATAAACAACACAACTTTCTTCATCTTGTGCCCAAATTGTTGAGCCTGAAGACTTCAACATGCGAGCGCCCTCACGACCGTCTGCACCCATGCCTGTCAACACTAAAGAGAGCACTTTGTCGCCATATACTTTTGCGGCAGAACCAAAAGTCACATCCACACATGGTTTGTAGTTCATGCGGTCGCCGCCATCAATAATGCGAAGACGAGCAGCGCCCGCTCGTCCATCCACCATCATTTGTTTCCCACCTGGTGCAAGGTATGCCACACCGGGCTGTAACACATCGCCATCTTGTGCTTCTTTCACTTGAATCTTACACAAGGTGTTCAAACGACTGGCAAACGCAGCAGTAAACGTTGCTGGCATGTGTTGAATCAATACAATCGGATGCGGATAGTTCATCGGCAAACGCGTCAGAATTTTTTGTAGAGCAACGGGGCCACCTGTTGATGTTCCAATTGCCGTCAGTTGATACTTCTTACCAGAAGCACGGTACTTTGTCGCAGCAGGTCGAGTTGGTGTTGGAGTCACAGGTGAAGCCGTTCTTGAACCTAATGGTCGAGTAGTCGTGCTGGTACTCGCTGTTGGGCGAGCGATAGGTCGACGCATGAAAGCGCGCTTCGAGGCAATCTGAATCACACGCTGTTGAAGTAATGACACCGCTTCTTCACGGTTACGCGCAATGTCCTCAAACTTTTTCGGTAAGAAGTCCAATGCGCCCGCATCTAGCGCATCAAGCGTAGCTTTCGCCCCGTCGTGGGTCAGGGACGAAAACATTAGAATTGGCGTTGGAGCAGCGGCCATTATTTCACGTACAGCTGTAATGCCATCCATCACTGGCATTTCAATATCCATCGTGATGACGTCAGGTTTGAGAGATTTGGCTTTCTCAACCGCCTCTCTACCATTTACCGCAACGTCAATCACTTCTAGGCGCGATTCTGAGTTGATGATTTCGCTCACGCGACGTCGGAAAAAACTCGAATCATCAACGACTAGTACTTTAATCGCCATCTTATTCCTTTTAATAACGTCAGCTTTGCTTAAAGGCGTGAAGCCGCAGCATATCGCTTAAGTAAATCAGGCACATCTAGAATTAATGCAATATGGCCATCGCTAGTAATTGTCGCACCAGCCATACCTGGAGTGCCCTGTAATAGATTATCGAGTGGCTTAATAACCACTTCTTCTTGACCAATAAGCGTATCCACAACAAAACCAACGCGCTGGTTACCAATCTGTACAATCACCACGTGACCGTGACCAGTACGCTCTTGGACGTTTTGCGATTTGGATGCCAACCAGTTTTGTAAGTAAAATAGTGGGATAGATTTCTCACGCACAATAATCGTCAGCTGACCATCTACCACGTTTGTACGACTAAGATCCAAGTGGAAAATTTCACTCACCGAAGCCAGTGGTAGAGCAAAAGGATGACCGCCAACACCAACCATCAGAGTCGGTAAAATCGCTAACGTTAGTGGTACTTTGATCGTAATCTTAGTGCCCTTGCCTAGCTCAGAATCGATATCGATTGAACCGTTTAAGGTATTGATCGCCGTCTTAACCACGTCCATACCCACACCACGACCAGAGATGTCAGAAATTTTATCTTTACTTGAGAAACCAGGTGCGAAGATAAGGTTGAAGCACTCTTTATCTGTTAAACGTGCCGCCGCATCTTCATCCATCATGCCACGCTTCACCGCGATGCCACGCAGTTTGTTCGGGTCCATACCGCCACCATCATCTACGATGGATAGTTCAATATGGTCCCCTTCTTGCGATGCTGACAAAATCACTTTACCTGTGCGTGATTTGCCGGCCTTCGCGCGTGCGTCTGGCATTTCAATACCGTGATCAACCGAGTTACGTACCAAGTGAATCAACGGATCGGCCAATGCTTCTACAAGGTTCTTATCGAGATCGGTTTCTTCACCGCGCATTTCTAGCACGATGTCTTTATTTAGGTTACGAGCCAAGTCACGAACAACGCGTGGGAAGCGGCCAAACACTTTCTTAATTGGCTGCATACGCGTTTTCATTACCGCGCCTTGTAGATCCGCAGTTACCACGTCAAGGTTAGCGACCGCTTTGGACATCTCTTCGTTGTCGCTATTCAAACCAAGGCTTAATAGGCGGTTTCGAACCAATACGAGCTCACCCACCATGTTCATGATGGTATCAAGTGTCGAGGTATCAACACGAACGGTTGCTTCAGCCTGAGGTTTTTTAACCGCTGGTGCTTTGGCTTCTTCTTTTACCGCGACTGGTTTAGATTCTGGTTTTGGTGCTGGCGCTGCTTGAACGGGTGCTGGCTTAGCAACAGGCTCAGGTTTCGCAGGGCTTTGCTCTACGTTTGCTGACGCTGGCTTCGTTGCCATATCCAATTCTTCTAGCGTTGGACCTTTACCTGAACCATGTAGCTCATCGAGTAACTTTTCGAACTCTTCGTCCGTCATTAAGTCACTGTCTTGATTTGATGAAGATGCCACTGGAGCGGAAGGCTCTGCCGCTTTAGGTGGCTCTACTGGTACGGATGCAGATGCAGCAGCCTCTGCCGTAGAAGGGCTTTTTCCTACACCGTGCAGTTCATCGAGTAAACGTTCAAACTCATCATCAGTGATATCACCACTTTCAACTGATGGTGCACTCGATTGAGGCGGTTCAGATGGCGTTGTAGGTGTCGCAGACATTGAGGTGCCTGGCGCTGAACCTTTACCATGAAGCTCATCAAGTAGCTTTTCGAATTCGTCTTGGGTAATTTCATCAACAGAGCCGACACTTGATGGTGCTGACGGCGCAGCAGGTTCTTCGATGATAGGCTCGGGAATAATAGGCTCTGGAGTAGCCACTGGTTCTTCAACTACGGTTGCCGCTACTTCATCTTCTGACTCAGGTTTGCATAGACGATGAAGTTCTTCAAGAAGCTCAGGGTCCGCAGCTTCTAACGGCTCACGATCTTGAACAGCCTGGAACTGGGTATTAACCGTATCCAAGGCTTTTAGCATCGTATCCATTAAGTTTTGCGTTACCGTGCGTTGACCGTTTCGTAAAACGTCGAACACGTTCTCCGCACCATGACAAGTATCGACTAGCTCTGCCAATGAAAGGAAGCCGGCACCGCCTTTTACGGTATGAAACCCGCGGAAAATAGCATTAAGTAAGTCTTTGTCTTCTGGGTTATTTTCCAATTCAACCAACTGCTCAGAAAGCAGCTCGAGAATTTCCCCAGCCTCAATGAGAAAGTCCTGAAGAATATCTTCGTCTAAATCGTAGCTCATACGTTACCTTTAAAATCCAAGACTGGACAACAAGTCATCGACTTCGTCCTGCGATGAAACCGCATCTTCTCTCAGTTCTGGATGAAGAATCGGGCCTTCGGCTTCGCTTGTTTGTGTATTCTTTTTATCTGCCGGTTCTGACAAAACTTGAATGTGTTCTTCAAGTTTATTTCCAGAGAATACGGTTAGGATTTCCACTAAGCGGCCTTCAACTTCATTAACCAACGTAATTACGCGGCGAATGATTTGGCCAGTTAGGTCTTGGAAGTCTTGCGCCATGAGAATTTCGGTCAATTGGCCGCGCAATTCAGTGCTGTCACCTTCGACTTGCACTAATAGCCCGTCAATTCGGTGGCACAGTGCTTTAAATTCGCTTAATTCTATGCGCCCGTGCATGAGTTCATTCCATTGAGGACGAACTTTTAGAAGGCAATCATGCAGGTTATCAGCGATAGGAAGGCAGCAGTCGACCGCATCCATTGTTTTGTTGGCTGCAAGCTCTGTCTTCTCGATCACATAATTGAGACGATCCCTAGCGTTAGGGATTTCGTCTTTCGCAATTTCGGTCATGCGCTGATCGAGACTGAACTGCTTGAGTGATTCGTGAAGGTCTCGAGTTAACGCTCCAATTTCTTGCAGCATTGGGTTATCGGCACCTTCGTAGATCGAGGCAACAAGCATATTGGCTTGGTCTTGTTCCCCGTTTTCTAGCATTTGAACGAGTGACTTCGCCTGCTCTAGTGAGATCATTCTGAATAGACCCTTTTACGTTTAGTTCTTCTTATCACTTTGAAAACGCTAAACGAGTCATTTAATAGGTATTTAATAATTGGTATGAATGACTCGAATAACAAAGAGAAAGAGAGAGTTATAAACGCTCGAAAATTTTATCTAATTTTTCTTTTAATGTTGCAGCAGTAAATGGCTTAACAATGTAGCCGTTTACACCTGCTTGAGCAGCTTCAATGATCTGCTCACGCTTCGCTTCAGCCGTGATCATTAGAACTGGCAGATGCTTAAGTTCTGCATCCGCGCGGATGTGTTTAAGCAAATCGATGCCTTGCATACCTGGCATGTTCCAGTCAGTTACAACAAAATCGAAGTCACCTTTTTTCAGCATTGGTAATGCGGTTAAACCATCGTCCGCTTCTTGAGTGTTATTGAAACCCAAGTCACGAAGCAGGTTTTTAACAATACGGCGCATTGTTGAGAAATCATCAACAATAAGGATCTTCATGTTTTTATTCAAAATTGCCTCCACTGAATCGTAAAATCAGTGTTTTTAGTCATTTTGTGTCCACGCACTGAGCTTGGTACGTAAACGTTGCATCGCTTGACTCAGTATTTGACTTACGCGAGATTCGCTTACGCCTAACACATCGCCAATTTCTTTCAAATTGAGTTCTTCATCATAATAAAGCGAAAGAACCAAAGCTTCACGCTCTGGAAGCTGTTTTATTGATTCAACCAGTGCTTTTCGAAATGATTCATCAACTACCCCTTTGAATGGGTTGCTGTCATCGGTTTCATCCGCCGGTGAAATCACATCATCAGAAACGCCTAAATCTTCAATACCGACTAATTTTGAGCAGTTGATATCGGTAAGAGCACTATGATATTGATCCAGTGTCATCCCGAGATGCGTGGCTACTTCAGAATCAGTAGGATCTCGATTTAATTCGCCTTCCAGCTCCGCAATCGCTTGGTTAATCTCTCGATTATTTTTATGAACAGAACGCGGTACCCAATCGCCTTTACGCATGTCATCTAACATTGCGCCACGAATACGGATACCTGCATAAGTTTCAAAGCTCGCACCTTTAGAACCATCATAATTCTGCTGAGCTTCGATAAGACCGATCATGCCGGCCTGAATTAAATCCTCTACCTGAACACTCGGCGGTAAACGGCCTAGTAGGTGGTGAGCAATGCGCTTAACCAACACTGAATAACGTTCAATGAACGCCTGCTGGCTATTAAATTTGCCATGTTGGTCATAGGTTATCGCTTTATTCACCAAAAGGGTCCTCTGCGAATTCGGTACGATTTAGCAACCTTTCCACAAAAAATTCCAAGTGTCCACTTGGTGTTTTCGGTAGTGGCCACGTCAACGCTTTGTTTGCTAGTGAGCTGATAGCTAAAGCGGCAGGCGAGCGTGGGAACGCATCAACGACAATTTTTTGTCTTTTTACAGCCTGTCGTACTTTATCATCTAATGGAATACATGCTACGAGTTCAAGGCTAACATTCAAGAATCGCTCTGTGACTAGTGTCAACTTTGCAAACAATTCTCGCCCTTCACGGTAGCTTCTGACCATATTTGCTACAACTTTAAAGCGTTGAACTTGGTGTTCTTTACTCAACAGCTTGATTAATGCATAGGCATCTGTGATTGACGTCGGTTCATCACACACAACTACAACCACATCTTGAGCTGCTCGCGAAAAACTGATTACCATGTCAGAGATACCAGCAGCGGTATCAATCAGCAGGACATCCATTTCGTCTTCAAGACTACCAAATGCTCGAATGAGTCCAGCATGCTGAGCGTGAGAAAGCTCTGTCATGCTCTGTGTGCCAGAAGTTGCAGGAATTATCTTTATACCATAAGGCCCTTCGACAATCGCATCTTTTAGCTCACATTCACCCGCTAAGACATGTCCTAGATTACGTTTTGCACGAATTCCGAGCATCACGTCCACATTGGCCAGACCTAAATCAGCGTCGAGAACCATCACCTTCTTGCCTTGGCGAGCCATACAAATCGCCAGACCCAGTGTTACGTTTGATTTCCCCACACCACCTTTGCCGCCAGTAACAGCAATCACTTTGGTCAACGATGGTTGTGTTAAGCGACGGAGGCCGCTTGCTTGATCGTGTATCATATTCTCAGTCATAGTAGTCCGCCGCCTTAGAGTCCTTCACTGTCACTGTTCCAAAAGTGAGGTTCGTTCTCTGTCGACTTCTCTAACAGTTCATTTGCTTTCGCAAGCATATATTTTGGTTGCGCTATCACAATGTCTTCTGGTACGCGCTGACCATTAGCGATGTAAGCTACTGGCATTGCGTTTTGAATCACTACACTGATGAATTCGCCTAGGCTTAATGACTCATCAAGCTTCGTCATAATACAACCCGAAAGTGGTATACGTCGGAAGTGATCCAGCGTTTCTTGTAGAACACGACGTTGTGCGGTAGCCGGCAAAACAAGGTAGCTGTGAATCACTTCTCCGCTCTCTTGCATTAGAGTGTCGAGCTGCTCGGAAAGCCTCACATCTCGTTGCCCCATCCCTGCCGTATCGACCAAAATCAGTCTTCTGTTTCTTAGCTGATATATAACATCGGCTAACTCGTTAGAATCTTTAGCAACTCTTACGGGACAACCCATGATTCTTCCATAAATTGAGAGCTGCTCATGTGCACCTATGCGATATGTATCTGTTGTCACAAGGGCCACATTGTCGGCACCGTATTCCATGGCTGCGCGTGCTGCGAGTTTCGCTACGGTTGTTGTTTTCCCAACCCCCGTCGGACCCAACAATGCGACTACGCCACCACGTTTTAAAATGTCCTGTTTAGGAATATTGATTTGATCCGCCACCAGCGACAATAACGCTTTCCACGCTCGCGCTGGCTTTGTATCTTCCGGGATATAACAGGCCATCTGGTCTGCTAACTCCGGAGAAACGCCCATTCGCTCTAAGCGCTTAATCAGCATTGCTCTTAGTGGCTCACGGCGTTCTACTTCTTGCCACATCAGACCAGAAACTTGGTGCTCCAACAGACGACGAATTGACGTCATCTCTTCGCGCATGCTTTCTAGCTCATCGGCCGATTCGTCACGCTCATCACTTGGGCGACGTCGGTCATAGCGCGTCGGGTCCAGCTTGGGCGTCGGACGTTCAAATCGATTGTCCTGTGCGATTAGCTTCGCCAAAGGTGAATCTGGTTGATATGGCGCTGGCTTTTCTTGGTTGTAGCCGTCGCGATGCTTATTTTGGCGTTGCAGCAAAGCAGAGAGCGAATCTTCATTTTCCGCTACGTGGTCGTCAGCATCTGCTGCACCACCGCTATATTGCTTAAGCATATTAGCGAATCGCTGCGTCATTGAGCCTGTTTTTTCATTGTTACTGTTATTACTGTTCAGGCTAATTTTATCTTCATCTAAATGACGATCTTGGTAACGATCAGCAGAAGACGATGACATTTGACGATGTTCGTTATAGCGATTCGATTGAGAAGCACCGCGATTTTGCTGTGACGCTGCGCTTGCTTGAGACGGATTAGATTCACTATCTATCGCCGCAACAATCGCTACTCCACCAGCCACTTTCTTGTTTGACATGATCACCGCTTCCGCGCCTAACTCCTCTTTCACTTGGAGCAGCGCCGTTCTCATGTCTTTGGCAAAAAATCGCTTTATTTTCAAACTATGAATCCATTAATGATGCGTGAGATCAGTTACCCACGGCTTGCACAATTCTGATCTGTTTTTCATCCGGGATTTCTTGGTAAGACAGTACCCGGAGATTAGGTATTGTGTTCTTCACAAATTTCGCCAACGTCGAGCGTAATACACCAGAAGTAAGCAGAACGGCAGGTTCGCCTTTCAGTTCTTGTTCCTGTGTCGCTTGGCTTAGTGAAGACTGCAATCGCTCAGCGAGTCCCGGTTCAATCCCCGCGGATTCGCCTCCTGATGCTTGCATAGTTTGATGCAATATTTGTTCCAGTTCAGGTATCAAAGTAATCACTGGTAACTCAGGCTCTATACCATTGATTTCTTGAACAATTAGACGTTTAAGACTAATTCGAACTGCTGCCGTCAATATGTCAGCTTCTTGACTCTTACTTGAGTACTCAGCCAAAGTTTGAACAATCGTGCGAATATCGCGGATTGGAATGGCCTCGTTTAACAAGTTTTGTAGGACTTTCACCACCACACCTAATGGTAATTGGTCAGGAACAAAGTTCTCGACTAACTTAGGCGCGCTGCGTCCCAACATTTCTAATAAATTCTCTACTTCTTCATGACCAATTAGCTGTGATGCGTTGTTGGTCAATAGCTGGCTTAGGTGCGTCGCTAATACCGTTGATGAATCAACAACCGTATAACCCAGAGCCTGCGCGTGCTCACGCTGATCTTCTCGGATCCATACGGCTTCCAGTCCAAAAGCAGGGTCAATGGTTGGCTCACCATCAATCATGCCATACACCTGACCTGGGTTAATCGCTAGCTCTTGATCCGGACGAATCTCTGCTTCGCCCACCGCAACCCCCATCAATGTAATTCGGTAACTGTTTGGGGTCAGCTCAAGATTGTCACGAATATGAACCGCTGGAATTAGGAACCCAAAATCTTGCGATAACTTTTTACGCACGCCTTTTACGCGCTCTAGCAGTTCCCCACCTTGGTCTCTGTCCACCAAAGGGATTAAGCGATAACCGACTTCCAAGCCAATAATATCGACTGGCTGGACGTCATCCCAAGACAGTTCGCGCTGTGAGGAAGGTTCTGTACCTTCGTCTGCTGTTGCTGGTAAAGCGGGCTCTTTCGCTTTCTGCTTCTGCCGTTTGTCGATGAAATATGCCGCTGCACCGGCCGCGACTGCCAGGCTCAAAAACGCAAAGTGTGGCATGCCCGGTACGATGCCCATCACACCAAGAATAGCCGCAGTAATCATCAGCGCTTTTGGGTTGTCGAACATCTGGAAGACCAGTTGTTCCCCCATGTCTTCATCGGTGTTTTGGCGCGTCACCATCATTGCCGCTGCAATCGACAGCAATAGCGATGGGATTTGTGCGACCAAACCATCACCGATTGTCAGTAAGGTATAGATTTCAATCGCTTCACCGAAACCCAATCCATACTGCGCCATACCGATCGACAGACCGCCGACGATGTTGATAAACAGAATCAAAATACCGGCAATCGCGTCACCTTTTACGAACTTCGAGGCACCATCCATCGAGCCATAGAAATCCGCTTCTTTGGTCACTTCAAAACGACGAACTCTTGCCTGCTCTTGGTCTATCAATCCGGCATTCAAGTCGGCATCAATCGCCATTTGCTTACCCGGCAACGCATCAAGCGTAAAGCGAGCACTTACCTCAGAGATACGACCCGCACCTTTGGTCACCACCATAAAGTTGATGATCATTAAGATGAGGAAAACCACTAGGCCGACCGCGTAGTTACCACCAATAACGACGTTACCGAACGCCTCAATTACGTTACCTGCCGCATTACCGCCTTCATGACCATGCAGTAAGACGACACGAGTCGAGGCAACGTTCAAAGCCAAGCGGAGCAACGTGGCGATCAGCAATACCGTTGGAAAAGCAGCGAAGTCCAAAGGGCGACGTGTGTAAACGGTCACTAACAACACCACCATCGACAGCGCGATGTTAAAGGTGAAGAACATATCCAGCAAAAATGCTGGAATCGGCAGTACCACCATCGCTAGGGTGGCCAAAACCATCACCGGAGCACCAATAGCTGGCATTTCACGTTGAGGGATTCGTGGCAATTTATCTGCAAACGGCAGGCTTAACTTCATACTGCGAGAGATCTCAATCGATTGAAGCGTCACGTAAGCTCTTACTATTAATACGCGACCGCTTTAGCCTAAAAGTTTAGGTAGGGTTGATAATTAAAGCGTTTTAAGCAATCTATGTACCATAATTAGCGCCAAAATAATGACTAAACACTCAAATAGAGCTTAGCTTTTGATCAAACGAGCTTTTTTAAGGCTTTACCGCTTTTCGTATCAATGACGGTGCTCGGGCGGGATTGGCAAATCATAATCTTGAATTTTCGGGCGCTGTCCACCTCGTTTTCGGTATTGCTTCAATTGGAATACAAATGCCAAAACCTGAGCGACGGCAGTAAATAACCCATCGGGGATCTCTTGCTCGAGCTCTGTCGTGTGGTACAACGCACGAGCCAAAGGTGGTGCGGGCACAATCGTAATGTCATGTTCGCGGGCGACTTCTCGAATCTTCATCGCCATGTGGTCAGTACCTTTAGCGATCACGACTGGCGCACGGTCTGTCTTCTGTTTATAACGAAGCGCTACCGAGAAGTGCTCTGGGTTAGTAACAATAACATCAGCTTGAGGAACGTCCGCCATCATTCGACGTTGAGCCGCTTCCCTTTGCAACATACGAATACGGCCTTTCACTTCCGGCTTACCTTCAGTCTCTTTGTATTCGTCTTTGACTTCTTGCTTGGTCATTTTTAACTGATCGGCGTGCTGCCAAATTTGAAATGGAATATCGATGGCAACCACAATCAATAGCGAGCAACTGATCAGCAAAATAAAGTTCAGCAAAATATCTAAAGCATGGAAGATGTTTTGCGGATACACATCCATGCTCAATTGAATCAGATCGGCCTGTGATGCTTGGATCAAATAGATGGCGACACCAGTGACCAGAACCACTTTAAGGATTGATTTGATCAACTCTACCCAGCTTTGCATTCCAACCATTCGCTTTAAGCCGCTAAGCGGATTCATTTTCGACAGCTTGGGCATGGCCGCTTGGGCAGAAAAACTGATTCCTCCCACACCTGCTGCTCCAATCATGGCGGCGGTAAACAATGTCGCTAACACCAAAAATAGTGGGAACAACAAATCACTCATCGCGCCCAAAGCGATATCAAACAGTTTTGCAGTATCGAAAATCTCTTCTCGTTGAAGATCAAATAAACGGCTCATTATGGAAAACAATGAACGTGCTAACGCCTCGCCAAACCACATCAATGAAATGGCGCCAACGATCAGCACAGATGCTGATGCAAGCTCTTTAGATCGAGCGACCTGCCCCTTTTCTCTGGCTTGTTGTAACCGTCGGGGCGTGGCTTCTTCGGTGCGTTCCTGACCGTCTGATTCTGCCAAATCTTAGCACTCCAAGCGAATAAGCCGACAAATCTGCGCCTCACCCACTGTCCAGAACATTTCATAATGACTGTATAGACCAGCCAGTATGTACCAACAAAGTAATAGACCCACCATCAAAGCAAAAGCAAAACCAAGCGAGAAGATATTCAGCTGTGGTGCGGCACGGGTCATTACACCAAACGACAAGTTAATGGTCAGTAGTGCAATAATGCCGGATAGAGACATACTCAATGCCGTTTGGAACATAATACCAAGCCAGCCTGCCATTTCACGGAAATCAACCGCGTTGAGCGAGCCGGAGCCAATCGGCAAAGTTTTAAAACTGAACACCACCAATTGCAGCATTTTTAAGTGTCCATCGGTGGCAAGGAAAAACATTGTCGTTAAGAACATGAATAACTGGCCAAGCAATGGCGTGTTCTGACCATTTGCGGGATCAACCATAGAAGCAAAGCCCAAACTTGATTGCATACCCAATATTTGACCAAGTAGGACAAAGGTTTGAATCATAAATTGAGTAACCATACCCATCGCTATGCCGATGATCATTTGCTCGGCAATGGTCATGAAGCCACGAAACGAGAGTAGCTCAATGTCTTGAGGTACGGCGGGGATAGCTGGCATGACAGCGAAAGTGATGGCTAAACCGAGGTAAAGGCGGATTCTTGGCGAAACAAATCGGGCCCCGGTTACTGTCATCACCATCAACATGGATGAGATACGAACATAGGGCCAGAAGTAGTTTGCGATCCAATCTAAGACAACGCTAGTGGGGTACTCCATAGGCGCCTCTAATAAAGCACCTGAGGTAAGCGTTCAATCAAGCCATAGAAATATTCCATCAACATTTGCGTCATCCAATGCCCAAACAGCATCAGGGCCAAAAGCGTGACAATCAAACGCGGTAAGAAGCTCAATGTTTGTTCGTTGATGGAAGTCGCAGCTTGAAAAATCGCGACTACAAGGCCGATAAGCAAGCTTGGGATGATAATAGCGCAGACCATGATAAGCACCATCCAAAGTGCTTCACGGAAAAGCTCGACAAACATTTCTGGTGTCATGTCTTATCCTCTATCTGCGCTTATCTAAAGGGCAAAGCTGCCCGCAAGTGTCGAGAGTATCAAGTTCCAACCATCGACCAATACGAACAACATCAACTTGAACGGCAACGAAACAATCATTGGTGACAACATCATCATACCCATTGCCATCAGTACCGAAGCGACTACAAGGTCAATGATCAAAAACGGCAAGAAGAGCATAAAGCCAATTTGGAATGCAGTTTTTAGCTCTGAGGTGATAAAAGCCGGAATCAATACCTCCATCGACACATCTTCTGGATCCTCGACTTGCTCTCCTGACATGGTAACAAACGTCTCCAAATCTTTGATTCGCGTCTGTTTAAGCATGAATGCTTTCATTGGCGCTTGTGCAGCATCAAACGCTTCTCGCGCCGTGACTTGCTCGTTCAAATAAGGCTGAACAGCTTTGTCGTTGATTTCGTTCAGGACAGGAGACATAACAAAAAAGGTCAAAAACAGCGCAATACCAATAATAACCTGATTAGAAGGCGTTTGTTGCAAACCCATTGCCTGACGCAATATCGACATTACCACCACAATTCGAGTGAACGAGGTCATCAGAATCACCATGGCAGGCAAGAAGCCAAGCATGGTCATTAACGCTAAAATTTGTAGTGTAACCGAGTAGTCTTCACTGCCATCAGGGTTCGTGGTCATGGTGAATGCTGGAATACCACCGCCACTAGAAACGGACATAGCACGGCTAGCACCAGTATCACTTTGCATAGCCTGAACTGTAACACCACTTCCATCGGCTAAGTTATCTGGCAGCGCTGACTCCTCTGCTTCAGCAAAGGTAAATGAAGAAAACAGCACGCCGACAAAAAGTAACAACGTACTCAGGAGCAAACGAATTGGATTACCCTTTGTCATGTTTTTTGATCAGCTGGCTAAATTGAGTCGCAAAAGCATTGGTCGCCAACTCTTCCTCTTTCAGTGGCTTATCTAACTTGGCTAAAGTTTGGATCGATTGGCTAGTAATCCCAACCAAAAACTGTTCTTCACCCACTTGAACTACTGCGATTCTTTCTTTTGTACCCACTGGCAACTGACTCACTATACGCAAGCCCTTTTGTTGTCCCATCGCTGGCACTTGCATACGTTTCAGCAACCAAGCCAGCAAAAGAATCACGCCGATTACAAGCACAAGCGAGCCAAGTGTCGTCGCAAGATCCAGATTATTTGGTGCGGCAGCAAATGCATAAGGAGCACTTAGCATTAAGCTCAGTGCTCCAGTGATTTGCTTCAATCGCATTTTGATTGAACGACTCATCTTAACGCAGCTTCTTAATTCGTTCAGTTTGGCTGATCACATCCGTCAAACGGATACCAAACTTATCGTTGACGACCACGACTTCGCCGTGAGCAATCAAAGTACCGTTAACCAATACGTCGAGCGACTCACCGGCTAGACGATCCAACTCAACAACCGAACCTTGGTTAAGCTGCAACAGGTTCCGAATGCTAATTTGAGAACGACCGACTTCCATCGAAATCGTCACCGGGATATCCATAATAGTGTCGAGTTTACGACGCTCATCTTCGCTAATTGGGCTTGAAGTGTCTTTTAGCTCTTCCAGTGGCGCAGCCAATACTTCATCTACGTCTACAGAAGGGGCAGACGGGTCTTCGCCAAGAGCGGCTGCCCATTCGTCTGCTAGCTTTTGATCGTCACTTGGTTCCATTTTTCTATCCTGTGTTACGCCTTACTCATGCCATAGCATGTCTATTTAATAAGGTATCTTAATGGTCTATATCGTCTTCACTCTCAAGCTCGGACATGATGTCTTTACCTAAGAAAGCTAAATCTGTTTTGACGACATGTGGGCGCTCAATTTCCTCAGAAATTTGCACCGCTAATTTGTCTTCCGATCGACCCATTTTTACGCGATAGGTCGGTAGGTCTTCTACAAACATCGTCGCATGTTCTGGCATTTCAATCGGGATGATATCGCCCGGTTGCAGCTCCATGAGATCACGCAAAGAAATGTCTTTTTCGAGCAAGTTCACGCGGAAGTTAACCGGACAATCCATGATCTCTTCACGTAGTGCTGAGCTCCAGCGAACGTCCGTTTCCATCTTGTCGGACTGAACACCTGCATCCAATAGTTCACGGATAGGCTCAACCATGGAGTAAGGCATAACGACATGAAAATCGCCGCCACCGCCGTCAACTTCTATATGGAAGGAACTCACGACAATCACTTCTGTCGGGCTGACAATGTTTGCCATACTTGGGTTTACTTCAGAGTCGAGATATTCGAACTCTACCCCCATCACTGGCGACCACGCTTCTTTATAATCTTCAAATACAATTTTCAGTAACAACTGAATGATGCGGCGTTCCGTTGGGGTAAATTCACGGCCTTCGATTTTGGCGTGGAATCGACCATCACCGCCAAAGAAGTTTTCTACCAGAATAAAGACTAAACGAGCCTCCATGGTGATCAACGCAGTGCCTTTTAACGGACGAAAACGCACCATGTTCAAACTGGTTGGCACGTACAATGTGTTCTGGTATTCACCAAACTTCATCATCTGCACGCCATTGATCGACACCTCTGCCGTTTTACGCAGCATATTAAACAGACTAATACGCATGTGCCGTGCGAAGCGCTCGTTGATAAGTTCGAGCGTCGGCATTCGACCACGTACGATTCTGTCTTGCGACGAGAAATCAAAATTGACGGCACCCTCAGTGTCGTTTTCTATCGGTTCATCGACGTCATCAACATCGTCAACCCCATGCAATAGCGCATCAATTTCGTCTTGGCTTAATAGATCGGTCACGTTTTACCTATTGAATAACAAAATCTGTAAACAGTACTTTTTCAATCACTGGCTTACCGACCGCAGCATTCAGCGCTGCTTTGATATCTTCGGAAGCACGATCGCGCAATTCCACTCGTCCTGTAGGAGAGCGCAATTGATCAACCGTCGCGGAAGCAAACGTTGATAGCATAGAGCTTTCAATCAGTGGCGAATGATACCGCGCCAACTCTTCATTTTCTGCACCGCGAACCATTAACTGCGCTTTAATTTGAACCAGCCTATCGCGGCTATCCCCAGTAACGTTAAATACAAATGCCTGAGGAAGATTCACATACGCGATGGGCGCAGCATCCGATGCCTTCACTTGAGCCTGTTGAGACGATTCAGCCTGAGCAGGTTCATCAGAGCCCATTAGAAAAAATGCCGCTGCCCCGCCACCAAGTAGTAATACTACAACAGCGATGATGATGATAAGTAACTTGCTTTTTCCTTTCGGCGCATCGGCCCCTTGTAACTGTTCTTCTGCCATTCTTGTCTCTTATTGTTCTTTTGAGTTACCAAGACGTTTTAGTGAGTTGCTTGGTAACCATATTCCATTGCCGTTAAACGGCCTTTTATGCGTAAAAACTAATTCCATCACGCTTTGAAGCGACATTCAAATCCAGATTGACATCAGATTCAAAACCCTCTTCGGACTGTCCAGAAAAACCGCCACTTTGCGCGCTTTGACCATGTTGTTCAGCAGTATACCTACCTTGCTGTTGCCCGCTGTTTTGTTGCTGGACGGAAGAATCAGCCAGCTGCATACCTTGTTGCGCTAGCATTTCTCTCAAACGAGGGAGCGTCTGTTCAATAATGTCACGAGCTTGCGGGTTGTTCACTGTAAAATGTACATTGGCAACGTCGTTATTCATGGTCATACGAATTTGCATACGACCTAACTCTGGTGGATCAAGACGAATATCGAGATTTTTCAGATTCTTCGACATCATCATTTGCACTTTTTCCGCAACTTGCTCGTTGGCTAGCTCTTTAGTTAGTTGCAACGGAAGCTGAGCTTGTTGTGCAGCATCAATACGCGCTTGTTGCTGTACATTAATTCCTTGCTGACCTGCCATAGCCTGAAGCTGTCCAGCGAAGCCGTGTTGGAGGTCCGGCTTATCTTGTTTATCAGCAGTCGCCTTTAGCGCACCAGTCGCCAATGCTGCGTTCATCACTTTCTGGCTAATCTCTCCGTCTTTCACACCTTGAAGCGACGTCGGCACTTGCGCGGCTATCAACGTATCAGGCGTTGGAGATAATGCGACTTTATCTCCACTATGAGCAGTTTGTGGCTGGGGTACTTGAGCCGCTGTATGCTGGATTTGCTGAGACACTGCCATAGGTCCAGCCTGGCGAGTTAAATTATGTTGTACTTGTTGCTCTGCGAGAATCTGTTTAATGTCATTAGGGAGCGCAACAAATTGGGCAAGGTCTTGATCAGGAATATCCGCCGTGATCCTTCCTTGTTTCAACCCTTCAATGATCTGAGCTTCTTGCTGAGTCAGTGGTTTTCCTTGCGCCAACTTAGTATCTATAACTTCAAGCTCATCCAAGGAGACTCGTGGAAGCGCGTCGATGTTGGAACCATCAACGTCTGTTAACAACGGCGACAGATCATTAGCTACTTCACCACTGACTGCGCTCTTATCCGTCGGATGGCTGGCTTGTTTCGCTAGCTCTTGCCAAGCAGCAAACTCAGGCGAAAGTTTGTCGACATCGATAGGTTGACCATTCTTATCTAAAATTGGCTCTAAGTCTTGTCCTGGGATCATCTGTGCTTGTTCAAGCGAATGAACTGATGGCGTTTCATTCAAAGCCAGCTCATCAAGGTGTGTCGAAACGGTTGCTTGCTCGTGGAACGAATGCACTAAATTCGCGCTCTGAGGCAAAACTTTGCCACTATCGATGGATGCATTACTCGCATTCAGGGTTTGATTCGCTTGTTCAATTCGACCAAGAAGCTGTTGTCCTTCGCCCATCGTGCTTTTTACGTCCACTGTATTTGATGGGTTGCTCGTATCGATTGATGTTGATTTCACTTTTTCAATAGCTTCAACATCATTCTCCAAAGGTGTGCTGTTACTCGCCTTTTGTAAACTTGCTTCTTCACTTAAGGTTGCATTCGGTTTGTTTGCTGATATTTCATCAAAACCATGGGTCTCGTCACTGACGGATTCTTGGCTTTCTTGCGCCAACAATTCGTCCGAGACGTTAGCAGAAGAAGTACTGCCTACATCCGCTCTTTCTTTTTCTTCAACCACTGTCGATTCTGTTGCTACTTTTTCGGGCTTTTGTTTACCAGCAAACGCATCGGTTAACGTTTCTAAAAATCCCTTGCTCTCAGTGCTCTCTGCGGACGCTTTAGCGGACACATCAGAAACTGGCGTCTTGGTAGTCGCAGATACATGGGACAAATTCACACTCATTTAGAAACTCTCGTTCTCGTGGCTCTGAGTATATCGCTGGCAGGCAGCAATACTGGCGGCAAACTAAGGTCAAAAAGACCCGACACTGACAGCTAAAATGCAAAAATCACACCACAATATTGGGCCAATTCTCGGCAAGCTAATAGATGGCATGTTTATGGAACAAACATCAACAATACTATCCGATAACCTGGTTCCTAACATGATGTACAGCTACTTGATTGACTTTGAAAAACGATAAGCGTAAACAGACACTTGGCTTAACAATTAAGGAATCACTTTGAAGATCACAGAATTACGCCAATATAGAATCAGAGCAGGCAAAACAGAACAGTGGCTAAGTTGGATGAAGGAAGAACTGTTGCCCTATCAACGCTCACAAGGCATGCGTGTACTGAATACTTACGTCCACACTGGTGATGATGGACATGACTATTTTGTTTGGCTTCGAGAGTTCGACAATGAACAAGCACGCCAGGCTCTCTACGAAAAAACATACAACGAGTGGTGGGTTCGCGAGATTCGACCGAAGGTATTTGAGCTAATTGAACAAGACTCAATCAAAGTTACCTTACTTGAAACGGTAGAGATGTAGTCAACTGCAACACCGTAATGCAACATCGAACCGATAACCTTTAGAAACGATGTGGTTTTCGACTGTAAAGTAAGGTGGAAAACTCGTCCATTTGCTTTTGTTCGCGCTTAGCTTCAGCAAGTTGTTTCTCTTTTTCGCGTTTGTCTATCATCCACTCATAGGATTTGCGTTCTTTACGCACGGTTAACCAATATTCTTTACAGTTTTCAACCTGCTCTTTGAAATGACTTTCTGCTTGCTTTTGCTTAGATAAAGTTTCATCTAGCTGGGTAAGGAATCGATTTAGGTGTCCATATTGACTTGCCGTTAGGCCCGCCTGACCACGGTCGACGAGTTGCTGGCAATAATCAAGCCGATACTTTTCAATTTGTTCAACCTGACGGTAATAATCTTCGAGTTCAGAACGCGCTTTGTTCAGTGCAAGCACAGCTTGGTCTTCACGATCCTTAGTTTGCTCAAGTAGAAACTCCATCGCATTATTCACGCGCTATCACCCACCCAAAATGTTTCTAAGCATATTGACGCACATATCGTATGGCACCGATTCTTTCATGCTCTGCTGCAAGTATTCGTCTAACTTCGGTTTCAAAGTAAATGCGCCATCAATAGCAGGATCGGTACCCGGTTTGTACGCTCCAATCGAGACCAAATCTTGATTCTTGCGACAAATAGACAAGACCTGTCGCACCGCTTTTGACATCAGAACGTGCTCTTCGGTCGTGATTTGCGGCATAACACGGCTCACCGACTTCTCGACATCAATCGCCGGATAATGGCCTGCATCCGCCATTTCACGAGAAAGTACAATATGGCCATCAAGAATGGCTCGCGATGCGTCCGCTATCGGATCTTGCAAATCATCCCCTTCGGTCAACACGGTAAAGAACGCCGTAATCGAGCCTTGTTCGGCACTTCCATTACCCGCTCGCTCAACCAGCGCTGGCAGCTTGGCAAATACAGAAGGCGGGTAGCCTTTCGTCGCTGGCGGCTCACCAACAGAAAGTGCGATTTCACGCTGTGCTTGTGCAAAACGAGTCAACGAGTCCATCAATAGCAGAACATCTAACCCTTGGTCCCGGAAGTATTCAGCAATCGTTAATGCCGTTTGGCACCCCTTTAAGCGCATTAGAGGTGAAGCATCGGCAGGCGCCGCGACCACCACTGAGCGGCGACGACCGTCCTCACCCAAGATCTCTTCGATGAACTCTTTAACTTCACGTCCACGCTCACCTATCAGGCCGACGACCACAACCTGTGCGGTGGTGCCTCGCGTCATCATGCCAAGCGTGACCGATTTACCCACACCAGAACCTGCAAACAGACCGATACGCTGACCTTTACCAACCGTCAACAAACCATTGATGGCTTTTAGGCCAACATCGAGCGGTTCAGAAATTGGCTTTCGAGCCAACGGGTTGATTGGTTCGGCATTAAAAGAGGCACGGTGATCGGTATACAAAGGGCCAAGTCCATCAAGTGGATTCCCAACCCCGTCTATCACGCGCCCAAGTAACTCCATGCCGACAGGCAAACCAGCGTCACTGGTTAAAGGGGTGACTCTCGCGCCAGGTAAAATGCCCGTAATTTGTTCGCTTGGCATTAAAAATAGGTTGTCACCTGAAAAGCCGACAACCTCGGCTTCCATCTGACCTGACATGGTTTCCACTAAGCATAAACTGCCAATTGGTGCGCGACAGCCGGTCGCTTCCAACGTTAACCCAACCACACGCACCAGTTTGCCAGAGGCGACAGGACGCGTCGTAATGCCTTCAACTTTGTAGCTTTTTAAGCGGTCAGAGAGTGCTTGCATGGATTACTCGCCCTCTTGATGACGGTTTGCGCCACAAAAGCTGTGCAATACGCTTTTGACGCGTTCTTCCATGCGATAATTAATGCTTGATTCACCGGCTTCAATCTGGACGTCACCTCGATTGAGCGATGGCTCAGCAACTAACGTCCAGTTGCGACAATCAAGGTCTTCTTCACCATAAGCTGAACGAATAATAGCGACATCTTCTGGATTCAGGTGCAAGGTAATAGGGTGGCCTGATATTGGTAGCGCCTCGACCGACTGCTTCACTGTATCTAAAATAATTTGAGGGTTGGTTTGTACTTCAACGTGCACCACTTCTTTGACTAAGCAGAGCACCATATCCACCAGCTGCTTTTCAACCTGAGCATTCATCAACTCCAAAGGTTGAGCAAACTGATTGGCCAAGTTCATAAAAGTTTCAACTTGCTGCTGAATGTATTCTTGCCCTGCAGTTACCCCTTCAGCTTTTCCGAGCTCGAGACCTTCAGCATGGCCGGCTTGCAACCCTTCTTCTTTACCTTTGTCGTAACCTTGCTTAAAGCCAGCTTCCTGACCTTGATGTAAGCCTTCTTGATAAGCACCTTGCTTAATCAGTTCAATTTGCTCTTCGGTTAGCGCAAGTGGCTGCTCTTCTTCAGGCTCATCAAAATTCGGCACCCATCCCGGGTCATAGTTGAACGCGGTTTGTTTTGCTTGTTTGGCTTTAGGCTCGCCATAATCAGGCAGCCCCCAACGTTGAGGTTCGATCATCGAATCATCTTCATCAGGACGGATAAATCCACGTTTTCTATCGCCAGCCATGGGTTACCTATTGTGTGTTCGATTAAGAAGTGAGGGTGCTCCGCAATAGGATAATTGCGAAGCAATAGAAATTATAAGAATTCGTCAGCACCGCCAGACAACATGAGCTCACCAGCATCCGCCATTCGACGGGCAATTGCTAAGATTTCTTTCTGAGCGGCTTCTACATCTGCCACTCGTACTGGCGGCATCGCTTCTATATCATCACGCATCATATCAGCAGCACGTTTAGACATGTTCTTGAAGACTTTCTCACGTAACGAGTCATCTGCACCTTTGAGTGCTTTTTGCAACACGTCTTGTGGTACGTCACGCAGCAACTTCTGAATACCTTGGTCGTCCACTTCGACTAAGTTTTCGAAGACAAACATTAGGTCTTGGATTTGCGTCGCCATGTCTTCGTCCTGATCGCGAATTTGTTCCATCAACAAACCTTCAACGTTGTTGTCTAGGTAGTTCATGATCTCCGCTGCTGCTTTCAGGCCGCCAATTTTGGCTGCTTGTGCACCCGCTTGACCCGCGAACTGTTTCTCCATGATTTCGTTCAGCTCTGCCAATGCTGATGGCTGAACTTCTTCAAGGTTGGCAATACGCATCATCAGATCCAAACGCACGCGCTCAGGGAACTGAGACAAAATCTCTGCAGATTGGTCTGCTTCTAAATAAGACAGTACGATAGTTTGAATCTGTGGGTGTTCATTGACAATAATGCTCGCCACTTGGCGTGGGTCCATCCATTTCAAAGAATCCAAACCTTTTGAGCCCGTACCAAGTAGGATCTGGTCAACTAAGTTGTTGGCTTTGTCTTCACCAAGAGCGGCAACCAGTGCATTACGCATAAAGTCTTCGCTGCCCATACCAATGTTGGTGTATTTCTGGATATCCTCCAAAAACGCACGATGAACAGCAGATACCTTGTCTTGGCTGAGATCCTTCGCGCGAGCCATCGCACTACCAACACGCTGAACCTGTTTTGGTTCTAGGTGACGGATAATGCCAGCTGCATCTTGTTCATTAAGGCTCAGTAGCAAAATTGCCGCTTTTTCTTCGCCAGTAATGGTTGAAACATCCAGCTCTACTGGCATTCCCGCGGCGTTGTCATCTTGAGGTACGATATCGTTAGCCATTGTCATTCATCCAGTTTTTCACTACTTGAGCAGCCAGTTCAGGTTCATTCGCAACCAGAGCGCGAACCGCTTTCAATACATCTTCATCTTTATGAAGGTTTGGCAAATCAATACTTGAGCCAAACTCGAACAGTTCGCTGCTTTCGATGTCACTGCCAATCAAGCTAGTTTCACCATCCGCACCAATCGGCAAGCCGTCTGGTCCGTACATTTCGTCTTCATCATCGCTGGTAGGGTTAAGCAATTTCTTCATTGCTGGGCGAACCAGAACCAACACAACCACAATAATCACTAATGCACTTGCGAACCAACGAACCCAATCACTGAAGTTAGGGTGCTCCCAAATTGGTGGTTCTTCTAGCTGCTCAGCCTCTGGTTCAGCAAACTTTACACTCAATACATTCAGCAAATCGCCACGGCCTTGATCAAAGCCAACGGTACCAATTAATACTTGGCGAATGGCATTGATTTCAGATTCGGACATTGGGGTATAAGTCACTTCACCCGTATCAGGGTTAACTTGACGACGGTCTTTAATCGCAACAGAAACGGTCTGACGAGCCACCGTCCCGGTCTGCTTTCGCTCGTGGCTGATGGTGGTATCTAGCTCAAAGTTACGCGTGGACTCTTTACGAACTGACCCCTGCCCCATGACAGAACCATCTTTCATTTGAGCCACATCTTGCGGAATAGAGGCATCCGCTGGAGGCTGATTACTCAACGCACCCGGAATACCCGCTACCATGTTACCGTTATTGTAATCTTCGAGTGCGTACTCACTGCGGGTCGCAGGGGTGTTTGGATCAAAACGTTTGCGAGTTTGTTCAACCGCACTGAAATCCATTTGGATATCAACCTGCGCCGTATAGTTGCCATAACCTAAAATGGGTAATAGTACGGAATCAATTTTTTCGCGCAGCGCTTGCTCTTGGCTGCGTTCTAATTCTTGTTCTTTGCGTCGCGCCGCAGAAGCAGGATCTTGGGAGCCTGAGCTGAGTAAGCGGCCATGCTGATCTGTGACGGTAATTCGAGAAGTTTTCATTCCCGGCACGGCACTCGCTACCATGTCGACAATAGAATCCACTTCTTGCTGCTTAAGGTTAGTGCCTGTCGACAATGTCAAAAATACCGACGCAGACGCTTCTTGGTTATGACGCACAAATACGCTGTGCTTTGGCAGTGCCAATAACACTCGTGCTTTGCGAACTTGCTTCATTTCTTCAATTGCTTGAGCCAATTGGCGCTCTCGACTGAGTTTGAGACGCTCTTGCTCGAGACGTTGTGAAACACCAAAACCCATGTCTTGCAGCAAAATATCATCGCCTGCTTCTGTAGCTTGGTTAACGCCGGAACGAACCATGCCAAGTTTGATCGAGTTGTACTCACTCGATTCAACAGAAACAGTATTGCCATCAAGCTTATAATTGATTTTCTGCTGGTCCAGATAATCCAGAACGGGGATCAATTCTTCGGTCTCATACGCACCAAGTGGGCGCATCTCCGGTTCTTTGACCCAAAAGAACAGCATCACGATCAATGCAACACAGATGGATATCGACAGCACAAGCACAACCTGACGAAGTAAATCGAGGTCGCCCACTGCCATATCGAATTTTGACGCACTGCGCTCCTCTAGATCTGGATTTTGACTCTCCACATCCACATCGGAACTTGCTACCAGTGCACCATCTGAGCCGCCTTCAGTGACGGTTAAATCTGTAGACTTGTCTGCCACACTTATTACCTAAATTACACTGGCATGTTCATGAGGTCTTTATATGCCTCAACGAGTTTATTGCGAATTTGAACCGTCGCATCAAAAGCGACACTAGACTTGTTACGAGCGATCATAACGTCAGAAAGGGATACATCGGCATCACCACGATCAAAACGGGTTTGTAAATCACCAGATGCTTTTTGAAGTGTGTTCACGTTATTGATGGCTTTAGTTAGGAGATCGTTAAAATCCGCTCCAACTTTCGCCCCACTTGCAGTAGGAGCCGTATTGGTTGCTTCTACCATCATGGCGCGCATTTCTGCCTGAATACCATCAATTTTCATTAGCACCTCTAAGCCAAAAGATTGACTATTAACAAAACTGATTATTGACACAGCAATTAACGTGCCATAAGACATTAGCAATCAATTTACTTACACTTTTTGTCTTATGGCCGTTGTCTGTGTTAATTCGGGATATCTATACCAGCATCACGCATTTTGGCAAGCTTATAGCGCAAGGTTCGAGGACTTATACCCAGTTTCTCCGCCATTTCTTTGCGTCGACCATTACACTCAACCAAAGTCTCTAAAATAATGGCGTATTCTTGATCGCGCAGCTCGCTGCCTAAGCCTTCTCCACCAGTTACGGGGCGGCTGACATTCTCAGCTTGCGCAACTGGCTTAACATTGGGCACGACCATATCTGCATTTTGCACCACGTGTTGTAAGCTATTGGCATCTTGCCAATCTATGCCCTCAAGCAAAATGTGCTCAGCATCGATGTCGCCATTTTCACTTAATATCAGCGCTCGTTGAACCACGTTATCCAATTCACGAACATTACCCGGCCAAGGGTATTGCAATAGTTTTTCTAACGCAACGGTCGAGAATTGAGGCACTGGCATGCCCATTTTGCTGCAATGACGCTCAGCAAGATGCTTGGCAAGCGGTGCAATATCGCCTTTACGTTCTTTAAGTGCAGGCCACGCAATTGGGAATACATTCAGGCGGTAATATAAGTCCTCTCTGAAGTTTCCTTCTGACACGTATTGCTTAAGATCACGGTTACTCGTCGCTAACACACGAACATCTAACTTGATGCTTTTGCGACTACCTAGGCGCTCTACTTCTCGCTCTTGCAAAACACGCAACAACTTCGCTTGCAGGTTCAAGTCCATCTCACTGATTTCATCAAGTAAGATTGTGCCACCTTGTGCTTGTTCAAACTTTCCTGGGCATGCCTGAACAGCACCAGTAAATGCGCCCTTTTCATAGCCAAACAGTGTTGCTTCGAGCATATTGTCAGGAATCGCGGCACAGTTAATTGCGACAAAAGGACCATTTTTACGATTTGACGCGTTGTGAATATAGCGCGACATCACTTCTTTACCTGAGCCACTAGGACCTAGCACCATAACATTCGCATCTGTACGTGCCACTTTATCGGCCAACGCAAGTAGACGCAGACTTTTTTCATCTGCCACGACCGCGTCACCATTGTCATCGCTTTTGATCGGTGCATATCGACTGACCATGTTCAGCAATACTTCTGGTGCAAATGGTTTCGCCATGTAGTCAATCGCGCCATCTTTCATTGCAGACACGGCATCTTCAATGTTGGCGTACGCCGTCATTAGCAATACTGGTAAGTTAGGCCAATTCTGCTTGATGCTTTTGAGCAGAGCTAAGCCACCCATACCCGCCATTTGCACATCAGAAACGACGATATCAACCGTATTCGATTTCAGCTTTAACAGTGCATCTTCAGCACAGTCCGCTTCCAACCACTCATACCCTGCCAGAGCCAGAGTATCGACTAGGGCTTCACGAAGACCTTCATCGTCTTCTACGATCAGCACTTTGCTTTGCGCCATTATGATTCTCCAGAAATTGTTATTACCAAACGCCGCTTATTGCGCTTCTGTTTGCACTCGCTCTAGCGGAATGCACATGGTGAAGCAGGCTCCATCACCCTGCTCTGAAATAAGTTCCAATCGACCGTCATGGGCACGGCAAACCATTTGAACAACTGCCAACCCTAATCCAGTTCCTTGAGAACGTGTGGTAAAAAATGGCTCCATGATTTTGGCTTGCAGTTCTTCGGGCACTCCCGGTCCGCTGTCTTGCACAGAAATGCGTAACTCACCATTTACCGGGCGGAAAAAAATATCGACTTGCGATTCTTTACCAGACATTTGAATCGCATTCATGACCAGATTACTCAATGCGGATGCAATGGCGTTCGCATTGCCTAGTAGCTCAGTTTGTTCTTCTTCCACTTCTAGGCAGTAATCAATACTGTTGTTTTTTAGCGCGGTTTCGACCATCGGCTGGTATTCCGCTACCAACTGGGCAATCGTGAATGGCTTAATGACTTTATTATCACCACCTTTAGCAAAAAGCAGCATATCATTAACCTGCTTTTCCAAATCGTGCAGACGATCCATTAATTTGGTTTGGAAGCGATCTTTTGTCGCTGGAGGGAGATTTGGCGCTCCCAAATTGGATGCATATAACATAGCGCTCGACAGCGGCGTTCTTACTTGGTGAGCAAGCGACGCAACCATACGTCCTAACGACGATAAGCGCTGTAAATCACTGACACGAGCTTGAAGTAAACGGGTTTCGGTTAAATCGGTAATCAGGATCAATTGACCTGTTGTGGACGCCGAGATGGCGAGTCGAACTTTACGGCCATTACGTAATGAAACTTCGTGGCCATCATCTTCACGTGGGTCAAACACCGCCTGGATAACGTTGAACCATTTTTCGTTAACCAGTGGAATCTCAAGAATTCGGTGCGCTTCTGGATTTGCTTCACGGACTACTCCGTACGTATCGAGCAAAATCACTCCAGCAGGCATCACATCGAGCACCTGTTTGTAGCGCTCAACCTGATTCTCTACGGAATCTAAATGGGATTGATTGGTGTTGTTATCCATTACTGCCTGTCGAAATATCGCCGCTAAAACTAAAATAGCTTGGTAAGCAATTAGCGTACCAAGCTATTTTCTATATTTATCAGGACGTTAAGCTATCGACAATAAGTTGACACTCAGAGATAACGGTTTTGGATGCCAGAAAAACGATGTTAACCAGCCCAAGTGATTATTCAGATATCGTCTTAAAACTTCACTTTACCTAGCGCTGTAAGTTGTACTTACGCATTTTTTCCACCAGCGTAGTACGTCGCATACCCAGCATGTCGGCCGCTCTTGCTACAACACCACCCTGCGCTTCTAATGCTTGGCTGATCATATTAACTTCTAAATCAGCCAGCAGCTCTTTCAAATTAACCCCTTCCGGTGGCAGCGCTTGCGGGGCGTTCATGCTGTGATCAAGGTCGTCTTGATCTTCAAAGCTAAAATCTTCAGAGAAGATATCTTGGAATACATCACGCTCTTGCTCTTCCACCGAAACAAATGGATTGCTCTCTGGTTGGAACTCTGGGATGTCACTGTAGCGATATTTGGTTGGTAGATGGTTTACATCCACCAAGCTATTTGGATACAGAATAATCATTCGCTCAACAAGATTAGCCAACTCGCGTACGTTGCCCGGCCAGTTATGCTCCATAAGTGAGTTGATTGCACGAGGTGTAAAGCAGATAGGTTGTCCGCCTTCCGCCTCTAAACGTGTCATCAGTTCTTGTAGCAGCAATGGTATATCTTGTTTGCGCTCTTTCAGCGCTGGCATCTCAATTGGAAACACGTTCAGACGATAGAACAAGTCTTCTCGGAACGTGCCTTCTTCAATCATATTTTCTAGATTACGGTGTGTCGCCGCCACAACTCGAACATTTACCTTGATGGTACTATTGCCACCTACACGTTCAAAGCAGCGTTCTTGCAATACACGAAGCAACTTTACTTGCATCGACATTGGCATATCGCCAATCTCATCAAGAAAGATCGTGCCACCGTCTGCGAGCTCAAATCGACCTTTACGGGCAGTTAACGCACCAGTAAACGCGCCTTTTTCATGACCAAATAATTCGCTTTCTAGGAGCTCAGGTGGTATTGCACCACAGTTAATAGGTACAAATGCGCCATCGCGGTATGAAGAATGATAGTGGATGTTACGCGCAACAACTTCTTTACCCGTACCGGACTCACCTAAGATCAACACGTTTGCTTCCGTGTTTGATACTTGCTCAATCAGATGTCGAACTTCTTGAATACCTCTACTTTGACCAACTAAGCTGCGAAAAAGCGTGTTTTTGCGTGCACTAGCAACAACATTCACTCCTTTTCGCCCCAGAAAATCTTTGCAGTGGCGTAACGCTTCACTAAGCTGTGGGTAATTAAGCGGCAGCTCTAGTTCACCAACAAAATTTGGAAGATCATCAACAGGCAAAGGAAAACGGCCCATGACTAGAAGAGGGATGTGGTAAGCGCTGTTTAAATGAGAGATAACCGTACTCGCCGCTTGACCTGCTGGAATATTACCAACAATACAGCACGACCATACGCTAGACCAATCAACATCGCTGAGCTGATCAGAACTGACCGCTTCGCAATTTTCTCCAACAAATTCCAATATATTGCTTAAATTTAAACGACTTGATGCGTCATCATCAATTACAAGCAGCTTTGCCAAACCATGCATAAGTAAGAATGATTGCCTTTATTTTAGGTGCGTTGCGGCCAAACCTTGATTTGCGCAATTGGGTGCTAAAGAAGGCAGAACCACCACACTCAATTTACGATAGACAAAATAGGAAAATCAGCAACAAAAAAGCCATTAGGGCTACTAATGGCTTCTATTTTATTTGAATATAAAAATAAGGCAACCAAGCAATGGAGAGGTGTGAGCTTGATAGAAACTTTGCTACACAACTCGTTGCGCAATTGACAAATATATTCGTCTAGTATCTTAACGCATTGTTTTGACTATTAAATACCAACTTCAGCAGCGGTAAGATTATGAAACTCTGTTGGGATTTGGTCCCAAGCGGACTTGATCTCACGGATAATGTCGATAACGTCGTCGATCAGCTGAGGCTCATTTTGATGGTTAGCAGCAGAAATTTGCGTGATCATAAACTCATACAGTGAATCTAAGTTTGAAGCAATATCACCACCGTCATCCATAGATAGACAGCTGCGTAGCGCGATAATGATGTCTAACGCTTTACCCAAGCGCTCACCTTTTGCTGGAATATTGCCTGCTTGCATGGCTGCTTTACCTTGAATAAGGCGCTCAATCGCACCAGCCATAAGCATTTGAATGACTTTGTGCGGAGAAGCCGCGCTAAGCTGGCTGTCGACTGATACCTTTTTGTATGCTTGCAAAGAACCGCGCATAGTAATCCTCTTTTAAATAAATTTTTTGTACTGCTGAAGTGAACGCTGGCCATAACGAAACTTATGGAGCTCTTTTCCGACCTTTGACGTTTCCGATTGCATCAGCTCGACAATTCTTTTGGTACGAGTTAGCAATGCTTGCCACTCTGCATCCTGCTTAACCAAAGGATTTTGATGAATAATTGGTAACAGGTTTTGCAATAACCGTTCCCTGATATCGACCAAGCGAAGAATTTCTTCAGCATTAAAATCAATTTTTTCTAATTCTTGCGTAATTAGTTGATCTATATCACTAATTTCCATGAGTTCTTTTTGCATTTATTAACCCAACGCACTCATCAAAGCGCCTAACTGGCCTTGCATTTTACCGGTCGCATCTTGCATCGCGGTAAACTTCGCATGAGTACGCTTCTCTAGGCTTTCCATGCGGCGATCTAATGCCGCTTGATCGTCACTCAAACGGTAGTTTTGTTCTGTGAGACTTTTTTCTCGAGTACGAATACTGCCTGTAATACCTGTGATACCGTGAATCGCATCTTCTACTCGTTTAGCAAAACCTGTGTTGCCACCGAAGAACTTTTCTAACTCGTTGAAGTTATTGTTCAACTGGCGATCTAGCATGTCATAGTTGATTTCTAGGGTGCCTTGACGTGTGGTCGTAATGCCAAATTCTGTTAAGGACTTTAGGTTTTCAGGCGCCTTATCGATTCGAGTAGAAAAGACCGATTTTAATCGTGAATCTGCACTGCGTACGGTGCTGTCACCTGACAACGGCCCTTTTTGACCAGTTACCGGATCCACACTCGCCAACGCTTGGGAGGTTTGATAAAACGAGTTATACGCTGCCACAAAGTTTTCGATATCGTTGCGTACACTTTGACGGTCGTACTCGACACCAATTTCAGCAGGCGGTTTATTCGGTTCTGATTTGCCTTTTAGTGTTAAATCAACACCTTCGATCGCATCTTCAATCACATTGTTGTGGCTAGATAGCTTTGCCACGCCATCAAGCAGAACTTCTGAATCTTGCCCTGCTTGTACTTCTGTCATTCCAAGGTATTGTTCAAAAGCAGATTGTGCCTTTGCGATTTTCGCTTCTGCTTCATCAATTTTTTCCAGACGCTCACGTTCTTGAGGATCAAGTTTAGCGCGATGAATTTGCTTAGCTTGCGCTTCGGAAAGTTCACCACGTGCCACTTTTTCGTCTAACGCTTGCTTTTCACTCGCAATTTTTTGCTCGATTTCCGCTTTTTCTTGCTCAAGAAGCTGCTTAGCCTCTTTCGTCGTAACGTAAGAATCGGTTAGGGTGCCCGATGCGGCATTATTCCAGCCTGGTACATCTGGTGCCTTCTCTATTGCCTTTTCGTCGAGTTCGAGCTCTGGTTCTTCATAAGAGTCCAACAAAGTACCTGACGCAGTTTCTGTCCACCCTGGAATTCTGTCTTCAGGGCGTAAACTCGCGCGTCGGTTGGCTTCATCAATGGCTTCTTGACCAGCTTTGGCTGCTTCTGCACCCGCCGCAGAGATTGGCGCTTGCGATGCATCATCTTGTACATCGTCTGCCGCTTTTTGCTCTTCTGGAGGTAGAGGATTGCCGTTTGCATCCAGCTCTTCTGCTGGTTGTTCCGGAAATTTAAGAGGACCTAAGACATCTTCCGCCGCTGAACGAGCTTCTTCAAGCGCGTTGACGCGGTCTTCAAGTGTTTGGTATTCGAAATATTTAAGAGGGTTGCCTTTTTCTGCCTCCACACTGACTCTGATTTGATGATCCTTACCAGAGAGGTTAGAAGCAAGGATAAGGCGTGGACCTTCGACGTCGTTAATAAGAGATGCACGAACGCCAGGGTTATCTTTAGCGCCATTGATGCCACGTACGACATCGATGAGCTTAGATCGGGAACGAACATCGATATTAAAACGCTCATCACCAAGCGAAATCTGCAGCTTACCAGGGCCAAATTTTGCGTCTTCTGGCAATACGTCAGAAGCGACTTTATGGCTCTGAGCAAGCTGCAACACATCGATAGCATATTTGCCAGCGATAGCATCTGTGGTTGCCGTGGCAGATACAATATTGTCATTGGTCGTTTCGACGGTGCGAACGGCAAATGCTTTCTCCTGACGAAAGTTCGCCATGAGATTTTTCATCGTATCCAATGATTCTCTGAGTCGCCCGTAAGCACTGATACTGGCATTAATTGTCGTGCGTTCGTTGTCGATGCGTTGCTGCTTTGGTACGCGTTCGGCATCCACAATTTTGCTGACCATGGAATTAATATCCATGCCGCCAGACATCCCCAAAGGGCCTAAACTCATCAAATCACCTCTAAAAACGACTTACACTTTTTCAGTCAACAACCCGCTGTTGGCTGTGTGCTCAGCTAGGCGACGCAATACCACTAGCATTTCTTCATCAGGAATTTGACGAATCACGTCACCGGTATTGGCTTCATAAATCGTCACCACATCTCGTCCGGATTCTTCATCCACTCGAAATGCGACTCCTTTGTTTATGGACGTGACAAATTCATTCATTTGCGCGACCAATTTTTCACGTTCTTCTTTGTTCAGTTCTTGACGGCTTTCAGCCATCTCGAGCGCAGCTTGAACAGAGAAGTCGTATTCGGTGTTTTTCGCTTTTTGCGGCGAAATCTCACCATTTGAATTTGCTGGGCTAGACGTGCCTATATCATTGCCATTTTTATTTGCAAACTTTGTGCCATTTGGCGTGCCGTAAGGCTGGATGTTCGATGCGTAGGAGGATATATCCATTACAATCTCCCTTCCACCTTATGGGCTAACGATAGAATCTATCGCTTTGGTGCCCCAGCACTAAGGTGTTGACCTCAGGCTGGGTTTACCACTTAGCCCAACAAGCTTAGCGCTGCAGATGGAGACTGCTTCGCTTGAGCCAGGATTGAAGTACTTGCTTGCTGAAGAATTTGCGACTTAGTCATCGCAGTGGTTTCCTTCGCGTAATCAGTATCTTTAATACGGCTTTTAGACGCGTTAACGTTCTCGTTAATGTTGTCTAGGTTGCTGATTGCGTGGTTGAAGCGGTTTTGGAAAGCACCGAGTGAAGCTCGTTGGCTGTCTACGGACTTAAGAGCACCGTCGATAACCGCTACTGCTTCTTGAGAGCCAGCTACTGTGGTTACGTCGATGTCTTTCACTGTTACGTCTTTCGGGCCACCAAAGCCGATCTCGTCTGCTAGGTTGCCAGAAAACTCAACATCACCTTCAACTTTTTGAGAAGAAGCAAATACTTGTAGTTTGCCATCTTCGCCAACAGAGGCTTTTACATCATCGTTTTGACCGTTGATGTATGTCGCTAGCTGCTCAATATCATCGCCTTGCTTAGCGCTGATTGATAGCTCTTTCTCTTCACCCTGCTTGTTGGTGTAGCTCATTTTGAACTCTGTTTTCTCACCAACAGTCCAAGATGCGTCTTTACCCTCTTCTGCTGCGTAGCTCTTACCACCCATTGCTGAAGTGTCTGAGCGTAGGTTACCCATAGAAAGCATCACTGCTTCACCTGAGTCCGCACCGATTTGGAAAGATTGAGTACCGTAAGTACCGTTTAGAAGCTTGTTACCACCGAAAGAGGTAGTTTCAGCAATACGGTTTAGCTCGTCGTTTAGCGCTGTTACTTCTTCTTGGATCGCTACACGTTCTGCTTTTGAGTTAGAACCGTTCGCAGATTGAAGCGAAAGATCACGCATACGTTGTAGGATGTTGGTAGATTCATTCATTGCACCTTCAGCAACCTGTGCAATAGAAATACCGTCGTTTGCGTTTTTCACTGCCATGTCTAGGCCACGGCTTTGTGCATTCAAGCGGTTTGAAATCTGTAGACCTGCAGCATCGTCTTTCGCGCTATTGATTTTATAACCCGAAGACAAACGCTCCATTGATTTTTGTTGACCGTCAGCTGCCTGGTTTAGGTAACGCTGTGCAGTCATCGCAGAAACGTTAGTATTAACGTTAATCGCCATAATTGATCTCCTTAAGGCTTTAGTGAATGTACCGTCGTGTCTCTCACCTCACTTAGGTACATCTCATTTCTCTCAGTCCCTTTAACGGCGACCGATGAATATCCTTTAGAAGAAATTTTCAATTTTTTGCGATTATTTTCTTTGGCTTACTGAAATGTGATGAAGCTCTAATGTCGTGATTCGCAGAAATCCTGGGGCCCCAAAAGACAGAAAAAAACCCAGCCGAAGCTGGGTTTACTCGCTCATCTCTCACCACGAGCCAATGAGGTTCTCGTCTTAGGTTTGAAATTAACCTAGCAGACTTAGCGCTGAGTTTGGCGCTTGTTTCGCTTGCGCAAGGATTGAGCTTGACGCTTGCGATAGAATTTGTGACTTGGTCATTGCCGTCGTTTCTTTCGCGAAATCTGTATCTTTGATACGGCTCTTCGACGCATTCACGTTCTCGTTAATGTTGTCCAAGTTGCTGATTGCGTGGTTGAAACGGTTCTGGAATGCACCTAGCTCTGCGCGGTGGCTGTCTACGTATTTCAGTGCTGCATCGATGATAGCAACAGATTCTTGTGCGCCACCAACTGAGGTTACGTCGATAGTATCTACCGTTACTTTTTTACCTTCGCCCAAACCTAGTTCCCCAGATAGACCGCCTGAAAACTCGACCTCGCCCTCAACTTTGTTGTTGCCAGCGAAGATTTGCAGTTTACCGTCTTGGTCTACAGAGGCTTTCACTAGGTCAGTTTGGCCGTTAATGTAAGTCGCAAGCTCTTCGATATCGTCACCCGCTTTTGCGCTGATGTTGATTTCTTGCTCTTGGCCGTAGCTGTCCGTTAGGTTGATTTTTAGGTCGTTCTTACCTTCAGCAACGTTCCAGTCTTTACCTTTACCACTTTCAGCTTGGTAGCTCACACCGCCCATCATTTTGTTGTCTGAACGCATGTCTTTTAGCTCAAGCATCACTGCTTCACCGTTATCTGCACCGATTTGGAACGATTTCGCACCGTGTGTGCCGTTTAGTAGCTTGTTACCACCGAAAGAAGTGGTTTCTGCGATACGGTTTAGTTCGTCGTTTAGCGCGGTCACTTCTTCTTGAATCGCCACACGTTCTGCTTTCGAGTTTGAACCGTTTGCTGATTGTAGAGACAAATCACGCATACGTTGAAGAATGTTAGTGGTCTCGTTCATTGCACCTTCAGCAGTTTGTGCAATCGAGATACCGTCGTTCGCGTTGCGAACCGCTACATCCAAACCACGGCTTTGTACGTTCAAACGGTTCGAGATTTGTAGACCCGCAGCGTCATCTTTTGCGCTGTTGATTTTAAAACCTGAAGACAAACGCTCCATAGAAGTTTGTTGAGCTGAGTTTGCGTTGTTTAGGTAACGCTGAGCGGTCATCGCTGATACGTTAGTGTTTACATTCACTGCCATGGTGATTTCTCCAATTGATTTTCCGGTGTAGCGGTTTCCGACGTCTCGGAAAACCAAGTAGTTCTCTCAAAGTTACTTTTATTAACGGCGCATGCCCTGTTTTCTTTAGAGAAAATTTTGGATTTTTTTGAAAATAATTCGTTTGGAGGGGTAATCGTGACAAAGCGGATAAAAAAGCAAAAAAACTTTCATTTTTCGCTAAAGCTTCTTTTCGAATTGTCGATACAGGCAGGTTTTACGTTAAATTCGGGCAAGGCCGTTCATCAGCCAAGTAAAGTTAATGCTAGGTTGGGCGCTTGTTTTGCTTGTGCAAGAGTAGAAGTACTGACCTGCTGTAAAATCTGCTGCTTCACCATTTGCGTGGTTTCTTTCGCGTAGTCAGTGTCTTGGATACGACTGTTGGAAGCAGCTAAGTTTTCGTGGATGTTATCGAGATTATTGATCGCGTGATTAAAGCGGTTTTGATACGCGCCTAACTCCGCACGACTGCCATCTACCGTTTTCAAAGCATCATCTAAAATGCCGACCGCCATCTGAGCGCCACCGACCGTGCTAATATCAATACTATCTACCGTTCTATTTACGGTGACATACTTGCCAAGTTCTAACTCATCAGCCAGGCCACCACTGAAGGTTGGTCCAGGGTATTTTATGGCGTCCTTGTGGGACATGAGTAACTGCAGTTGCCCCTCCTCATTAACAGACGCTTTCACTTTATCGGTTTGCCCATTAATGTAAGTCGCGAGTTCTTCTATATCGTCGCCAGCTTTAGCTTCAATACGGATCTCCTGCTCTTCAAAATTGTTATCACGGTAGCTGATAACAATTTCATTATTTCCGTTTTGAACCGTCCAATCTGAACTGACTCTTTGATATGAGCTCATTGAAAAGCTACCTAAAGATTCCGGCTGCATGGTCCGCAGGCCAATTTGTACCGCTTCACCAGCCGTTGCTCCGATTTGAAAAGACGATGTACCGAATGTGCCATTCAGCAATTTACGTCCGCCAAAGGAGGTCGTTTCTGCAATACGACTTAACTCATCATTTAAAGCAGAAACTTCTTCTTGCAGTGCAGTGCGCTCCGCTTTGCTGTTTGAACCATTGGCTGACTGTAGCGACAAATCACGCATACGTTGCATGATATTGGTCACCTCATTCATCGCGCCTTCCGCAGTTTGCATGATGGAAATGCCGTCATTCGCGTTGCGAACCGCAACATCTAAACCACGCATTTGCGATTGCAAGCGGTTGGAGATTTGCAGACCCGCAGCGTCATCCTTTGCGCTGTTAATACGCTTCCCTGAAGACAAACGCTCCATGGATTGGTTCAGCATGTCAGTTGCACTGGTCAAATGACGCTGTGCGACGAGTGCTGCCACATTGGTATTAACGGTGATCGCCACGAGACACAGACTCCAAATAAATTAAGGCTTTGGATACTTATCGACCAAGTAACAGAAAAGTTTAGTGTTTTTTGAAAAGAGATTGGAATAGAAATAGAAAACAAAAGCCCTCTAATTGGAGGGCTTAAGAAATAAAGTCTGAGAACTTACTTGATGGCTAGCTCTGCGAGCATTTCTTGTGAAGGAGCGAAGAAGTACGCACCAGTTACCGCTTTTGTGAAACGAAGCATTTGGTCTGTTTTACCATCTGTCACGCCGTACATACTTTCTAGCATCACTTTAATGTTATGAAGTGTATTGCAGTAAGAAATAAACAGCAGGCCATGAGGCCCTGTTACCGTCCCGTATGGCAAGCTATGACGGACAATCTTGAGACCTTTTCCTTCTTCTTTAATATCAACGCGACCAACGTGTGATGCAGCAGGAACGTCTTCTAGCTCTATAGAGTCTGGTTTGGTACGACCAATCACTTTTTCTTGCGCTTTGACATTCAAGCGATTCCAAGCGGCAAGGTTATGTTCGAAGCGTTGAGCCATGACATAACTACCTCCAGCAAATGGGCCCTCTTTTACTAGAGCCACATCAGCGCGAGCCTCCCCTTTCGGGTTTTCTGTGCCATCAATGAAGTCTGTCATATCACGAGCATCAAGGTAACGGTACCCATATGTTTCGTCCACAATGGTGACATCTTGTGCCGTCTCTTCTAGGAACTTACGCAACACGTAAAAATGCAAGTCGTGACGAGTCGAGTGACAGTGAATCAGTACATCTACGTCTGTTGCTGGAGCAACGATGTCACCTTCGCCAAGTTGAGTAAAATCAATAAGCTCTTCTGGCGCGTCTACATTAAGGTGTTCCCAAAACGATTTTGTGAATGCGATAGAAAGCGTCAGCGCTGCACCCGGCTGGGTAATGTTTAACTCTTCCACCAACTTTGGCAGTGCTTTCAGTTTTTCTAATACGTTTTCACGGTTTTGGTTCACTTTGAGTTGAGTGTACAGTGCAAATGGCCCGGCTTCTGGCACGATCGCCGTTTGAGCTTGTGACATTGAGGTTTCCTCTATTACTTTGCCCCAGAGTGGGAAGTTATTGTTTTTAATTCTTTGAATGCTGCTGTTCATCGTGCGCTAATTGTGGCACATGAAAACAGTCTTTTACCCATCTTCCATTTAGAAGATAGATCATAAACCAAGCTAATAAGGTAATGGTAAGGGCGTTTGCCCAATTAAACACTCCATGTTCTAGGTACACATGATACATGGTCTGAGCAAGTTGAATACCGCACAAGATCAAAGTGATCTCGCGACCATAGCGAGTAATTCTGTTTACCCATCCTCTGTCGGGATGACGAAGCCCCATTAACCACATAAGAAGCAAACTTGGAATGCCCATCGCCAAACCTAAATACAACGTACTTGAATCTGGGTAAACAATAGCGAGTAGCTTGCTGCCACTATCACGACTTACACCAGCCATGGCAAACACCATCCATGAACGCACAAGAAACATCCATCCCACCCATAAAATGATCGGCGCCTTTAAAAATCCATGAGCGTCATATTGGTCAAACGAATAGCGCACAACATCTTCTTCTTTATGTGATAAAAACGTCACTTTAACCTATCGTTTCAGAGTTGCAAGCCAACAAAGATGAGAACTGAAGTTCATTTCAGCACCTTACACAGGTAAACTAAACAAAGATTTACAGCGACGTTGATGAAAAACATGAAAAAAAGAACTCCTGCCACCCCTGTGCCTTCTCAAGAAACACAAGCCGAAGCGATGAGAATTGCTAAATCCACGCAAAAGCCCGGCCAAACCAAAGAGCAAACCAAGCTCATCGCTCAAGGTATCGAAAAAGGCATCGCGCAATATAAGAAACAACAAAAAGAGCGCAACCGCCAAGCCGATAAAGCGAAGAAAAAACAGCAACGTGAAAAGCAACGTCAGCATGAAGAGATTATCGAACAAGACAATATCACCGACGATGCGCCAAACCATTCATCAAGCAAACTGCCTTGGACACTACTTGTCCTGAGCTGGATTGGCTTTGCTGCTTACATAGTATTGGGGAAATAGCTAATGAAACGCCTGTTACTTGGACTTTTTGTCGTGCTTCTAATGGGTTGCACGATGCCATCTCACCTTACTCATGCTCAAAGTCAAAATGTTCATATTCGCATTGACGCGCAATTCGACCCTGAGCGATGCGAATACAAAGGCGAAGTCACCGGAAGTGAAGGCCATTGGTATAACTACATTTTCATGACTAATGACGCGATGATGCAAGGCGCGATGAACGATTTAAAAAACAATGCAGCGGCTATCGATGCGGACACCGTTTTTATGGTTTCCCCACAAGATTTTATCACTTCATTTAGCGTACTGGGTTCCGCCTACCGCTGCAATGGATGAGGCCTGAATATGAAAAAAGCCAGCAATTGCTGGCTTATGCACGAAATCCAAGACTGCTAGCGATATCGCTCTCCCGCTCTAGAACCCATTGGCTATCAAAAGGCCCCCAATCTGAAAGTTGATAATAGCCGTCATTATGACGTCGGCCATCTTGAACGAATATGAGTTCAATGCCGATCCCAGGTAACGCCTTGAGTACATCTTGAATAGTACGACGAGGCCACCCCGTTTTTTCGATCAACTTTGGCACATTCGGCCTTTCTAGGTTTTCCACCAACAAGGCCAAATATAGCCGCCTTGCAAAAACAGGACTCAATTCCATTGACACCTCCTAAAATTGTGCTGATTCATTATTTCGTTTTTGCTCAGCGAGGTGTTGCGTTTGATCAATAACTCGACTTTTCCATTTGATTTAGACGAATTTTTATTCGATTTATAGCGCATTCATCGTAAATAAGTTATGTGACATTAGTTATCTCAATCTATCTGAAAATATTTTCCACCGCATTTTGTCAGTTTGATTGCTTCTTGATAGGATGCTTTAACAGCCCAAATCACTTAAGTGCGTCTTAACCGCGCCAGTGAAAAATAGAACAAAGAAAAAGGAAACACTATGTCGATTACCATGTTTGGTATTCCCAACTGCGATACGATCAAAAAAGCCAAGAAATGGTTAGAAGCCGAGGATATTGCTTACGACTTCCATGACTACCGTAAGCAAGGCATTGATGCAGAAATGGTAAGTGAATTTTGTCGCGCTTTAGGTTGGGAACAGGTGCTCAATAAACGTGGCACAACCTACCGCCAATTAGCGCAAGAGCAGAAAGACACACTTAACGAGGAAAACGCCATCGCTCTTTTGGTAGAAAACCCTGCGATGATTAAACGCCCAATTTTAAAAGTGAATGATCAACTTCATATCGGTTTTAAAGCTGATCAATACGCTAGCATTTTCAACTCTTAAATAAAGGAATACTCAAGGATGACAGACAGTCCAGTATTGGCACTTGCTAAAGATCTGATCAGTAGACAGTCCGTAACGCCGGAAGACGCAGGTTGTCAGGATTTGATGATCGAGCGCTTAAAAGCACTCGGGTTTGAAATTGAAGTGATGGTATTTGAAGACACCACGAACTTCTGGGCTCGACGTGGTTCAGAAGCGCCGCTATTTGCGTTTGCTGGCCACACCGATGTGGTACCAGCTGGCAAATTGGAACACTGGAATACACATCCGTTTGAACCGACCATTATTGATGGTTACTTGCATGGCCGAGGCGCAGCTGACATGAAAGGGTCACTCGCCGCTATGGTTGTTGCAGTTGAACGCTTTATCGCCGAAAACCCAGATCACAAAGGCTCAATTGGCTTCTTAATTACGTCGGATGAAGAAGGGCCATTTATCAATGGTACCGTTCGCGTTGTAGAAACGTTGATGGAACGTGGTGAGAACATCGATATGTGTATTGTTGGTGAACCATCCAGCACCGACGTGGTTGGCGATGTAGTGAAAAATGGACGCCGTGGATCCATCACTGGTGATTTAACGGTAAAAGGAACACAAGGTCACGTGGCCTACCCTCACCTAGCCAGCAATCCAGTGCACGAGTCTCTACTCGCGATTCATGAACTCGCGACGACAGAATGGGACAAAGGGAATGATTACTTCCCACCGACTAGTTTCCAGATCCCGAATGTATCGGCTGGCACTGGTGCGTCTAACGTTATTCCTGGCGAGTTCCATGTTCAGTTCAACCTACGTTTTAGTACTGAGCTTAACAATGACGCAATTGTTCAGCGTGTTACCGAAACATTGGACAAGCATGAGCTGGACTACGACCTAAAATGGACATTCAACGGAGACCCATTCCTGACCGATACGGGCGCACTGCTAGACGCGGTTGTAGCTGCTGTGGCCGAAGTCAATGATACGAAGCCAGCGCTACTTACAACTGGCGGTACGTCTGATGGTCGTTTTATTGCTCGAATGGGAGGTCAAGTCGTAGAGTTAGGCCCTGTTAACGCTACGATTCATAAAGTGAACGAGTGTGTGAAAGTCGACGATCTTGAAAAGTTGACGGACATGTACGAAAACACGTTGAAACACCTATTGGCGAAGTAATCAGCGAGAACACAATGACACCAGAGCAACTCACCGGAATCACTGATTCCCATCTTCAATCCACACTAGTGGGGCAAAAGGCATTTATGCTTCACCCTAAAGTAGTCAATGACTTATTGAAGATGATTAATGCCGCAACCGAAGCAGGTTTCAAAATGGAAATCGCCAGTGGTTTTCGTGACTTTAATCGCCAAAAAGCCATCTGGAACGGGAAGTTTTCTGGTGAGTTGCCAATTCTCGACATAAACTCCCGCCCTTTGAGTAAAGCAGAGTTAAATGACGAAGAGAAATTGATGGCCATTTTGCGCTGGTCGGCATTGCCCGGAGGAAGTCGTCATCATTGGGGTTGTGATTTTGATGTCTATGCGCGCAATTTATTGCCTGCTGACACCAAACTCAAGTTGGAACCTTGGGAGTATCTTGAAGGCCACCAGCAAGCGTTCTACCAATGGTTAAAAGCCAACCTTGGTCGGTTCGGTTTCTTCTTCCCTTATCAGCATGATTTAGGTGGCGTTTCGATTGAGCCTTGGCACATTAGTCACCGCGCTGTCGGGCAGCAATGCCTCGAGCAGTTGACGCTTGATGTACTCAGAAGCCAGTTGATTAAACAAAATCAGACCGACAACATTGCAGGGATTGACGTCATACTGAATAATTTGGATAACGTCGTTGCCAAATTTATTCACAATATCACGCCGCCGGAGGCTCTATGATAGAAATACTAACCAATCCTTGGGTCATTATTATTGTAGTGTTGAGCGTGGTCATTGGTAATATTGCCGCACTCAAATATACCGCAAAAATGAAGTTTGGTCAGATGGATAAAAGCCGTAAGAACGATTTAGATAAGCTGAACACATTGGATAAACAGCGCTACGCTGAAGAAGATAAAAACAAAAACGAGCCTCGTTAGTTACTCACCAGCTTCATCTCGACACATTTAATCTAAACATCAAAAAAGGGACCACTAGGTCCCTTTTCTATCATTAAGTAAACACGCCGCGTTAAGCTCGCTTTGTTTACTGCTTCACTGTTGCAGCCAATACAGGCGCTAGTGATTTCAAAAACTCTTCTTCTACTGGCTTGCCAGAGGAGTCGGTGATATTGATAGACGTACGGTTGCCTAAATCACCAAGTAAGAATGTGTACTTACCAGCGGCTAACTCCACTGGTTTAACGCCGATATCGTTCCAGAATTCATCATCCGGAGACGCATATTTCGCAGTGATTGTGCCCTGCGACTGGCTACGCTCTTCAATCTTAAAGCCCATCTTAGGTAGAATATTAGGCAGACGTTGCCAAAGCATGTTGTATTGCGCACGCGCGATAATCACTGGAAGTCCGCTGCGGTCTTTACCCATTGTGATTGGGATCTGTTTAACCAACTCTTGCGCTTTACGCTGTGCTTCTTCACGCACTTCTTGGTCGTAGCGAGCGGTGACCAAGTTCGTCATGAATACATTGTAGCGCTCACGGTTGGTCGCCGTTACTTCTTTCACTTGATTGCCTTCACGCCAGTCAATAAGGCTCACCTTAAAGCCGTGTCGACCATTTGCTTCAGCGCGTACGATTTCATATCGGCTGCCAATTTCTAGCTCTTCATCTGGCGAATCCCAAGTCACCCATCCTGTCTCGATGCGAGAGTCTGTTTGGCTTTCAACTGGAATCTCGTTAGCCGCGACCATGTTTTGCACCGTTTGCCAAACTTTATCTAGTTCATCTTTACGAAGTAGCCAAAGTGTCACTTCACCATCACTACTGCGGTCCAAACGTGCACCGGGAATAAGCTCTAGGACTTGTTGAGGTGGACGAATGTCGACATCTTTACCTACACCACCAGCGTAGTTACCCTGAGGGATCTCGTAGTTAGGGTAAAACTGAGGCTGTGCACCCTGTGGGACATTCCACTCACCCAAATTTGGGGAGTTCAAATACTCGAAGTCATCTTTTGCTTGACGACGTTGATTGGCACCACCTGAACAGGCAGTCAATACGAATACAGCTAATGAACTTAACACTAACTGGCTTGAAAGCTTCATCTATACTCCTAAAACACCGAGGGCGCTTTGGCCCCCAGTATGAACTTCAATCCTAGTAACTCAATCTTAATAGCTCAATCTTAATAAATATGGGCGTCTGTTAGCGCCTGCTCGACGATCGGCTGCGATTTTTCAGAAAGCGTAGTTAAAGGAAGACGCAAACCACCTTCTTCAATCAAACCAAGCTTTTGCGCTGCCCATTTTACTGGGATAGGGCTTGCTTCGATGAAAAGGTTTTTATGTAGAGTCATCAAGCGTTGGTTAATCGCTTCTGCTTCTTCGTACTTACCTTCACTTGCCAAATGGAACATGTCTGCCATGTCTTTAGCTGCAATATTGTTCGTTACCGAGATAACACCATTGCCGCCAAGTTTCACAAAATCCAGCCCTGTCGCATCATCGCCGCTTAGTAAGATAAAATCTTCGCCACAAAGTTCACGATGAATTGCAATTCGTTCCAAATCGCCCGTTGCATCTTTTAGAGCTACGATATTATCAAGCTTTGACAAGCGTGCCACTGTTTCTGGCTGCATATCAACAGCAGTACGGCCTGGTACGTTGTACAAAATTAGAGGCACATCACTCGCTTCGGCAATTGCCTTGTAATGTAGAAACAAACCCTCTTGAGTTGGTTTGTTGTAATACGGTGTCACACTCAGGAAGCCAGCAATACCAGAATCAGCCAGTAATTTGCTAAATGTTACTGCCTCATGGGTTGCATTTGCACCCGTGCCAGCAATCACAGGGATGCGACCGTCGGCAAACTCAACAGTTTTATTAACGACCTTTACATGCTCTTCAATGGTCAGTGTCGCTGACTCACCTGTTGTGCCTACTGCCACAATACCGTCTGTACCCGCTTCAACGTGGTACTCTACTAGCTTTTGCAGACCGTCAAAGTCTACTTCGCCATCTGCTTTGAATGGCGTAATCAGCGCTACGATACTTCCTGAAAACATGTTTATCTCCCTCATTTAACTCTTTCTGCATGGTACTGTAATGCGATTGAAAAACACAAGAGCGTAAACTCGCTTACAAAGTACAAATGAATGAATAATTACCAGTTGTTAGAGGTCTAGCAACTTAATTGCTCTATTTGGTTTGATTAACGGCAATATTGATAATCGTGTTGGGCTTTCGAGTGACTTTAGAATCTATCAGTGATTTGGAAAATACTGAAGAGCACAAGCAAGGAAAATATACTCTTTGGTCTTGTTAGCCAAGTCAGATCTAAGTGAATAAAACGGCCAGACAATAGGCAAGCACATCATGCAAACGTTTTGTTTATCCTATAGCCTGCATTTACTGTTTATTTCCCACCACTCCCCTCAAGCTCCGACTGCTTTTTTATGGACTAAAAAAGAACTGGCTCGATATTTCTTCGCAATATCTGTGCTAACATCTCTCTATTGAAGAAAGGACAAGAAGCTCATTTATGAAGCAACATCTGGTACTTACAGCAGTTGGAACGGACCGTCCAGGCATTTGTAACCAAGTCGTACAGCTCGTTACTCAAGCTGGTTGTAACATAGTCGATAGCCGTATCGCTATCTTTGGCAGCGAATTTACGCTGATCATGCTCCTGACTGGGAACGCCAGCAGCGTGACTCGAGTTGAAACACAATTGCCCCTGCTTGGCCAAGAACATGACCTTATTACGATCATGAAACGCACAGCGGCGCACGAACTGCTCGATAACAGCTACACCATGGAAGTGTTTATTGAGTCTGAAGACCGCCCTGGGTTAACTGAAAAATTTACTAAGTTCTTCGCTGATCAGCAGATTGGTTTAGACTCTCTTAGCGCGCAAACCATCAGCAAGTCGAAAATTCAACTCGATTCTGACCAGTTTCATATTGCGATTACTGCATCTGTAAGCGCGGATTTTAATTTGATGCAGTTACAAGAAGACTTCGATGAACTTTGTAAGTCGCTCAACGTACAAGGTTCTCTGAATTTCATTAAAAACACACTATAAAGTAAAGGAAATCAAAATGAATACGCTGACAGCAGGCTCGCCAGCGCCAGCCTTCTCTTTGCTCGACCAAGACGGAAATACCGTTTCTCTTGAAGACTTTAAAGGCAAGAAAGTACTTTTCTACTTTTACCCTAAGGCGATGACGCCGGGTTGTACTACACAAGCAAAAGGCCTTCGTGACATCAAAGCTGAACTCGATGCACATAACGTGGTGGTACTCGGCGTAAGCATCGATCCTGTAAAGCGCCTAGGCAAGTTCATCGAGCGCGATGATTTAAACTTCACTCTGCTTTCTGATGAAGATCATGCCGTTGCTGACCAGTTCGGCGTTTGGGGCGAAAAGAAATTCATGGGCAAAGTATACGACGGTCTTCACCGCATTAGCTTTCTGATCAATGAAGAAGGCGTGATCGAACACGTGTTTAACAAGTTCAAAACCAAAGATCACCACGAAGTCGTATTAAACTACTTAAACGAAAACGCTTAAACGCTATTGTTTTTCTGACCCGTCCTGATATGGGTT
>NZ_JPIL01000016.1:0-3181 GCF_000742455.1 Vibrio sp. OY15 | reverse complement strand
ATGTCTCTCGCTCATTCAAATAATGAGAGACAACTTTGGTGATTTGATTATCAACTCGAAACTCCTTCGGGTTGTATGGTTAAGTGACTAAGCGTACACGGTGGATGCCTTGGCAGTCAGAGGCGATGAAGGACGTATTAACTTGCGATAAGCCCAGATTAGGTAGTAAAAACCATTTGAGTCTGGGATTTCCGAATGGGGAAACCCAATACCATAAGGTATTACTGTTGAGTGAATACATAGCTCAACAGGGCGAACCGGGGGAACTGAAACATCTAAGTACCCCGAGGAAAAGAAATCAACCGAGATTCCGAAAGTAGCGGCGAGCGAAATTGGACTAGCCCTTAAGCTTTACACGCGTTAGACGAACGGTCTGGAAAGTCCGACGATACAGGGTGATAGTCCCGTAGTTGACGACGTGTGTTCAGTGAAATCGAGTAGGGCGGGACACGTGATATCCTGTCTGAATATGGGGGGACCATCCTCCAAGGCTAAATACTACTGACTGACCGATAGTGAACCAGTACCGTGAGGGAAAGGCGAAAAGAACCCCTGTGAGGGGAGTGAAATAGAACCTGAAACCGTGTACGTACAAGCAGTAGGAGCAGGCTTTGTCCTGTGACTGCGTACCTTTTGTATAATGGGTCAGCGACTTATATTCAGTGGCAAGGTTAACCATCTAGGGGAGCCGTAGGGAAACCGAGTCTTAACTGGGCGTTCAGTCTCTGGATATAGACCCGAAACCAGGTGATCTAGCCATGGGCAGGTTGAAGGTTGAGTAACATCAACTGGAGGACCGAACCGACTAATGTTGAAAAATTAGCGGATGACTTGTGGCTAGGGGTGAAAGGCCAATCAAACCTGGAGATAGCTGGTTCTCCCCGAAAGCTATTTAGGTAGCGCCTCGGACGAATACTACTGGGGGTAGAGCACTGTTAAGGCTAGGGGGTCATCCCGACTTACCAACCCTTTGCAAACTCCGAATACCAGTAAGTACTATCCGGGAGACACACGGCGGGTGCTAACGTCCGTCGTGGAGAGGGAAACAACCCAGACCGCCAGCTAAGGTCCCAAATTACTACTAAGTGGGAAACGATGTGGGAAGGCTCAGACAGCCAGGATGTTGGCTTAGAAGCAGCCATCATTTAAAGAAAGCGTAATAGCTCACTGGTCGAGTCGGCCTGCGCGGAAGATGTAACGGGGCTAAGTAGTAAACCGAAGCTGCGGCAATATACTTTTGTATATTGGGTAGGGGAGCGTTCTGTAAGCGGTTGAAGGTGTGTGGTAACGCATGCTGGACGTATCAGAAGTGCGAATGCTGACATGAGTAACGATAAAGGGGGTGAAAAACCTCCTCGCCGGAAGACCAAGGGTTCCTGTCCAACGTTAATCGGGGCAGGGTAAGTCGACCCCTAAGGCGAGGCCGAAAGGCGTAGTCGATGGGAAACGGGTTAATATTCCCGTACTTCTTACAATTGCGATGGGGGGACGGAGAAGGCTAGGTGGGCCTGGCGACGGTTGTCCAGGTTCAAGTGCGTAGGCTGAGAAATTAGGTAAATCCGGTTTCTCTTAAGGCTGAGACACGACGTCGAGCATCTACGGATGTGAAGTCATTGATGCCATGCTTCCAGGAAAAGCCTCTAAGCTTCAGATTGTAAGGAATCGTACCCCAAACCGACACAGGTGGTCGGGTAGAGAATACCAAGGCGCTTGAGAGAACTCGGGTGAAGGAACTAGGCAAAATGGTACCGTAACTTCGGGAGAAGGTACGCTCTCGACGGTGAAGTCCCTCGCGGATGGAGCTATTGAGAGTCGCAGATACCAGGTGGCTGCAACTGTTTATTAAAAACACAGCACTGTGCAAAATCGCAAGATGACGTATACGGTGTGACGCCTGCCCGGTGCCGGAAGGTTAATTGATGGGGTTAGACTTCGGTCGAAGCTCTTGATCGAAGCCCCGGTAAACGGCGGCCGTAACTATAACGGTCCTAAGGTAGCGAAATTCCTTGTCGGGTAAGTTCCGACCTGCACGAATGGCGTAATGATGGCCACGCTGTCTCCACCCGAGACTCAGTGAAATTGAAATCGCTGTGAAGATGCAGTGTACCCGCGGCTAGACGGAAAGACCCCGTGAACCTTTACTACAGCTTGGCACTGAACATTGACCCTACATGTGTAGGATAGGTGGGAGGCTTTGAAGCGCAGTCGCTAGATTGCGTGGAGCCGTCCTTGAAATACCACCCTTGTAGTGTTGATGTTCTAACGTCGACCCCTTATCGGGGTTGCGGACAGTGCCTGGTGGGTAGTTTGACTGGGGCGGTCTCCTCCCAAAGCGTAACGGAGGAGCACGAAGGTGGGCTAATCACGGTTGGACATCGTGAGGTTAGTGCAATGGCATAAGCCCGCTTGACTGCGAGAATGACAATTCGAGCAGGTGCGAAAGCAGGTCATAGTGATCCGGTGGTTCTGAATGGAAGGGCCATCGCTCAACGGATAAAAGGTACTCCGGGGATAACAGGCTGATACCGCCCAAGAGTTCATATCGACGGCGGTGTTTGGCACCTCGATGTCGGCTCATCACATCCTGGGGCTGAAGTCGGTCCCAAGGGTATGGCTGTTCGCCATTTAAAGTGGTACGCGAGCTGGGTTTAGAACGTCGTGAGACAGTTCGGTCCCTATCTGCCGTGGGCGTTGGAGAATTGAAAGGGGCTGCTCCTAGTACGAGAGGACCGGAGTGGACGAACCTCTGGTGTTCGGGTTGTGTCGCCAGACGCATTGCCCGGTAGCTAAGTTCGGGATCGATAACCGCTGAAAGCATCTAAGCGGGAAGCGAGCCTTGAGATGAGTTCTCCCTGATACTTTAAGTATCCTAAAGGGTTGTCGTAGACTACGACGTTGATAGGCAGGGTGTGTAAGCGTTGTGAGGCGTTGAGCTAACCTGTACTAATTGCCCGTGAGGCTTAACCATACAACACCCAAGGGGTTTTGATGGACTCAATGAAAGAACATTGAATGTGTAAGAACGAGAATTAAAAAAACAGCTTTCCGAATTAAAGAATTTGCTTGGCGACCATAGCGTTTTGGACCCACCTGATTTCCATGCCGAACTCAGAAGTGAAACGAAATAGCGCCGATGGTAGTGTGGGGCTTCCCCATGTGAGAGTAGGACATCGCCAGGCTT
>NZ_JPIL01000015.1:0-1787 GCF_000742455.1 Vibrio sp. OY15 | reverse complement strand
CTCGGAAAAGTGTATAAAAGAACGCCAACCACCGGCCTCCCGCTTATCCGGCGAACGCTCTAACCACCTGAGCCTCAGGCCCAGTTACCTCTCCTTTCTTTATAAACCGTATCAATCTGTGTGAACCCTCCTCGCAATAATCCTCGTAATAGGAGGTGATCCAGCGCCAGGTTCCCCTAGCGCTACCTTGTTACGACTTCACCCCAGTCATGAACCACAAAGTGGTAAGCGTCCCCCCGAAGGTTAAACTACCTACTTCTTTTGCAGCCCACTCCCATGGTGTGACGGGCGGTGTGTACAAGGCCCGGGAACGTATTCACCGTGGCATTCTGATCCACGATTACTAGCGATTCCGACTTCATGGAGTCGAGTTGCAGACTCCAATCCGGACTACGACGCACTTTTTGGGATTCGCTCACTTTCGCAAGTTGGCCGCCCTCTGTATGCGCCATTGTAGCACGTGTGTAGCCCTACTCGTAAGGGCCATGATGACTTGACGTCGTCCCCACCTTCCTCCGGTTTATCACCGGCAGTCTCCCTGGAGTTCCCGACATTACTCGCTGGCAAACAAGGATAAGGGTTGCGCTCGTTGCGGGACTTAACCCAACATTTCACAACACGAGCTGACGACAGCCATGCAGCACCTGTCTCAGAGTTCCCGAAGGCACCAATCCATCTCTGGAAAGTTCTCTGGATGTCAAGAGTAGGTAAGGTTCTTCGCGTTGCATCGAATTAAACCACATGCTCCACCGCTTGTGCGGGCCCCCGTCAATTCATTTGAGTTTTAATCTTGCGACCGTACTCCCCAGGCGGTCTACTTAACGCGTTAGCTCCGAAAGCCACGGCTCAAGGCCACAACCTCCAAGTAGACATCGTTTACGGCGTGGACTACCAGGGTATCTAATCCTGTTTGCTCCCCACGCTTTCGCATCTGAGTGTCAGTATCTGTCCAGGGGGCCGCCTTCGCCACCGGTATTCCTTCAGATCTCTACGCATTTCACCGCTACACCTGAAATTCTACCCCCCTCTACAGTACTCTAGTCTGCCAGTTTCAAATGCTATTCCGAGGTTGAGCCCCGGGCTTTCACATCTGACTTAACAAACCACCTGCATGCGCTTTACGCCCAGTAATTCCGATTAACGCTCGCACCCTCCGTATTACCGCGGCTGCTGGCACGGAGTTAGCCGGTGCTTCTTCTGTCGCTAACGTCAAATAATGCAGCTATTAACTACACTACCTTCCTCACGACTGAAAGTGCTTTACAACCCGAAGGCCTTCTTCACACACGCGGCATGGCTGCATCAGGCTTGCGCCCATTGTGCAATATTCCCCACTGCTGCCTCCCGTAGGAGTCTGGACCGTGTCTCAGTTCCAGTGTGGCTGATCATCCTCTCAGACCAGCTAGGGATCGTCGCCTTGGTGAGCCCTTACCTCACCAACTAGCTAATCCCACCTAGGCATATCCTGACGCGAGAGGCCCGAAGGTCCCCCTCTTTGGCCCGTAGGCATCATGCGGTATTAGCCATCGTTTCCAATGGTTATCCCCCACATCAGGGCAATTTCCTAGGCATTACTCACCCGTCCGCCGCTCGACGCCGTTATCGTTCCCCGAAGGTTCAGATAACTCGTTTCCGCTCGACTTGCATGTGTCAGGCCTGCCGCCAGCGTTCAATCTGAGCCATGATCAAACTCTTCAATTTAAGATTTTGTTCGGCTCAATGAATACTGAACATTACATAAAGTAATGTTTGAATTGACTGTGCTGAATCCGAAGATTCAATGGTCA
>NZ_JPIL01000014.1:0-314843 GCF_000742455.1 Vibrio sp. OY15 | reverse complement strand
ACCTTATTTAGGACGGCACAGATACACTAAAAGCGCTCTTCACTTGAAGAGCGCTTTTTTATTATCTTAACCACATCACTAACATCGATAAACCCGTCAGTGATAGCGATTGAAAGCCAATAGACGTTGTAAATGTTTAGCGAATTACGCTGTTTCTAACTCGCTTTTTTCCACTAGGTTTAAACGCTCACCAAAAATCGGGCGTAGTGCTTTTAATACTTCAGTACGAGTAACCACCCCGACCATCTGCCCATTTTCAAGCACAGGAAGCACTTGTGGCTTACTTACTTTGATACTTTTAGCGCGTTCTTCGAGAGACAAAGACGTCAAGCGAGTGGCAATACCCATACTGCTCGCTGGGTACAACTGCTCTTTATCGATACATAGGAATTCCACAACATCAACGAGACGATCACAAGCGTCAATTGCGACCACATCTCGGCTCATGATGTCGACGACTTTTTGGTCTTTCACCGGAATGTAGTCCTCACACCATAGTTCTACCATCACATCGTGAGCAGAGAAGAAGCCAACTAATCGATTTTGTACGTCTACAACAGGTGCGCTAGTTACGTTGTTATCAAGTAACACATCCAGCGCGGCTGCAATTGGCGTTTCTGCACGAATGGTGATTGGTTTTGGGTTCATAATGTCTTTAACAAAAGAGGCATTTTTCATGGTGAAATCCTTAACTGACGACAGTGTTGTAGTTGTAGTGATAGAAGAAATATTCGCTGCTTTTAGTTCTGGTCGGCGAAAAATACACCAGTTTGAAAGGCCAACTAATACCGCTCCGCCGACGATGTTGCCAAGCGTGACAGGAATTAAGTTAGCGGTAATAAAGTGGCTAATGTTTAGGTCTGTGTATTGTGACGCGGGCACACCGACAGATGCCCAAAAAGATTCAGGTGCAAAATTCGCGATAACAATACCAAGTGGAACCATAAACATGTTCGCAACACAGTGCTCAAAACCGCTGCTGACAAACATTGCCACAGGCAAAATTGTCATTGCTGCTTTTGTCATTGCATTTGCAGAACTAAATGTCAGCCAAATCGCTAGGCAGACCAACAGGTTACAGAGAATACCGAGTGCAAACGCTTGAATGAGAGTGTGGTGAAGTTTGTGTTGTGCGATGTTAAGCGCATTTAATCCCCATTGACCGCCATCCATCTGATAAAGACTAGCAGCAGTAACCAGCGCAAGTAGGAACATCGCACCAATAAAGTTACCAACGTAAACTTTGCCCCAGATCGAAAGCATCTTACTGAACGAGATTTGCTTATTGGCCCAAGAAATACTGGATAGGACGGAGCTGGTAAATAATTCACCACCGCAGATCACTATGAGGATCAATCCCATGCTAAATGCGAGTCCACCAGCTAGGCGGCTCAAGCCCCAACCAGCGCCAGTACTGCCGGTGGTCACCGTGATGTAAAACAAGAATGCTAACCCGATGAACGCGCCGGCCATAATCGCGAGGCTTAATGTCATACTGCTGGTTTTGTTTGCCTTACTTAACGCAAATTTTTCCGCTTCAACCATCATCTCTTTTGGAGAAAAATACTGGTGATTTTGAGAACTGGTCACCGCCATATTGACTCCTTAATTTGTAATCGCATAAAAAATCCTTGGTTATTAACTCAAAAATGAAATTGTTGTTTTTATTAAGAGCCTCAATGACTTCGGTTTCAAAACCATTGAGGCTTGCGGTGTTCCCGAACCGCGTACTCAGAATAGGGAGAACGGTTAGTAAGGTAAAATTGATAATATTTAGAAACCTCATCAAATTAATTGATAACTTTACGGGGCCAGGTAAAATGAACTCTATTGCTTATTGGGGCATGCTTTAACAATTGTGGGGATTGGGAAATACCCACTAATAATGGAGGACACTTTGCGCTACTCACTTAAGCAATTAGCGGTTTTCGACGCAGTTGCAGATACCGGCAGTGTAAGCCAAGCCGCAGAAAAATTGGCTTTGACACAATCAGCAACGAGTATGTCGCTTGCGCAATTAGAGAAGATGCTTGGCAGGCCGTTGTTTGAGAGACAAGGCAAGCAAATGGCGTTAACCCATTGGGGGATGTGGTTACGACCAAAAGCAAAACGCTTGCTACAAGATGCATTGCAGATTGAAATGGGCTTCTATGAGCAACATTTATTGAGTGGTGAGATTCGTATGGGAGCGAGTCAAACCCCAGCAGAGCACTTAGTTCCCGACCTTATCAGTATCATTGATAATGACTTTCCAGAAATGCGTATTTCTCTCGGTGTACAAAGTACAAAAGGGGTGATTGATGGGGTATTAGATTACAAGTATGACTTAGGGATTATTGAAGGGCGCTGTGATGATAACCGTTTACACCAAGAAGTATGGTGTCGTGATCATCTTACTGTTGTCGCAGCTTCTCATCATCCTTTTGCGCGTAATCAGTCTGTTAGCCTTGCGCAGTTAGAGCAAGCGAAGTGGGTACTAAGAGAGCATGGCTCTGGCACACGAAAAACATTTGATAGTTCCATTCACCACCTTATTGAAGATTTGGATGTGTGGCGCGAGTATGAACACGTTCCGGTGTTACGTAGTTTAGTTGCTAATGGTCAGTACCTTACTTGCTTACCGTATTTAGATGTAGAGCGATATATAGAAGCAGGTCATCTTGTGGCATTAAATGTACCTGAGTTAAAAATGGAAAGGACGCTTTCATTTATATGGCGCTCAGATATGGCAGAAAACCCATTAGTCGACTGCATTAAAAGAGAGGGACTGCGAATGATGAAAGGGAAGCCTTCAGTTCTTTAAAGGTTGATTAAACATGCCTACGAGATGAGTTGGGTTTATTCCCTAAATCTGTTGATTTATCGGTTGCGTCAAACTTTTAATGTAAATTGTGAAAATAATAATATCTTATTGTGATCAATATCACCGATAAGCTGAGCTGATGTATCTAACATGTGTCCTTGATTTCAATGTATGAAGGCAGTTATTGAACCATATAGGTACGATAATAGCCGAGCAGGTATGACTACCATGACGACACTTTTAGCTATTTCTATCACTACTGGAATTTTATCTGGCGTATGGGGTTGGATCGCCATCTCTTTAGGTTTGCTTTCTTGGGCTGGTTTTTTAGGTTGCACGAGCTACTTTGCAGCGCCAACGAGCGGATTGAAAGGACTAGGCATCAGCTTAATCACCAATATGACAGGCGTATTCTGGGCAATGGTAATTATTCACGGTTCCACTTACGTGGGGTTGGAAATTATTGGCCATGTGATTACCGCTATTGTGGCATTCTTCATGTGTATTCAAGCTAAACAGGCTTGGCTCGCGTACATCCCTGGTACTTTTATTGGTTCATGCGCAACATTTGCGGCTGACGGAAACTGGCAACTTGTCATTCCATCGTTGTTGCTAGGTGGTGTGTTTGGCTATCTAATGAAAGCGACAGGGCTATGGTTGCATACGAAATCAACCGCTACTTCTTCTTCGCTTGCTGAGCAAGCACAGTAGTGAACCCCCGATCTTATTGGTATCCACTGTGTATTGAGTTTTATCCCTCTCAATACCCTTAATCAAAATTAATGATGTTTGATACAAGCACACCAAATTGGTGTGCTTTTTTTGTATTACAAGACAATACGCTGAGTGTAAAATACGTCTAACTCATGTATTGCCGTTGGCCATGGTAACAACGCGTTTAAGTGTCCAGCGCAGAAGAACAGGAATACACTCCATGCCTTTCTCTTCACAATGAGAAACAATAGCCAAAGCTAAGTCCGGTTTTGCATGTTTTTTCAAAACACGATTTACGACTTTTTTAGCAGGGATAGGGTGGTCATGAGGAACTTTGATGATGTCCTTAAAGAAAAGTTCAAACCCATTGTTGTACAGAAAGTGCTCGATGTCTCGGTCGGGTAATTCCGTAAGTCGATGCCTTTCCTGATCATGGTCGAGCTGTGCTCGTACTGCATGCGCGTACTTTTTCCCTGCTGGGTCGCCATCGGTAACGACATGCCAATCAATACCAAACTCTTTTGCTACTTTGATGAGTGATTTTAGACCTGATTGAGCAAACTCAACGATTTGAACCCCTTCGGCAGCCAAGTCATACCCGCATTGACGAGCCAGTTCATGAAAAAGCCAAACTTCGGTTTCGCCCTCAACAAGTAACCAGCACCGTGCAAATAATGCTCCTGAACGATGAAAACGAATATGGAAACCAATTCGGCGCAACTCATCTCGACCAAACTTTGTTGAGTTTAAACTCTTAGCGATGGTTCTGTCTGATAGCCGAATTAAACGTCGAATTGAATACAGTGGAACAGAACCGAGTAACGTGCCACTGTTGGTGGTTAATATCTTTTGCATTGGCAACAATTGCAATAAGGACCACGCTCTCGCTAGATGAGTTGGATGCAGTCGACCTTCTGGATCTTCAATGATCAGTATTGGTCTCGCACAGCGCCTTAAATCAGTGGGGCCCTTAGCTTGAAGATAGGCATTGAGTAACCCCATTAAGAGCAAGCGGCTTTGTTTGTCATTGGTTTCTTTCAAGAACTGACTCAAACCTTTATCAGAGGAAGGGCTTGTATAGAAAAGACCATCACGAGGTTTGCGTGGGTTACCTTTACTGACACTTCTGAACGCGAAATAGTGTTCAACAAGCGTTTGCATTGAGTCGAGGCTACTACGAATCTCACCTTTATTCACATGGCCAGGCATAGCCAATAAGCGTCGACAGGTGTTGTTGATTCGTTTTTCAATCCGAGCATTTTTACCATCGCCGTTGACATGGTTTAAATCTGGGAAGCGTCGGGAGTCACGTAGTCGGATTACAGGATGAAGTGTCATTAACTCAATAGCGAGTTTCTCTGAGTGGTGAAGTTTTTTGGGTTTGCCGTTATGATCCAAAAACGCGTACTTTGTATTAATGCCGTGCTCATCGCGAGACGCACTAATACGATAGTAAATGACTTGCTCACCATCTTCGTTGGTGCACCATGTAGGCTTTATGCGTCTGTAGCGTCCCGCTTTTACTTCGTTTTTATCCTGTGCTTTAAAACAAACAATGATCTGTAAGTGTTGTGTTTGTGGATGAGAAATTGAGTAGTCAACGTGAAAATCTTTCAGTTTGAATTGATACAATGAGCCATTGGCAGGTAGTGCGATGGAAAGGGCATCGAGCAATGATGATTTGCCCCACGTGTTTTCACCGATGAGCGTGGTGAGTTCGTCAAAAGAGAGTGAAAGGCGTTTGATGCCTCTAAACCCGGAGATTTCGATGCGTTCTAGTCTCATCTCAATCCTCCTTGCAATTATTTGAATTATCGAGAGTTATTTTGCTACTCCTAAGCATATATGAATTCGGAATTTTTGAGTTAAGCTCAGTTCACAAAATTACGAGAGCCTCTTACTGAATAGAGACCGTTACAAGCGAGGCTTGCTTTCAAAGCCGGGGGACAGCATCGTGATCACTTAAACATGAAATCCTAAATCGCAGTTTCATAAAATTCATGATTCTGTCATGATTCACTTCTTATTATTATAAGGAATGAAAAAAGAGAAGATGAAGATGAATAACAATCATAAGCCAGTGAGAATCAAACTGGCACACATCAATGACACACATTCCTACTTTGAACCAACGTCATTACAGTTAAAGCTTAAGATAAACAATGAACTCACGCTAGAACCCTATGTCAGTGCTGGCGGCTTTTCTCGTATCGCAACCAGAGTCGAGCAGTTAAGAGATGATGCTCAGCGCCAAGGTCATGGGATGTTGTTCCTCCATGCCGGAGATTGCTTCCAAGGTACGCTGTATTTCTCACTATTTAAAGGCAAAGCCAATGCCGACTTATTGAACGCATTAAAGATTGATGCAATGGCGTTAGGTAACCATGAATTAGATATGGGGAATGAGCCAGTTGCATTGTTTTGCCAACGTACTCAGTTCCCATTGCTTGCTGGCAACTGGGATTTATCCAATGAATCACTTAAAAAACCTCACCGTATCAGTGATTGTAAGGATGTATATAGTTACCAACCGGATACACAGAGCGCTCAATACATTGTTAAAGAATTCCATGGTGAGCGGGTCGCGATTTTCGGATTATCCATAGATAAAATGAGCGACATCGCAAACCCTGATGCAGACACGCCTTTTCACTCAGCAATTGAAACCGCCAAGGCGACCGTAAAACAAATCCATTCATCAGGTATAAAAAATATTATTCTTCTGAGCCACTTAGGTTATGAAGGTGATTTAGAGTTAGCTGAGCAAGTCGCAGGTATTGGTATAATTGTTGGTGGACACAGCCACCGGTTGCAAGGTGATTTTTCATCAATAGGGTTAGGACAAGACGATCCCTACGGTATCAAAATTAATGATACCTATGTGGTGCAAGCGGGTTTCCATGCTTTGACAATGGGGCACTGCGTCATTGAGTTTGATGAACACGGTAAAGCAACGATGTTGAGTGGACAAAATGAACTGTTGCTTGGCCGACGTATTTTTTGGGACTCGACGCTAAACCAACAGCTCGACCAAGGTGTATTCGAAACCGCGTGCGACTTCATCCATGGTCAACCGAATGTCGTGGTTTGTAAGAAACACCCGGAAACTCAAGCGATCCTGAGCGATAAATATATTCCTCAGGTCAGGCAGTTACAGTCACAAGTCATTGCTAGTGTTGACACCAAAAAGCGTCATGTGAGAATTCCCGATGAATTTGGTGAGAGTGAGTTGGCTTCCTCCGTTGCCCGATCATTTCTGCACTGTTTAAACAAACGTGGATATGACGTTCAATTTGCAATTCATAATGCGGGTGGCGTGCGAACCTCTTTGAACCCTGGCAACATCACAGTGGCAGACATTGCCGGACGACTGTTGCCTTTTGCCGTTCCTATCGGCTTTTACGATGTAAAAGGCAACGCTATTCGCCGTGCACTTGAAGGCGCGATAAATAATGCACTCAACAATGGCGTAGAAGGCACTGGATCTGGCAGTTATCCGTACACTTACAATTTAAACTTCGAGTACCATGCAGATGCCCCAAAAGGTGAAAGAGTTCAATCATTAGTGATTTTTGATGGCAAACAATGGGTAGGTGTTCAAGATGATGTTTGGTATCGAGGGACTTCTTCTGCCTATACGATGAAAGGGAAAGAGGGGTATGACGCATTGCAGGAGATGAAAGGAGAAGGGCGTGTGACCAGTTTGTCCATGGCTGATTGTTTTATTGAACTCCTGACCGATGAGCCAAACTGTTTGAATCAAAGTCACAAACTTTACACAAAGCGACGTCGATAATAAATACTGGTATTGATTTTGCTGCTCTCCACTTACTACATGGGTTGATGAGGGTGGCAGTATGTGGAATAAAGATTGGGCAGATACGGCAGTCGTGGTTGCCTGGATCGCAATTTGGTCAACACTGGTCTACTTTGTGCCTCTAAGCGGCTTTTGAATTGCTAAGAATGTGGATGTTACAAAAGGGAGCAGTAATGCTCCTTTTTTGTATCTATCTTCCCCGTTAGGGCTCTAACCAATGAAGAGTTTGTCTTGAGCCATTTGCTGCTTTTTGTCTGTTTACTAAAGTTCAGGTGGTTGAATCCATTTCTTTCTTTTTATAGTGCTTCCTGATTTTTGATAAGAATTTTATTTCGATAAGACAAGGCTTTTTTGTTGGAAAGCCTGACGCTCGGCGTTATTATGTCGGCGTTTGGGGAGTAGTTAGCGCAAGTTTACTTATCGTCATCTCGTTAAGCATCAGCTTATCCGGTAAGTAAAGGTGTTACGTGGTTCATTCACGTCAACACTTCAACGAGACCAACGCATTCATTGACTAGCAGCACATAATCGTTATGTGGCTGTTGGTTGTTATTGTCTGCGGAAGGTCACCAAACGAAGTCCTTCCGCCATGGGAGGAAATATGTCTCTTATCGAAAATACCACCCAATTGAGCCAATCGGTGCCTCTTCAAGAATCATTAGCGATGTATGGTGCTTTTGGTTTATTTACCCTTGTTCTTGTTACGCTTGATATCTATCAAACACGTGGTGGCGTTATCACGATGAAAAAAGCCATCGTTTGGAGTGTTTTTTGGTTCTTGCTTGCCTTTGTTTTTGCAGGTTCTATTTATTTATTCTGGGACTTTTACGCGCCACATAGCGCTTATACGAACGACAAAGCAACGATTTCATTCTTAACTGGTTACTTACTAGAGAAGTCGTTAAGCGTTGATAACTTGTTTGTGTTTGCCATCATCTTTGCACAATACAGTGTGCCGGAGCATTTGCGTCCGAGAGCATTGCTTTGGGGGGTGATAGGTGCGCTAGTTTTACGTGCTGTCATGATTGCGGTTGGTGCTCAGTTACTTGCACAGTATCACTGGGTATTGTACTTATTTGCTGCTTTCCTTATTTGGACAGGTGTTAAGCTAGCTCGCGACAAAGGCGAAGCAGAAGAAGTTAATCCATATCCGGAGCAGTTGATTCGAAAGGTATTGCCAGTTACAGATGACTACCAAGGAAATCACTTAATCTTAAAGCAAGCTGGTAAGTGGGTGGCAACACCGATGCTGATCGTTGTTGGTGTCATTGCAGTAATGGACGTTATGTTTGCGTTGGATTCTATACCAGCTATATTCGCGGTAACGCGAGAGCCATTTTTAGTCTTAGCCGCGAACGTATTTGCATTATTGGGTTTGCGATCGCTGTACTTTGTTCTTCAAGCAATGTTAGACAAGTTTGTATACTTAAAACCAGCATTATCAGTAATCATGATGTTTATCGGGGTAAAAATGCTATTGGTTGGAACAGAATATGAGATTCCGACAGCATGGTCTCTCACATTTTTAGTTGTTGTGATGACATCGGCAGTGGTGGCATCACTCCTAAAAAATAAAGCGAAGCGTCAAACTAGCGTTAATATTACTAATCAAAAAATATAAAGTAAGCACTAAAATCAAAAGAAATAACGAAAAATATTGTTAAATATATGTTGTTGCTTAAGGGGCGATTATGCAGGTAATGTTCAGTTATTCAATGTAATTACAGCAATTGTGATTATTTATGCCGTTATTATTCATTTGTATTTTTGAGTTTTGTAATGAGTTTGTTTTATTAGAAATTCTAATTTGAATGGGTAAAATTTGTCATTTCTTAAACAATAAGAAACTGACTAATATACAACCAACTAAACAGACTACTGCTTTTAAAGAGAGGCAATCATGGCACAAGCAATGCAAATGACAAATGTAGCTTTACCAACCTCTATGGATAAGAAAACCTACGCGGTTAACTTCAAAGGACTGATTGCTCACTTACTGGACATTCTATTTGTAGATAATACTGCGCCACGCAGTTACTACGCAGAAGACTTGTCAGCACATATTCAAAAAGACATCGGTATGTACCGTTAATATTGAAATAATGTAAGAAATACCGGCCTATGAGCCGGTATTTTTTTATTTGTATAACATGCCTACTCAACCTACGCCTTAGAAAAGAAACACTCTAGAGGAGGTAGACATGATAGTAGATTAAGTGTTGTATAGAAAAACGGAGCACCATTGGTGCCCCGTTTTGACTTGACTGAAGTGAGATATTACTTCTTGCGGCAGTATTCTGCGATCACGTACATCGACTGACCACCATTTGCCTTACCCGAAACTAGCTTTGGATCATCGCCAAGGCTAATACCACGAATCACTGTACCTTGTTTGATTACTTGGTTAGTGCCTTTTACTGGTAGGTCTTTAATTACTGTTACATCGTCACCTTTCTTAAGTTCAGTGCCGTTACAGTCAACCGTTTTATCGTCAGCAGACATCCCTTTCATTGCCCAGTTCATTTGCTCTTCTTCCATGTACATCATGTCAAGAGCATCTTGAGCCCAGCTTTCTGTGTTTAGGCGAGTGAGTTGGCGCCATGCAGTCACTTGTACAGCAGGAACCTGGCTCCACATACTTTCGTTTAGACAACGCCAGTGGTTAATGTCTTTTGGCTCATCGATCTCACCCAGACACTTATCACAAACCATAATGGCAGTATCAACCGTCACATTACCGTGAGGTGGGACAGCGTATGCAGTTAGTTGAGATTCAGAAGAACACAGTTCACATTTTGACTCGCAGCGCGCAAGCAGAGTAGCTTCAATAGACATAAGGACTCACCTTAGTAATGTTATTTTGTGGCGGTATTATCCACTTTATCCTGAGAAATAAAAGGGTGTTAGCGAATTAAAGACTAGATTTTACAATACTCCAACCTGATTAAGGTGAAGATGTAAAATATTCGCTAAATAAATAATATGGAAGTATAAAAGACACTATTAATTGTTTTGGCTTATGAATTGGTTGTGTCAATTTCTACAACGATTACAAGCCTAAAAGAGGTAAATGTAGAGAGAGGGTGGCTAGAACATAGCCCTCTAATTTACAGAGGGCCTGTCGTTAACGTTCGACAATCTGGACAATTTGCTCTTTTGAAATGCTCATTTCTTTACCATCCATGTCTTCATACTCGTACATACCCGTTTCCTCGTTCAGGTCTGGTTTACCGTAAGAGGTAATAATTTTCCCTTCATTTGTCGACATCAGATATTGGCTACTTCCGCATGCAGCAAGAAGTAATACAGTGGCAATAACAGTCAATACGCGCATAGAGTTTTCCTTTTAAACAAGTGAGTTAGGCAAAGACATCGATTTAACTATAGCAGAGGAAATATGAGTGGGTTTGAATACAATTGAAATGAAAAAGCCCAGTAGAAACTGGGCTTTGGTAGGAAGGGTGTTGCGATTACTTCAAAACAGAAGTGTTAGTGACACCTGTTAGTGCGTCATCCATTAAGAAGTCAGTGTTTTCCATCTGCATCTCTACATGATGATCAATATCAGACAAAGTGCCATTTGGCGAAGCAAAAGTACTGTGCGATGCAGTAGCATTAAACTGTACAAAGCTCGCAGTTGCATTCACAGTAGTGTCCGTACTGTTCACAGTCTTCAACCCTAGCTTATTAGCAAGCGGTTCAGTACCCGCGAATGGTGCATTTGGAACGCTGTTTGGTACTGTGCTATCGCCATCCACTTCTGTCATAAAGAATGGTGTCGTTAGCGAGCCAGATGCCACTAAATCTGAAGCGTTTGTGAACGGATCGACAGTGTCTAGTGTAGTCTGTGCTGCATAGATAAATTGTGAGAAACCTGCTTCTAGCGCTGCTACTTGAGCTTCCGTTGCCGCAGCCTCAAAAGCTTCGTAACATGTTTTATCTTCTAGATCCGCACATGATGCATCAGCGTAATTCGCATAGTCTTTTGATGCTGCATAAGCGAGGTTATGTTTGATCTGAGGGCCGTAATTGTCTGAACCCAGTAACAAATTACCAATTTGTCCACCAGAGTTCTGTACTGATGCAGAACTAAAGGTGTACAGCGCATCCGCAGAAGGGCTGCCCAATGTATTGTTTGCTGCTGCGACGGCAGATGTAGCTACAATACCGCCAAGTGAATGACCTAGCATTTTGACTTTTGAACCCGTCATTGGGTTGAAGCCTTGCAGAGGACCTCCAGCTAAAAGACCGCCTTGAGCAGATACTACCAAGCTAGCGCGCAAACCTAACACATCCAGAACACTTTGACGTAGGTTGTCACGCGCAACGGCTAAGTTGGAAAGATTTAGATAAGCCAGTACATTCGCATTTGCGGAACGTTGTTCATCTAAGCTGCGCGTACCATGAATAGGTAAGTCAATAGCGATAACTGCCACACCAGCTTTTACCATATTGAACGCGAACGCGTACGCATTCTCTTTCGCTGAGGTGATGCCGTGTTGATAAATCACAACGTCTGTCGCGACGCCAGATTTAGGTGTGAAGACCAGTACTTCGACATCTTCAACCGATTTCACTACGGGAACAGGCGAGTAGCGAGTAATAATACGCTCACTATCAAGCTGGGTACCATCGGTAAGAGTAAGCTTAGCTCCAACAAGTTTTAGCTGCTCTGTAGGATCTGTAGCAAGCTTTGTCACATCAACAGGATCATTTGCAAAAACGCCTGTTGATAGCTGCTGAACCATGTTTGCTTGCTCGTTCGGATCCGCTAATGCTGCGCTTAGCTTCGCTAGGCTTGGCATCGCAGATACCATTGGTTGCATGTTCCAGCTTGCGCTTTTTTCCAAGTAATGAGGCAGTCTTACCACACCTTGTGTCACGCTTACATCGGCACCTGATTGCATGTAAAGGCCTTTAATTGCCGTTTTAGCTGCGTCTAGATCGCTAATGTATTTACTAAAGTCATCGTCAGAGTCTAGCGCAGTGCTAAAGTCTTGGGTTTCACCGAGCGTTATTGTGTAGGCCGTTGATAAGTCTACTGAACCTTCGTTTGAGTCATTTTTGTAAACGGTATTTAGTGTGTTTGCGCCAGTAGAAAAACCAGTAGCGGTTACTCCTTTGACTGCCGCTAACGTATCACCTACAGACTGGGTACTGAACCATGAGGAGTAAACGATGTCGTTAGGATTAACTTGAGCTAGACCAAAAATGCCTTCAACCGCCTGAGTGACTGCTTGAACAGAAGCAAGGTCGCCAGTTTCATAAACGATTTCTTTCGATTTACCAGTCGCATAACTTGCTGATGTACCAATTGGCTCACCATTCACGTCAGTAACATCTTGTGTAACCGCAAAAATGTACTCGCTTGACTCATCAAGTGCAGCCAAGAACTGGATGTATAGAGAGCTACCTTTTGCTTGAACTACGTAGTCCTGATTCTGAACGAGTACCTCTTCGATTGGGTTAGATTTACCGTCCCACTCGGTTAAGCGTTGGTTAATCTTGATGACTTTAACACCAGACGACAGCATGCCCGTTGCAAAACCGTCGCCGTTGAAGTTAAGAACGATTGGCATAGACGTTGACCATCCATCCATCGTGTTCATTGAGGCTCTAGGGTTGGTTAAAGCATCATCGCCATCAGTTGGCAGACCAAGCGTACCATCGCTTGTGTCCATTAATAAGTAAGACGGTGCCGGTACATCTGCGTTCGCTCCTTGAAGCGTAAAACTGATGGATGTTTCGCGATCAAGCAATGCTTGGACTTCATCTTCAAATTGAACTTTGTCGGAAGTACCAGAGCTGGAGGTATCATCACCACAACCAGCAAGAAGGATTGCAGAACAAAGCATTGATAATTTAAACGTGTGTTTCATTGGTTTACTCCGTAATCCCATTATTTGAAGGTGTAGTTCATCTGTACCGCGCTGATGTAAGCAGTACCTTCTGAGTCAAACTTAATCTCTTCACCCAGAGCATTTGTCTCAGTGAAAGAGCCTGATTTACTCTTAACAAGTGCAAAGCCTGCATCGAAAGTTAAATTCTCACTCATTGCGTAAGTTAGGCCCGCGCTGTACCAAAAACGGTCACTGTCAGGGATACTCAATGTCGCTTCACCTGCTTGTTCGTCGTACGCAAAGCCTGCACGGAATGTCCAGTCTGTATTAAGTATGTAAGTTGCACCAATGGAGTAGCGATTGTTGTCTTCATATTTCTCAGGTTTAAAGAAACATACTCCGTCATTACATTCGTTACTGGTCGCTTTTAGTTCTTTAAATGTGCTCCAGTCGGTTTGTTGCCAGCCGTAATGTACAGCCCATTGTTCATTCAGTTGATGGAAAGCCGATAATTCGATAATTGAAGGGAGAGAGATTTTTAAACGGCCATCAACTTTTGGTGATGAAGCTCGACCAGAGTCGTAACTACTAAACTCACCGTCATCAAAATCTAGATCAACCTTAGAGCGGTAGCCAAAGCCAAAACGGTTGTTTTCATTTAGCTCAAATAAAGCGCCGACATTCCAACCCCAAGCGAAAGTTTCGCCTTCCATGCCGACAAGGTTATCGGACTTATTACCACCTAAAATACCGGCGAGTGCGCCTTTGTGACGAGTCAGCTCTGCTTCAGCGTATACGAGGTTGATACCACCACCGACACTGAAAGACTCGTTGATACGGTAAGCGACATTAGGGTTGATGTTTACTGAAAGTAGGGAAGTGTCACCCGCCATATCACCTGCGGAAATATCATTTGGATAGTCGGTAGCAACACCGTATGTTGTGAACATACCGATACCCCAAGCCCAGTTATCATTGATAGGGCTGATGTAATAACCTGCTGGCACGATCTGTAAAGGAGCGACATCTTTCGCGTGTTCATTGTTTACAGTGTCGTACACATCGACTTCAGGGTCGATGATAGATAACGCGCCCGAAAATTGAGCTTCTTTGAAAAGTGTCATTGCTGCAGGGTTACGGGCAAGGACGCTGGCATTATCTGCGACAGCCCCTTCACCTGAAAATGCTCGACCAAGACCAGATGCCGAATGTTCAGCTACCTGGAAGCCCGCTGAGTGGGCATTACACGCAAACAATATTGAAATTGTAAGCAGAGAGCAGTGCTTCTTGTTCATCCTTGACCCTCCTAGGGTGTCATAATGCTGGACCGAAGTCCTTGTAATTGTTGTGTGGTACTTACACCAATTGTTAATACGCGAAATACAACGGTGATGTAAATGTAATGTTAATTGTATGTTTAATAACTTGTCAAAGCTTGAGCGTATTTTGCGTTTTAAATATGATGCATAGGTCAAACGATGGCTTGTAAGGGCATGTATTATCGTTATATTTTTGAAGAGAATGGTACGACCAGAATTGTTTTGCGAGCTTTATAGTTAAATAACGATCAAATCAAGAGATAGCTCGCTTTGCGGTTTCTTCACTTCACAGGCATAATTCGCGCTCGCTATGTAGTTATTCAATAGACGCAATAGGAACCGCATTGGAATTACTGAATGTTGAATTTTTAGGTCGTTCGCTAAGGCTCGAAGGATCGATGGCTGGGTGGCAGCAGTTATATTGGGATAATACGTTGGTGTCTCAAATCGATGCCAGTGACAATACCGCAGAGACTTGTCTACACCAGTTTAAGCTCTCTGCGGGTGAGGAAATCCTGAACTGTCATTTGGAGTGTTCTTTAACATGGCAACCGTTTGAATTGAGTTACAAGGTCACAATTAACGGTGAGCTCATCAATGAAGGTTGTCGAAATGAAAAAGACATCGAGCGCCAAGTGCCAGAAGTTACGCCACCATCCGAAAAGCGTTTAAGTGTAATAGGCCTCGTATCTCTTGGGATGAAAGCACTTAAAAGTGCGAAAGTTATTAAAGTGGCGTTAGCGTCTGCAAGTCTCGCTGCATATTCTTGGCTATTTTCCATCGAGTTCGCGCTAGCGTTGATCGCTTGTTTGGTTTTCCATGAATATGGTCACATTAGAGCGATGAAGTATTTTGGAATGAAGACCAAAGGAATCTATTTGATTCCATTCCTAGGTGGTTTGGCGCTAAGTGACGAAAAGATAAACACGCGCTGGCAGGATGTGGTTATCTCAATCATGGGACCATTTTTCGGTTTAGTACTTAGTATTGTTTTTACTTTGCTTTATTGGATGACTGGTGAGGTGATCTTCGCTGGGCTTGCTGTGTTTAACGCCTTGCTAAACCTATTTAATCTGCTGCCTATTTTACCATTAGATGGTGGCCATGTGCTCAAAAGTATTACCTTCTCAATGAATACTTGGGTCGGGTTAGTTGGCAGTATTGCGACCGCTTTATTAGGCATTTTTATCAGTTACTATTTCGGTCTGACGTTGCTAGGGTTTTTATTGTTAATGGGAATGTTGGAAGTGGTGATGGAATGGAGAGCTCGACATCAAAGCCATTTATTGCCATTAACCCGTTATGGGCAGCTATTCTCACTGGCTTGGTACTTGGTCTCTGTCGGAGGTTTTGTTTCTATCATCTGGTATTTTGCCACTCTCGGAGATAGTTTGTTAAGTTTGCCGCTACAGATATTGGGCACTTGATTAGAATCATTAAAAGCTCCCTAGGGAGCTTTTTTATTTGGCAAGCTTAAGTAGTAGACGATAGTAGCAATGAATTAGCCACATCTTGGTGCTTTCGCGTTATACGCAGGCAGCTTATTTATGGTTGCTTGTAAATCTTTAATGCGCGTACTGTGCGATGGGTGGGTTGAGAAGAATTCAGGTGGTTGAGAACCACCTGATGCAGCACTCATATTTTTCCATAAATCGACACTTTGACGTGGGTCGAAACCTGCTTTTGCCATGAATTCCAGCCCGACAATATCAGCCTCAGATTCCTGAGTACGACCGTATGGCAAAATAACACCGTATTGGACACCGACACCAAGTGCCGCCATCGTCATTTGTTGATACTGTTTGTACTCGGAAGCGCCAATGGCAACGTTTGCTAGAGACAACCCGGCATTTGCTAACTGACTTTGTGAGAGACGTTCATTACTGTGGTCAGCGAGGACGTGAGCGACTTCGTGACCAATGACTGTTGCCAACTGATCTTGGTTTTTCGCGACATCTAAAAGCCCGGTATACACGCCGATCTTCCCACCTGGTAGAGCAAACGCATTGACTTGTTCACTATCAAAAACAACGACTTCCCAGTCTTTAAATCCAGATTGAGCGGGAATGGTGTCAGTGATGTGTTTGGCAACGCATTGAACGTAGGCATTCGTTTTGCGGTCTTTGCTGATTGGGATATCTTTCTTCATTTGTTCGAAAGATTTAGCGCCAAGCGATGACATTTCCTGATCTGAAAACATCAGGATCTGGTTGCGACCCGTCGGTGATGCGCTACACGCTGTTAAACCCGCGATAGTTAAAAGAGCAGAGGCTTTCATCCATACCTTCATAATAGGCTCCATTTAATTTTTTGTTTTGAAGCAATAGTATATACCCAAATAGTAACATGATGCATGGATCAAGTTATTCATCTGATTGATAAAGAAGGTGAGATGTTACGTCTTGAAGTTATGCCCAGGTAGCGTCTATGCTAGCTTCCCAGTACATCGTTACAACCTAACAAACCAGTTTGTGAAACTAAGAGTAAAACAATGAGTATATGGAAAAAGCCCGTAAGCATAGAGATTCTGAATGCCACGTCAAAAAATACCCTGATCGAGCACCTACAAATTAAATATACAGATTTCACTGACGACTCCCTGACAGCAACCATGCCCGTATGCAGCTTTACTCATCAACCTTTAGGAATGCTTCACGGTGGTGCATCAGTCGTGCTCGCAGAAACATTAGGCTCATTGGCTGCAAACTTCTCTGTCGATGAGGGCAGCTACTGCGTCGGTTTAGATATTAACGCGAACCATGTGCGAGCCATGCGAAGTGGTCATGTGATTGGTACGGCAAAACCGCTTCATCTGGGTATTTCAACGCAAGTGTGGCAAATCGATATCACTGATGAGCGAGGCCGTTTAGTGTGTACCAGTCGCTTGACCATCGCTGTGAAACAACACAAAACAAAGTCGGTATAAACTAAGATGGTGATTGAGTTTTCATTAGGAAAAATCATTGCAACCCAGCGTGAAATAGTGATTAAGCTCTCCGGTAGTGCAATGGTAACCTTGCAAGCGCAAACCGATGCAATTCAGTTGCTGGGTAGAGGAGCGAACGTTGTTTTATCTCATGGAGCAGAGTGCAAATGGTCTATCAAGCTCGACAACGAGGTACAACTGGCTGAACTTTCGCGAGAAATTGGTATCGATATTCAATAATTTATAGTGTGATGTTTGCACTTTTTGGTAAAAATGAGGAAACTTAGCCTATCGACAACAAGATAAGAATTTCCTCTTTATGAGTAGCCCTCGTTTACGTGTTCAGTTCGAAACACTGTTTGAAAAATTTTCCGGTCACGATACGGACGTTCAGCTCGAAGACATCACCGAAGCGTTGTTTTGTACACGTCGTAATGCTCGTATTGTTCTAAATAAACTTGAAGAAGAGGGCTGGATTGAGTGGCATCCGGCAGCGGGTCGAGGAAAACTTTCGAAACTCGTTTTTAAACGTAATCGAAGCGACGTCAGCGAAAACCTCGCCAGGCGTTATCTCGATGAAGGGAAAATCGGTCAGGCTCTAGATGCGCTTGATAACGATGCGGCACGATTGACGCAGGTTATCCAAGGTTATTTAGGGCTTCAGCATCGACAGGGCGAGCAGGTCGTGCGTTTGCCTTATTATCGACCATTGTCGATGTTAAACCCGCAGAAACCGATGCGGCGTTCTGAACAGCACATCGCCAGACAAATTTTTAGCGGACTCACTCGCCTTGATGAAAATGAACAACTTCAACCAGATTTAGCCCACACGTGGGAAGCAATTTCTGATACACATTGGCGTTTTTATCTTCGTCGTGGAGTACGCTTTCATAACGGTGAACCGTTAACAACCAGTTGTGTTCTTGAGAGTGTGCTTGCGTTAAATAGCTTGAACTTGTTTTCTCACATAAAGCGGGTGTCTTCGCCACAAGAGTGGACCGTTGATATTGAGCTCATCCGTCCTGATCGCTACCTGCCTCTGGCTCTGAGTGAGTCGCAAGCAAAAATTTTGCTACCGAGTGCTTTGCGTTCTGAAAGCTTCGATAGACAACCGATAGGGACAGGGCCGTTCCAAGTTAAAATGAATGATGATAAGCGTCTTATTTTGACGGCTTTTGATGGCTACTTTGGTTTTCGCCCTTTACTTGACCAAGTGGAGGTGTGGGTAATCGATGAAGCCTATTCTTCAATGGTTTATCCAAGCCTGTCAAAGCCGAAGATGGATAAACAAGGTTCATCCGATGAAGTCGAGCTGGACCCTGGCTGTACATTCCTATTACTAAACAAAAACACTGGGATTGCAAAAGATCCACGTTGGGCAGAGTTCCTCTCGCAAACCCTCAACAGTCACCAGATTTACGCGCATGTTCCACAAGATAAAGTGATGGAACTGGGAGTATTGCAAGCCTTTGGCCTTAAGCCCGGTTGGATTGATCTCAGGCCAGCGGAAGCGGGCAGCGTACCACAGGCTAATAAGGTAATTTCCGTAGCGTATCAGAAAAAGCATCCGATGTTTCCAGTAGTTGCCAAGGCCATCAAGACACTCTTAAAACCGCACGGTATAGAGGTTGAGTTTATTCGTTATGATTCTCAACCGCCCGCGCCGGAGGAAGTGGATATCTGGGTGAAAGCTATGGGCATTGCAACGAACCGAAATGACGCGTTGGCGGGCTGGCTCCTGGATTACAGTGATATTGAGAAGTTCAGTTCAGGTTACGATTTTAGTGAATGGGCTAAACTTGTCGATCAATGGCGTGCTGGGATGCACACAGACTTTCCTGCGCGTGAGCTAGGACGACAGTTAGTAAAAAGCTGTCAGGTGATTCCTATGTTTCACTGCTGGCTAGGCGTGAATAAAGACCACAGCGGTGCGTTACAAAATGCAAAGTGTAATGCCTTAGGTTGGTTTGATTTTAATAATGTATGGGTCAAACCGGATATAGAAAGTAACCATGGCGAAACCGAATAAAAAACAACCGACGAAAACCGTCGATATCTTTTGCTCTAAATGTAAAACTCAACTATTTAAGTACCGTAAAGGCGGGAAAGGCGCACTGGTTAAATGCTTCAAAGAGCGCATTGTTGACGATTTCACACAAACCCCATGTATTTGCCCCGCTTGCGGACAAGAGTTTGCAAGAGATACCCTAGTAAGAGGAACCCCCGCTTACAAAATGATTGGCGGCAAAGTGACGATGAAATAATAAAGGGCTAGAAAATGAGTATGAAACATGACTATTGCATGGTTTTAAGTACAACCAGTAATGAAAAAAATCGAGATCAGATCATTAAAGGTTTGCTAGATGCCCAATTAGCCGCGTGTATTCAAACAATGCCTATTGAAAGCCACTACGTTTGGAAAGGGGAGGTTTGTACTGACAACGAATGGTTGCTAGTCATCAAAACTCGTCGAGAACTTTATGAATTGGTGGAAGAGAAAATAGAAAACCTGCACGAATACGAGGTCGCTCAAATCGTACAGGTTCCAATTGTTGATGGGTTTAACCCTTATTTAGAATGGTTGAGAGAATCGACGTTGAGCCGACATTAAGAATAACGACAACACTGCACCAACGGTATCGCACAACATATCTTTCTGGGCGTCCCATATGTCACCTTGCGAGCCCAGAAAGGCAATTCCCTCATCGCCACCAGCCAACTCCGCATACCACCATTCGATAATCTCATAGCCAGCAGCAAGTGACATGATAGCAAACAAAGCAAACCAGCAAGAGAACGCTTTGTTGAACCGTTTTTTGTTTATCAAGTATTCAGCGATCGGATATGCGTAAAGGCCAATTGAAAAGTGCGCAACGCGATCAAAATTATTTCGCTCTGAACCAATCATGTCGTTAAACCAGTCAAACGGCACTTCGGAGAACGTATATTTCGCACCGATAGTGTGCAAACAGAGCCAGATGAACATTAAAAAGTAAGCCGTATTACTGAACTGATAGCGAATCGAAATCGCCCAAATAGCAACAAGAATACCAATCGCCGGGATAATCTCCGCAAACCAAACTGCACGTGAGTTAGGTTCCAACGCAGAAAATAAAAACACGATGGCATAAAAAATCGTTAATCCTAAGAGTGTCGAGGTGCTTTTCATAGAGTTATTTGATCCTTCAATTTATCTTACAGTGGGACTCCATAGATTGTGTTAATGATTGCACTTAATTGAACGGTGTGCAATTGATATTTTAATGGGTTTTTTGATCACTGAAAATGTTGATTTATTGGCAAACTGCTCAACATTAAAACGTTTGCGCGTGCACTTTTCATTAAAGTTTGATTTACAACATGCCCATCCATAGAATCCATGATTCAGTCTAATAAAAAAGAAGTAAAGCCATGAAACTGGAAACTGTCGATTATCTTGCTGACGATGCTGCTCAACAGTTCGTTACCTCTCTACGCGAAACGGGGTTCGGTGTGTTGAAAAACCACCCGATTCCACAAGAGCTTGTAGAGTCAATTTACAAAAACTGGCATGAGTTTTTCTGTTCAGAACAAAAGAATGATTTTCACTTTAACGTAGACACCCAAGATGGCTACTTCCCACCTTCTGTGTCTGAAGTGGCGAAAGGGCACAAAGTGAAAGACATCAAAGAGTACTTTCATGTTTACCCTTGGGGTCAGATCCCAGAGCAGCTTAAAGCTGAAATCTTAGAGTACTACGAGCGTGCCAATGCATTTGCTCAAGAGCTATTAGGCTGGGTTGAAGCGTACGCACCTAAGGACGTTCAAGAGAAGTTCTCTATCGCGTTGTCAGAAATGATCAATAACAGTGACAAAACATTACTACGCGTGCTTCACTACCCACCGATGACAGGCGAAGAAGAGCCAGGCGCTATTCGTGCTGCTGCGCATGAAGACATTAACCTGTTAACGGTTTTGCCTGCTGCCAATGAGCCTGGACTGCAAGTAAAGAGTAAAGAGGGTGATTGGATCGATGTACCATGTGACTTCGGAAACTTAATCATCAACATTGGTGATATGCTTCAAGAAGCGTCAGGTGGTTATTTCCCTTCAACGACTCACCGTGTAATCAACCCTACGGGTGGCCGTCAAGAAAAGTCACGTATCTCATTACCGTTGTTCCTGCATCCAAAGCCGGAAGTGGTGTTATCTGAGCGCTACACTGCACATAGCTACCTTATGGAACGTTTACGTGAGCTAGGGGTTATTTAACCTTTACGTGATCTCCTTACAAAGGCCGATGGTGAATGACTATCGGCCTTTTTGCATTTATGCTACAAAATGGAAACTATGTTTTTTGTGCCGAGAATGGGGCCCTAAACTCGTGTCAGAGAGGATGAATGGAAGGACAACGTACTGTCAGTAGTATTGAGCCTCATGCAATAGAAAATCCGCTGCTTTGGCCAATGCTAGAAATTCTGAGAAAACAGCCCTCTAATTGGAAAGTGCACACCCTGGCAAGCTCGTTGGGTGAACAAGGTTATATTTCAAAGCTGGACGACTCTCCCGATAAGGATTTATTCAAAAGAAATTTCCTGATCATGAATGCATTATATCAACTGCAAGACACTCTGTATCCGGATAGTTGGCTTCAAGTCGAAGCCATGGATATTCAGCTCATGTCTTCGATGGAAGCTTTGAGGCATAAGATCGATATTCATGATCCTTTGCGTGAGTATTACTTAGATTGGCGCAATTACGAAGCGGACGAAGATGAAGTGCGTCGACTGTTGAATGAATTTTGGACAACTTATCAAAAGTTCATCGGTGGTTCGTCAGTAGCCAGCGTAGATAAGACAAAGGCACTGTCACTATTTGAACTTAACACTGACGCTACGCCTGCGGAAATTAGAAAACAATGGCGAAAACTCGCGCTTCGTTGGCATCCTGATCGAGAAAATGGCAATGCAGAAAGATTTAGAGTTCTTTGTGAAGCGTGGAATGTACTGAGAAACGAATGATTCGCTAAGAATAAAGATAAAGGAAGGCAGCTAACTATAACTGCCTTTTGATTGAACTGTCTCTGTCAGCGTATCAAAACTAGCATGATGACTTAAACTGAGATTTTCGCATGCGGTTGAGGGCAGCCATAACGTCTAGTGTGCGTGGTTTGGCTAAGTCGCCTTGCTTAGGAAGAGCGGCATGCCACTCACCAGACAGCATTTCTTCAATTTCCTTCGCTGGATGATTACACCAACCTGGAAGTTGAGCAATTTGGAACCATAACCAGCCAATTGTGTTGACTTCATCGGCTGACTCTATCTGTTCCAAAGCGCTAAGATCAGTAAACTCTTTACCAAATCGAAGTGACTCTTTGCCTTTCGCATTCACACGGAACTTGCCGTCAGTCAGAATATTCATCAACGCAACGCGGTTCAGTGCTCGAGGTGGGAAGGTCTGTAAACGTTCTTCTGACTCGTTATGGCGTTGAGTAGGGTGCTGAGCGATAACTTCTTTCGCTTTTTCAGTTACATCAACGGCTTGGTAGTCGTGCATTTGAATGACGGTATCGGCAACGTCTAAGTAGTCGCCCGACCCACCCATAACGATAATGGTAGAGATATCAAGATCATCTCGTAATTGACCAATGCGGTCGACGAGAGGAGTAATTGGCTCATCACCTTTTGCCACCAATGCCTGCATACGCTCATCTCTAATCATGAAGTTGGTAGCAGAAGTATCTTCATCAATCAATAATGTGCTTGCACCCGCTTCAATAGACTCTTGAAGCCAAGCGGCTTGCGACGTTGAGCCTGATGCGTCTTGAGTAGAAAAGTCCGCCGTATCTTTACCCATCGGTAAATGGTTGATGTAGTTCGACAGGTTCAAGTGGTGTACGCATCGGCCATCTTCGGCACGAATCTTCATAGCCTTGTTATCGGCAACAATGTATTCGCGACCATCTCCTGGAATATGATCGTAAATTGAACGCTCTATTGCATTTAATAAGGTAGATTTACCGTGGAAGCCGCCACCTACGATCAGTGTGATACCTTTTGGAATTCCTAATCCTGTGACATGACCCTTGTTTGGCGCATGTAAAGTGACTTGTAGAGATTCAGGGGCTTTAAACTCAACGGCTTCTTTCATAGGAAGGTCGCAATTACCTGCAATTCGAGGAAGAATACTGCCGTTTGCGACAAACGCGACTAAGTTATTGGCCTCCAACTGTTCTCGCAGGGCATCTTGGTCTTCAACAACTTGGCAGTGCTTAATTAAAGCGGCTTTGTCGAGTTCACGCTCTAAAGTTGCTCGACGGATAAACTTAGGCAGGTGGAAAGTCAGTATGTTGTTGGCTTTTTTCCCCAATACTGAACGACCTTCGGCTGGTAAGTTAACTCGAAAACGCAGTTCAATACCTTCTTCAGTAAACAACACCGCGGTGCTATCCAGTACAGTTTGGCCTGTCAGTGAAATTGATACTGAGTTTTCTTGTTTAGCAAACTGTTCAAAACTACGCGCAATAAAATCACGTGCACCTCTTTGAAATGCAGGAGACTCGTCTCTTAGCCACTCAAGACCAGTCAAAGACCATGCGCGAGTCGCACGAAAACGTGACGCCGATGCATAAGGGTCACCCTGTACATGATCGATAAACAAAGTGAAATCAGTGAAGTCGTATTGACCTTTGATTTGCTGATAAGCTCGGTAGTTCTGCTTTTCAATTTTCTTAAGCGTGGCAGTCAACTGATCCATGAAGATATTGGCCTTTTAATAGAAGCGGGCGGCGATTATAGAAACCACCGCCCTCATAGTAAAGAGAATGCTTAGGAAGAGTAGGCGTATTGCCCGCCAGAAAGGCGCTGATTAAACAAACTTTGCTCAAATTCATTACAAGGCATAGGTTTACCATAAAGAAAACCTTGTCCGATATCACAGCCCTCACCAATGAGAAACTGTTCTTGTTGGGGAGATTCAATGCCTTCGATCACGACTTGGAGTTCCAGTTTTTTCGCAATGTGTATGATAGAGCAAATTATCGCGCGGTCATCGTCCGACTTTTCCATTTGCTGGACGAAGCTTTTATCAATTTTGATGGCATCAAATGGATATTTCTTTAAATAGCTGAACGAGGCATATCCTGTACCAAAATCGTCAAGTGACAATGTCACGCCTAGTTTGTGCAGTTTATTTAATGTAGTGCGTGCTACGACCTCATCGGCAATTAAGGCGCTTTCGGTCACCTCGAGCTCGAGAAAGTGTGCTGGCAAATGAAAAGACTCGAGTAGGTGTTGCACTTGTTCTGCAAAATTTACGTTTTGTAATTGAATGGGAGAAACGTTGACGGCCATTTTGAAGTTATCGATTAACTCAGACCATTGTTTTGCTTTGTCTATCGCGGTTCGAAGAACAAAAGAGCCAACTTCAAAGATAAGCCCGTTTTGTTCAGCCATATGTATTAATGCTTCGTTGGATACGTCGCCAAGTATTGGATGTCTCCAGCGAAGCAAGGCTTCTGCGCCAATCCATTTACGTGTTTTGGAGTCTACTTGAGGTTGAAAGTACAACACTAAATCGTCGTTACGCACCGCTTGTAAAAGGTAACTTTCCAGTTCATTGTGACTATTGAGATCCGCCGAATGATTTTCTCTAAAATAACTAAAAGGTTCGCCAGATTCTTTACATAGAAGCATCGCGTAACATGCATGTTGAAGGATACGCTTAGCATTGCTGCAATCTTTGTAAGCTTGAACTATACCGATATACGTGTGCAAATGTATTTCTGTTTTGTTGAAGACAAATCCATCTACGCTAATTTTAGTGATATCATCTAATAGTTGATTTAACCGAGCTTCAATATCCTCTCCCCAAATCAATAAAACCATGTCATTCGAACTTGGTCTACCAGTGATAAATCCGCTAGCACCGTGTCTGGTTAATCTGGAGTGAAATTCTTTTAAAATGTTGTCAAAGACCTCGAACCCGTGCCTGGTCTGAATACTGCGAGCGTTACTAAAACCAATGTTGATGACCACAAGCGATTGCTGATCACTATCAAGGGACTGTAAGGTGTATTGGACAATGTTCTCAAGTGCAGAACGATTTAGAAATCCAGTTCCCTGATCATGTGTTTTTTGGTAGCTCACTTGTTTTTCCGCGGCTTTACGGCGATCAATCTCTTGTGTTAAGGAGTAACTTAACTGGGCTAAATCCGTGGTACGATTTTCAATTCGACTCTTTAGCTCGGTGTTAAGTCGCTGAAGTTTATGTTGTTGGTACACAACTGAAAGCTGTGCTTCGATTGAATCTTTGAAAGTTTCAAGCAACTGACGGTAACTATCGTTGTACTCGTTTCTCTCAGAGTCAAGCATACAGATTGTTCCAAATGTCTCCCCATTTGGCCAGAATAGCGGTAAGCCGCAATAAGAAATCATGCCTAGTTTGATGTCTGGGTTATTTTGCCATTCTTCATCTTCAAGCGCATTGGGGATTACAAGCTCGCCTTTCTGTTCTATAACTTGCTCGCAATACAAACCGTTACCAAGCTGCTCTGCATCGCCAGTACGATAAGGATTACCTAGAGTTTCGCTAGATGTATTTACTTCTATGCGATCCGGATGGATACGCATAATTAATGTGGTGGGTACGTGTGTTATTTGAGCCAGTAAGTTGACGATTTCTTGCCAACTTCTTCGCATAGACTCAGGGATTTCGTAGTCTAATGTTTGCAATCTCCCCATATAGGTCATCCTTTACGTGGTTTCACTTCCTGTGAATTAAAAATGCAGACTGCTCTATTTTGTTCTCGCTTTTTAATTAAGTATAGGGTGGCTAGGGCTCGAAACAAAAAAAAGTCCTGAAAAGTGTTCAGGACTAGGAATAGTTGTCACATATCTCATCCTTGAAACAGATAACAAGCATCAAGGCTTAAGCGACATTAACGATTCAATAGAAATGTCTTGCGAATAGTCGACATCCTCAAAGTTAAAGCCATTGAGCTTCATAAACTCATCTTTAAAACCTTGGTAATCACCAATCTCTTTAAAGTTATCAGCATTCATTTGTTCTAAAAGAGCGTGGACTTCTTGTTGAACTTGCGGTTCAAGTTCCAAGTCATCTATTCGAATCAAGCGTTCACCGTCAACTGGCACTTTCTCTTGATCGTATAACTTCGTAGTAAACAGCCGCTGCATTTGTTCAATACAGCGTTCGTGAGTACCTTTTTCCTTCATCACTCGATAAAGCGCTAACAGGTAGGGACTTAGCGCAGGGATGAATACACTGGCTTTCGTCACCAACGCCTTACACACGGTTGCGTAAGCACCGCCGTCAAAGTTGGCGAGTTTGAGGTTTAATGAATGACTGGTTTGGTGTAAATCGATTTTCGCTCGACCTAACGTACCATCGAGATAAATTGGGTGCGTAATGTCAGGGCCCATGTAAGAAAAGGCGATGGTTTTGCAGCCGTTTGCAATAGAGTCGTTATTGATGAGTGTGTCAATCCAGCTTTCCCAGTCTTCGCCGCCCATTACTTTAATGGTGGCGTTGGCTTCTTCTTCTGTTGCTGGCGTTAAGGTGGTTTCTATCCACTTATCGTTCTCCAGCATGATAGAAGCGCCAGTGACAGGCTCACCAATCGGTTTAATGACACTGCGCCAAAACTCATCAGATTTAGGTTTAGGTCGAACACCGGTTGCCAAGCTATAGATGACTAAGTCAACTTCACCCTCAAAGTACGTTTCAATGGCTTCAATCACTTGATTGCGCACCGAACCAGAGAATGCATCACCAACAATATTTATTGCGGTATGCCCGGCTTGATTTGCTTCTTGCTTAAAAAAGACGTTGTTATACCAACCCGCACTCCCAACCCCTTTCTCTGAAGGGCCACGCTCAAATGAGACGCCAATGGTATCGGCGTTAGCGCCACCGAACGTTAGGGCGATTCGGGCCGCTAGGCCGAAACCAGAGGAGGCACCAATAATCAAAACCCGTTTTGGGCCTTTTTTGATCTGTGGGGCGCGTTTTACGTATTCAATTTGCTCTTTAATAGATGCATGACACCCTTTGGGGTGCGCAGAGCGAGCAACAACACCTTGAATTAACGGTTCTATTCGCATGTTGTTATCTATCCTCGATGAGTGGAATTGAAAATAGATTAACGTAAAGTTACGTAAAACTTATTGAGCTAGACCATTAAAATTAGAGATGTTTAATTAATTCTTGAGCAACGAAACCTGCGATCCAAGGTTGTGCATCTGGTTTTGGGTGAAGGCCATCATCCATCATCCATTCTGGTTTGGTGACAACATGCTCTAAGAAGAATGGCATCAAGGCAACTTGTTGATGCTGTGCAAGCTTAGGGTAGATATCGTAAAACATATCGCTATAGCGCTTACCATAATTAGGTGGAACCCGAATTTGCATCATGACAACGTCCGCACCAGAATCTTTTATCATGGTAATCATTTTTGAAAGATTCGACGTAATAAGTTTAGGAGGGAAACCTCTTAGGCCATCGTTGGCACCTAACTCAATAAGTACCATGTCAGGGCTATGCTGAGTTAGCAACTGAGGTAACCGTGCTAAGCCATTGCCAGTGGTATCGCCAGAAATACTGGCATTAATAACTGTTACATCTTGACCATGTTCTGACAACGCATCAGGGAGTAAGCTAGGCCAACTCTCTTCGATCGGCATCTGATAGCCTGCACTCAAGCTATCACCCAAGACAAGTAGCTTTTCGCTCGCATGTGCAGTAGCGGAAAAACAAAAAAATAGAACTAAGGAAAGTATACGAATCATGCAAACACCTGTACTTAATGCACCTATTGTTCAAGCCAATTTGGTTTCTAAACAAGTCTCTACTAATCAAGAACAATTAACAATCCTCAAAGACGTAAATGTTGACATCCGAAAAGGAGAAAAAATCGCCATCGTCGGAACTTCCGGTGCAGGTAAGTCAACATTGATGACGTTGCTAGCTGGTCTTGATACTCCGACATCAGGCGAAATTACTTTATTAGGTCATGAATTATCAAAACTGGATGATGAAGCACGTGCGAAAGTTCGGGCTGACTCTTTAGGTTTCGTTTTCCAAAGTTTCTTGTTAATCCCGAGTTTGAGTGCATTACGTAATGTCACGCTTCCTTGTCTTTTACGTGGTGAAGCCGAAGATGAAGCAAGAGCAGCGGAATTATTAGCTTCTGTTGGATTGGAAAAACGTGTCGACCATCTACCAAGCCAGTTATCTGGTGGTGAACAACAGCGAGTTGCACTAGCGCGCGCATTTATGACACAACCTGAACTGTTGTTCGCAGACGAACCTACCGGTAATCTTGACCATCAAACCGCAGACAAAGTGATTGAGCTGCTATTCGATCTTAATGAACAGCACGGGACAACTCTGATTTTAGTAACACACGATGGTCATCTAGCAAGCCGATGTGACCGTATTTATCGTATGGAGGCGGGTGAGCTTAAGGAGGAGATGTAATGTCTGCAGTATCATCAAGTGAAGCAACATCCACAGAGCAAAACAGTACAACACAGCACTCGTCGAATAAAAGCTTGATACGCTGGAGTTTCGGCGAAATAAGGCAGGGGAATCTTTGGCCTATTAGCGTTGCTCTTATTCTCGTGATTGCGAGTATCTTTGCGCTTTCTGCATTAGCAGAACGAATGGAGCAGGTGATCGTCAAGCAGGGGAAGGACGCATTAACGGCAGATGCGGTGTTTGTGTCTGCTAATCCCATTCCGGACACGTTGTTAGCCTCGACTGAAAGCCTTGAACGTTCGACGATGACACGCTTTGCCACTATGGCATTTAGCGATAATGGTATGCAGCTTATTTCTGTAAGGGCGGTGGATGATAATTACCCTTTAATGGGAGAGCTCGTTCTTGAAAATAATCCAGCCGGTCGCGTTAAAGAGAACCAACTCTGGCTTGATGAGCGGATTATGACTCAACTAAGCGTAAAGCCAGGTGACAGTGTCACGATAGGCGATGCCGAGTTTACTGTATCAGGCGCAGTATTGATGGAACCAGGCTTGAGCTTTAATCCATTTCAGCAAATGCCTTCTGCATACATTCATCAAAGTGACGTAGATAAAACAGGAGCAATTCAAGTTGGGAGTCGAGTTCAATACCGTCTATTTTTACAAGCCGATGATAAAACACTAAAGAGCTTACAAGATGATACGCAGCTTTCTCCGAGCGATCGCTGGCGCACGCAAGATACTGCCAGTCGTAGTAATGAGGTTTTTGAACGCACGACGCAGTATCTGTCGTTGACAGTAGCAATTGTCATCATTATGGCGGCGACAACATTGGTTCTTACTTGTCAAAATTACGTGAACAGCCGGACACAAACTATCGCGATGTTGAAAAGTCTTGGTGCGAGCCGCCGATGGATTGAAAAGTGGTTATTTATTCAAGTCACAATCCTTCTCATTAGTGCCAGTGTCGTCGGTCTATTGTTAGGGAGCGGGCTGGAATATTTATTACGCATTCCACTCAAAGACTTATTACCCGAGCCACTCCCTAGTTACGGCGTCACACCATTTTTGGTGGCATTTATCTCAGCAGTCTTGATTACGGTGCCTGCTCTCGGTATACCATTGTTAGGCTTGATTAAAACTCCCGCGTTAGAAGTGCTACAGCAGGGTAAAGCGCAACGTTCTTGGAAGCGAATGTTACTTGTTCTAGTTCCCGTTGTTCCACTGCTTTTACTGTATGCAGATAACACCTTAGTTTGGATCGTGCTCACTGGTATAGCGGTACAGTTTGTGGTACTCGCAGCAGTTAGCGTCACACTCACAAAGCTGTTTGCACGTGTGTCAACCCATCCTGCAATGAAGCTTGCGTTGAGTCGTATCAACCGGACGCCAGTAACCAGCGGCCTACAGTTTGGTGCTTTGGCATTATCTTTGATGTTGCTGTCTATCATTTGGCTTGTGCGCAGCGATATTCTCGCGGATTGGGAGAGAACCTTACCTGCAGACGCGCCAAATGTGTTCGCTTTGAACATTGGTGATTATGAGCTCGATAACTACCTAGAAAACCTAGATAAAAATGGAGTTACGCGGTCACAAGCTTATCCAATAATTCGTGGACGACTAACAGAGATTAACGGTCAAAACGTCAAAGAGATTGATTACGAAGGAGAAGGTTCTGACGCGATACGTCGAGAGCTAAACCTGACATGGGGAGATACCCTACCAGAATATAATGATGTGCTTTCGGGTGAATGGACAAACAAAGGGAGTGTATCTGTAGAAGCGGATGTAGCAAATGACTTAGGCATAAAACTCGGTGATACGCTGCGCTTTGTAATAAACAGCCAGAATTACGATGCAGTAGTAGATACCATCCGTTATGTCGAATGGCGTGACATGAAGCCTAACTTTTATTTTATTTTCTCATCTGACGTGATGGCTAATTTACCTGGTTCTTACCTCATCAGTTATAGGATTGAAGAAGGAAATGAAGCGTTGTTGACGTCAATGTCACGTGCTCACCCAACGGTCTCTGTTTTAGATATCCGAACTATGGGCGAGAAAATTCAGGCTTTGATTCAGCAAATCGTATCAGCAATCACCATCCTTGCTCTTTTAGGCGTTGTTGCTGGTCTGCTGCTCATCTTTACGCTACTGAGGTTAAGCTTGTCCCAACGCCAACAAGAGATTCGTTTGTATCGCACATTAGGTTCAAGTAAGAAACGGATCAACACAACCCTGTGGGCCGAGTACGGAATTATGGCGTTGATTGCTAGTGGTGTTGCGGTATTTGCTGCGGAAGTTTGTGTGGCCGCAGTCATGACATATGGATTCGATCTCAATGCACAAATTCACCCCGAATTGTGGATAGCTTTACCGCTTGTAACATTTGTTACGTTGGCACTTGTAGTGATGAGTTTGTTGAAAAGATTGTTAACGCCAGTAAACACTTAATCGCAGCGAGTGTTATCAAGTTTGGAACACTCCATGACACTTTTATTTTAGTTATCCACAAAAACAGTGGATAACTTTTGGGATAACTAAATGGGGTAAAAAGTGGGGTGTTTCTGCAGGCTTTGCGCCATGGGTCTTACAGTGAAATTCTTATTCACATAGACACAAAAAAGTGTCTTCTTAACCATGTCGTCAAGTACTTTTTCGCAAATTTTTTCTACTTTAATGCACTTTACAGGCGCTGTTGGATATTTCGCAAACCCATGAACTTTTTGTGATTTTAATCAAGTTCAAACACGAGTAGAATCCACCGTTAGTAAAGAATTTTCCTTATAAAATTTTTAGTGAAGCAATGAAGTCTGAGTTTCCAAGTTATAAAGATAAGCATATCGCTGTTGTTGGTGGCGGTGTAGCAGGTGCAACAGCAGCAATTCATTTTGCGGAGCTGGGTTTTAAAGTTTCCGTAATAGAGAAGGGCGTATCACTAGTAAATGGTCCACCCATTTGTCATTTGCATGCTGGTGGTAATTTATATCGAGAGATTTCCGAGCAACAATGCTTAGACTTGTTAGCACAATCTATTGATACTGTTCGCCTGTATCCGCTTTCACTGAATATTCGTCCGACAATCATCGCGGTTCCTCATTCCGATGGTGGAGACCCATCCACACTAATTCCGCGATTAGAGGTTGTGAAAAGTGCTTATCAGACGCTCGTTGATAAAGATGAGAGTAATAAAGTGCTCGGCGAACCAAGCGAATACTACAAACTGTATTCAAAAGCGGAGCTAGAAGCTCTCGCGCAACGTACTCAACCAAGTCATCCTACAAACTTCGATGAGTGGTGTATTCCTTTTGCTCAACATGCTGATCTTGAAGCGCTAAAGTATCCTGTTGTCGCAGTTCAAGAATATGGTTGGAGTGTTTTTCGCCTCGCCGCAATTGCCAACTTAACACTAGATACGCTTCCTAATGCTTCGGTCTTCACACAAGCAACGTTTAAGCAAGCCGATTGGATGGGGGAACACTGGCAACTTGGCTATGAACGTGAAGGTATCGATTACCTGATGACATGCGACTACTTGGTTAACGCGTGTGGCTTTGAAACAGGCTCAATTGACAACACAGTTGGTGCCAAGCGAGACAGGTTGGTGGAGTTTAAAGCCGCTTACGTTACGAGGTGGGCAGACTGTCAACAACAATGGCCAGAAGTTATTTTTCATGGCCCGCGTGGAACCGATAAAGGAATGGCTCAATTGACGCCTTATGGCGATGGTTACTTTCAACTTCATGGTATGACAAAAGGAATCACGCTGTTTGAAGATGGTTTAGTGGAGAGCACGAACTCATCTGCTCAACCTGAACTGCCTATGCCTTTACTCTCGAAGATCCGTTACGGCTGGAGAGAAGAAGTGTTAGAAGAGCGAACGAACAACGCCATCAAACACATGGCGCAGTTTATTCCCGACTATCACTCTGCTGTAAAAGGAGGAAAAGCATTGTTTGGCGCTCAGCAAATTCCCGGAACAGACCCAGTACTCAGAGCGGCAGATGTGACTTTTGAAGATAACCACTACGCGAGAATAGAGGTGGTAAAAGCGTCATCGACACTACTCGCAGCGCAAAAAATGCTTCAATTCTGGTTTGACATCGATCCTAACCAAAATGTGGAAACACAGCATCCGGTCGCTGTAAAGTGGTCTGAACAAGAGGTCGAGCAGTACGCGATTAAACTCACTCAAGAGCGAGGCTATCCACAAGCTTTAGCAGTGCGTTATGGTATGCCTGCATAATCGGCTGTGTTTGGGCTCAGTGGTTGTATTAATACCCAAAAAACTGAGCCCATTGGCACCATACTTCTTGCAAGCCTAGCCTATCTCCTTTCACAAAATTGACTTTTTGTCCGGGCTTCGCCTGTGCCAGTCTAGGTAAGTCAATACGGGCTACGCAGCCAAATTTAGGATACCCGCCAATAGTCTGGTGATCGTTGAGCAGCACAATAGGGTTACCATCGCTAGGTACTTGAATTGAACCTAATGCAATTCCCTCTGATAGGACGCCTTCGTAAGGTGGACGAATGTTATTGCCCTCAAGACGGTAGCCCATGCGATTCGAATTGGGGGAGATGATGAATGCTTTGTTGTAAAATGCTTGGCGAGCGTCTTCATCAAAGTCCTCGTTCTGATAGCCTTCAATCACTCTCAGCTTAATGGGTAAGTTGTAATCTGGCTTAAAGCGAAACGTCATTTGCCTTGGTTTACGTTTCGGTAAGTTATGAGGGACAAAGGGAAGAATATCGCCAGCTTTCAAAGCGCCACCATTTGAATCATAACCACCTAGAGATTCTCGCAAGACGGTCGATGCGCTTCCTAAGTGCTGAGCAACATTGAATCCACCTTTAACCGCTAGGTAGGAGCGAAGTCCATTCCTTGCGACTCCGAACTGAAGCTTCTGTCCTTTTTTCAACGTAAAGTCAGACCAATTTGAAATAGGTTCACCATCTATTTTTGCATTTAAATCACCGCCACATATAGCAAGGTGGCAGTTATGCAAGGCAATAAAACAAGCGTTACCCAAAGTAATTTCAATCGCAACGCAATTGACTACGTTACCAAGCAAATGGTTGGCCCAACTGTAAGCATAGTCGTCGACCGGGCCACCTTGAGTCACACCGACATGCGCCAAGCCAAAACGACCAAAGTCTTGAACTAAAGAGAGCGGTCCTGGCTTTTCCACCAGTAATCCACCGTAACTCATAGTACGCCTCCTAAATCGATAAACTCTTGTTTTGAAATAGCATTAAAGGTGACCTTGTCACCCACTTCAAACGGTATAAAAGGAGGAGAGTCGGAGAAGAGCGCAAGCGGGCTTTTACCAATAATGTTCCATCCGCCAGGACTATCTGATGGATAGACGGCCGTTTTAGAGTCTGCGATTCCTACACTTCCGGCCGGCACTTGAGTTCTTGGTGTGGCAAGCCTTGCCATGTGCAATTGAGTATCAACGTCCGAGAGAAATGCAAAGCCTGGAGCAAAGCCAATTGCAGAAACCGCGTACTCGGTTTTCGTATGCAGGGTAATAAGATCGTCTAATGACAGACCTCGCTTTTTAAAACGAGATAGATCTAACGCGGTTTCTTCAGAGTAATATACAGGGATAGTAATGTGATTCGGCTGGGAAAGCTTAAGTGATTGAGTATCAAACTGGCTCACGATTTGTTGCAGCTCATTGGCTAAGTTCTTTTCGTTGATTCGAAAAGGTAAGTAATCAATGAGAATAGTTTGATAGGAGGGGACAACGTTCATAACAATTGAAGCGAAAGTTTCTCTTATGCTGCGAGCAAGCTCTCCGACTGCATTTTCAGAAATACTCTCATCAAACTTAATGAAAATACTGCACTCGGAGATCAAAGAGATATTAAATTTCTCTTTATGCATTAATTTCCTCCAGCGTATAGGCTTTGGCGGATCTTTTGGATCAGCGCGATCGACTCTTCATTGTCACCATGAACACAAATTGTGTCGGCTTCCAATAATATGTAACCGCCTGAAGCGGTTTTGACACGCCCAGAGTCAGCTAAGGTCCGGACTTGCTCAAGTATCGCGTGCTCGCTTTTTAACACGGCATTGGGCTGTGTTCTAGGAGTCAGTAAGCCGTCATCTTGGTATAAACGGTCTGCAAATGCTTCAAATAGCAAGGGAACATCATAATCGTCTGCGATTTCTAAGTATTTTTCGTTTTCCTGTGAAGCTAGGATCATTAACGGTACTTTGAACAGTGCTGCCGCCTTTACTACCGCTCTAAATATCGCATCACTTTTCATCATGTCGTTGTATAGAGCACCATGAGGCTTTATGTAACTGATGTCTGTGTATTGCGCCCGGCATAATGCTTGTAAAGCACCAACCTGATATATAACCATGTTCGTAATTTCATCACCCGTCATGCTTATGCTTCGTCTGCCAAAGCCTTGTAGGTCGGCGTAACCTGGGTGTGCGCCAATATCAACATCGTTGTCATTCGCTAGGGTGATGGTGTCGTGCATGACATTAGGGTCGGAGGCATGAAAACCACACGCGATGTTCGCCATATCAACATGGGGCATCACGTCTTCATCTGCGCCCATACTCCAAGAGCCAAAGCTCTCGCCCATATCACAGTTCAATGTAAGTTGCTGTTTATTCAATGTCATACGTTTTATTTCTACACAAGCAATGGGTTTACGATGCAGGAAAATGCATCTAGGTTCAGTGACTCACTTCATTCTTCTATCATGAAAACGAGGCTTTTTGAGCAGATAGGTGACGAAAAAGATCACGTTAGTCCATAAAGATGTTGCCGTTATTTGAGTTGATCCGAATTTTGAGGTATTTCGTTTCTTTTCCATCCAATTTTTGAGAATTTAAGGTTATTTTGCATTAGCATCGTGTTAATCTTGTCGCCCTTCATGGGTGATAGATTGCATAATGGTTCTTCTGTCATTTTTGTAGTTGTCTGCGACAGGAATATATATGTCATTACGAGCGAAGCTTATTTGGCCTCTTCTGGTCTTTTTAACGGCTATCTTTGTTATCTCAAAAGGTTACACCTCGTATACTGTATACCAATCGTCTAAGCATGAACTGGTCGAGCAGACAAGAAAGCTGATTAACAATGTTTCTTTCTCAATTAAAGATGCGCTGACAACAAAGGACAAGCAAAAAGCTCAAACTATTCTCGCCAACTTTTTAAACCAGCCAAATGTAACGCGGGTCAAACTTTATGACCAAGATGACCAACCATTCGCTGTTATGGAGATAAGTGGGGCACTAGCACCCGTTCCAAGTCAAACCGAAAGAAGTAGGTTGCATGCTCTAGGCTATGCCTTATCAACCAAATTTCTTTATGTTCTAGAGCCGATTATCCATGATGGCTATGTCATTGGTAGCATGAGAGTTACGCTTTCTCATCGCCCAATTGTAGAAGCCATACAATCTTTACTTCAAGATGGCGCTTTACTTCTTCTGTTTCTTATCGCTGGTGGCACTGTTTTTTACATAAGTATCGAGAGGCTTGTTCTCAGGCCCGTGATGGAACTCAACCGCGTAATAGAGAATGTGACACACGGACGAAACACGGAACATCAAGCTCGCTATTACGCCAAGGATGAAATTGGAGACCTCGCGAGCTCTTTCAATCAAATGATGAATAGGTTAACAGTACGTGAGAAGCAGCGGCAACATTCGCTAGACACACTAGAACAAAAGCGCGCATTTTCAGAAGAGGTTATCGAATCTGTTCAGCATGCATTAGTTATTACCGACAATTCCGGACGTGTTATTCATTGTAATACGGCGACCCAGCAAATATTTCAAAAAAAATTAGATGAACTTAAATATGCCAATATTCGTGATCTAATTAAAACTAAAACACCGAATGAGCTGAGTCAGATCCTGAGTCGAGGCCTAGAGTGCGATGATATTCACCTCAAAAATGCAGATAATGAACAGCAGTTGAGCCTAACCAGTCGTCGCCTCTCGACACATGAATACTTACTGTTTTCGATTCAAGATATCACCGAAATTGAAGAAGCCATAAACCGGCAACGTGTTGCGGGACGTGTTTTTGAAAGCAGCCAAGATGGTCTCATTGTTCTTAATCATCGCGGTGTCATTACGATGGCAAACCCTGCCGTCACTAAGTTAGTCGGCTTAGAGGTGGATCAGCTTATTGGGAAGTCATTCATCCAAACGCTAAAGTGGCGCAAGTTACAGGAAATGATGCCTAGTATCATCGAGTCGATAGAAAATTATGGCGTTTGGCAAGGTGAAGTTATCGAGAAGAACCATATTGGTCAGTTTGTACCGATGTTTGCTCGAGTCAATCGTATCGTTAAGTGTGAAGACTATGGTTTCTATGATCTGGTTATTGTTCTTACCGACCTTTCCGGCGCAAAAGAGATGGAACGATTAGAGCATTTAGCTCATCACGATGCTTTAACGGGGTTAGCCAATCGATCTAAGTTCCATTTAGAGTTGGAACAACTAGTACAACGCTCTGGATACTTGCGTGACGAATTTGCAGTTTTGTACCTCGATCTGGATGGATTTAAAGAAGTTAACGATACCTACGGTCATGATGCAGGTGATGAAGTTTTGAAAAAAGTTTCCGAGCGTCTAACATCTGCGACGAGACATAGTGATTTAATCGCAAGACTTTCTGGTGATGAATTTGTCATGTTGGTTAATCCCGCCAATCAAAAAGTGGTCACCCGAATAGCAGAACAGTTGCTCGAGAGCATATGTGCTCCAATTGAGTACAAAGGTCACTTACTCAAAGTTGGCGTTAGTATCGGCGTAAAATTAGTCGGCGTAAATGAGCGCGATGCTACTCGAGTTTTAAAAAGTGCGGATACGGCAATGTATCAAGCAAAGAAAGCCGGAAAAGGCCAAGCAATATTAATGGGATGCGAATTACAAGAGACAGTTTAAATCGTAACGTCAAAGCTTTAAACTAACCCAATTCGCGTCAGAAGGAATAATAAAATGAAAGTACTCGTTACGGGTGGTATGGGCTATATCGGTAGTCATACGTGTATTCAAATGATCGAAGCTGGCATGACGCCAGTGATTCTAGACAACCTGTACAACAGTAAATCTACGGTATTAGATCGAATTGAAAAGGTATGTGGTGTAAAGCCAACCTTCATTAAAGCCGATATCAGAGATAAATTGGCGATGGTAGAAGCACTAAAGTCGCACAATATTGAAGCTGTTATCCATTTTGCAGGTTTAAAGGCCGTCGGTGAGTCTGTAGCAAAACCTTTAGAGTATTACGACAACAACGTTAATGGCACTTTAGTATTGGTTGATGCAATGCGTGAAGCCGGAGTTAAATCGTTGGTATTTAGTTCATCAGCGACTGTATATGGTGATCCTGCATCTGTACCCATCACAGAGGACTTTCCAACTAGCGCAACTAACCCATATGGGCGCAGCAAATTAATGGTAGAAGAGTGTTTAACCGACTTCCAAAATGCGAACCCTGACTGGAGCATTACACTTCTTCGTTACTTTAACCCGGTAGGTTCACATCCAACAGGCGAGCTAGGTGAAGATCCTCAAGGTATTCCAAACAACTTAATGCCGTTTGTTTCTCAAGTTGCGGTAGGGCGCAGAGAGTTCCTTTCTGTGTTTGGTAGTGATTATCCGACCAAAGATGGCACAGGCGTACGTGATTATATTCATGTAATGGACTTATCCGATGGTCACGTTGCTGCATTAGAAAAAGTAGGTAGCAAAGCTGGCCTTCATATCTATAACCTCGGTACTGGTAACGGCTACAGTGTACTGGACATGGTGAAAGCATTTGAAGCCGCAAGTGGTAAAGATGTCCCATACCAACTTGTTGAGCGTCGTCCAGGTGATATTGCAGAGTGTTGGGCGGATCCATCAAAAGCGATGAATGAGTTAGGTTGGAAAGCAACTCGCACTCTAGAAGAAATGACTGGCGATACATGGCGCTGGCAGTCTACTAACCCTCAAGGTTATCCAGATGCCTAATCTTTAATTTACATAATAGTAACAAAAAGGCGCGTGATTGCGTCTTTTTTGATCCAAATCGGAAAAAATCGTAAATTACTGGTTAAAAGGTAGCAAGTATATATAGAGCTGTTAAACTATGCCCGACTCTTAATTTGGGTTATAAATTTTCTCATAGCTATTGGGGTAGTTCATGGAACTCGGTCTGATCATCACTTTCATCATTGCAGCAGCAGTAATGGTGAAAAAAGAGATGGCAAAACAGTAAACTTTCATTTTTCATACTTTTCTTTACATTTTTGAAATGAAAGCCATAAAAAAGCCAGCATTACGCTGGCTTTTGTGTTTTTAAGGTTTAGAACTCGTATTTAACACTAATGTTATAATTACGCTCAGCTTGCGTTTTGTCTCGACTTAACTCAGTCTTACCGCGAACATCGTTCCAAAGATGGTATTCTTCATTCGTTAGATTCATAACACCAGCACGAATGGTTATATCTTTCATTGGTTTGTAGTACGCCGTTAAGTCAACGACTGTCGCAGACGGCAAAGCAACTTGGTCTTTGATTCCGCCTTTATCACCATCAGAGTTGATATCACTGTTCGATTTCTTAGCCGTGTAGTTTACTTTTAGGCTTGTCCCCCAAAGTGCATTTGGTGAATCGTAATTTACAGCAGCTACGGCATTCCATGGGTTTACACTGTTCAAAGGATTACCATCACCATCTTCACCTTCTGTGTATGCTGCAACAAAGCGAGTTGTCACGCCTGATGGAAGACCAGCAATGGCATGCCAATCAAGACGGTTAGAGAGCTCAACCCCTTTAATGTTTGCTTCACTAATATTGATATTTGTGAATTCAGTTAAACCACCATTGTTTGATGACGTTTGCTCAATAAAGTCACTGTAATCACTGTAGTAGAACGCTACTTCAGTTGCCGACGCTGCAGTGTTATGACGGTAACCAAGCTCATAAGACAAACTCTTTTCAGATCCCAAATTTGGGTTAGGGCGGTTGGTATAGCCATGAGCCGGATTATCGTAGGTGTAGTAAAGCTCGTCGAACGATGGCGCTCGGAACCCTTGGCTCACTTGCGCGAAGATCGTGCCTGGTTGCGATATAGAGTAAGTTGCTCCTAAACGACCAGTTAATGCAGAGTCGCTAAACTTCTCGAATGACTCTTCAGAAGTATTTGAAGGATTAGTAGAGAAGTAATCGTAACGCACACCTGGAGTCAGAATTAGCTTGTCATTAAGAAGCGAAATTTCATCTTGCAAGAATAAACCAAAGCTTTCTTCTTTTGCATCCGGTGTGTAAACGTAAACAGTATCTGGCGTGCCAGGATCGGAATTAAACTCGCGATTGGTATTACTGATGTCACTATGTTTGTACGATATTCCGTAAACAATATAGTGATTTTGAATCTCTTTATCTAACTGAGTTTCGAATTCAAATTTGTCTTCAGTATATTCGTAATCTTTTTTCTGTTGGTTGTCACCACTAGGCGGTACGTAAGGTGGGTAACCAGGGCTAGCTTCGATAAAGCGATTAGAGACGCCGTTTTCTTCTTTACCAATCCATGTAAGCTTGGACGTGATCGTATCCGAGATAGCTGCATCTGCAAACCAAATGTGCTTGAGCCCAATGCGATTTTGCTTGGTTGTGTCTTCAGCGTTGAAGTTTTTGTAACTTTTATGTGCGATCTCTGAGTCAGTCTCGTTGTAAATAACTTCTCCCAAAAACTCCAAGCGATGAGCGTCATTCAATTGAGATTGAAGTTTTACCAATAGATCGTTTTTGTAATAATCTTGGTTGTCCACAGAATAGTTATCGTAAGGTGCCTTAGAGAAATTTTGTAGCTCTGCACCATCACGGCGTGTAAAGGCTACAAGTGCTTCTGTACTACCGAAACGCTTTGCTAAAGCTACATGCTCACTAAAAGAGTTATCTTCCGATGAATAAGAGAGTTTAGCTTGACCACCAAAGTCTTTGCCATCTTTGAGGAAATCCTTCGGATCTTTTGTTTCGAATGCGACAACACCGCCAATTGCATCACTACCATGTAGGCTAGAAGCTGCTCCTTTAACAATTTCGACACTCTTTAGCATATCGGGGTCGACAGTAACGGCACTAGAATTGATAAACGAATATGGTCCACCGCTGAATACACCTGGTTGAGATGCACCGTCTACTAAGATTTTAACTCGTTTACCTTCCATCCCGCGAATGTTAATACTTTGGACGCCTTGGCGTTGAGTGCCATTAACAGTAACACCTGGCGTATACTCGAATAGATCATTCAAGTCCTTTACCATGTTTTCTTCGATGTCTTTCTCTGATACAACAGCAACAGAAGCAGCAACAGTGTTTATGGTTTGGTTGGTACGGGTGGCCGACACAACGACTTCTTCAAACTTAGAAGCTTCTTCCGCATAAGCAGTATGGGAAAGGGCAACTAAAATGGAGGCTGACAAAATTGATTTTTTATACATTGGCTTCAATACCTTAGATCCATAATAGGTAACAACACGCGGATATTAATGGATCTAAATGGTAATTACTATCATTACCATTGTCATTTATTGATTTGTATTGAATCTTCTTCTTAGGCTATTAGCATTCCTAGTCTTTAGTTATCAATATGTTATATAATTTGTCGTTAGTTCTTGATAAGTTCATCCAAATACAACGAATGTGATAAATGTCACATTAAGAGAGGCCATGTGCAGAGTCCAATTACGTTAGAAGCACTCCATATTCTAGATGCTATTGATCGAAGAGGGAGTTTTGCTGCTGCTGCGAATGAGTTAGACAGAGCCCCGTCATCGCTGAGCTATCAAATCCAGAAACTAGAGCAAGATTTAGACATTATTATCTTCGATCGCTCTGGTCACAAAGCCCATTTTACTGAAGCAGGTAAGCTTATTCTTGAAAGAGGAAGAGCCATTTTACAAGCCAGTGAAAAGTTAGTGAACGATGCAACGTTATTGGCGAATGGCTGGGAACTGGATATTACCATTGCCTTCGATGGCATTATTCCTATATCCAACTTTTTCCCGATGGTTGATGCGCTGGCCGAGGTCAGCTCAACTCGAGTCAGGCTGCAAGAGGAGATTCTGGCTGGTAGCTGGGAGTCGTTGAATACGGGGAGAGCTGATTTACTGATTTGCCCATCACTGGATACGCTTCCTCAAGAAGTTAAGTCAGAAAAAATTGGTAAAATGAGTATGTATTGGGTAGCTTCCGCTGATCACTATGTTCACAAGCGTAGTGGTAAGTTTGATGAAGCAGCGCGAGAAAAGTATCGGATCATTGCTATTGCAGATACCGCACGTGAGCAACCCGCGCTCTCAATTAATATTATTCAAAAACAGCCTCGCTTGACCGTCACCAACTTTACGGCAAAAGTAGAAGCGCTCACTGCAGGTTTAGGTATTGGTACATTACCAAGCCAAATTGCACAACCTCTTATTGATAGTGGTGTATTGAAACGAATCGAAGGCACTGAAGAACAGCCGATGAATATTATTTTGGCATGGCGCCGGAACACTATGGGTGAGGCAAAATCCTGGTGTATTCAGTACTTAAAAAAGAATTGGAAACTAAAGTAACAACGTAACTTTTACTTCTTAGATTCCCATTAATTATCGAATGTAAGAAGTAAAAGTCATCGCTAATGCTGCGCTTTTCAATTTAAAGGGAGCACCATATCTGCCGTACCGTCTGCAAACTGGACATCGATCTCAAACCCCAAGTTCTGAGCCAACATCAACATTCCTCTGTTTGTTGGCATGGTCATTCCAGACATTTGCTTTGTGCCTTTAACTTTGCAATAGCTGATTATTTTCTGCATCAGCACTTTGCCTAAACCTTTTCCTTTCAAATCTGAACGAACCAAAATAGCAAACTCAGCGTCACTATTGTCTGGTGTAATCAATGCGCGGGCTACCCCTATGATAGACGGTCCGTCAGTATTAAACGCTACCGCAACAAACGCCATTTCGCGGTCGTAGTCGATTTGAGTAAAGTTTGCCAAAGCCTCATGGTTGAACTCTCCAACTTCAGAAAAGAAACGTTTATAGAGATCTTCTTTCGATACGCTATTAATGAATTGAGCATGCAGCGGCTCATCCTCAGGCAAGATAGGACGAAGCAGGATAGGTTGGCCATCTCGAAGCGTTACAGTTTCGACAAACTCTGCCGGGAAAGGGCGAATCGCTAGCCGTTTTTGGGCGTCTCCTTCGTATTTACACAGTGTGACATCTGCATCAAGGATAGTTAAATCGCTTCCGGACACTAGCACTGGATGGATATCCAGTTTTTGTATTTCTGGTATCTCAACTGCCATTTGGGAGATACGAACCAAGAACTTCGACAACTCAGTAATATCGAGCGCATCTTTGTGTTTCTGCAGGCGAATCTTTCCAGACTTTAGGGCAACAACGACAAGGTAGCGCGCAAGCGTCATGTTCAAAGGAGGAAGTGCAGCGACGGCATCTTGGGCGATATTCCACTCAGAGCCGCCTTGACCAAGCAAGATCACTGGTCCAAAGACTTTATCTACTGCAATACTAATCCGTAGCTCTTCAGCGCTGCCGAGCTTTGCCATCCCTTGTACTAACAGCCCATGTACATTGGCGGAAGGGTAACTGAGCTTTACGGTATCTAAAATGGATAGCGCTGCGTTGGAAACTTCTCGACTGTTTCTTAAATTTAGAGCAACACCGTGAACATCCGATTTATGAGGAATGTCTGGAGAACGCAATTTTACCGCAACAGGATATCCAATATTTTCTGCCATATGAACAGCTTCAATGTCGTCAGATGCAATCCACGTAGGCAAAACGTTAAACCCGAACAGCTTAAATAATGGGCTGGTTTGATGCGTATCTAAGGTGACTGTGTTTTTATCCAGTAGTCGTTCATTTGCCCACTCTTTTGCTGAACTCACACTTCCAGAATGTAATGGCTCTGCCGTCGTTGGCGTTTCCATTAGTTGTTTCTGGTTTCGTCTGTATTCGACCAAGTGCATGTATGCTACAACCGCACTTTCAGGTGTTCTATAGGTTGGAATACCTGCTTGAGTAAATGCCAGTCGCGCTTCTCTCGACGTTTGTTCTCCTGACCAGTTGGTCAAGATATTAAAATGCTTATGCCGAGGATGAGATTTGATTGCATTAATAATGGCTTGAGCAGTTTCAAGAGGATCAGAAACAGCAGAAGGACTATGCATAATCAATATCGCATCTGCACAGTCGTTATTCATCAGTGCGTTAATGGTATCAATATAGCGTTTTTGGGTTGCGTCACCAGACAGATCAATTGGATTTCGAGCACGCCAGTTGGATGGAAGTACTGCTTGTAATTGCTCAATGGAAGCGTCATCAAGCGTTGCGAGTTGGCCACCACGTTCAATCAAAGTATCAACGGACATAACAGCAGGGCCGCCGCCATTGGTGATGATCGCTAAACGCTCTCCACGAAGTGGCACAGAATGCGTGAGTGTTTCTACCGCGGCAAAAAGCTCATGCGTATTGCTGACTCGTAACATACCAGTTCTGCGAATAGCAGAATCGTAAATTACGTCAAGTGTATCTCCGTCTTGCTGCTCAAAAGTATTCATCTCTTTAGAGCGGCCCGCTTTTAGCACCAATATACGTCGGTTACGTGAAGCGGCGCGCGCAGCAGACATAAATCGGCGAGCGTCTTGGATATTATCAACATAAAGCAGAATAGCTTCAGTGTTTCCATCCATACTCAAATAGTCGAGCAAATCTGCAAAATCGATATCTTGTCCGCGCCCAATCGAAATGAACGAAGAAAAACCAATGTTCTTATCATTTGCCCAGTCTAAAACCGTGGTACAAACCGCCGCGGATTGTGAGATGAAAGCAATTTTTCCGGGTTTAGCTGCAACAGGGGAAAACGTGCAGTTAAAATTGTGCCAAGGAAGGATGATACCTAAGCTGTTTGGGCCTAAGACTCGAATGTTCAATGATGAGATATCTAAAGGATTAGGGTCATCAGAGATAACAATCGCAAACGGTGTGCCTCTCTCATCTAGCTCTTTAAGCAATTGCTCGTTACGTGAAACGTTCGTACACAAAATTGCAATATCTGGCGTATAGGGCAGGGAAGCTACATCAGGGTAAGCGATCACGCCAGATACGGCTTTATATCGCGGCGTTACTGGCATAATCGCGCCACCAAATCCACTTTGTAGAAGGTTGCGTATCACAACATGTCCTGCTCGCAATGCTTTTTGAGATGCCCCAATAACGGCCACAGAGTTGGGTTTAAAGAGTTTATGTAATTTATTCATGCTGACTCCTGGCCGTTTGTAAGTCACGTTGGCTTCTCGGTTTCATATCAATCATAAACGAATAATTTACTGATAAAACATCTTCAGACCAGACATTGCAGAAAATGTGTACGATGCTTATGGAGTTTGTGTTATTCATCACATCAAAATCACAGATTATTGTATTTGATGCTTGATAAACGGCCCTGCTATCGGCATGATTTATCGTAATATTTATCCAGAGCATTTGTTACTTCATGAAAAAAATCGCAATCATCGGCTTGTCAGTTCTGCTTTCTGCTTGTGCATCTGAAACTTACATCACGGATGTGACCTCAGAAAGTTACCGAGAGGACTACAAATCAGATCGTATCTCTAAACCAATTATGGCGTCTGAAAACGCTGTAGTAGAAAAAGACGTACAACCAACTGTTGTGAAAATGACGGCAAAGCCTGAAGAGAAGAAAGTAGTCAAGCTAACGCCAAAAGAGCAGGCGAAGCCAGTTAAGATCGTACCACCAAGTAAAAAGCAAGCTGGCATTCAACGATTCGGCTATACCATTCAAGTCGCAGCTGTGGGTAGCCAAGCGAAAGTCGATCAGTTTGCAAATAAGCTGCCACAGAACGGTCAGCCAATTTGGGAAAACTACAAAGTTGTAAACGGTACTAAGTGGTTCTCAGTTTTGTACGGAGACTACGCAACAAGCGCAGAAGCCAAGCAAGCGATTTCGACTTTGCCAGCTCAATTTCAGCAGTTAAGGCCATTTGTTAAAAGCATTGATGCAATCAAAAACTCAGCTTACCCAACGCTTAACAAATTAAATTAACACATCAAATAAGGGAGCGAATAGCTCCCTTATTTATTTGCTCAAATCCTATTCGAACAACATTCCTCACATTAAAATTACTGTACGTCACACTTCAAAGGTTTATCATAATAAATAGTATCTTTTGTAGGTCACGGAAAGATGGATTCATGATTAAAAATATTCTTTTACTATGCGGCGGTGGCTCTTCTGAGCACGAGATTTCATTATTGTCTGCAAATTTTGTCGAACAACAACTAAATCTTATTGAAGACGTTCACGTTACACGCGTAGAAATAAAAAACGAAGGTTGGATGACCAACCAAGGTGAGTTGGTTTACTTGGATCTCAATACCAAGCAGTTGTGCTCAAGTGAATCTAATCAAACCATTGATTTCATCGTGCCTTGTATACATGGTTTTCCTGGCGAAACAGGCGACATTCAATCTCTGTTTGAAATCGCAGGTATTCCTTATCTTGGCTGCGGGCCAGAAGCGAGTAGCAATAGTTTCAATAAAATCACATCTAAGCTTTGGTACGACGCTATCGGCATACCCAATACGCCATACTTATTCTTAACGCGAAACGATGAAGAAGCTCACGTTCAAGCTCATAAAGCCTTTGAAAAGTGGGGAAAAGTTTTTGTTAAAGCCGCTCGCCAAGGCTCTTCCGTTGGCTGTTACAGTGTCACAGAAAAAGACAAGCTTTCTAATGCAGTAAATGATGCTTTTGGGTTTTCTGACCAAGTGTTGGTTGAGAAAGCAGTAAAACCTCGAGAACTTGAAGTTGCTGCATATGAGATGAATGGCCAACTACATATCACTAAGCCAGGCGAGGTCATCGCGCCTGATGGTGCTTTTTACTCGTACGATGAAAAGTACAGCAGTTCAAGTCACTCGCTCACAGAAGTTGAGGCGAAGAATCTAACTCAAATACAATTAGATTCCATCCAACACGCGTCAGAGACGGTATTTAAACAAATGAATCTTCGTCATTTATCTCGTATCGACTTTTTCCTAACGGAAGATGATGAGATTTACTTAAACGAAGTAAACACATTTCCAGGAATGACTCCGATCTCAATGTTCCCTAAAATGCTTCAAAACAACGGGCACAAATTTCATGAGTTCTTGGAAGATTGTATAAACAGTGCAAAGTGATTAACGTTATCGAGACGCGTTTTATGATACAAGTTGTTTTCTAGAGCAAGGATTATTCAAGCCGTATTTGAATATTGCTCAGTAGCAATTATGATTATATCAACGCATTAAACAGATGACTCAGTGGTATGGCGATTTCAAATTATAGAGGTTTTAACCTGCAGTCAGTCGGATCAGATGGCAGTGTTTGGAAGGTTAAAATCAAGAACCACGTTTTACAGGGCAGTTTGACGGCGGTAAAGAAAAGCATTGATTGGTGGTGTGACACCGCATCGATTATTGATCCCAAAGAGTTTGCTTCACTCGGACAAAGAGTGCAGCAAACTGGTGTTGCAAAATCAGAGGTCTTTAACGGCTATACTATTCAAAACGATACAGGCCAACCTAACTCTTGGTACTGTATGTTTAATGGTAAACTGATTAAGGGCAGTAAAGCCGCTATTCAACGCCATATCGAAGCTTATTTGGTTGCAAAGCAAAAAGCGATGCAAGCTCAACAACAAAAGAAACAATAGAATGACTCTGGTATATTCAACAGAAACCGGTCGAATTAAACCGGAAGAAGAAAAAGTATCTCGCCCTAAAGGCGATGGTGTTGTTCGGATTCAGCGCCAAACGAAAGGCCGTAAAGGTAAAGGCGTATGCATTGTTACAGGTTTAGACTTGGATGATGCACCTTTAAAGTTATTAGCGGCAGAACTCAAAAAAGTCTGTGGCTGTGGTGGCTCTGTAAAAGATGGCAATATCGAGATTCAAGGTGATGCTAGAGACAAGATCAAGGCACATCTTGAAAAGAAAGGCATGACAGTCAAATTAGCCGGTGGCTAATTTAATATTTCCAGTAAACAAAAATGGCGTCTAAAGAAATAGACGCCATTTTTTATAAGTTGCTAATTGAAGAGCAAGCAATCGTAGATTGATAGATTGATATTAGCTATTTTATGGTAAATCTGAATACTGTTAAATACACTGAGTATGAACCTGACAGTAAACATAGAACATAGACTCATGAACAAATAGTAGACTCAGAACATTTTTTTGTAAAGTGAAAGTGAGAGGAGGTAACTTATTGATTTTTGGTTTCTCATGAACCTAGGAAGTAAACCAAGTAATTTAACATAACACATATAATACGCACCAAGGGGTATTTTGTTAACAAAGTCTAACTCTTTGATTAAGCCTTTCATAAGTGTCTGATAACCAAGCCGTAAATTTTAATTTTGTGAGTTTTAAACGTTTAAGTCGTTTGTACTATTACTGGCGATTGTTTCCCGCAATCTACAAAACTCGCCCAAACCCCTTACCGCCACATTATGAGGCGTTCGGTTAAGGCGAAAAAACAAGAAAAAAATAATTTTAGTCTGTTCATCAAATTGCGAGCGTTGTCATGTTTCACGAATCATTCTGCACTCTATTCTGGCGCGAATTTAAAACCCTTAAGCAAGGCGCCGAGTTTTTCACGTTACCAAGCCGACGGTTGTTCGTTGGTTAGATGGCACCGTTCCGGTGAATCCGATGGCGGAAAAACTTCTACTCATCAAATCACTTGGCTATTTACCTAATGACATTCGTTGGTCTGGGTTTCGAGTTTGTGAGCAACGCGCTGTGTTAATCACACCATCTGGTCGTGAGTTCAGCCCTAAAGAATTGGAAAGCTTTGTGTTTTGGCGTGACGAACATCGTCAGTTTGTGGAAATGTACGGACACTTTGAGTACCCCAAGATTTATCCCGCTAAAGAAAACGTTTTGCCGTTTCGTGGCGGCCGCCGGATGAAGTCAGCCCCTTGGCTTCCTTCACAAAAGAAATAAAACACACACTTTTTGCATGCTTTATGACCAATCGCACACACTGCATATTGACACATTATATGATCGATCATACTGTATATCCTGTATTTACATCGAAGGATAAAAAATACGCCATAAATTGAGTTACTTAGGTGCTCGAGGAAAGTCTTGTACTTTCTAAAAACTTCCCCCCACATGCCCCGTCGCTCCACCGCTGCACCGTGCGTGCGTGAGTGTTGCATGACATGGACATGGGGAATTCGCGACTTTGGGGCGACCCAAAGTCGCGTGGAACGGGAGCTTGTGCTGGTTAATCCTTTTCCTATAGGGCGAACTCTGAATTTGTACGCAGCAATGATATTGTCGCGGGTTCAGAGGTATAGGAGAAAATATTATGAAAACTAATCGTGTAAGTACCAACCAGCAAGCGCAAGAAAACCACCCTCAAGAAAAACCATTGGTTAAGTGGTTTTGGCGACTCGTAAGGGTCTTCAACATCGCTACTAACATCATCAACTGGTTTGAGGGGGGCGAGTAAGGCGCTCTCCCTAGTTTCAAGCTTCTCCAACGAACTCAAGGTGTTATTACTAATGATAGCTAAAGCTTTGAGACTCATCAGGCAATATCACGACTTGTCTCGAATTGATGCAGCGCGTCGTTTAGATATGTCAAAAGAAACACTTATAGCCATAGAGTCTGGCACATCCCCAGTAACGAAAGACGTACTTGAAAAGTATTCTACTACCTTCGAAATTCCTGTTTCATCATTGATATTCTTTTCGGATAGCTTAAACACTAAGAAAGGGAAAAATGCTAATAAAATCAGATCAATGCTAGCTGGAAAGGCATTGACAATTTTGGAATGGATAGCAGAAAAAGATGACAAGAAAATCGAAGCTTAAACTAGAAACAAAGAATAAGTCTTATCCACTTCAAGACTCTCCTTTTCACAAGTTGACTAGCAAGAAAGTCTTAAGAAAACTACTTGATGTTGATGCAGATAAGCTTAAAAAGTTAAGGCAAGATAAAGGTAACTATTCTGAGTTTGACGATATAGGCGAGTCAGGAAAAGCTCGAAAAATTCAGAAGCCAGCCCGTGATTTGGACATTGTTCATACTCGTATTGCGAGTCTGCTTTGTCGTATCTCAACCCCACAATATCTGCACTCAGGTAAGAAACAGCACTCTAACATTACCAACGCTCGTCAGCATCAAAATAAGTACCCTTTACTGGCAACAGACGTAAAGTCTTTTTTCCCTTCAACAACGTGGGACATGGTTTTCTCTTTCTTTTACGGCGTGATGAAGTGCTCAAGTGATGTGTCTGAAATACTTGCCGACTTATGCACTTGTCACAAGCACATCCCTACTGGCAGCAGAATAAGCATGCCTTTGGCCTTCTGGGCAAATATTAGAATGTTCTCTGAGCTTGAAGCTCTATCTACAAAACATAACGTGACGATGACTGTATATGTTGATGACCTCACCTTTTCTGGAATGCAGGTGAATAAGCTATTCAGAAGTTCTGCTAAAAAAATCATCACGAAACATGGACATATCATGCATCCTACTAAAACCAAGCTCTACAAATCCAACCAAGCTAAACTCGTCACTGGTGTGGTTGTTGAGGGTGAAAGCATTAAAGTTCGAAATGAACAACATCGTAAGATGCACGAAGAGCTTGGGGTTTGGTTTGAGATTAAAGATATGCCTTACGCAATGTCCTCTTCTATTACTTCGAAGTTGCTTGGTCGCCTCCATGCAATGGGAACAATAGATGACAAGTTCAAGCAAAAAGCTAAGACAGTAAAGAAAAGCACCACTAGTTGACAACTTGCGCGCTGAACCAAATCCCTTTGGTTCAGTTTTTGTTTATCTTGAATTTGAGCCATTTAGAATTCAAAAAGCCGAACCCCATCGCTAAGGGTTCGGCTTTTTTAGGCTTCTGCTTTGGTGGCTTTCGTTTGAAGCCTGTCGAGGTCAATCGACCCGCCAAAAGTATCGGCTCCCTACTCATTGTGTAAATCGTCATTAATGACGTTTCGAACCAGTTCGCACGGTTTAAGACTTAACTTTCATTGTTGCGCGTGGCCGTTAGAACCAAAACACTTTCTCGTACTTCTTGCAGCCCTTGGGTTAACTGCTTATTGATAGCAATCTGGTATTTCAGATTCATCCCCATAAGCGCAAACATCACAAGCGATTCCGACGAAAAGCCCAGACCCGACAAGGCGTTAACTAGGGCGGTTTCCATCCAAGCCCCTACACTTTTGCTCGGTTTCCAGCTGTCCGGCAGTGCTTCGTACACACCAATCACGGCGGGAATGACCAAGCCGACAGCTCCGCCAAGATTAACGCCCGTTTCGGTGATTTCGACACTGAATAAGTGACCGTAGCCAGTGACCGCCGCGACGACGGAACCCAGTAGCGCCAAGCCTTTTAATGTAGAACGTTCAAACATGTTGTGTTTCTCCTAAACCAGATTGACGCCTTTCAGCACCGTGTGTTTGCTGTAGTGGCGACCGACTTCCATGATGCTCATGGCGTGAAGCACTTCGACCAACAGCGGTTTGTTGTTCACCAAATCGATGCGCTCATCCATACCGACGCCCACGCGCCCCGCAACAAAGCGTGCGTAGTTGGCGGTGTGGTTTTCGTTTGGTGGCGCAAAGCGGTGAATGATTTCGGTCAGCGTGTGCAGTTCATGGCGTAGTTGATAGTTGCGCAGCAAAATCGCCCCCGCACGAAAGCCCCATTCGGGCGCTTTAAAGGTTTCAAAGGCTTTATCGCGTGACGGCGTCACCTTACCTTTCCATGCATTGCCCGCAATGCGAATGTTAAGCGGGTTATGAATGCGAATCCCGCGAACGCTTGATGTGGTTGATGTCGTCATGGTAAACGCTCCAATCCCTAAGAGTATGATGACAAAGATAAACAACGGCATAACTACACCGCTTGATAGTTGACTGAGTTGAAGTAATTCAAGTGCACGGGCGTTTTCGAGTAGTACGCCATCAAATGCGCGTGTGATTGACCGCCCGCCGTATCACCTTGCACCTGTACCGTGTTGTGATTCACTTTGGTAATGGTCGATGCACTGTAAGGTGCCTCGGTTGTCGTTCCTGTGATTTGGCAGTTACAGAAAATCAGGTGCTTCTCCATGCCAAACGGCATTGAATAGCGCCCCACATCGACACTCACGCCCCCTGTCAGCTCTGCTTTCGTCAGGCGCCCTAACGAATCAACACAGCGCATCGTGTCTTTTGCTACTGGGCTCGGTGTTAGGTCTGGGACGACATTCGCTTGGCTTGGGTTTAGGAATACGCCTGCGCCTGTAAACGCGGTGCTCTTTCTGCCGTTGTTCATGTCAGACTCAACGAAAAAGGCATAAATGCCCCCTGGCTTAAGTTTCACGCCGTGAATCCAGCTATGAACAAAATCCGGCGCTTTTGGTTGTGCGGTCATGCTTGTTGCCACGTAATCCACAAAGTCGCCGTTTGCATCGAGTTCGACCACACCAAAGCGGTGGTAAACCGTGTCGTCGTGCATTTTCAGATAGACCGAGTACGACAGGTCAAGCAATACGCCTTTACCGTCTACGATTTCCAGCACCTTTTCGGTTTCCATTGGTGCGCTAAATACACTGAAATGCAGCGTCTTGGCTTTATCGCCACCCATCATAAAGAACGTGGCTTTTGCCGTTGGGTCGCGCTTTTCTACTTCACCGCCTCGGGTGTTGTAGTGCGCAGCGTGAAAGTGGCGCGCTTCGGCAAAGACTTCGACGCCCCAACCAAATGGTGCGGGACGGCCAAAGCTGCGCCCTAGGTGCATTTCGCTGGCGCTTTGGTTTTCGTAGGTGAATGCGCCTGTTGTCCATCGGGCATAGAATGCCGATTGCCAGTTGATGTCTAACTGAGCCGCTGAGAAATCAGGGTTAACCAATAAGTTTTTCGGCGGCTCCCCGCTTGCGCTCGCCTTGGCATCATCAATGCAATCGGCCAAGTATTCGATTTTGTTGCGTGGGTTGCCGTTTGGCAGATTGTCACGTACTTGTCCCATGCGTTAAATCTCCATAATCGTGACGGTGTCACCCGCCGCGCCTGTTAATGTCATGGCGGCGGTGCTTTCAATGGTGATGCGCTCGCCCGCTTCCAGTTCAAACGCGTCAACAAACACCGAAGCGGTGTTGGCTTTCGACGCCTTAATCGTGATGGCTTTGCGCGTGGCGTTTTGTGCCATGTTGTGCGGAAACACGCTCACGGCTTCGGTGATAAGGTTGCTACTGACTTGCTCATCCACTTTGACCACTTGCGTTGATTCGAGCGTGACCGCGGGCAACGTGGACACTTCCACCGACGGCAATGACGTCACCGCCAATTTCTGATTGGCTGCCAGTTCAACAGCAGGCAGCGCGGACACTGCCAGCTGTTGATTGGGCGCGATTTCTACCGCGGGTAAGTGTTCAACCGTCACGCTTGGCATGTGTTCAATCACCACATTCGGCAGCGCTTGAACCACCACGCTTTGACCCTCAACAGGCGGCATAAATGATCCATAACCAAACTGAATTTCGATTTCGTTGTCGGTGCGGCTAGAGATAAGCAAACGCCCAAGGTGTTTACCCTCGCCTACGTTAAACACCGACGACTTGCCAAGCGTGACGCGCTCACCGGACGATTCACGATAGATTTCGATTTCAGCTTGCGCCGCTTTCAGATACAGCCAATTGCCGTCAGGCGTTAGCGGGATGGCTTGACCCGCGATAAGTTGCGTGTTCATCGTTTCTTCACCATTACGTAGCCAAGCACCAACACAAGCACGATTGCTAATACCACCATCATTTTGCTTGTTTCGACTTGCCCGCCGTCCTGTTTGAATTTCGCCAAATCCATCATGGCTTCTAGGTTCTTTGAGTTTTGCGCCGCTTGGCTGCCCGCCAGTCCCGCCAACATATCGAGGTTTTCACTGTTGGTTGAGGCGTAAGTTGCCAATGAACTGCCCGCAAAATCGACCACTTCATCAATCGCGGTTTCGGCGATGTCGTGCGTGGTGTCCATGGCTTCCAGCGAAATGCGCTCATTGCTGTTGAGCATTTCCCCGCCAAGCTCCATGGCGGCAGTCACGGCGCCGTGGTCGGTCATGGTGGTGTTAATGGTCGAGTTGTTCACACCCGAAATGGCAACGCCGAGGTTGTCACCACTAATGGCGTTCTGACCGCTGACGTTAGTGGTGTTACTGGTATTACTCGACTTGGATTTAGAACTGCCCATCTACAACACCCCCAAATCTAAGCGGATAAAGTCACCGTCTTGCTTGGCAGTGACGCCAATCGAACGCACCAAACGCGCCACGCCTTGAAACGCCGTATCAGCCGATAAAGATTGCATCCCCGCAGCTTTGACGACATTAACCAGTTGTTTGATGCCCGAACGCAGACCGTGACCCGCGACGCCCCACAAAAAGTAGTTGTCACCGTCACGCTCACCCGCAATCACTAACGAACAATCGGCGCTTTTGAGGCGATACAGACTCACACGCCCCTCATTCACCGCTTTACACAATTCGGTGTAAGCCTGTGGGCAAGCACGAAACGCGGGCTTGAGCTCCCCAAGCGCCCGTTTCGATTGTGTCACCACTTCAATCACTTCTTTTTCCATAGCAACACCGCCACAATCACAATTACTGCAATCATCATCAACGTGGACGGGTTAAACACACTCGCGCCGCCCATGTTGATGCTGCCCACTGACAGGCTGCCGCCCGATTTACCATTGGCGCCACTGGTTGCGGGGCCACCGTTGGCACTAATTGGCATCGAACCGGAGTTACCTAATAGCCCACCAATCATAATTTGAATCCTTTCTTGTACAGGATGTAACAAACCAGAAGCAGAGCGAGCACCAAGCCGATGCGGTCAAACCCGCCCGACACTTTGACGCCCGCCCAAACGCCGACCGCACCTGCAATTAGGTATGGAATAAACGGCATTACTTCTTCCCCTTAGCGACGTAGAACACCGCCAATAACAACAGTACGAACAGCATCGCGCCCATCATGAGGTGCGTGGTTGTCACCCCCGCAAACGCGGAGGTGTAAACAGGCTCACCTGTGGGTTGTTGGTAGTCGTTATTGTGCTTGCGCTGTTCATCTGGATTGCTGGATTCGACGCGTTGAGCTTCGTTCTCAATCTTTACGCCGAGCCAGTCTTTTCCCAAGTTGGTGACGTCGGTCAGCAGTTCGCCGCCCGTTTCTAACACGCCATCCCAAATGGAACCCCACATGCTTTGCTCTTGCGCCATAACGCCCCCTTACTGCGCGGTAGGCACCGCCACTTGTTCGATGGCTTCAATCAGTACCGGAATACTGCCCGCCGCCGTTTTTTCCACTTCAAACGCCAGTTGTTTCATGGCCGCGGTTGGTAGACGCGCTTCGCTACCAAAGCCGCAGCGCGTGAAGTCCAGCGAGAAAAAGCCCGCGTTTTGCTCACGACCCGCTGCCGCGAGGTCATAGGCGTTATCGGCTTTGTTGACGTTGAGCTCTTCACGTTCATCACGTAGGACGCGAACACGTTCAATCGTGTTGTCTTTTAGGTGCAAACGCTTGATAGACAGCGCCGCGCTACGCTCGGCAAAGTCAAACGGCGTGCGACCACTTGCCGCGGCGTACCACGTTTGTGAGTAAAGGCGTGGCATGTAGATACGCTGAGTTTGCGCCGCGGTGGTATGAGCGCGAGCACGAATCATTGGCGCCGCTGTCCCTGTCTTGGCTTTTAGCTGGATGTACATAAACCAGATTTCGCCCTGTAGGGTCACAAGCTCACCTGTACGGATACCCAGTTTTGTACGCATCGTCATGTCAGAGAAGTTCAACACGTAGCGACCCGCTTGCACGTACTCTTTCTTGTGCTCTTGCAAGTCGATAAGGTCTTGACCTGTCACGTTGACAATTTCACGACCGTTCACTTTGACCGCAATGCGCTCAATGTCCGCAGGGTCAAGAATGTCAGTGACTAGCTCGATGTTTTGGTAAGTTGGGCCCGATACCAAGCGCAATGTGGCTTGGTTGCCCCAGTTCACACCTTCAACTGGGTCAAGCTCACGTGGACGTGGGTTAAAAGGCTGTTTTAACGCTTCCATTAGAACCATCCTTTGTCGCCGTTAAGGGTTTCACGCACTGGCGTCAGTACGCTGATGTTGTTGATAGCCGCAATCACGATGAGCGTGATAATCAGTGCCATCAAAAGGTTTTTATGTTGCTGTTTCATGGTGTTCCTTTCGGTTGTACACGGTTAAAAAGTGATTTCATGAAACAGGGAAACGGGCGGGCTTGGAAGTTGGAGCAACCTATAGGTTAAGTGGCTAACCTATAGGTTGAATGAGCGTTGAAATTAGCGGTGAATCGTTCCGGTCAGACAGTTAAATGAGGACTTTTCCACGTTGCCGATACCGTCACGAACGAGCATATATTCGGCAATCGGTTTGCCTATCGCGGCTTTGTTGTGCTTGGCGGACTTCAAGCCCGCCAAGGTATCGACACACAAGCCCTTTTTATCGGCAAGCCATCGCGCATCCGCCATTGAGTTAACCGCACCAATCCACCACACAGGCGATTGCTCGGTCACGGTTTTTGGTACTTCCTGACCGCGTTGAAAAATCGAGTGCAGCACAAGCCCATATTGGCGACCACCGCGCCACAATTCGCCCGCCTTGCCTTTCAGTTTGCCGGACGTCTCGACACAGCTTGCCAGCTCTTCGATGATCACATGCAGTTGGTCAGCGTCACCGTTACCGACCGCCCACACTGCCGCGCTGAAAAATTCGAGTTCCTCACTACACGCGCCATCTTTGGGGATGTAGGCTAACTTGAACGACTTGCCACGCTTGCGTGCCATCACCAAGGCTTTGACGAACGCCACACGAGAACTGGTTTCAAGGCATTGTTGACCGCGGAATTTTGCCCCCGCGTAGTTTCGATATGGGTCAAAAAAAACCGCTTGCGCGGCCTTTGGCACCAACCCCAAGTGTTTAACGGCGGAGGTTTTTCCCCCGCCCGTGCCCGCCACGTAAATCACATGCCCGGCATCGTGTGACGGGTTCGAGTTGACCGGATTGGGGAATTTAAGCGGCGTCTTTTTCTTTTTGCTCACGCTGTTTTTTCTCCTCTATCGCTAATAGTTCTTTTTGGTATGCCATGGTTTTCTTGGCACTGTAGACCAGCGACAACACCGCCAAGCCAAGCACCGCTTCTTCCATGTAATTACCGAACATTGACGTGACCGTGTCACCATGCTTTTCAAGCACTGGCAACGCCGCATCAATCACCGCCGCTTTGCCTTTTTCGTCAAACTCAAAATCCACACCGGAAATAATCGTCGTGGCTTGCTCGGCAATGGTGAACAACACCGACAATGCGCCTTGAAACATCTCGCCCGCAGGTTTGCTGTCGTCGTTGGCGGCTTCGGTTGGTAAGTCGGTTAACTCGCTGACTTCAGTTTGTTCCAATCCGCTGATAACCGCGGAGAAGTCGCCCCAGTCGTCCATATCTGGTTGGTTTTCAATTTCACCCTGCATTGATTGGCTCTCCCTGTTCGGTTGGCTGTTTGGTTGGCATCAGTTGACGGATTGCCCAAATCAACAAGGCAACAAACGCAATCCCCGCTAAGACTTTTTTCACCGGAAACGGCGGCTTTTTAATGGGCATTGCTACGGGTTCTGGTTCGGTTGGTGACTCGATTTCAACGCTTGGCGCGTTAACCTGTTCAATTACTTCAACGCTAGGCGTATCAATGCTTACAACGGTTTCGGCTACTGGCTCAACCGTTGGCAATTCGGCGTCAATTGTGACCGCGTCACTCGCTTCCAGTTGTTCAACCGAGTCAACCATGTTGGATTCCACAAAGGCGTTAATGCTCTTGCTCATTGGGCTGTTGCCACAGTTTGGGCACTTGTAATACAGCAGCCCTAAGTTGCGCCCGTTTTTGGTTGGCTCGCCCTCGGCAATCAACTTGCCCTCACCAACACGATGCACGGTTGAAGCGGTATGACAAACGGGGCACGAAACGTGCCCACGAATTGGGTTTGGATGTTTACTCATCGGCGGTCGCCTCGACTGTTTCCAATTGCTGCATGTTGCCTTGCACACAACCGCGATATTTTTCACGCACCTTGTTATTGAGCTTGGTTAACTGCTCGATTTGCTGAAATAGCGTCGGATTCAAACCAAACGCTTCAAGCGAAAAATTACCCGTCATGAGCATCTTGCTTGCACGCTTGATAATTGCGTTGGTGTCCATTTCTTTAAACTGGCTCAACTCCTTTTCCACACTGGCGTTGAGTTTGTCGGCGGCATCGAGCGCGGCCATTGCTTGCTGACATTCTTTAAGAGATAGCATTTCCATTGTTTAAGCCTCGGCTAGTTCTTCATCGGTGTTCGGTTTTTTCTGAATCTGTTTGTTGACTTCTTTCATCCAGACCAGCAATAGACGCCAAAACACGCCGCCTTTGCTGCGCTTCACTTCGGCTTCCATTTCTTGGGTGATTTTGTCGATGGTGCTCATTGGGTTGTCCTTACCTAGTTGCTGAAATCGTTGTCGCAAGCAATATCCCAAACGGGTTAAATCAGTCGTAATGTGTTGTTTTGTAATTTGATTGAACAATATTGGTCGATGGAAACTGTCGCCCCATTCGCCAACGGCTCTAATAGGCATTTCACTCCCTCAAAGCTCCATCCGGTGAGCTTCTTCAACTCCGTAATGAGTGGGGAGTTACAGTTATTTTCAGTGCTCCAAGACGTCGCTCCGCGACTTTTTAAAAGACGCTTTACGTCTTTCGTTTGCACGAGCGAATAGCACTCGCTAGCGGTTTCGATGACTTGACCGCACCACTCAAAACCAATGATTTTTTTGATTGGCTCGCCGTAGTCGTTTTTGTTTTCTTTGTAAGCCAACTTCGCGCCCTTAGCTAACTGACAAAACAGCGCCCATTTGGATGAGTCTGCCGCTTGTCTCAGTTCTTCTAGTTGATCATCTTTCTGGGTTTGTTCGGCTGTCGCTCGGCGTAAACTGCGCCACAAAGACACAGGCTCACCGCCAAATTGCTGAAACTGGCGAATGCGATGTACCGACGCCCAAGCGCGCACTTTAAATGCGCTTTCTTCGGCTTCGGTGTCTGGCATGTGTTTACCGTTGATGTTCTTCGAAACGTACTTGGCAATGTAAGCCGTTGCGCCGCCCTTGCTTGGGTCGGCTTCTTTTACGTCAAAGCGTGGCGTGATGTCGTCACCCAGTTCTTCACGGTCTGGCGCAATCGCCTCACCGCGTAGAATACGAATGATGTTGGCTTTGTCTTTGTGAGAGCAAAACAAGAAATAGTGCGCGTGACTGGTTGCGTCTTTGTGTGGCTCGGCCACACGAAAGCCAAAGTATTCAATCTCCAACTTTGCCAACTTAGCGCGAGCAAGTGACCATTGGCGCATTAATTCGGCGTGTCCGTCTTTGACGCTTGAGCCGTCCCACTTTGGTGAATTGCGGTGATAACGGCTCGGCAGTGTCCACGTAATGAAAAGCGCGGTGTATTCCAGTTCGTCGGCCAGTTCTTCAAAGCCACGTGAGCGAACCATCATTTCAATACGGCGGTTCTCAGGGTTAGCAATGGTGCGCTTTGCCACTTCCTCTAATGGAAAGTGCTCGCCTGTTTCCTCGTTGTACACGCTCATCGACTTCATGTATTTCTCGGATTCACGCTGCTTGCGCTTCCAGTTACTAAAGGAAATCTCTGACACGTATTTGCTTTGATGGCCTTTGTCACCCACACGGCTCATGGTGATTTGGGCGTACTCGATGTAGTCACCACGAAGACGCAGCAAACGACGTTCGACCCACTTTTCCGACTGCATTTTGAGTACGGCGGCCGTTAGCATTTGCTCTAACACTTCAACGTCTTTCGCGTTGAAATTTACGTAAGGCGGCTTAATGTGAATAGTCTTAAGTAACGCTTTTTGCTCAGAATAAACCGCGGCTAATGCCTCAATAAAAGAGGCGTAACCTTCGGCATTTAGGCTTGATAAAATCTCGGCGCATTGGTCAGCGTACTTCTCCGCGAACTTAGTCAGCGCGTCGTCACGCATCAAGATATTGTGCGTCAATGGCTCGCTATGCGCGCCCTTGCGACTGTCGACAAACGAGTAACGATTCTCGATATGGTGTGCGCACTTCAAGCCAAATTTCACCGCGTCTTTGGCGGTTTTAATGACGTTTTCACGTGTGGCGTTTTGGCGCTGTGTGCGCGCCTCAACTTTACGGCGCACATCATTGCGAACTATCGCGGGTAAGCGTGGGAAGAATCGGCGTGAAAAGGCGCTTTGATGAATGGCATCATTGGCGAACGTCTTGCCCGCCATCTTGATTTCTATGGCTTTGGTGTCGAAGTCCATACATCCCCCTGATTAAAGGGAAGAATCCGCGCCCGCTTGGGGCGCTTCATCTTGCTTGCGGATTTCGTGTAGTGGTTGGCCGTTGTTTTGCGCGCCAAGTGTCGCCATACGGTTAGCAGTAGTCGTAATATCGGCCAAGGTGTCGTTTTGTGCTTTGATGCAAGCGACAAGCGTCATCCCTTGGTAAAGCCAAAGTGAGGCTTCAACGGGTTCAAGCTCAAAACTATCGAAGTAGATATGAGTTCCGTTGTCTTGTGATGCAACAAGTTGGCGCTGATTGCGGCGCGATTTCCAGATACTAAGATTCATGCTACAACCCCCTGACGAAAACGTGTAGGAATGTAGGTCTGTTTCTTCTTAGGGAATTGCTCGGCGAACTTCTCGCGTAATTCTGCGATTTTACGCAGTGATTTAGCCGTTTTGATTGGGTCTGGATTTGCACACCCTGCCATATCAGGGCAAGGTAAGTGAATTGGGTTTGAGATTATACGTTCCATGTTCATAGCCTCCGCAAGCTGTCTCTTTTTTGAACATGGCAACCGTAAACGAATTATTTTAAACGTACAAACGAGTTAAACTACTGAAATAGCACGTAAGATGCTCTACAATTTAACAATCTTGTTTCTTTTTTAAACAGTTACTAAATGAACTACACAAACATACTTTTAGACAGAGTAAAAGCTAAGTACGAACTGGGCTCAGACTACAAACTAGCTCAGAAACTTGGCGTTGGTCGTAGTCGCGTAGCCCACTGGCGCGCGGGTAGCTGTTCTATGGATTGGGAAATAGCCTTTAAAATCGCTGACTTACTGGAACTAGACGATCAAAATTTGGTGTTCGGTTTGATAGATGATAAGTACAATAATCCCCGCTTAATCAATGCCTTACAAGCAGGCGCCCCTGTCTAACCTATATTAACCCTTTCACATATAATGCGAACTTAAGAGTTAGAAGATTAGCATTGGTGAAGTCAGTTTAGTTACACCGTATTTGGCTGTTGCTGCTTTGCAAGCTTCATCAGCTGTCTTGTATGGGCCATGAACTTCGATTCCACCACAGCGACCACTTCTGTATCTGACACCATGCACGTTGGTTTTGCATCTTGCTCATTCAATATGAGACAACATGGACACGCATTTGCTTAACCCAAACGTGTAAGTACTATATTATCTTTATAGGAACAAGGAATCTATTAGATATAAACTCTCTACTTTTCAATCTATACCTAGATCTTTCTTCATATGTTCACTCAACTCGTTAGTGGTTCTTACATTAATCTTATGTTTGCAATGATGGATTCTCAACTCTTCACCAAATAATTTTACTAGTGATTTGGTATACAAAGTACTAATATTATTTATTATTCTATACAATGTATCTTTCTGATAAACAGATCTTTTCGAATTTTGTATTGCAGTCTTCATATTTAAATATCCTCACACTTTTAACTTTATAATTTAAAGAATCAATTTCAACTTTTATTATTACTTTTTCCGATATGGAATGAGTCATTATCAATGATGCACAATAAATAATTAAATCACCCGAATCCAACTTAGTAAGTTCACGAGACAAATTTTTTATTTTTAAATCTTTATTTTCTATATTTAATCCGGTTGAGTTAATTCCTTCAGGATATCGGTTTAACTTAATATCCAATATGGTTTTATTAAGATAGTAGTCTGCCATTATTTCATGGCGGCTTTTAAATATCATTGTCCCCCTCCGATGATGCAAGTTATACTTTCCCACCAGTTAAAAGACAACGTGACTCAGAGTTGCAAAAAGGTAACAATCATGGAATTGATGAACAATGAGCTGATCTGCTTTGCAGCCATTTGTAAACGCCTCTCTCTTACAGATGCATCAAAAGAACTTGGAAAGTCTAAAGCTCAAGTCAGCAGGCAGCTAGCAGCATTAGAAAAACAACTTGGCGTAACACTCGTCCACAGAACAACAAGGAAACTCGTTTTAACTGATCATGGCGAAAGCATTAGAGAGCTTGCTATCAAGACGTTAGAGAGTTTGCACGAGTTAAATTACAGAGCTAGCTCGTTGAGTGAATGCATTGATGGAAAGTTTAAAATCACAATGCCCAACTCTATAGCCTCTTCTATTTTTGGTTCTGTTCTTAAAGACTTAAAAGAACGATATCCAAAAGTTGATTTTGAAATATCGTCAAGTAACAATGTAGAAAATTTATTAGAAAGCAATGTAGATTTAGCGATTAGGCTTAATAATGTTATTGATGACACTCTTATTGCACATAAACTTGGTGATTATAGTGATGTTTTGATATCTAGGGTAAGTAATGCCAACCACAAAACACTATTAATCTACAAACATCATTCGAATAAGGAATCAATTAAAAGTCAATATACTGATGTTATCGAAGTTGATAACACCTCTATTTTAATAAACTTTGTTTCTGAGGGAGTTGGGGTTGGTGTCATTCCAAACTATCTTGTTAAAAGTAACTATATAGACAAAAACATCCGAATATCGCAAACTTTTGATATAGAACGTTCCATGTATATGGCCTACCCTTATCAAAACCCTTTGCCAAGAAAGCTAGCCGAGATATCTACTTTTATTAGGTCTGAGTTATCACAAGTATTGAAGAGTGAGTCATTTTAGGGCGGTTGTTCAGATTTAGAATTTTGCGTTGTCTACTCAACTAGGCCTAACGCTAATCTTTGTAACATATTGTTTCGGCGGTATTTATTAACACCCCCATCTTTATGCTTGCTATCACAATGTGGGATGCTCTTCCGCTTTGTTATCAAGGTTTTGCGTGGAATAAATCACGTGGGGTAAATGATAGATTGACTTACATTAAAATTTTCATCAAAAGCAACTTTATATAAAATTGATTTCATACCAATCTATGTGTATCTTCTTCCCATATCCCCACAATAACCAAGGAGAATGCCATGGATAAGCTACTCGCGTCTGCATTAGAAATTAAGCAGCGAACTATGGTGACTGGCTTTTTTGCTAGAAATGGATTCAAAATCGCTATGACCGATTTTGATGATGTCACTTTTGAGCGAGAAGGCGTGCAAGTTAACGTACATTTTGATCTGCAGTCAAACGCGGAGTCTGCATCTGTTTTATCTCATGAGGCATCAATCATTCCTGGCTAAAAACTTTTATTATCACCGATACACCAAGCCGAACATAAACGTTCGGCTTGTTAGTGACAAAAAATGATGAGTGCGAACAAGAGTTGTCGATCACTCGTCTAAATAGACGATTAATAAATCAGCTTCAACCTCGTTCACAACCTTTGGTATCGATGAAAAAAAGCGACTCAATAAGTTGTGATGATGACCACATACAACTAAGTCTATCCCCTCTTTTTTGACGATTCCCGATAGTTTTATATGAAGATCGCCGATTACTACCATGGTCTCGTTTACTGGATATAAGCATTTATCAGCGAGCTCTTGCAGCCTTCTTTCCAATTCTTGCTCTTCCTTCGCTTCCATGACTATGCGATCAACATCTACGTAAACAAATGAGAGTTTGCTGCTTGAGTTATCTGCTTGCATTATTGCTTTTTCGATAACGGCTTGGCTAGATTGAGATAAGTCGACAGCAACCAAAACGTGCTTATAACCCATCATTCCTCCCTAGGTTAGTTTTTGTTCTCATATTAAGTCTAGTCCACATAGAGCGAACACAACATCAAAACTACTGCTACATGATAGTTAAAGGAGTTTAGTGTAAAACAGGCAAATAGTTTTCATTACAACCTTGTTGCTTCCTCTCATCCAAAGATCAACGATGTTTTTCCAATTTCTTCTCTAATTATCGGACTATTTAACAGGAAGGATGCCAGGAAACGTTACGTTGTAATGCGCGTTACTGCTCTTGATTTCTACTACTCTTGAGGATTCATATTACCCACTTCAACGTCGCCTAGTTTAGTAAAACTACTTTAGATTAAGCATATTCAATATGTAACGCTCCGCTCAAATCCAGGAGACGTATTTCGGCTAAAAAAGCAGCTCAATAAGATGAATTTCGATTCATCTATTACATATGTCTGCGAGTGCTTACTGTTCTTATATCGCTTATTTAATAACTCTGGTTTAATTATCGTTATAAGTTACGGTGTCTCTTTTTTCTTTTTTTAGCATAATCTTCTGTCTGAGAACGAAGCTCTCTTGGGCTTTGTAATTAAATTACAAGATCAATCGCGACCAATATGGTTGGCAGATTAAAAGACCGAGGTAAACAATTGATATAATAGAGTTTAACTTATAAGTTCTTTAAAAAATGCCTAACTACCTGCACTGTGTAAGCCAAGGTTAATATGATGAGGTAAAATTTTACTAACCCGCTATTTAGTTTTAAAGGTAATTGCACAAGATTACAATCATAGAGGTATAGTAAATTTTAGTTACAGCGTAACCAGGGTGGTGTTTGGGAGTGTAAAGGAATAGAAAATAGAAAGGCAAAAAAACAGGGCGTATGCCCTGTCCATGAATTGATTAGTTTTGTTGCTGTTGTTTTTCTGCGTACTCAGATCGAATCCGTTCTGCAACAATTTTGATAGCTTCTGCAGTACTTGTGCCCTTCGCCATCAATTCTTGAATTCTCTCTACAGCTTGTTGTTGCTCTTGGTGAGATAGAGGGGGTAAATCGTCAAACATAAAAAGCTCCTCATTTTGAGGAGCTGACTATAACGATTCAATTAATAGGTCGCAAGGAAATTAATGGATGCACCCATAGCGTTCTCGTTTGTGTACTGAGCTGCGATATCCAATTCGAACAACTTAAGTGGGGACAACCCGATACCAGCAGTAATGGTTCCTTCGTCATTACTTCGAGCTAAGTTCTTCATATACCCTGCTCGTAATGCCATTTGACGCAAAATATCAAACTCAATACCAGCTCGAATCATCTGCGTATTATCATCAAAGGATGAAAAACGTTTTTCTTCGTTAAGATCGTAGTCAACACTCATCGTAAAGTAATCGGCAACAATCCCTGCCCCAACGGTGTATACAGGACGCATGCTATATTCGTATGATTTTATCGTATCGCTGCCATATTGGAATGATTTTGTTTTAACGTCTCTTCCGATCAAATTTTTCGCTGAAATACCGAGACGATATGGGCCAAAGAACCAAAGTGCGCCTGCGTCTAAGTTAAACATCGTTTCCGCGGTCTCATTTTCACGTAAGTCTTTAGTATCAAAATTCTGAAAACTCGTGGCGTATGAGTACGTGTATATACGCTGAAGTTTAGGAGTAACACCAAAAGAAAGGTGTTGGTTCATGAAATTAGTGTATTTAGCAAGTGAAATACCAGCTTCAGCCACGCCAATAGAAACACCTTGTACATAGCTATCATCTAATGGATTAGTACCTGAGGTATCAACATTTGGTTGTACGAATGATTCAGTGTATAACTTACCGTATGCAGTTGCAGATAAGAATTTGTTGGGAATACCAATGGCAACGACACCACCAAGATCAAAGTCTGTCTTTTTCCCATCGATAGCATCCATCGATTTTTTGATTTCATCGACGTCTGCCAATTTGCTGATGCGTTCGATCTCATCAACTAGATCATATTGATCATCGTAGCTGCCACCAAAACTTGGCACGATCATGCCTGCATCGTCATTTCGGCGATAAATCGCAGTAAGAGCGGGGTTGAAAAAAGGCGCAGTTAGATAAGTTGCTGATACGGTACCAACGCCACCCATTGCATCACTACGAGCCTCTATCGCATAAGTAGCAGCAGAGGCAGCATTAGTGAAAAGAATAGTAGCAACAGAAGTGGCAAGAATTTTATATTTGTTTTTCATACTACACTTGTGATTTTAGTTCGTCCTGAACCTTTATCGGCACAAGTAGTATTTCTTTAACTATTCTTCCTGGGAAAGATCATAGGTTCGGCTAATAGTTTGAGCCTGCTCAACAATTATATCGCCCTGCCAACGGCGACTATTGATACTTACCGCCAATACGTATCTATCGTTTGGGACACCCGCTAGCTCCAATGAATTTGGATAGTTAGACTCGTAAGTCTTTTTCCACATTTGCTCGTACTGGCCATCAATGTAGTCATACAAACCGACTTCAAGTTGCGGTAATGGACAATGGGGATTACGAAGTGCGCTCTTTTCTACTTTCCAATTCTCTTTAGATGTCCAACGAACATATTGAGAAGAGTTTGAATCTCCAAGTATTACCCAAGTTCGATACTCTTGTTTATCAGTAGAAACAACGGTTAAGTGATATAAACCAGCTTCAAGTTTACCTGTTAAGTTATAGCGTTTCGAGTAGCTACGCTCGTTGGCAAGTTCTGTCCCGCTCGGCTGTTGTTCATAGCTGAATGAACTGTCCGCGGATATAGAATCATCCACCCATCGATTAAATGAAATATTTTCGATGTCAGTTGTAGCTCTTAGCTTGATTACCAATCTAAATGTATCTCGCCCAGGGCTTTGAATAGTCTGACGAATAACGTTCACACCACTTATCCAATCAGGCAGCGTTACACCAGTGAGAGCCTTGCCACAGTTTTTAGATAGTGACTGACCAAGAAGATCATTAAGGTGAGGAGTCAAATCTTTACTTGGTTCCGTTTGCCAGAGTTCAACAAGAGAGTTGAACATACCCGCAAGATCATCTTCAAGTAAGTGTTGATGTGCCTGTGTTAAAGGCGTGTTAGTTTGAAACCAGTCCATCGCATGGACTGGTTTCACTAACGCTAATGAGACAACTACAGGGAGTAGTATTTTCATTACGACTTATGCTTTCATCTTGTAGCCAACACCACGAAGTGTTTCAATTTCCAGTCCTGGCAGTTTTTGACGAAGCTGTAGTACATGTGTATCAACCGTACGTGTTGTCGGGAAATGATTGTAACCCCAAACGTGGTCAAGTAGCTCATCACGAGTAAACACGCGACCTAAGTTTGACGCCAAAAATAGCAGCAAATCAAACTCTGTTCGAGTAAGCGTAATTAGCTCGTCTTTATAAGTCACTTCACGAGTCGAGCGGTCAATCTCTAAGTCTTTTGTAATCACTTTATCAGCGTTGCTTTGTTCTGCTGAATCCGGTGCTCGTAGCTGTGCACGGATTCTCGCAAAAAGCTCCGCCTCAGCAAAAGGCTTTGTTAAGTAGTCGTTCGCGCCGGAATCAAGGCCTGCAACTTTATCTTTTACGGTAACAAGTGCCGTTAACAAGATAACTGGTACGTCTTTAATCTGTTTCCATTCTGGGAGACATTGTACAGAGTCACCATCTGGGAGTTGGCGATCGAGAATTACCAAGTCAGCTTTTTTCCATTGTGGCTCTACGTCTGCAATACGCTCCACATGTAAACACTCATATCCTGCTTGTTCCAGGCTTACTAACAGGCCGTCAGCCAAGTTTTTATCGTCCTCAACGAGAAGCAGTGTCTGTTTCACAAGGTATCTCCAATATAAAAGTTGTAGGTGGTCCCATTAAGGACATTTTTCCGCCCATGCGGCCTACCATAGATTCAACGATTGTTAATCCAAGTCCTAACCCGCTCTTACTTACGAACGGTTTCTTCAAATTTGCCCAATCTTTAGCCGTTAGGCCTCCTGCATCTCGGACTTGGAATACTATTTTTTCTTCACTAGTTGAGACATCCAATTCAACCGGTGCGACACCGTACTTAAGCGCATTACGAAGCAAGTTATCGATACAAGTTCCTAACCAGTACACATTAACTTTAGCAGCCACATCTTCATTGATGTTAAAAAGCACGGCACTATCAAATTCTTCTTCGATCTTAAATTCTAACCAATCTGCAACGGATGGTACCCAGTCTGTTGCAAGCATTTGGTTATCAGATTGCAAATAATCTTTACTTGCTTCTGCCAATTGACGCAGGCGGCGCGTATCTTCACACAATCTGCGGAATTCGTCATACACACTTTCAGGCAAATGCTCGAACTCTCGACGAAAGCCTTCAACCGTTAGTGACAGAGATGCAATCGGTGTTCTGAGCTCATGCGTTAAAATTTGCAACACGAGCATTCTACTACGTAGTTCTTCTCGCTTGCTATTCCAACGGTACACCGCCCAACCAATCACCAAAAGAATATTGGCGATTACCAGTATGATCATACTGATCCGCAGAACTTGCGAGTGATCTTCTACATCCCAACAAATATTGCCTCGTTTAACAAAGCAACTTTTGCTTTGAGAGGCTAGAGCGTATGACAGACCCGCATTCGCTACGTTCTCTTGCCAGATATCTTTCTCGAAAACAAAGTAACGGTCACCACGTCTTAGCCAAAGTTCGTTACCTTCAATAAACATGCTCGCGCCTGCAATCAAAGCATTAATGGCGTCGTCATCCATGTTTTTCAAGCTTTCTAGCAACTCATCCCCTTCCTCGTTATCACGCTCTTTTATATGCATGTACTGAGATAGTTTGGGTTTGAGTTCTGGATACTTATCCACATAACGTGCCGCGTACGTCCCACCACCAGGGTGAATGAGACCACTACGCGAGAACCAACGAGGTGTCAGCTGCGTCCCTTTACAAATCGCTCTTGTAAATACTAAAGGCTCAGTAATTAAAGGACTTAATGGTAATTTGCCACGACAAGTATTCGCCAAGCTGTAAAGCTGTTGGATATCTTTTAACGGATAGTCAGACGTTTGCGGCAGAAGCGAATCTGGCGCAAGTAACTTGGTAGGATAATTTGATTGCAGAATACGAATATCGTACGACTTAAGAGCTACTTCATAGTTAAATAGCTCTGTAAACGTATCTATTCTTTCTGGTAGTGAATCGGAAAATGCAGGTGCCGAAAAAAGCGGCAATACAGTTGCAAAACCGAGCAAAAACTTTTTAATCAAACTGTTACCGTCACTTGTTACATTAGCCAAAACTATACATCAATCTACAAGCAATTGACATCTGCTAACAGAAGGATTTGCATTACTATAACATTGAAACGGAACAAAAAAGGGCCAGCGATTGCTGACCCTGTATAGTTTTAAATCAAGAATGGTTAAAGTGCTTTAAAAATAGACTCAACACTTTCTTTCGCATCACCAAATAGCATTGATGTATTTTCTTTGAAGAACAGTGGGTTCTGTACTCCTGCGTAACCAGTGTTCATTGAGCGCTTGAATACCACTACGTTTTTCGCGTTCCATACCTCCAATACGGGCATACCAGCGATTGGGCTGTTCGGATCTTCCAGTGCGGCTGGGTTGACCGTATCGTTAGCACCGATAACCAATACGGTATCGGTTTCTGCAAAGTCATCATTGATTTCATCCATTTCAAGAACGATATCATACGGTACTTTTGCTTCAGCGAGTAACACATTCATATGCCCCGGTAGACGACCCGCTACTGGGTGAATCCCAAAGCGAACTTCAATACCTTGTGAACGAAGTACATCAGTAATTTCATGAACAGGGTATTGTGCCTGAGCTACTGCCATGCCATATCCTGGAGTGATGATTACTGATTTTGAGTTCTTCAACATCTCTGCAACTTCTTCAGCCGTTGTTTCACGATATTCGCCCTGCTCTTCGTCACCTGAAATCACTATCTCTTGACCAAAACCACCGGCAATAACACTGATAAACGAACGGTTCATTGCTTTACACATGATGTAAGAAAGAATCGCACCTGATGAACCTACCAAAGCACCTGTTACAATCAATAGATCATTTGCGAGCATGAAACCTGCTGCCGCTGCTGCCCAACCTGAGTATGAGTTCAACATAGAGACAACAACTGGCATATCAGCACCACCGATTGAAGCGACTAAATGGTAGCCGAATGCGAACGCGATCAAAGTCATCACAATAAGAGCGAACATGCTGCCATCTGCTTTTACGAAGTAGATCATAAGAAGCGTAGAAATAACAACCGCTGCGAGGTTCATTTTGTGCTTATGAGGCAGGTTAAGTGGCGACGAAGAAATCACACCACGCAGCTTACCAAATGCGACAATTGAACCGGTGAAAGTTACGGCACCGATGAACACACCCAAGAATACTTCTACAAGGTGGATAACATGCTCAGCATGTGTTGCTGCTTCTGGCGCATCTAGGTAACTGTTGTAGCCAACTAAAACCGCAGCTAAACCTACAAAGCTGTGTAGAATCGCAACCAGTTCTGGCATCTCGGTCATTTCTACTTTCTTCGCATAGAAAATACCGATCGCACCACCTATCGCCATCGCGATAATGATCCAACCAAAACCTTGCGCATCTGGGCTAAAGATCGTCGCTATCAGCGCGATCGTCATACCAGCGATACCGTAGTAGTTACCATTACGAGCAGACTCTTGCTTTGAAAGTCCCGCCAAACTCATGATGAAAAATAATGCAGCAACAATGTAAGCTGCTTGTACTAATCCTGCAGACATTGTGACTCCTATTTATCTTTGCGGAACATTTCAAGCATACGCTTGGTGACGGTGAAACCACCGAAGATATTGATACTCGCGATCAATACGGCAATAAAAGATAGGAATGAAACGACGCCATTACCTTGTCCAATTTGCAGTAATGCACCAACGACAATAATGCCAGAGATAGCATTCGTTACTGACATTAGTGGAGTATGAAGTGCATGGGTAACATTCCATACTACGTAGTATCCGACAACACACGCTAGAACAAATACAGTAAAGTGAGAAAGAAACGCTGCCGGAGCAACCGATGCAACCCATGCAAAGGCTCCAACAGCCGCTGCCACACCAATAATTTTCTTCGTTGGAGACGTAGGTTCTTCTACTTTAGGCTCTGGCTTCGCAGGCTGTTCTTGTTTCACTTGCGGCTGAGCTGAAACCTGAATTGGTGGCGCTGGCCAAGTAACTTCACCTTCTTTCACCACGGTAATGCCACGGATAACAACATCTTCAAAATCAATATTGATGTTGCCATCTTTCTCTTTACACAGCAGTTTTAGAAGGTTAACAAGGTTTGTCGCGTAAAGCTGAGAAGATTGTGTAGGCAAACGACCAACCATGTCAGTGTAACCAACAATTTTTACCCCGTTATCCGTCATGATAACTTGGTCTTTCACTGTATATTCACAGTTACCGCCATTAGCGGCTGCCAAGTCAACAATTACACTGCCCGCTTTCATGCTGTCGACCATTTCTTTGGTGATCAACTTCGGCGCAGGTTTACCAGGGATGAGCGCGGTCGTAATAATGATATCAACATCTTTAGCTTGCTCTGCGTATAATTCTGCCGCTTTTTTGTTGAAGTCATCAGACATTTCTTTTGCGTAGCCATCCCCAGAGCCTGACTCTTCTTGAAAGTCAACGGTCAGGAACTCAGCGCCCATCGATTCAACTTGCTCTTTTACTTCTGGGCGGACGTCAAACGCACGGACAATGGCACCTAAGCTACCTGCAGCACCGATAGCCGCCAAGCCAGCGACGCCAGCACCCGCAACCAATACTTTCGCTGGAGGTACTTTACCGGCAGCCGTAATTTGACCTGTAAAGAAACGACCAAACTCATGAGCTGCCTCAACCACTGCACGATAACCAGCGATATTAGCCATCGAAGATAGCGCGTCTAAGGCTTGTGCACGTGAGATACGAGGAACGGAATCCATGGCAAGAACGTTAATGTTCTTACTTGAAAGTTGTTCCATCAACTCAGCATTTTGAGCCGGCCAAATAAAGCTAACCAGTGTTGATCCATCTTGCAGTAACGCAATTTCGTCAATGCCTTGCTCATCATCCACAATTGGCGCATTAACTTTTAAAATAAGGCCAGATGCCCAAACTTCTTCACTAGAAACGATTTTCGCACCAGCTGCTTCATAAGCGGCATCATCGAAACTCGCTAGCACCCCCGCTTGGGATTCAATCGCGACATCGAATCCCAATTTTATTAACTGCTCAACCGACTTCGGCGATGCAGCCACTCGCGATTCACCCGCGAGTATCTCTTTAGGTACACCGATTTGCAAAACGCATACTCCTTGTATACATATCAATAAATTAGTCCCAAAACAGAGCGTCGCTCTACTCTAATTCTTTTTTATTTCTATCTGTTTACCACGCAAGACAATTGCAAACGAAAGATGATGTTTGGGGACACCCATTTGCACAATAACACCTTGACTAACAGCCCTGTTATTATTCTGTTTGTATCGAACGCGTCTCATTACTTCAAGTGTTTTGTAATTTAAATACTAAATTTCATTACATATAACGCTAAGTAATGAATGATTGTCGCTCTGTGCTCGAAAAATAACAACGCAACACCGTACTAGACTGAGGTCTAACCAGGTAACGATTAAATACTGACTTAACAGAGATTTAAGCGTTAAAAAGAAAGAACCACTAGCATATACACTAATGGCTCTTTTTAAGATGACTGGAATCAAATTGCAGTAAATTGCTAGTCGAAGATTTTATCGCCCATTTGATCAATAAACATTTGAGATTTCTTCAACATAAGGTCATTGGCATCTTGCTCTGAGCCAAGTAAATCGGAGCGAATAAACCGATGTGTTTTCACTTCATCATTGTCATGCTTTTCTATTCGACCAGCGATGCGATATTGTCCGCCCTCTGAAAGGCTCTCTGGGTAAATAAAGAAACCTTTATACTCAACTGGCTCGATAGTTTTAGCTTCAGCGGTTTTCTCACTACCACCAAACAAACGCGAAAAAAATCCCACGATTCCTCCTTGGGTCAACTCACTAGTCAACTGAGCGACTCTTACTTGATATTAACGTTAAGGATCGGTTTTTCATACCAATCCAACTCTTTGTCATCATCATAACTAGTATGGGAAAAAATTACAGGCACATCATACTCTCGGTTCTTACGCCTGTCTTCTTTCACCATTTCTGCGGCGTTTTTCACCGCTATATCCGCGCTTTGCTTAAACTGGCTTAATTTTTGTTCAGGAAGTGAAGACAAAAAATCAATATCATGACGGATATAGACAGGCTTGAGCTGGATAAGCGCAAGGCAAGCAATATCGGCTAACTGTTCGTTGTCATACTGTTCTAAAAATTCGGGCAAACTGAGAACCTGGCCTACTAATGTTTCCATGTAATTGTGCACATCTGAGCTTATCTGCATCTGTAAATCTCCTTTTTCCTATGAAATGAGTATAGCAACGACTTGTTTATAACAACTTATTGATTGCTCTTAATTTAATCAATCTCTCTCTTTTTGCCGTAATGTCTTCCAAAATACTTGGGAAAAGGAACAAATAGACGTATTCTTGCTAGTTCTCAAAGTTCGAAATTCAATAACGGATAAATATCCATATTGATAAAACGATTTACCTAACCAATTATATAGTCAACTATTTTCAGGCAGTTTGTAATAGATGTCCTCATCGTCAATGACTTCATCAGGCTTCAGATTCTTATTCCCTTTTTTGCTACTGGGCATAGTGAGTTCGGGCATGGACAGCATTATTCAGATGACTCAGGCAAACTGGGGCATTGCCGCAAACTTGCCGTACATACTATTAGGTTGTGCGCTACTCCTTTGTTATTCATTTAAGCAAGGCAGAGAGTCCATGGTGTGCTTGGCAATGTTGCTAGCCTATTTCGTGATACAGCACCGCCTACAAGTCCCGCTTCAAAGTGGTACCGCTTTACTTGAGCTAACCATTTTAGCCACGTTACTTCCTGTCTCGTTTCTTACGGTATTTTTGTTTAGTAAAGAAGGTTTTGACTCCAGAGCCATGTTGACTTACATCTTGATGTTAGCAATGTTCGCTCTTTGGTCTTATCTAACGCTAGCATATTACGTTGAAGGAGGGTTTGAACAATGGACAAGCGGTATTTTATTTATTGTACCGACGGTCTCTAAACTGCCTTTAATTCTTGTTTTATATTGCGTGGGTATTGTCTGTTTTCTTGGAATCCTTGTTTTAAAGAAGAATGAAATTATCCATGCGATGACCTACTCTGCCATGGTATTGGCGTCTGCGACGTTCATTTTCTTTGATGTGCAGTACATATCAAGCACCATGTTTACGCTAACAGGGCTGCTTATCATTATTTATGCCGCTTCCGCTAGCCATCAACTGGCTTTCACCGATAGCCTAACGCTGATTCCGAGCAGACGTGCACTTGATCTCGATCTAAAACACATGGGTAAGAAGTTCACGATCGCAATGCTTGATGTTGACCATTTTAAAAAGTTTAACGACACCTACGGTCACGATACTGGTGATGACGTTCTAAAAATGGTCGCTTCGCGCCTCACTAAAACCCCAGGCGGCGCAAAAGTTTATCGATTTGGCGGAGAAGAATTTACCATCGTTTTTAAAGGCAAATACGCTGACGAATGTAAGAACTTTTTGGAAGAAGCTCGCAAATCGATTGCAGAATACGAGATGATATTACGCGATGAAGAATCTCGCCCTGAGAACCATAAACAAGGACAAAAACGTCGTGGTAGCAACAGTTCGAAAAGAAAGTCGGTTTTTGTTACCGCAAGTTTCGGAGTTGCTGATAGCCGGAATGGGCAAGCTCCTCTGGACGTCATTAAATTAGCGGACGAAGCACTTTACAAAGCGAAAAAGGCCGGACGTAACTGCATAAAGCTTCGTTAGACCCTCACCAATAGTGAAAGTTAACAAGCTTGTCCGGGTTTAAAACAAAACCGAACTTCCCCATCAGCATAACAACTGCACTCATCGTTGCCACTATCCCGATGTTATCTATCTAATCAAAGGTATAAGGTATACGCCCGATTGCGACATCCGTTCGTATTGTTTGCTTATCTTACTTGAGTTAACTTTAAAAGAATTACCAAAACGTGACAACGCAACAAAAAAGTGGTATTCATAAGACTTTGTTTTAAAAAGAATTAACTACAGTATGTGTGTTTCTTCCCAAAGATTTTGATGTATATAGTGCTTTATCAACGGTTGCATACAAGTCTGATTGCACTTCTTTCCCTGTTGGTTGAAAAACAAAAACACCCTGTGACACTGTCACTCTATTTGACACACTAGAATACTCATGTGGGTAATCGAGAAAATACATAGCCTCTTGTATACGCTCGGCTTCTCTTTCTGCTGTTTGAGTGTCGGTACACCCTAGCAACACAACAAACTCTTCTCCACCATATCGACCTACATATTCCCCAGAGCGACAAAACGTCGCCTTTAGTTGATTCGCAATCGCTTGCAAGCAACGGTCGCCTTCAATATGACCGTAATTATCATTAAACGGTTTAAAAAAATCGACGTCCAATAGAATCAAAGCCATTGGCATATTGTGACGGCCATGCCATGCAACCATCGATTCCAACTTATGGTCGATATAACGGCGGTTATAGAGTTTGGTTAGGCCATCTTCATTCGCTTGCTGAGTCAAAAGTTGATTAACTTGCTCCAATTGAGCTGTCGCTTGCTTAAGCTCTCGTCTCATATGAGCAATACGCTGCATTGCGATAAGTTTAGAGTTCAGTACCAGTTTATCTACCGGCTTAATTAAATAGTCATCACCGCCCGCGTCTATGGCTTTAGCAATCATTTCTGGCTCTTCGTGACTACTCAAGAAAATAATAGGGATCCAATCCGGAAACGTTTCTCTTATATGAAGAGAGACTTCAAAACCGTTCATATCTGGCATTGATATATCGAGTAACACCAGTTCCGGATCAAAACTCTCGTAGGTATTTAACGCCTCTAGTCCACTACCTACGGCTTTTACAATATGTCCAAGTTGCTTTAGACGAATAGCCAACTGCATCCTGTCTAGCTGAACATCGTCAACCAGAAGGATTCGCATCGATGTCCCTGTCGGTTGCATAACGCGTTCCATTTTTAATTATGTCTTTATTAAACATATACCATAGTCATAGAGTTGTTGCATTCGACTCATAATTAAGTGCTATATTTTTGTTTGAATATCACGGAATCCATTGCATAAAGCAGTTAGACTGGACGTTACCCTATCTAATCATGGCCTGTGAGCAGAAGTTCAACAAACTCATTCACTTTGGTCATCTTGTGGATTAATGGGTATAGCTATTTGATGCATTTGGTATTAATATTCCCGCCTTTTTGTAATGAGAGACACACCATGTCAGAAGCAACTAACAGCGAAAGCAAAAAAATCGATCTAGCCAGCATTTCTCCAGAGCTACGTAAAGTTATCGAATTTGACGAAGTTCCAGAGCAAATGTTCGAAATGGTTACCTCTATCCATGAAGTGTCTGAAGAAGCGGTACGTGAATCATGGGACGAAATGCCAGCAAGTGCACAGAACATTCTAGACAACTTTGAACAGTTTCATGCTCTAGTTTCTGTAGGCCAAGCATTCGCTGGTATTAATGTGATGGAAGAGTTTCCGACTCTTAATCTGCCAGAAAACATGACAGATGAAGATAAAGAAGAATACCGTGCTCAACTACTTGATAATGTGCTTCACAACTGTGTGAAAGACATGGTTAAGCAACTTAAGAAAGCACGTCGTGACCCACTTCTTAAGCGTGAATTCAAAGAAGTATTCGCGAAGTAATTCCGACATTCTTCTAGTAACAAAGGCCGCACTTTGCGGCCTTTTTTGATCATGAAGCGTAAATCAGTCTAAACGGTTAATGAGGCGCTAGTGCCATATCTTTTTGTGTCACACTGACACCTTTAATTTGTGCAAAAACACGGCTACCAATTTTTAGGTTGAGATCGTCAAGGGCCCACGGTGTGATCGTTGCCCACAAATAACATTTCTCGTCTAGCTTGAGTGATACATTAATACTCTGTTTGTCATCGGCTGCGTTAAACACTTCGATGGAATCGACAATAGCAGGCAGAATATTTCGAATCGACGTCGCCTTGGGCTGCTCGAGCGTGATAGAAACGTCGTTGGCACGCACTTGCAAGCGTATTGGCGTGTCTGGTGTTCCGTCAATCTTTTGCACCCACAGGAGTACATTAGGTGCAAGGCTGATACAAGTCAGTGCATAACGTTCATGATGTTCAGCAATCCGGCCTTCAAATAAGCTACTTTGATCTGAGAAAGATTGCCATGGACGCATAGCATGAGAAGCCCACACTTCCTCAAGCTTACCTGAACTCGAAATTTTACCTTGGTCAATAATTGCAAGGTGCTGAGCAAGCCTTAAAATTTCCTGGAGACTGTGTGTGACATAGATAATAGGGATATTTACCTTCTCAGACAACTCCTCAAGAAAAGGCATTACCTCACGCTTTCTTGGCATATCGAGTGAGGCAAGTGGCTCATCCATCAAAAGCAAATTGGGTTTAGATAGCAATGCGCGCGCAATCGCAACACGTTGCTTTTCACCACCAGAAAGTGATACCGGAAAGCGCTTTAGTAACGGTTTGATAGACAAGAGTTCGGTGACTGCATCAAAATACTCGTCATCTTTTTTTTTAACGCCATATAACAAATTGCCTTGAACCGAATAGTGAGGAAACAAACGTGAATCCTGAAACACATAACCAATACCACGCTTGTGCGTTGGTAGGTTAATTCCCTGTTCACTGTCAAACAAAACATGCTCACCAACCGCAACATACCCTTGCCTTGGAGTGACCAATCCGCTGATGATGTTAATCAACGTCGTTTTACCTGCACCAGATCGTCCAAACAAGGCACTAATTCCGTTACAGGGTAACTTAAGTTTGATGTCGAAGTCAGTCTCACCAAGCATTTGTTTAAATTGGACTTTAATCGTCATTGCTTCGCACCCAATCTGCTTGCCGCTTTACGATTTAGCCATTCAGAGAGCATTAATGTAGACAAGGCTAACGCGATAGAAATGATACACAGACGAGCCGCCTGCATTTCTGCACCTGGCGTTTCAATAAAGTTGTACATTGCCAGCGGAATCGTTTGGGTCTCACCCGGAATGTTAGAGACGAAACTGATCGTCGCCCCGAATTCGCCAAGACTACGAGCAAATGACAGCATCGTTCCCGTAATAATTCCGGGAACGGTCAGTGGTAACGTGACGGTGAGAAACACTTTTAAAGGAGAAGCGCCTAACGTAGAGGCTGCGTGCTCCAATTTAGGGTCGACGCTATCTAAGCTTAAGCGTACTGAACGAACCATCAAAGGCAAAGCCACGACAATACAAGCGACTACTGCCCCTTTCCAATTAAAGCTAAATACTACCCCTAAGTTTTCATAGAGCCACTTTCCAAGGAACCCTTGTCGTCCTAAAGAAATCAACAATAAATAGCCGATTACCACTGGCGGCAATACCAGTGGTAAATGAATTAAGCTATCGAGAATCGATTTACCAAAGAACGTTTTTCGAGAAAGTAGCCAAGCAAGAAAAACGCCGAGAGGAATCAGCCAAAGTACTGCGTACGCGCCTACTTTGAGGCTTAACATTAAGGCTTGGTATTCCAGTTCTGTCACGCTTCGTTCCTATAATTGAAGGCCGGTTTATTGCTGAAAGCCATATTGAGCAAAAACGCGTGCGGCTTCGTCCGATTTTAGGTACTGGAAGAACTGCTCCGACTCAGTAGAATCATTCACAATTGCTGCCGGGTAAACAATAGCCGCATGCGTATCACTCGCAAATTCGCCGACAATTTTGACTTTATCAGTTAACTGAGCATCGGTTTTGTAGACCACACCTAAAGGCGCTTCTCCACGTTCAACCAACGCCAAAGCTAAGCGCACATTCTTTGCTGGTGCGACGTGAGTTTGAACCGCTTTCCATACACCCAGTGTAGTCAATGACTCTTTCGCGTACATACCAGCAGGTACTGACGTCGGATTGCCTAAAGCAAGACGATTTCCATGCAATGCCTTCTCCCATGCCTTTGCATCAGAAAAGTTAAATGAGGTTAATTCTGAAGACTGAGGAGCAATCAAGACTAAGCTATTGCGCACTAGATTTGTGACATTGTCACGATAAATGACATTTTTATCGACCAAATAATCCATCCATTTCGTGTTCGCAGAAATGAATACATCCGCTGGTGCGCCATTGATAATTTGTCGAGCGATAGCAGAAGAACCACCATAAACGGGAGTGATAGAAACGTCATACTTTTCTTCAAAGTTTTGCGCGATCTCGTTAATCGCATTCGTCATAGAAGAGGCTGCATACACTTTTAGGTTCGTTGATGCGTTTGCTGAAAATGAAATGCTTAATACTACCGTAAGGCAAGCATACTGTTTCCATGCTTTCATAGAGATACTCCAATACAAGGCAAGCGAAAGAACAGGTTATTTAAATATAAAGTTCAATCAGTTAATGGGCTATTTAAACAAAAAATCAAGGCGCACATGTTGTTCTATCGCATCTGCGATGCGATTAATGCCTTGCTCCTTTAACTCTTCAAAGTCTTGTTGTTTGATTTGGGTGCCGTTTACCCATTCTGATACCAGGCTTAAGACAGCTGCCTCGTCAAAGAACCCGTGAAGGTAGGTTCCCATGATTTGGCCACACTCGCTGATCGCCCCCTCCGCTTCACCGGAACTGAATGTAAGAGGTTGCAGGCCCCGTACTTCACTTCGCCCTACGTGGATTTCATAACCCTTTACATTGGCTGTTTTGCCGTTAAGAGAAAGCTGTGCTTTTGTGTTTGTAAGCTGTTTGCTGTTAGTTAGCGTCGTAGTGATATCAAGCAAGCCAAGTCCTTCGCTTTGACCTGGTTGGCCTTCGACGCCGTTTGGATCATCAATCAAGTTTCCAAGCATCTGGTAGCCGCCACAGATACCAATCACTTTTCCACCAAGACGAATATGACGCAAGATATCTTTATCCCACCCCTGGCTTCTTAGATAATCCAGATCGTCTCTGACCGATTTGGTCCCAGGCAAAATAACCAGGTCGGCTTTATCTATTTTTTCGCCTTTACCTACATAACGTAGATTGATGTCTGGATTCAATCGCAGCACATCAAAATCAGTATGATTACTAATCCGGGTTAAAACAGGCACAACAACATTCAGTTTTACCTCAGAGTGCAACTCCTGCTGTGCAGTGATCGCGTCTTCTGCTTCTAAATTCAAACCATGGAGAAAAGGAAGTACACCAAGTACAGGTTTACCTGTTTTTTCTTCTAGCCAATCGAGGCCCGATTGCAATAAACGAATATCACCTCGAAAACGGTTGATAACAAATCCTTTTACTCGCGCTTGTTCAGATTCAGAAAGTAACGCAAGTGTTCCGTACAAATGTGCAAACACTCCACCACGATCAATATCAGCAACAATGATCACTGGTACATCAGCGGCCTCAGCAAAACCCATGTTTGCAATATCGCCTTCTCGTAAATTGATTTCAGCAGGACTCCCCGCGCCCTCGATAATGATCGAATCAAATTCTTGAGTCAGACGAGAGAAGGAATCTAACACCGTGTCCATCGCCACTTTCTTGTAATCATGAAAGCCAGCCGCATCCATATTGGAAATCGCCTTACCCTGCAAAATGATCTGAGCACCTGTATCACTGTTAGGTTTAATCAAAACCGGATTCATATGTACGGTTGGCTCAATATTACACGCCTGTGCCTGTACGGCCTGTGCTCGACCTATTTCACCGCCATCTTTGGTTACCGCACTATTTAGTGCCATGTTTTGTGGCTTAAATGGGGCAACATTTATCCCTTTTCTTGCTAATACACGGCATAAACCTGCCACAAGGACACTTTTTCCGGCATCCGAAGTGGTGCCTTGAACCATTAAAGATGGGATCGCTGATTTCATGAACATTCGTAAGGAATAGAGGAAGATGAACAATCATAACGTCATCGTCCCCACTTACTCAAGCAAATGAATAGAATATGAATGTTGAAATCATCATTGGTTCAAACAAGCCCTGTTTTAATGACCCCATCAAAACAAACCGATGAGGATGTAACATGAAAAAGAATACAATTATCGCAACAATCGCCGCCTTAGCTATTGCTCCTTCTATCGCGTTCGCGAAAGATAACGCTCAAAACCAATCAAACTTCCAGTTTAACGGTCCTGTCACTGTGGAAAAATTGGATGCCTTGCTAAACGACTCCAATATGTTTACTGAAAAAGATGTGGTCGTTGAAGGTAACTTATTGCGTCAAGTTCGCTCGGATAAGTTTGTCTTTAGCGATGGTTCCGGTGAAGTGATGGTCGAACTCGATGACGATATTCAGCTAAATACTCCGATTGATCACACGACTAAAGTCCGTCTGTTTGGCGAATTTGAAGGCGGGAACAAACCAGAGATTGAAGTCGAACAACTCGTGGTCATGTAAAACAAACCCCGATTGCTGTGCATATCAACATGATGTAGTGACGATTACAGCTAAATAGTGACGGCAAGCACTTAAAATGATAGCTTTATCAATCTTGGTCTGCTTTTTGCAGACCATTTTTTTGTTCATTTTAATCATCTTGCCCGGAGACACCATGCTAGGTAAAGCTCTAAAGGTTGCAGCCTTTGGTTTGTGTGCTATTTTGCCACTTTCCGCACATGCAAATAATTTCAACTACAACACGATGGAATTTCGCATGGGCACTAGCCCTGGTACATTTGGTGGAGAGTTCAATACCTACTTTACAGAGAATACCCATTTCATTGCTCGCGCAGACAGTGAATTCAGCGGAGACTGGGACATTGCTGGTGGTATAGGCTTTAATGGGCCAGCAGGCCAATTTGCAGATATTTATGGCCAAATGTTGGTACACAACATTAAAGAGAACGGCAGTGATAAAGTCGGCGACGAGTGGCGCACGGAAGTGAATATTGGCACTCGTATTTGGTTTATGCAAAATGTTGAGCTACATGGCCGTATCGGCCAAATCATAGATAATGACGATTCGAACACCATTTACAATCTGGGCGCACGATTCCACTCAACTCAGCAACTATCACTTGGTGCAGATTTCAAAAATAATGGTGTCTATGGCCAGCAAATTGTAATGTCTGCTCGTTTTGCATTTTAGTGGACATGACTATGACTATGACTACCAGGGCATCACAAGCAAGCATATGATTCAATAAAAATGGCCTCCAATTTTGGAGGCCATTTTTTGTTAATCACGAATTATTAGCTTGTAGCAGAAACTAGCTGTAATACATCAGTTTTTAGCGTTTTTTTTAGGTTTATCTTGCACATATTTTTTCGATACATCTACAACGGCGATATCTCTAAAAAAGCTTCGACCAAGCAAAATTGGAAACGTCATATGTCCGCGATCGGCTAACGTAAACTCTGTCTTTTCTTTGTGCTCCCCAACGGTAATGTAGGCTTTTACCACCGCTCGTTTATCCACCTCTTCTGACGAAGACTGCTTAACTTTAGCCCAGCGCTCAACGGGTACTTTAAATTCTTTGGTGTCTTTGTCACCTAAATCTATCTTAAATTTAACCCAGTCTTTACCATCACGCTCAAACGGAACAATGTCAGTCGCACTAATTGATGATGTTGTCGCCCCTGTATCGACTCTAGCCTTGAAAGTCTGGTCAATTTCAGGAACATAAACCCATTCTTCAGAACCAAGAATTAACATGCCATCGGGTGTTTTTGTGACCTTGACTGGCTTCTTAGGCTTTGGTTCCGGCTTTTTCTCAGGTTTCGCTTCTGGTTTGGGCTCCACCTCTGGCTTTGGATCTACATCAGGTTTCACTTCTGGCTCGACTTTAACGGGCTCTTCGACCTTTGGCGACTCTGGCTCAACAGGTTCCTGCGTCGTTTGAGTTGACGTACAAGCAATTAAACTGCCGCTCATCATAAGCGGCAGAATCAGTTTCCAGTTTTTCATCCACACTCCAATTAAGCTTGAGATACTTTCTTAATTGCGTCCGCTACGTATGGAATATGAGTTTCGGTAAGTCCGGCAATGTTAATTCGACCATCGCCAACACCATAAATGCCATAATCTTCACGCAGTTGCGCCATTTGGTTTCCACTAAAGCCTAGCACAGTAAACATGCCTTTGTGACCCTCAATGAAATCAAATTGATCTGTATTATGGTTGTTTCTCAACTCGTTACACAAACTTTGACGAAGGCTAACCAAACGATGTTGCATTTCACTCAATTCTTGCTTCCAAACGGAAGTGAGATTGTCATCTTGCAGAATGGTCTTAACTAAAGCTGCACCATGGTCGGGTGGCATCGTGTAAGTCGAGCGAGCTAGAGTGAGGAGTTTACCTTTTGCATTGGTTACATCATGCATGTTCTTACCAACCACAATCGCTGCACCAGTTCGTTCACGGTACAGACCAAAGTTCTTCGAACATGAAGTAGTAATCAACATCTCTTCAACGTTATCTGCCATAAAACGAAGGCCTTTTGCGTCTTCTTCTAGGCCATCACCGAAGCCTTGGTAAGCAATGTCCACAAATGGGATGAAACCGTTCTTCTGCGACAATTCTGTAATGGCTTGCCAAGCAGAGAAGTCAATATCCGCACCAGTTGGGTTGTGGCAACAACCATGAAGAAGTACCACATCTGAAGGCCCAGCTTTCGCAAGATCATCCATCATTTTTTCGGTGTCTACTTGTTTCGTTTCCGAAGAGAAATAGTGGTAGAACTTAACTTTAAGGCCTGCTGCTTCCATCACTGGCTTGTGGTTTACGTAGCTTGGGTTGGAAATCCAAACCGTCGTATCTGGCTGTACGATCTTCATTAGATCACCGAGCATACGCAGCGCACCACTTGCACCTGGCGTTTGAATAGCTGCAACACGATCCATTGCAGACGTTCCCGTCAGTAGCAAATCGATCATGCTTTTATTAAATTCTTCGCAACCTGCAAGACCAACATAAGACTTGGTTTTTTGAGTTTCAACAACGACATCCTGCGCCATTTGAATGGCTTTCATAATCGGCGTTTCGCCTGCGCTGTTTTTGTATACGCCAATGCCAAGGTCAACCTTGTTTGGACGTTCATCGTTACGGTATGCAACGGATAGAGATAAAATAGGATCTAATACGGGAGTTGGGAGATTAGAAAACATGAAAGTCATAACCCTTTGAAATTCAAGTACCGAACCTCACGTTAACACCATCGCAAAAAATGACGAAATGATTTTTCACTTATTTCATCAATTAGAGAACAAAATTCTGGATTGCGGTGAGTTTTGTGCGCTCTATCGTTCAGAAAAAGAACGATTCACTCCTCGTTGTACCAATCCACTCTACCGTTTTTTCTAAACTCTCTTGGTGTCATGGTCGACCACGCTTTAAAACGTGTACTAAAGTTAGCGCTGGTCGGATATCCGACTATTTCTCCAATATGCTGAATTGGCCATTCTGTTGAACGAAGTAACCTAGCAGCATATTCCATGCGCATACGCGTTAAATGTGCCATTGGGCTTCGACCAAACTGCTTTTGAGTCAGTCGATGCAAATGAGGCTCCGAACATGGATATAGAGCCGCCACCTGCTCAACGCTCCAATCCTTATGGAGCTGACGTTGGACAAGGTCAAATACACGCCGAAGCCTCAATTGGCTGCGTGATATCGACTCTGAGGGCGGCATGTTTAACATCAGCTCTAACTGAGCCACACTATGCTCACCTACCGCACCACCATAATCGATTGGAAGGTTAATGCTGCGTAGTAACGTTTGGATACATGCATACATCACTTCAGGTGTAGATGAAAGCTGGTAGCGAACATCGCATTCTAATATCGGCCACTCTCTATCAGGAGCAAGAAAAAGCCACGCGATCTGCCAAGGTTCTTCTTCTATACCAAAACCGTTTTCAACACCTGCGGGTACTGTAATCAACGAGCCCGGTTCCAAATCGTATCGATAAGTCCCACTCTCTAGCCACCCTTTACCACGCACCGTATAGAGCAGCATGTGTTTCTTTTGGTTTTTACGATAAACAGAGAAGAAGTCACGACAAGTGGCAATGCCGCACTGCACAATGCCTCTCTCCTCAAGTGCTAATACTCGACTGTGATCAATAAACTCTTGATAAGTTTTTTCTGAAATCGCGTAGCGTTCTTGTTTATCTTCCATGATTTATTGGCTCACATGTGCGTTAGTAGAGAGTTTTACAAAGGTTTTGGATTCCTTTGAAAAATACACCGCCAAATCATGAGGATAAACTACTCGCATTAATCTTTAAGGAGAAATGCGATGCTCTTAACACGCGAATACATCGATAAAGCATTTTGGCAAAAGCTGATTACGATTGGCCTACCTGTTTCACTTCAGTCCATGCTTTTTGCTTTGCTCGGCGTCGTGGATATTTTCATGGTAAGCCTACTCGGAGAATCTGCAACGGCAGCAGTTGGAGTTGGAAATCGTATCTTTTTCTTCAACCTAGCGGTTGTCTTTGGCCTGTGCGGTGCAGTTACCGTACTTGCTTCTCAATACTACGGCTCAGGAAACCTAGCCGGAATTCGCAGAACGTTGGCGCAATCTTGGTTTATTTCCATTTTGGTGACGCTGCCGTTTATCGTTCTTTATGCGATTTTTGATGAAGAGATCGTCTCTTTTATGTCAGACGATCCTGAATACGTCACTTATGCACGTGATTATCTTGTGGTTACGGGCTTTAGCCTCATTGCTACGGCGATAGTAGTACCGATTGAAGCGGTATTGCGCTCCGTGGGCCAAACCAAACTGGCAACCAACGTTAGTATCTCCGCCATTGTCGTTAACGTCGCGCTTAATTATGTTTTGATTTTTGGTTTATTTGGTTTCCCTCAATGGGGCGTATTTGGTGCAGCCGTAGGTAGTTTTGTTTCTCGATTTTTCCAAACCGCCGTCTTGATTTATTTTTTCTACAAACGATATGCTTACCTAATTCCGACTAAGTTCGATTGGGTACAAGGCCGCTTAAAACAGTATCGAAAAAAGTACTTTAAGGTTTCTTTACCCATGTTGGTCCACGATGCACTTTGGACTGGTGGATTGATCGTTTACAGCATCATCTATGGTCAATTGGGCGTTTCAGAACTGGCGATCATCTCATTCTTATCACCGATTGAAGGGGTACTGATTTCAACCTTTATGGGATTTGCGGTCGCTGCATCCGTTCTTCTTGGGAATGATATTGGTGCAAAACATTATGACCGAGTCGAGAAAACGGCGTGGTGGTATGTGTTAACCAGCGCAATCTTAGCCACCTTGCTGTTTTTCCTAGTGTGGTTGAGCTCGCCCATGATTCATCACCTATTGGTACTGAGCCCGTTAACCGATGCAGACATGGCACTTAACGTATGTTTAGTCATGGCGCTAGGTATGATTTTGAGGGTGTTTAACATGGTTGGGATTGGCGGCGTACTAAAGAGTGGCGCTGATATTCGCTATAGCATTTTCATCGACACGTTCGGTCAGTGGGCTATTGGCATCCCCCTTACTTATTACACAGGCATGGTGTTAGGGCTGCCTTTGCATTTTGTCTTGATGTCTCTGCTCGCGGAAGAGTTAGTGAAAGGCGTACTGACGACTTACCGTATTCAATCTAAACGTTGGATAAATAATATGGTTGAAGATGACCAATCGGTGACAGCGTAACCAAAAAGACATTAACGAACTCACACCAAAAGGGCTCACCCGTTATGCACGCGTGAGCCCTTTTTATGTGCGGAGAATGCTTGATTAGATGTCCGTAAAGCGATGAATGATTTGGTTTGAACTGCCACGCCATTCGAGATTGAGGTCTTTCTTGTCTTGTTCAAACTTACCATCAATCAAAACATCGATGTATTGCACCACTTCCCTTTGCGCGTTATTCAGTTCCGTCAGCGTGTAGCCAGTCCAAACCCAAATGTCTTTACCTGGGCACTCCTCTCTCACCCTTTTCACTATCTTCAAAATATGAGGCACATTAGCAGGGTGAAGCGGATCTCCACCCGACAACGACAAGCCACGGCGTTTGATACGCGTGTCGTTTAAGTCAGCGATGATTTTGTCTTCCGCTTCTTGCGTGAAAAGTACACCAGAATCCAAACGTTGCGTCGACTGGTTATAACACCCACGGCACTGATGCACACAACCCGACACAAACAGCGTGCAGCGCGTACCCGGTCCGTTAACAACGTCAATTGGATAGTATTGGTGGTAATTCATAATGCGTCTCTGTGTTATCGCGAAAGAGAAAATCAACCTGTTTAAAGTTGATTTTCAAAGTGTTAAAACGAGTGGTAGTAAACCTTACAGGTGTTTAACTCGGCGCTTCACTTCTTCTTGCTTACCGAAGTTAAACGGGCGTGCATCTGGGCTGCCTAGGTAGCCACAAACTCGACGTGTTACTGATACTTTAGTTGAGTCATGGTTACCACAGCTTGGGCAAGTGAAGCCTTTACTTGTACAGTCAAACTCGCCGTTGTAGCCACACTCGTAGCACTCATCAATTGGCGTGTTTGTACCGTAGTAAGGCACTCGGGTGTAACTGTAGTCCCATACGTTTTCTAGTGCTTCAACGTTACGTTGCATGTTCGGGAACTCGCCGTAACAGATAAAGCCGCCGCTTGAGATTTCTGGGTAAGGCATCTCAAAGTCGATCTTGTCGTATGGGTTCACCTTCTTCTCAACATCTAGGTGGAAGCTGTTGGTGTAGTAACCTTTGTCTGTTACGCCTTCAATTACGCCGAACTCTTTCGCATCGATGCGGCAGAAACGGCTACATAGGTTTTCACTTGGCGTTGCATATAAGCTGAAGCCATAACCTGTTTCGTCAGCCCATTGATTCACAGCATCTTTTAGATGCTTGATGATCGCGACCGCTTTTTCACGCAAAACAGCGTCATCATAAACGTGCGCTTCTGTACCGAATAGCGCGTTAATTGTCTCGTGTACACCGATGTAACCAAGAGAAATAGACGCACGACCGTTCTTGAAGATATCTGCGATTGAGTCGTCTGCTTTCAAGCGAACACCACATGCGCCTTCCATGTATAGGATTGGGGCCACACGTGCTTTCACGTTTTCAAGGCGAGAGATACGTGTCTCTAGTGCTTTACGAGCAAGACGTAGGCGGTCATTTAGAAGCTCGTAGAATTTCTCTTCGCTTCCGTTTGCACGGATAGCGATACGAGGAAGGTTCAAGCTCACGACGCCAAGGTTGTTACGACCTTCGTGAATCAGCTCACCGTTTTCTTCGTAAGTACCAAGGAAGCTACGGCAACCCATTGGCGTTTTGAATGAACCGGTTACTTCCACTACTTTGTCGTAGTTAAGAATGTCTGGGTACATACGCTTAGACGCACACTCAAGCGCAAGTTGCTTGATGTCGTAGTTTGGATCTTCTGATTTGTGGTTCAAACCATCTTTGATGCCGAATACAAGTTTAGGGAATACCGCTGTTTTACGGTTCTTGCCTAGACCTGCAATACGATTCTTCAGAATCGATTTCTGGATCAGGCGGGATGCCCAGCTTGTACCAAGACCAAAACCGAACGTAACGAATGGGGTTTGACCGTTCGCTGTATGCAGCGTGTTTACTTCGTATTCTAGAGATTGAAATGCGTCGTAACACTCTTTCTCAGTGCGCGCTTTTGCGAACTCTTCTGGCTCAGCAATGTTCCACTCTTTTGCAATCTCTAGGTGTTTCTCGTAGCTTGTGATTACGTACGGTTCTAGAACCTCATCAATACGGTTGATGGTTGTACCGCCGTAAATGTGGCTCGCGACTTGAGCAATGATTTGCGCTGTTACCGCTGTTGCAGTCGAAATTGATTTTGGCGTATCAATCTCAGCGTTACCCATTTTAAAACCATGCGTCAGCATGCCTTTAAGATCGATAAGCATACAGTTAAACATTGGGAAGAACGGTGCGTAGTCTAAATCGTGGTAGTGAATGTCACCCACTTCGTGCGCTTGAACCACATCGCGAGGAAGAATGTGCGTCTTCGCATAGTGTTTCGCTACGATACCAGCCAACAAGTCACGTTGAGTCGGAATTACTTTGCCGTCTTTGTTCGCGTTCTCGTTGATTAGATCCAGATTACTTTCTTCAATCAAACCTTCGATTTCGCGAGTTAGTGCACTTTGCTTCTCACGAGCGATGTCGCGATCGTGGCGATATTCAATGTAAGAACGCGCTAGGGCTTTGTAAGGACCTTGCATGAGTTCATTTTCGACTAAGTCTTGAATCTCATGGATGTGAACTTCATCGTGTTCTCTTAACTGTAACTCGACAGCAAGAGCCACATTAAGAGCATAAATAGCGACATCTTTATCTTTGTTTTCCGCTGCTGCTTCAACTGCTGCTTGGATACGATCCCTGTTGAACGGAGCTCTTGATCCGTCGCGTTTGATTACGATTGGTTTCACCTTGTTCTCCTTACCCGAGCATACTCACAGAGTTATCCACAAACACACTATATGGGGTTATTTTTTATTCTAGCAACACAATATATTGTGGCGTATTTAACGAGAAGCACCACTCGAAAACATTGATTTTGATCAATAAAGATTGGCTAGCGAACAAGAAGAAATCGATCTTATTGGCGTTGATCTCAGTTGCGAAGAAAACCATGAAAATTGCAAAATTGGTACTAAATCTACTTGCTATTTTTGGAGGTCTTGTAGGATAAAGGATGGAAAGGAATACGCTAAAAGATAGGAGTGCAACAGGCCAAAATGCGATCACTTTTTGTTACGTTAATATTACTTTTTAGTTCTCTTTCATTTGCTCAAAACTCCATCAATCTAACCAGTTGGAACATAGAATGGTTATCTATAGATGGTGGAAAAGTGTCGAGAACACCACAAGATTTTGAAAAACTGACCCACTATGTGGATAAAACACAAGCCGACATTCTTGCTTTTCAAGAAGTCGAAAGCGTCGCTGCAATGCAAAAAGCTGTTGGCAACGACTTCACTATTTATCTTTCCGATCGTTCAAACGCCTCCAACCGACACCTTCAGTTTAACGACACCAACCAATACACAGGCTTTGCCGTGCGCAATGGCGTAAGCGTATTAGACAAGCCAGACTTCTCTATCACACGAGGCAACAGCAAGCTGCGCTTCGCGAGCTACCTTGTTTTAAATCCAAACCAAGAAAACGAGACTCACCTACTCTCTGTACATCTGAAAGCGGGTTGCAGTGGCGCGTATCGTAATAACCGCGATTGTAAGATAGTGAAACAACAAGGACAGGCACTAGCTAAGTGGATAAAGGCGCGCGAGGACAACAAACAACATTATGTCGTGCTTGGCGACTTTAACCACAACTTGGGTTATCAAGGAGATTGGTTGTGGGACGTGATATCGGACAATACTAGTGCAAAGCTAGTGACTAAAGAGACTAAAGCGGAATGTAAAGTGCGTTCTAATCGTAATCCGAATAAAACCCACCAATTCCGCTCGGTGATAGACCACATTATTGTGAGTGGTGATTTAAAGGCGTCGTCTGGTGTTCAAACCGTTTTCAAAACACAAGATGTACTCGACTATAAACTGAGTGACCATTGCCCGGTTTCTACGACACTCACTTTTTAGCGTTTAAGTACTATTTTTAACGTTGAAGTACTTTCTTTATTGACGAACCACTCTTTTAGCGGTGAATGACCCAGCCAACATTGCCACTATAAAGAGCAGAACTTGTGTGTTGCCAGTGAAAAGGCTGGCAACCGCAGGACCAGGACACACACCCAGTAACCCCCAACCAATACCAAACAGTACAGCACCACCGACTAACTTTTTGTCTATCGCTTTAGAAGTTGGGCATACAATCTCATCACCAAACACAGATTCGCTTCTTGGCTTTATTAATAAAAGATAAGCTGGAACGAACACCGCAAGTGCTCCGCCCATTACAAAGGCTAAGCTTGGATCCCATGCTCCAGTAATATCGAGAAAGCCAATCACTTTTGCCGGTTCAGCCATACCAGAGACCACCATACCAATACCAAAGAGCACACCAGAAAATGCAACAACGGACATTTGCTTAATACTTTTCATTACATGAGTTTTCATAACGGCACTATTCCTCACGATACTAGCAAGACGGTTAACATGGCTGTGGCCATAAAAGTACACGTCGCGACCACAGAACGGATTGAGAAACGCCCTATCCCACAAATGCCATGACCACTAGTACAACCATTGCCGATACGCGTACCGACACCGACTAACAAGCCAGCAACGATAACTAAAACAACAGAACCGCTGTACTGTTCTGGTACATGCCCGCCAAGAACATAAACAGCAAACACGCCACCTAATACCATCGCAATTAAAAAAACAATGCGCCAAACGCGATCTGCGTTCTCAACGGCACCGTTTAAGATCCCACTGATCCCAGCAGTCTTGCCAGTAAATAGCATCAGTGTTATCGCTGATACGCCAACTATTATGCCGCCCAACAGCGACATCCAAGGAACTTCAAACATAGCAACCGCCAAACTAATTACTTACAGAAAACTTGCTTAAAGGCCTCAACCAGCGGACCAACTCTTTCATCAGAAATTGAATAGAATACCTGCTGAGAAACTTTTCTAGCTTTAATAATGTCGTGCTTTCTCAATACGGTGAGATGTTGTGAAAAAGCAGATTGGCTTAATGATGAACCTTCAAAAAGTTCACCGACCCCTTTCTCGCCTTCAATCAGCTTACACATCACGATTAGGCGCTCTGGATGAGCCATAATTTTAAGCAGCTCACTCGCTTCGGTCGCACTTTGTAGCATACTGTCGCCCATTCTTATGCCTCTTCATTACTACATTACATTTTATTAGATATTACTAATTAATATTATTAAGTCAATGCTAATGTAGATTAAATAACATTAGACTTAGCTAATTTATTTAAGTAAGGTGTAGGCGTTTTCGATCATTCAGCAGGAGAAATCCATGAGCAAAATCGTGATTATTGGTGGGGTTGCTGGCGGTGCATCTGCAGCAGCTCGCGCTCGTCGTCTTAGTGAAGACGCAGAAATCATTATGTTTGAACGCGGTCCATTTGTGTCATTTGCAAACTGTGGCTTACCCTATCACATTGGTGGCGATATCCAAGAGCGCAGCAAACTGCTTCTTCAAACGCCTGAAAGCTTTCTAGCGCGTTTCAATGTTGATGTCCGTGTGATGAACGAAGTGGTTTCTATTAACCGTCAAGACAAAACGGTTACGGTTAACAATTTGCTTGATGGCTCGGAATACCAAGAGAGCTACGACTTTCTTCTACTTAGCCCTGGCGCAGGTCCAGTTGTGCCGCCTATTCCGGGTATTGATAACCCGTTAACACACTCGCTGCGCAATATTCCAGATATGGATCGCATCATTAAAACGATCGAAACCAACAAAGTTGAAGACGCTACGGTCGTTGGTGGTGGTTTTATCGGTTTGGAAATGATGGAAGCCTTCCACCAGCTAGGCATAAAAACCACATTAGTTGAAATGGCGGATCAAGTGATGACGCCCGTTGACCGTGAAATGGCTGGCTTCGCACATGCTGAAATTCGTGAGAAAGGCATCGACCTTAAACTTGGCGTCGCACTTGAGTCGGTGAAATTCGTACCTAACGAGCACGTGGCAAGTTTCGACTCTGGTGAGAGCGAAAAACACCAACATCTAGAAGGTGAATTGGAATTAACACTAAACAGCGGTGAAAGACTCACCACCGATATTTTGATTATGGCAATTGGTGTTCGCCCCGAGACCAAATTAGCAAAAGAAGCTGGCTTAGAAATCGGCGCTCTTGGTGGTATTTATATCAATGAATACATGCAAACCAGCGATCCTTCGATCTACGCTGTCGGCGACGCGGTAGAAGAGAAAGACTTTGTGACTGGCGAGCAAACTCTAGTGCCACTTGCGGGCCCGGCAAACCGCCAAGGCCGAATGGCAGCAGACAACATGCTTGGCCGCCAAGAAACTTACCAAGGTACGCAAGGCACGGCGATCTGTAAGATTTTTGATTTAGCCGTCGCTTCTACTGGTAAAAACGAGAAACAGCTGAAACGTGAAAACATCGCTTATGAAAAAGTGTATGTGCATACAGCAAGTCACGCGAGTTACTACCCAGGTGCAGAAACCGTGTCATTCAAAATGCTGTTTGATCCAGTAACAGGTAAAATATTAGGTGCGCAAGCAGTAGGTAAAGACGGTGTTGATAAACGTATCGACGTAATGGCAGTTGCTCAGCGTGCTGGTATGACGGTAGAGCAACTGCAACACCTCGAGCTAACTTACGCGCCACCTTATGGCTCTGCTAAAGATGTAATTAACCAAGCGGCGTTTGTGGCAAATAACATCATCAAAGGCGATGCGACCGCGATTCATTATGATGAAATGGATTCACTGACAGAAGACCAACTGTTACTTGATGTTCGTAATCCTGGTGAATTGGAGTCCGTTGGTTATCTTGAAGGTGCAATTAATATTCCTGTCGATCAACTACGTCGTCGCATGCACGAACTTCCTAAAGACAAAGAGATCGTGATTTACTGTCAAGTTGGGTTACGCGGTAACGTAGCATACCGTCAGCTGGTCAACAATGGTTACAAAGCCCGCAACTTGATTGGTGGATACAGAACTCTCAAATTTGCTCGCTTATAACTTGATAATAAAAAAGAGAAAACCACGTGCTTGGTTTTCTCTTTTTTTGCAGGAAAGAAAGCGTAGATCATTCACCTTCAATTGCCAAACGGACTGCTGCTTGAGCATGGATAGAAGTGGTATCAAGTAGTGTAACCTCGGTGTGACTTTGGTTTACAAGTAAGGCAATTTCAGTGCACCCGAGAATCACAGCTTCAGCTCCGTGCTCTTTTAGTTTTTCAATAATTTGCAAGTATATCGTCCTTGACTCCTCTTTGATTTCACCTTGGCATAACTCTTTATAAATAATGTTATGTACTTTAGAGCGGTCGTCTTGATCGGGAATGACGACATCAAGCCCATAACGGTCGGAAAGCCTTCCTTTATAAAAGTCTTGCTCCATTGTGAATTGAGTACCAAGGAGTCCGACCTTTTGAACCCCTTTCTCACGAAGTAACTCAGCAGTCGCGTCTGCGATATGTAGTATGGGGATATTAATACTGGCTTCAATTTGAGGCGCAACTTTGTGCATTGTGTTAGTACAAATAAGAATGAAGTCAGCGCCCCCTTTTTCTATTGAAGATGCAGCATCAGATAGAATGCTTGCCGTTTCTTCCCATTTACCTTGATGTTGAAGTTTCTCTATCTCCGAAAAATTCACGCTATACATACAAATTTTTGCGGAATTTAGGCCGCCTAACGCCTCTTTGACTCCTTCGTTGATCAATTTGTAATAGCTAAGCGTCGACTCCCAGCTCATACCACCTAGAAGGCCGATAGTTTTCATATAACTCTCCAATCGTTATACACCACCGTGCCAGGGGTGTTTTTACAAAAAAAATCAGCCACTTAAATAAGCAGCATTCAAGCATCTTCACTATTGAGCATTGGGTAACACGAAAATAAAATCATTCCCACAAGGACCGCTACGCGATTCTCATATATCCTCGCAATATCGTTACTGCATTTCCAGAAAGCTTAACGTGCTCAGTGCTTAACAACTCTGTATGAACGACCCCACTTCTCTTGGAGGCTTGGAAGCCTTTCAGTTGCTTTTTGTTGAGCTCTTTAGCCCAGTAAACACATAAAGCGCAATGTGCAGAGCCTGTAACTGGGTCCTCATTAACACCTACCCAAGGCGCGAAGTATCGAGAGACAAAATCGGCGTCAGTGCTTGATTGAGCAGTGATGACGACGCCACGGCCTTTTTGTTTAAGCAGCGCACCAAAATCAGGGTTGAGCTGTTCAAGCACAAATTCATCATTAATGACGACCAACTGCTTATTATCAAAATGACCGTAGGCGACTACATTGGCGGCATCTAGCCCCAAACCATGAAGTAAGTCTTTGTTAATACTAGCTCGCATATCTAAAGTTGGAGCAGGAAACACCAAATGAATTTCTTCATGATCGAGTTGTGCAGTTAAAACCCCAGATAGCGTAACGAACTCAATCGTATCTCCAGTATTATATAACCCCTGCTCTTTCAGAACGTGCGCCGTTGCAAGTGTGCCGTGTCCACACAAAGCAACTTCCGTTCTCGGTGTAAACCAACGAAGTTGCATTGTACTGAGTGACAGAAATGCCGTTTCAGATAACGACATCTCGGCCGCGATGGCCAACATCGTTTCCTCATCAAGGCTTGACTCTGTGATACAAACACCCGCGGGATTACCTTTGAAAACCTCTGATGTAAACGAGTCAACCTGAAAAATTTTAACTTCCACGAAATATCCTTAAGTTCTATCAAACACGTAATTCTGTATCACGTGATTTTTAATATCTGTTGTTTGAGCGAAAAAACCTATGAAATTTTCTACCAACCTTATAGGTCTTGTTGGAAGCGCTAACAAACAGGAGAATGTAGTTAATTATGCAAAACGTAAAAAGCCATCATCAATGTGACTCAATTGGATATCTTATCGGAGTTTTCGGCGTTTCTTTAGTTCTAATATGGATTGGTATTTATAAATTCACACCTACAGAGGCCAAGCTTATACAACCGCTCGTTGAAAATCATTTTCTGATGAGTTGGTTGTATGATGTGATGTCAGTTCAAGCCGTATCAAACATCATTGGCGCAACAGAAATCATTGTCGCTATTGGATTAATCGTTGGCCTTAAAAACACACGAGTCGCTTATTTTTCTGGCATAGCCGCCGCAATTATTTTTCTTGCGACACTCAGCTTTCTAATTACGACACCGAATACATGGAAAGTGTCTGATGGGGTTTTGGTGACAAACTTCTTTTTAGTAAAAGATATTCTATTTTTAGCCATTGCGATTAGCGTCATCGAACGAAACAAGCCAAACAGAGAATAACTCTAAATAGTTCGAAATCTTGTTTTTCCAGAACGTAGCCTGAAAGGTGCAAACGACTTACAAGTCGAATGGTTCTGTCAATAACTCTAAACAAAGGCTCTTAAATTTAGAGTGTTTAAGAGTCTTTGCCTCTTAATTATGCGAAACAACATCCTAGCGTAAAGTGAAAAGAAAAGCCTTTCACTCTACTGCTAAGGTTTATTGATACTTTGCCGAAGTAATGAACTCACCGAATGTCTCGCACCATACAACAACCGTATTGTATTCAGAAATTGAAGTGCTTTGAGGAACCTCAACAACGAAGTTATCGAACGTTTTGACATCACCAATTAAGCTCATCTCAGATTTAAGGTCATTAAACTCTTGTTCCGTTTCGACAAACTTAGGAGATAGATAGAGTTTATAGTCTGGTCCGGGAGCGAGTTTTCCTACCAACGTAATGACTTCAGAACTCAAATGAATCTCTCCCTCTCCCCAATGAAAAGCATCGCTACCTTTGAGTTCCCTCTTAAACACTGCGCTGTATTCTGCACCTTGCTTACTCTTAGCAACTTGCTCATCGGTCGGCGCAGGTGGTGCAATAAGGATCGGTAAAGTATAGATACCTATCGCAATGCCAATAGAAACTGCCACTAAGTGACTGATTGTTAATTTAATTATATTTTTCAAGGTCATAAGCATCTTCTTATTAGTTTTACTACTTGAATTTAGATTCAAATCGGCCTTATCTGTCTATTATCGAGCAGCATAATGTCATTAACATTATACACAAGCTATGCGCACTAAATGCAGACTGAGCGCAATTAAAAACGGCTGATAATTAATATCAGCCGTTTGCTTATCCGAAATGTCGTTGTGCCGGTTTGGTCACTATTCCGCTTCCACCAAAGCGATCTTATCGGATGTCGATTTTTCCAATTTTATCGCAATAAACTTAGAGGTTGGCGTAAACGTTCTATCCCCATAACTGTCCAAAGGAACTAATGGGTTTGTTTCTGGATAGTAAGCCGCCGCCTGACCTGCTGGCACATCATAGGCAACAAGCGTAAATCCGCTTACGCGACGCTCTACGCCATCTTCCCATAATGACACCATGTCCACTTTGTCGCCCGGTTCAAAACCGAGTTTACGAATATCCGCTTCATTGATAAACAGCACTTCGCGCATACCAAATACTCCACGATAACGGTCATTCAAGCCGTAAAGTGTCGTATTGTATTGGTCGTGTGAGCGCATGGTTTGCAAGATCAAATCTGGCTTTTGGCCTTTTTCGAGTATCGCTTCGCTGATCAACTGCTTCGGCAACTCGCTAGAGCTGAACTGCGCTTTGCCGCTTGGTGTATTCCATCGACGCTCGGCAGCTGGGTTTACCAAGTGGAATCCACCTGGGTGTTTAAGCTTATGGTTAAAGTCGGTAAAGCCCGGAATCGTGTCGGCAATCAAATCGCGAATACGGTCGTAATCTTCAATCGCCCACAACCAATCAATTGGTTTTGCTCCAAGTGTAGCATTGGCAATACCGGCAATAATCGCTGGTTCTGAACGCAAATGCTCCGAACGCGGTTTTAGCTGACCAAATGAAATATGTACCATGCTGAAGGTATCTTCAACCGTCACGCCTTGTGGGCCAGTCGCTTGCTGATCAATCTCAGTACGGCCTAAGCATGGAAGAATAAGCGCATCTTTACCTGTGACAAGGTGAGAACGATTTAACTTCGTCGAAATGTGTACGGTTAAATTACAGTTTCGCATCGCGTTGTGCGTACGTTCTGTGTCTGGCGTTGCTTGTACAAAGTTGCCGCCCAAACCGATAAATACTTTCGCTTGCCCTTCTTCCATCGCTTTAATGGCTTGCACAGTGTTGTGGCCTTCATCGCGCGGGACGGCAAAGTTAAATCGACTTTCAATGCGATCCAACAACAGATCTGAAGGTTTTTCATCAATGCCCATCGTACGGTCGCCCTGAACGTTACTGTGACCACGCACTGGTGAAAGCCCCGCTCCCGGCTTACCAACGTTACCTCGTAACATTTGCACGTTTGCGACTTCTTTAATGGTTGGCACAGAGTGACGATGCTGAGTCAACCCCATCGCCCAACACATGATCACACGTTCTGCACGTCGATACATGCTCGCCACCATCTCGATTTCACTTAAATCAAGACCCGATTGTTCCGCGATGTGTTCCCAAGAGGTTGCGTCCACTTCAGCCAAATACTCATCAATACCTGTTGTGTGTTGCTTGATGAATTCACGATCAAATACCGCTTTTCCACCGTTTTGCAATGCCTTGCGTTCCCATTGCAACAAGAATTTCGCGATGCCACGAAACACTGCCATGTCTCCACCTAAAGCAGGACGCAGGTACGCCGTGTTGGTAGGCTCTGAACCGTTACTCAACATCTCAATCGGCATCTGTGGGTTTTGGAAACGCTCTAATCCGCGCTCTTTCAGCGGGTTTAGACAGATAACCTGTGCTCCACGTTTTACCGCTTCACGCAGAGGTTCAAGCATTCGTGGGTGGTTCGTACCCGGGTTTTGACCAATCACGAAAATCGCATCAGCTTCTTCAAAATCATCAAAGATCACTGTGCCTTTACCAACGCCAATGGTGTCTTTCATCCCGATAGCACTGGCTTCGTGGCACATGTTGGAACAATCTGGAAAGTTATTGGTACCGAATGCGCGCACAAATAGCTGATACAAAAACGCCGCTTCGTTGCTTGCACGACCAGAGGTATAAAACTCAGCTTGGTGTGGTGAATCCAATTGATTGAGATGTTTCGCGACAAGTGCAAAAGCCTCATCCCAAGAGACTGGCACGTAGTGATCGGATTCAGCATCGTATCGCATTGGGTGCGTGATACGGCCTTGGTATTCCAACCAGTAATCGGTTTGCGTTGAGAGAGAAGAAACGCTGTGATTGGCAAAAAACTCAGGATCAACCAGACGATTGGTCGCCTCCCAGTTTACCGCTTTCGCGCCATTCTCACAGAAATTGACTTTACCGCTATCTGGCGACTCACCCCATGCACATCCCGGGCAGTCGAAACCGCCATTTTGGTTGGTTTTGAGCATAGTGCGAATGTTTTTAACTGCATTTTCACTGCCCCACCAACTTCTGGTTACGGCTTTCAGTGCACCCCAACCCCCAGCTGGACCTTTGTATGTTTTTATTTGTTCTTTTTGGCTCACGACTTTACTCCTCGCAGATATACCAGCAAGCAGGGTGCCCGTGAAAACAAGCGCGTTATTTATTGAGATAATGCGGAAGTATTGAAGGGCTTAGTTTCTAATCCATGTATTTTTTAATCCAAATAAGTAACCACTCAACATGCTCTCGCTTGTCCGAGCGTTTACTTATCTAGATTCTTGATATCGGATACCCGCCTACTGTTTCTAAGACTGGTAGATTCAATTCGCATTGTTGCGTCTTGATCTAAATCAAAGATTAAGTCGTTATTCAATATGCGTCCAATTGATAATCCTGACCGAGTGATAAACAAAATCTATGACGAATTTTTCCACTGACGGTCATAACATTTTTAATCAATACAATTTATGAGGTTAATCGTTTTCCCATCCGATTCCACCTAGTTCGCTTAACGAGCTCAATAAAATCGGTACTCTTGATAATAGATAATATCTATCACACTATAGATACTTTAAATTTGACCCTAATTAATATCAGGAATAGCCTTGATTCAGATCAATTTTGAGTGTGGTTTTATTCTTGACTTGGTTTTGGTTTTCCATTTCCCAGTTAAAACGCTCCAGCGCTTAAAAAGTACGGTAGTGCCGTGCCCTTTTTAGGGAGTTCCCCCCGTACATGTGACTCACAACGCAAGGTTAACAAGCCATTATGGATATCAAACAACTTAAATATCTCATCGCACTTGAACAGACCAAACACTTTGGTCAAGCCGCCGCATTGTGCCACATTACGCAGCCTACCTTGTCCATGAGAATCCGAAGCTTAGAGGAAGAACTCGACCTCGAATTAATCCAAAGAAGTCAACGATTTGAAGGGTTTACTGAAGCCGGAGAACGCATTTTAGCTTGGGCAAAAACCGTCTTAGCCGCTCATGATGGATTGCAAGCCGAGGCTGCTAACTGCCGTGGTCAGTTGGTCGGCTCTCTTCGGCTTGGAATGGTGCCACTCGCCAGCCAAAACCCGATGGAATTGCTCAAACCATTAGCTCACCAGTTCCCTGAGTTACGCTTTCAAATACTCTCCATGACGACCGAACAGATCATAGACCAACTCAATCGCAATCAACTTGATTTGGGGATGTGTTATGTCGATCAAGTCAACACCGCTTACTTCGATGTTATCGAACTAGATTCAACCAAACTTGGCGTTTTATTCGATGAGCGTCATTTTGATTTTGCCGAATCTGAAGTGTTGTGGGAGTCACTCAATAACATTCCGCTAGGGCTGCTTTCGAAGGGCATGCACTATCGCCACTCAATTGATCTTAGCTTTGTGAGTAAAGGGCTGGTTCCGCAAACCGTCATTGAAAGTAACTCCACCTTTCACTTGATCCAAGCAGTAACCAGTGGCCTTTGTTGCGCCATTATGCCGCTGAACTGTGGATTGGAAGAGTTGAACGATACGCTTCGCATTATCCCTATCGAAGAAGCCGCCGTTCACGCCCCGCTAGGTTTGTTAAAGCGAAAACAAGAACCCTTCTCCGCGCTAACCGATCAGTGCTTCGCAGAAGCAAAAAACATATTTAATCGATAACAAGAATCCACACGTCAATTTTTGGCATACATAACGGCTTATGAGGTGATTTCATGAGATGTACTACTCAATCTTATTTTGAACTGTCCGATTTCAATCAAGCACCACCTCAACCAAGTGCGTTCAATTACCGAGAATTGATTGATGGCCGCCCAGTGCAACAAATGTCGCTGGCGAGTGAATCCGCCTTAGCTATCAGCTACAACGGCATTAGCCAAGCGGTCATGATGGTGACGCCAGGCCATCTGGAAGACTTCGTGAAAGGATTTAGCCTAAGCACAGGCATCGTCCACGACTTCAAAGAGATCAAAGACATTGAAATTGGTGGCGATCACGAATCTCATTATGCGGAAGTAGAAATCAGCAACCGCGCTTTCTGGGCGCTAAAAACACAACGTCGGAATCTTGCAGGTACAACCGGATGCGGCATTTGTGGCGTCGAGGCTCTGGAACAAGCTTTGCCTGATTTAGCACCGCTAACACCGTCTCTTCCTCCGCGCTCCGATGTATTCGAAGGGCTGCGAGACAAAGTCGCACTGCATCAAGAAGCCGCACGTGAATCTGGCGCGCTACACGCCGCTTTATTTTCAGATTTACAAGGCAACATCAAGTTGTGCCGAGAGGACATCGGCCGTCACAACGCGCTAGATAAGTTGATTGGCGCATTGGCCAACAATCACATCGAACCTCAAAGTGGCTTCGCAATCATGACAAGCCGTTGCAGCTTAGAGTTGATCCACAAAGCCGTTCGCGCGCGTATCCCCACTCTGGTTTGCTTATCTGCACCTACAGCGTTAACTGTCGAATGGGCAAGAAGAAACCATTTGAACCTAATTCACTTACCAAAACACGGCTCGCCGCGTCTATACAGCCCTGCGCCTTAACACGTCAACCTAGCCGAATTCCTAATATTTCTAACAGAGACCTCTGGGTCTCTGTTGTTTGCTTCTCGTTCCCAATTGATACTTAGCGACAAGACACTATTCTCTCCAACCAAACGTGCTCACCCCTTGTCAGCACTAAGCTTGCATATATTAACCTGCTTGCATTTGAACGCTTTCCAATCCGATAAGAACCCTGTCAAAAACCCATAAATTAGTAAGGATTTTGTGTGACTCTTTTCACGCTTTTCCGCCTTCCTAGGCATTTCTAGGAATTTTTCCTAGCCGATCTAGGCAACCATCACCGGCATTATGCTCGGCTTAGGGGTTCAGAAACAAAAAGACCTCAATCACAAACTGCGCGGCGAACTTGCACGCAATCAGAATTTGTCTCGCCAGCTTATCAAAGCGGAAGAATCGGTAAGACGCGATATTGCGCGCGAGCTACATGACGAAATCGGCCAGAACATCACGGCAATCCGCACACAAGCCAACATCATTAAGCGGGTAAATAACACAGAAACACGCGTAGGTTGCGCCGACATGATCGAAGGGCTTTCCCTCAACGTGTACGACACCACTAAGCGACTGTTGAGCAAGCTAAGACCCAAAATGCTGGATGATTTGGACTTGAAAGAATCCGTCGAGCAACTGACGCGAGAGATGGAATTCGCCAATCATGGAACAACTGTTCAACTGAACTGGCAAGGCAATTACACCAGCGTGAGTGACACACTCAAAGTCACCCTATTCCGTTTATGCCAAGAGTCATTGAATAACGCCGCCAAGTACGCAGGAGCGCAGTTGATCAATATTGAGCTGACAATTGGAGAAACGGCGGTGTCACTAATGATTCACGATGATGGTGTCGGCTTCAAAGTTCAGGACAGCATGAAAGGCATGGGCGTTCGCGGCATGCAAGAGCGTGTGCACGCGTTAGGTGGAAAAATGGTTATCTACTCCACCAGCGATCAAGTGACTGGCACACAAATCAGCATTACTTTACCTAAGGTGTAACTCAAGATGTTTGGATTTTTACGTTCACCTAAATTTACTCAACCGAGTCTGAGCAACGAGCAAATCGACCAGCGTTACCGCCATTGGCGTTTGCACATTATGTTGGGGATGTACATCGGCTACGCAGGTTTCTACTTTACTCGTAAGACCTTTAACTACGCCGCACCAGCGATGATTACCGATCTTGGCTTAGATAAAGGCGATTTGGGCCTTATCGGTACGCTTTTCTACATTACTTACGGCTGCTCGAAGTTTATTTCCGGTACGATTTCAGATCGCTCTAACCCTCGTTATTTCATGGGATTAGGATTGATTGCGACAGGTCTGGTCAATATCGCGTTCGGTTTTTCTAGCTCACTCGCGGCTTTCATTACTCTGTGGATCTTAAACGCCTGGTTCCAAGGCTGGGGCTGGCCTTCATGCTCCAAGCTGTTAACGACTTGGTATTCACGTTCCGAGCGTGGCTTCTTATGGGCGATTTGGAACACCGCACACAACGTTGGTGGCGCGCTGATCCCTATTTTGGTGGGCTATTTAACGTTGCACTACAGCTGGCGTGAAGGTTTTATTCTACCCGGCATCATCGGGGTATTACTCGGTCTATTCGTTTGTTGGCGATTGCGCGACAAACCCACAACAATGGGTTTACCAAGTGTCGGCCGATGGCGCAACGACGCACTAGAACTTGCGCAGGAAAATTACGGACGTGGCCTCACCTACCGAGAAATTCTAAAATCGTACGTATTTAACAACAAATACATCTGGCTGCTCGCGTTCAGTTATGTGTTGGTTTACATCGTCCGAACCGCAATCAATGACTGGGGAAACCTGTACTTGACCGAGCAGCATCACTATAGCCTGATTAACGCCAACGCTGCTCTGTCGATGTTTGAAATCGGAGGTTTTGTTGGTTCATTGGTTGCGGGTTGGGGCTCAGACAAACTCTTTGGCGGTAACCGTGGGCCAATGAACTTGCTGTTCGCGATTGGGATTTTTTTATCTGTCTCTGCGCTTTGGCTGATGCCCCTGACCAACTTTGCGTTCCAAGCCGCGGGATTGTTCTCCATCGGCTTCTTTGTCTTTGGGCCACAAATGCTGATCGGTATGGCGGCGGCGGAGTGCTCTCACAAAGATTCTGCCGGCGCGGCAACAGGATTCGTTGGCTTGTTCGCCTACATGGGCGCTGCATTGTCTGGCTATCCACTGGCATTAATTCTTGAAGAATATCATTGGACAGGTTTCTTCATCACCATTTCAGTTTGTGCAGCCGTCATTGGCCTTTTGTTGCTGCCATTTTTGCAAGCGCAACCTTCACGAAAACCACTCGAACCAAAACCTCGGTTGTAAATCGACTTATCGCCCTCGGGCAAATTGGCGAGTGACCTAACCGCGCTCGCCCTCCTTATTTAACGTATCTCTGCTCAATTTTTCTTCCGATTCAGTTCGGAGGGTTAACTATGGGAAAAATTCATGAATTTGAACACTATTTCATCGCATAGCTTCTTTCAAATGAACAACAAAATCCAAAACTACGCTTGGGGAAGCACCTCTTCTATTCACGATTTGTTTGGCTTTTCTAACGAAACGAATGAGCCTCAAGCAGAAGTATGGATGGGTACTCACCCAAACGGCTGCTCTGAAGTTCAGGTTGAGCAAAACACGCTGCCTTTGTCTGAACTGATCAAACAAAACCAACCCGCTTATTTATCATCAGAAACCGCAGCAAAATTTGGCGACCTGCCCTTTCTGTTTAAAATCTTAGCGGCCGAACATGCACTGTCGATTCAAGTTCACCCAAGCAAACAAGATGCCGAAATAGGCTTCGAAAAAGAACAAAGTGCCGGGATCCCACTAAACGCAAGCCATCGTAACTACAAGGATCCAAACCATAAACCTGAGTTGGTGTACGCGCTGACAAGTTACCAAGCCATGAACGGTTTTCGTTCGTATGACGAGATTATTGAGGCATTTGGCCTTTGCGATATCGATGAGCTACGCACACCGCTAGATGCATTCAAACGCGAAATCAACTCACAAGGTTTACGCGATTTCTTTGTGCACATTCTGACCATGGAAGGAGAAACAAAAGAGCGTGCACTGAAACAGCTTCTTGCCCACGCTTCACGTCAATCGGAGCAAGGCACTGACAGCGACGTTTTCCAACTCATCTTGGATCTATCCACTCAATACCCCGGCGACGTCGGCTTGTTTGCACCATTGCTGTTGAATGTCATCACGCTGCAACCTGGCGAAGCGATGTTCCTGAGCGCAAGAACGCCACACGCTTACATTAAAGGTACTGGATTAGAGATCATGGCGAACTCAGATAACGTTTTGCGTGCAGGACTCACGCCGAAACACATGGATGTTGAAGAACTGGTTAAATGCACAGATTTTGCGCCTAAGCCGTTTAACAGCCTTGTTCTAGATCCTAATGCCAATGGTTGCCAAAGCCTTTATCCGGTCCCAGTGGCAGACTTTAGCTTCAGCATTCTAAACCAACCGAACAATGAAGTGGTTGATGCCAATAGCGCAGAGATTTTGATGGCGATTGATGCCGACCTGACACTCATCAGTGATAACGGTGAGACGTTAACCGCCGCGAAAGGACAATCTGTATTTGTTCCTGCTTACGTTGGCCATTACCGTATTCAAAGTGCGGGACGTGTGGCTCGCGCATTTAACTAACTTCTGAATAACAGATTCAAGCTAGCGTCTGACCCAAGGGATTGGGTTAGACAATTTATTCCTTTCATAGATTGAACCATTCCGCTTTTAAGGCAATCATGCTTATCCCTTGTCGACTCCAGACACTCACAGTCCAATTTCTCTAAGAGCCATAACCTCCCGGCTCTGCCATTTACTGCAACATTCATTGTCAAAACCCATTTATTTCTGGTAACTCCTCCGCTCCAATATCAAATTACTTGGATAACAAAGGCACTCACACAGTGGTATTTGTTGCAAAACGTATAATCAACGTTGTAATCAAAGCCCTAATCACTACAATCTCTGGTTCGATTTTTCAGTTAACGTTTGTATGCCGAAGTTAAACCAAGATAACCCTGTTCAAAGCTCCGCCCTTTCCGATATCGAAACCAGCAGTAAGATTCAATCGGCATTAGAACCGAAGTTTCACAAGCCAGAGAAACGTCTCTGCTTAAGCCCTGGCCTATCGGATAAGCATTTGGCGCGCCGTTGGCAAGTATTGGAACACATGACCAATAAAGATCATCTCCTTGATCCTTTCACGCAGTCACATTGCGATGCTTACTCCAACAACATCGAGCACTTCATTGGTACTGTTAATGTGCCGGTCGGCATTGCAGGCCCTTTGCGCGTCAACGGCTTGTATGCGAACGATGACTTTTTGGTTCCGCTTGCAACGACAGAAGCCGCGTTAGTCGCTTCCTACAACCGTGGCGCAAATCTTATCACCGCCGCTGGTGGCGCGAGCGCATTGTTACTAAGTGAAGGGGTGAGCCGAACACCAGTGTTCGCCTTTAATAACCTTGCCGACGCTGGCCAGTTCGTCAGTTGGGTTGTGACCCAGTTTGACGTATTTCGTCAAATTTCGGAATCCACCACCTCACATGGCAAACTCAAAGACATCAATGTAAATATCGAAGGAAACCATGTTTATTTGGTCTTTGAATACGTGACTGGTGACGCTTCCGGACAAAACATGGTGACCATCGCAACAAACGAAGTGTTCCATCATATTTTGGCGACCAGCCCAATCAAACCAACTCAAGCATTCTTGGATGGCAACTTATCAGGCGACAAAAAACCAAACGCGCACACACTGCGCTCAGTACGCGGTAAGAAAGTATCCGCCGAAGTGACCATTCCTGCTGAGTTAGTGGAAAAATATCTGCATACGACGCCGGAGTCTATGGTTCAATTTGGCAAAATGACCACAGTGGGCGGTTTACTCAGCGGGACAATTGGCGTCAACGCGCATTACGCAAACGCCCTTGCCGCGCTGTACATTGCTTGTGGTCAAGATGCCGCTTGCGTTGCAGAGTCTGCCATTGGAATCACTCGTATGGATGTGGACGCTCAAGGCAACTTGTACGCGTGCGTGACCTTGCCAAACATCATGGTGGGAACGGTTGGCGGTGGTACTGGCCTTCCAACGCAAAAAGCATGTTTGGATATTTTGGGTTTGCTCGGCAACGGCAATGCGAAAGCGTTAGCCGAAGTCGCAGCTTCGCTTTGTCTGGCTGGCGAACTCTCGATTGTGGGCGCATTTTGTGCCGATCACTTTTCTCGTGCTCACCATAAGCTTGCCCGAAAATAACCTTTGTTGCTTTGTACAAGAGAACATCCGTGTGGTTTTCTCTTGTGCAAACCAATGGACTTTATTTATTGGCTCAATAATTTCTTGAAACTAACTTAAGCCTTAACAAACATACCAATCTCTTGTTAACAGTACTTTAGCTGTCCCCCTTATACATCCATTGCGATATCTCTGCTTGTTACTCTTCATTGGCCATATTTAATATCAGTATCTTAGAAAAAGTAGCATCAAAAACCTCTAGCACTATAGTACCAAATTCATCGTTTGAGTTTTTTGTTCACCACTTATAGCTACTATACTCGCCTATGCAGCTGCTTGATTTTCATAAATTTACTAAACAGCTCAAAAGAGCTTAATAACTCCCGTTAAATGGACTTAAATCGTTACTTCGGGTAAGCGAGTTAACTATGAGACGTCAGAAGCTAAATAAAATCTCTGCTTGGGTACTAGGATTGGCTATCTTATTGCTGAGCCATGTGTCTAATGTATCAGCACAAATACAGCAATCCCCATCCGATCAAACCGTTGCGCGTTTTCTCTATCAAACCTCTTTTGGACCAACACCTGCGTTAATTAATGAGGTTAGGGAAAACGGGTTAGAGGATTGGATACAGAAACAAATCAACCTGCCAGCAACCTACCATCAACCACTTTATCAAACGCCTTTTTCTAAAGGCCTACAGTCAAACCGAGAAAATGCTTGGTATCAAATTGTTGTTACTGCTGAAGATCAGCTCAGACAGCGAACGGCTTATGCATTGAGTCAGATCGTAGTCGTTTCTCGTTATGGCGGCGTTCTTTCCAGCAAACCTACAGGGTTAGTGAATTACTACGATCTGTTGGTTGAGCATGCGTTTGGCAACTACCGAGACCTGTTGTATGACGTTTCCATCCATCCAGTCATGGGGAGCTATTTGTCTATGCTCGGTAGTGCAAAAGAAAATAGTGCGACAGGAACGCTTCCCGATGAGAACTTTGCTCGAGAGTTAATGCAGTTATTCACTATCGGTTTGTATGAACTCAATTTAGATGGCAGTAAAAAGCTAAACCACGCAACAGGCAAACCTATCCCCACGTACAATCAAACTGATATTCAAGAGCTCGCGCGAGCATTAACTGGATGGAAAAATTCCGACATCGCATTCGTGAAACCGATGCGAGTTATCAGTCAAAGACACGACACCGGCGAGAAGCGATTTCTAGGGAACGTGATCCCATCGGGTCTAACCGCACAAGAAGAGCTTTCAAAAGTGATTGATATGTTGATGTCTCACCCAAATGTTGCTCCATTTGTTTCAAAGTTACTTATCCAACGTTTGGTCAGTTCAAATCCAAGCCCAGAGTACGTCGCGCGTGTTGCTACGATATTTAACAACAATGGGGAAGGAGAAAAAGGCGATCTAACCGCCGTTGTTCGAGCCATATTGCTCGACCCTGAAGCATTAGGGATGACGGATACCCCGCCTATAAAAGTGAAAGAACCGATACTGGTCCTGACTAATTTTCATCGAGCATCAGGTTTTACGGTTAAAGGATCACGTTACGAAGACGCAACAACGATGATGAACATCGCTAATCAAGGGCCGCTTCGTTCTCCTTCCGTGTTTAATTTTTACTCTCCAGACTATCAGCCGTCTAACGAGTTTACGGAGTCTGGTATTAACTCTCCAGAGTATGAACTTCTCAATTGGTCTGTTTATACCGATTTGGTCAACTATATGTTAACCAGCACTCGTAGAGGAGGTGGTGATTCCTACCACTTCGATCTTAACGAGCTTTATCTTCTTCTAGACGATCACCATGCCTTAGTCGAATTGGTTAACGAGCGTTTCTTTGCTGGAACGGCTTCTGCTGAATTGAAAGAGCTCATGCTCACCGCGCTGAATGATTATCGTGAGGACTATGTGCCAACAACAAAACTCGCTCTAGTGATATTTACCGCCATTTCTGGCGACGAATTTTATATTCAGGATTAGGAGTGAATTATGGATATTTCACGACGACATTTTATACAAAGCACGCTATCGATGGGCGCACTAGCCTCTCTTAGTCTGCCAGGTTACTCTCTCGCAGCGCCATCTAATGACTTTCGAGCATTAATATGTGTGTATTTAGCTGGCGGAAACGATGCGTTCAACACCGTACTGCCATTATCGGAGGCGCACTATCGTCAATATTCCAAAGTCAGAGGGCCACTCTCTGTCGCCAAAGAAGACATACTCCCTATCAATTTGAGTGCTGTCGATAGCTCAAATCACCCAGTGAAGCTCGGCTTACACCCAAAGTTAAATGCGTTAACTTCCGTTTTCGAACAAGGCGATGCCAGCATCGTGCTCAATAGTGGCATTCTCAACCATCCCGTCACCAAACAAGCTATTGAGCAAGGTGAAGCATCACTTCCCGAGCAACTGTTTTCTCATAATTCTCAAACAGACGCTTGGTTACTTGGTGGAATGAGCGAGTCTAAAAATCTTGGTTGGGCTGGCAGAATGTTGGATGTATTAAACTCTGAATCAGAAATAACACCGCTATACAGTGTGCATGGCAACTCGCTTTGGTTACGGGCAATGGAACACCGCCAAACTGTCCTGAAAAAAGATCGCGCGGTTCAGCTTACCGCGATTGAGAACCCGCTATACAAGGGGATCTATGATCGCCTTCTCTCTCATCAAACTGACAATCCATTTAATGGTCATTTTAATTTGATGGTTGATGAGTCGATGGTAATGAGCAGTGTACTGAGCGAGCAACTCAACCACATTGCTGACGAGCCGCTGTTTACGTCATCGACGCTCGGCAAGCAGATGCAAACCGTGTACAAATTGATAGCAAGCCAAGATGTCCTGAAGCAGCAACGACAAGTCTTTTTCGTTAAACACTCTGGGTATGACCTACACGATTCGCAACTGGCACGTCATCCAGTGTTACTTGAGGATCTCGCGACAAACCTTTTGGCAATGTATCGTGCGGTCGAACGGTTAGGGCTAAACAAGCAAGTCACCTCTTTCACTATGTCTGACTTCGGTCGACGGATGATGAGCAACGGAAATGGTACTGATCATGGCTGGGGTGGCCATCAACTATTAATTGGAGGCGCGGTAAATGGGAAACAACCTATCGGTACATGGCCGGAACTAATACTGGGCGGAAACGATGATTACTCTCAAGGCCGACTCATACCCAAAATTGCCGCTGATCAAGTTGGTTCAACACTAGCACAGTGGATGGGCGTGAGTGATAACGCTGCACTGGAATACGTCTTCCCGAACATCCGTAATTTTACTCATTCAAACCTGGGTTTTATGGCTTAAGATATTTTTCAGGTTAGCTGTAGAACGCATCATCAAATAAGGGAGCCTCGCGCTCCCTTACCCATCTTATGTTTGCAGAGTGTCCGTTACACCTCGTCGCGACGGCGTTCGTTACACAGCTTAATGGCACGCTCAAGTAATTCTAACGCGGATTGCTCACATTCAGGCAGAACCGCATCACTTTCAGAAACTGGCGTTACGCGGTCACCCCATTTCAATACTGCCGCACCCCATGTCAAACCTGCACCAAACGCAGCAAGAAGCATATTATCACCTGGGTTAACTCGACCTTGCTCTACCGCTTCACACAATGCAATTGGCACCGTCGCAGCTGAAGTATTGCCATAGTTTTGAATGTTAACAAACGCTTTGTCGTGCGGAATTCCAGACAGGTCACACAAGGTTTGAATAATACGAATATTCGCTTGATGCGGAATCACAACATCGATTTGGTCCGTCGTTAACTGTGATGCTTTCAGTACGGTTTTCGCAGCTAGCCCCATGCCTTTTACTGCACGTTTGAAAATTTCTTGTCCTACAAAGTTGAAATCCCAGTAACCGTTGTCTTCCGCAAAGCGATCCATACAAGTACCAAACTTTGGTACGGACAGAATATCGCGGCCTTTTGCGTCACAACCGATTTGAGACTGTAGTAAACCCGTTTCTTTTTCCGTTCTTGATAACACAACGGCGCCCGCACCATCACCAAATAGAACAGCGGTATCTCGCATTGCCCAATCGATGTAGAAAGACAATCTTTCCGCACCAATAATGATCGCGTTACGATAGTTACCTGATTGAATCAAACGTGTGCCCGTTTCTAGGCCATAGACAAATCCCGTACATGCGGCATTTAAGTCAAAGGCAGCGGCTGCACGAATACCTAGGTTCTGCTGTACCTTAGACGCGATATTTGGAATCAATGAATCTGGTGAACAAGTCGCCACAATGATTAAATCCACGTCTGTTGCATCGACGCCTGCTCGAGCTAATGCATGTTTAGCAGCAACGGTCGCCATGTCTGACGTGTTTACATGACTAATACGGCGGTTTTCGATACCAGTGCGGGTACGAATCCACTCATCGGAAGTATCGAGGAAAGTGCTAAGATCATCGTTAGAGAGCACGGCTGGCGGAACACATTTCCCCCAACCTGTAATTTCAGCGTAGTAATTTGTCATCGCAGACCTATTTATTGTTGTATTTTAATAAAATTTCTTAGAACCTTAGGCTCAAATACAAACCTGCGCTGCGTTATTTCGGCAGGTTAAAAAATAAGTATACAAATAATGAGGCTGACTGGTAAGTCATGTTTTCATCAATACGTAATAAAGGAAGAAGTCATGTCATCGTTTAAAACTCGCTGCCCTTCGTGCGGCGGTCTAAATCGTGTCCCTAATGAGCGCGTTGCCGAATCTGCAACTTGCGGTAAATGTAAAAGTGCACTTTTAGACGGCTCGCCTATCGAAGGTACACAAGATAACTTTTCTGCTCTATTACAAAGTGATATGCCTGTTGTAGTAGATTTTTGGGCCCCATGGTGCAACCCGTGCGTTGGTTTTGCTCCTGTTTTCTCTGATGTTGCTCATGAGCAAGCCGGAACGGCTCGTTTTGTTAAGATTGATACCGAAGCTCAACAACAACTTGCGGCGCAATTTGGTATTCGCAGCATTCCTACCATTATGGTTTTCAAAAATGGTCAACGCGTTGATATGATCAATGGTGCGTTACCTAAAACTCAATTTGATCAATGGTTAAATCAAGCACTTACTAAATAATCTTCCACGCCAACCTTGTTTGTAGGTTGGCGTTTTTATGCAACTTATCAACCTATCTAGTTAATAAATATTATTTGTCGAAACGACTTAAATTTATCATTTTACTTGCCTAACTATTAGCCTCATATTCGCGCCGAATAACCCTTAGATTTCATTTAACTTATAGGCGCAAAACAGTGGAAAACACAGTCGTTCCTGCAGCATCACCACGAGTTACAGTTCCAGTCGTCGCACTGTCTCTTTATGCGGTGGCTTCGGGCTATTTAATGAGCTTGATCCCTCTCATGCTCGGTGAATACAACATCTCAGCAGATTACGCGAGTTGGTTGGCGAGTGTGTTTTATGGCGGCTTATTAACCGGTGCTATTTTTATTGAACGTATCGTACGTCAAGTTGGTCACCGTAACGCGTTTATTGGTTGCTTGGCCGTATTTTCGCTAACTATCGTCACACTACCCGTGTTTGCTAACGGATTGATGTGGCTTGCCGCTCGCTTTATTGCGGGTATCGCGGTTGCTGGTGTTTTTGTCATTGTTGAGTCTTGGCTAATGTCTGGAGACGAAGCATCGCGTGCGAAACGTTTGAGCTTGTACATGCTATCGCTTTATGGTGGTTCAGCATTAGGCCAGTTTGGTATTGGCGTGCTTGGCGTAAGTGGCGGCGTTCCGTTTATTGCGATCACGACGTTGATACTAATGGCGATGCTGGTGCTAATGTTCATTGAGTGTGAGCAGCCAAACAGCCATGAATCAACCGCTTTATCATTTAAGCAAATTGCCAAACTAAACCATGCAGCAATTATTGGTTGTGTTGTTTCAGGTTTGACCTTAGGTGCAATCTACGGATTAATGCCAGTTGAGTTAACTAACCGTAAAATTAGCCATCAAGACATTGGTACATTGATGGCGCTAGTTATTCTAGGTGGCATGCTAGTTCAACCAATGGTGACCGCGTTAAACAAATACATGAGCCGCACAGTGCTAATGGCGTTTTTCTGTATTTTGGGTATTTTTTCGATCGGTATGACCTTTATTTCCTCGTCAGCCGTGGTATTGGCTGCTGCATTATTCTTTTTAGGTGCAGCTACTTTTGCCTTGTACCCGATAGCAATCAACTTAGGTTGCGAAGGACTTGATGAACGCTTTATTGTCTCTGCGACACAAGTCATGCTGTTTAGCTACAGCATCGGCTCTGTTGCTGGCCCAGTTGTCGCTGATAAATTTATGGGCCAAGAACACGGCTTACTAGGCTACTTGTTTGCCGCTTTGGTTGCGACTGGCGTATACATGCTACTTGCTGCGAGCAAAACCAAGCAGCGTATGGCCGCTGGCCTCTAATCACGCCGCTTCTACTCAACGAAAACGAGGGCATGTCGCCCTCGTTTTTTTTATTCTTCGCATTTTTGTTTAGATAAACGCTTGTGACGGTTTGACGCGTTCGCTGCAGGCTTTTCCGGTACCATGCGCTTTTCATGAAGCAAATGACGAACCGCCAAGATGGGATGTTTCAGTAACATTCTGGGGCCAGAGTAACGCATGACCAAACGCATTTGTTCTTTCGGCTCTGGTTTGTAGCAGTGAATCGGACATTTATTACACGTCGGTTTATTCTCTCCATAAGGACAGCGGTCGAGGCGCACTTCTGCGTATTCAAGCAGCTCACGACATTCTGAGCATAAGTCACGTTTTGTTCCATGATGGTCATGACAGTAAACCTCTACCATGGCTTTTACTGTCTTAAATTCAGTGGCGAGTTTGCCAAGTAAAATATCGCTCATGCACTATCCAAAAATCACAACATCATTGTGTAAAGTTCTAACGTGCGGCCATTATCATATTGCTGCTCAACTCGTTCAAACTCAAAGCCCAGTTTTTTGAGCAAACTTATACTACGAATATTGTCATTGTTGGTGATGGCAACCAAATTATCGAGTTTCATTTCCTCTCTAGCGTATTCCAGCACTGCGGTTGCAGACTCCGTTCCGTAGCCGAAGCCATAAGCGGAAGGTAAAAATCCATATCCGAGATCATAGTGTTGCAATGTGTCACGTTTAACCAACCCACAAATCCCGATGGGTTGCCCATCTTCTTTCTTCTCTACAACGAGTAAACTCACGCCTCTAATTTTTTGCATGCGTAGCATGTTTTCTTTTATGTAACTCGCCGCTTCATATTCGGTACGAATTTGTTTATCTCCGACAAAACGGTAGAAGTCTGGGTGGTTATAAAGTTCTAGTATAAATGGTGCATCATCTACACTCACAAGACGCAGTATCAAACGTTCGGTGTACAGTGTTTTCATTTGGGCTCCATTAAAACGCGATAGATGATTGGACATAGGAACGTACTTGAATTTTGCGACCGATACCGGCGCTTATTTAGTTGTAACTTGATAAAAAAGTAACTATCCTGCCTCGCTAAATTAAAGGACCACCACCATGAACCGCAAGAAGAAAATCAATCAGATCTTGAAAGCGAAGCAGAAGAAGCATAACGCTAAGCTACATAAGAGCAATAAGCCGCGTTATATCTCCAAAGCTGAACGCGCGAAAATGGAAGCTGAAGAACAAAACCAAGCTTCAGAACACACGGAAAACGTTGTAGACACAGCGCAGACAGATCAAGCCTAAAAGAAAAGCCGCTTCAAGCGGCTTTTTTGATATTCGGAGATAGTTAGCTTTAGTATTCGACACTGTAGTTCAGTGTGAATGTGCGACCTCTTCCTTTGTAGTCGTACGCTGCTGCATCGTAGTGTGCTGCATAAAGAATCTGCGCACGTTGTCCCCAAGCGGTTGTGTAGTCTTCGTCAAATAGGTTTTGAATACCAAAACCTAACTGCCCGATAGGTAGTGTTACGTTACCAAGAAGATCAAACGTAGTGTATCCATCTAGTTTATTGTTTGCGTCATCTTCGTAATCAAACATCGTCTGGCTTTGTAAACGTACTGAATAGCCATCCTGATAGTAAGCCGCCCACGCGTTCGCTTTTGATGTACTTGCTTTACCCGCGCTTAGATCTTCCCACTTACCGTTGGTTTTCAGCTCAGAAACCACATAGTGACCTGATGCACCTAACAAAATATCACGGTTTACCCAGTAGTTAATGTTTGCTTCGGCACCGTATACACGTTGCTCGTCATCAACATTGGTGATTAGGAGCGTCTTCTTGTCATACTTGATTGAGTTATCCGACACCGAGTAGTAACCCGCCGCTTGCAGTGCGACAGTATCGGTATCTAATCGGTAACCAATTTCATAGCTGTCCGTTTTGATGCCCGACATTTTTGAGTCAGATACGTTAATGCTATTGTTCAACGCGTAGTGACCATTTGCATCCGCGGCATCGTAGCTACCTTGGCCGTAGTACTTTGCAGGATCAGCGAGTTCGAAACCTTGAGAGAAGTTCGCCCAAAGCTGAGATTCATCGTTAAGCTGATAAATGGTGCCCAAATTAAATAAGCTCACTGAGTAGTCAGTGCTGCCACCTGGTACCGCATCCGCTGATACACCATTACCCGATGCGATCTTCTTTTGTATACTATAGGCAACAAAATCATCAATCTTATTGTCCATGTATTGGTAGCGGTAGCCTGCTTGTACTGACCAATCTTGATTGATTTGGTAATCCCCTTGGACAAACATTGCGTAAGACGCCACATCAACATCTGGGTAACGCCCCACTTCGGCATAGGTTCGATTAATTAAGTTCCCAGAGCTGTTCGCAATGGTTGGATCGAACAGAGCCTGGTTACTTTCAAAACGGTCTAAGTACGCATCGACACCATAAACAAGTTTGAATGACTCCCAGCTTTTAGCTAACGCTAAGCGCCCAGCAAAAACTTCTGTTTTTTGTTGAGAGGCACTTTGGTAATAAGGAGTAAAGGTTTGGTCTTCACTACGGTAAGATAACTCGCCTATCAGTTGATGACCGAATACGCTGTCGTGAGCGTAGTTCGCACTTAAGAGAACTCGCTCTGTACCATGTTCACGGTCGGAATCGAACCCCTCTCGTACATCAACAAATTTATTGTTAACAATGTACAAACCGTATGGCGAATCTTGCTGGCTGTCATAGTATTGTGCGACAAGGTTTAACTTGCTGGCATCGGAGATTTGAATCTCGGTCGATCCCATAACATCGAGCGTTGAATTATACTGCAAGGAGCCCTGTGAAATGTCTGGGGTGACAATGTCGCCATTTGCGTCAAATGCACCTTGTGTCTCGGTGTACACAACCGAACCTCTAGCGGTAATTCGCTCATTACCACCCGAGATAGACTGAGCGAGTTTGTAATCAAAGTCATCGCTGCTATTAAAGCCTGTAGTGCCACTCACGTAGGATTCAAACGACAAGTCATCCGAGTACGCTTTCTTGGTGATAATGTTAATAACACCACCAGTAGCGCCTGCACCATAAATGGAGGTTGCACCAGATAGTACTTCAATTCGCTCGATGTTGAATGGGTCTATTGCGTCTAACTGACGACTAATCGGGCGAGAAGACTGTAACGAGACACCATCAATCATTACCAACATTGCTCTACCGCGAAGGTTCTGACCATAATTAGTTCGACCACCGGTGCCGACGTCTAAAGAAGGGATGGTTGCAGAAAGAATATCACCCAGTGTCTTGCCCGCACGATATTGCTGAGCAATCTCTTCTTGGCCAACAAACCAAACCGTTCCTGGAATATCGGAGATCGATTTCGGCATCACACTGCCTACGACAACCAATTGCTCATCGCTCGGAGTCGATGTTTGTTGAAGATCTTCTGCTGCTATTGAGCTAACTGCGTATCCACTGCTCATCGCAAGTACGATGAGATTGAAAGAAAACGTCCTTTTCATCATTGTATTTATCTTTTTGTTGTCAACAAGAGCATGCAATGATACTTATTCTCACTCTCAAATCGAGCACTGTTACACAAGTTAAATAAATGTTAATTAAGAGCCTTCTTGCTCATAAGCTGTCGATTTTCCTCTAAACGAGGACAATCTGCACAAAGCTTTCTGCCTTCACACTTATAGACTAAACAACAACTTTTTCTTACTAACTTTAGCGGCTGATCAGATCCCGTCTCATGAAGTGAGCGGCTATTATCAACATCCAAACCCATTGCGCTTAGCCACAAGACCGCATGCTCCTGAAGTGTCGAGTTAGTCATTTGCGGAAAGCGCTGTTGGAGACGAATTAAACAAGCCATGATTCCGTCCGACATCAATTGATGGGTGAAGCCAGGACGAATGCGTGTCCATTGACTCATCTCTTGTTGATAGAAGTCGAACAGTTCTCGGATTTGACGCCCCGCCTCTTTTATCAACGCCTCTGGCTCGCCATGTATATGCGCTTCGTCGGCGAATCGGTACCCAGAAACAAAACAAGGTTTGAGGTGCTGCGCTATCTCGCGAATGTTTGGCAACGTGTGGTAACCGTAAATAGAGATGAATGCGACATAAACTGGCTGCCAACAAAGTAAATCCCACGTTCTTGTCAACCAATATGCTTTTCCCGCTTCCGGATGAGCCTCCGAGATTTGCTGGTAAAGGCCTTGGATGATCGGGTTGATATCATTTTCGATATGGATAGCTTCTTGCCCTATCTCGCCGATATCACCGTGTAGGTAAGGTGTAATCTCACTCGAAGTTTGAAACAGTTGCGGGAAAAATTGCTCAGACATGATGGCTTATTGTTGGTGTAGTCATTCTGACACCTTTATACCCAAGCACCAATCGCAATGCAAACTATTATCCTTTGCGTTTTCATAACAAAGAAGCACTCTTAGGGTTAGTTATGAATGTATTTCCGAGTTCTGTGAAGCTGTAAGGTCTGGTTACGTATGCGATGAATAGCAACAAACTCTTAAACCTCTTCGCATTTAACGCTCACATGATCGCAAAAATACACAGCATAAAAACACCCTGATAAAACTGTGTTAACAGTTTCCCTGTGTAGCGTGAGTTATTGCCAATAATTGAATATTGCTGTTTCTTATCCAGCGGATTGTGAACAACATGAAGTATTTTCTTTCTGAATATCGAGACAATACAAAGAGGTAATTTGGCTATGTAGCCCTCTGTTTTGAATAAGGAAATCCACATGTTGTATCTTGAGTTTCTATTTTTGCTCGTGATGCTGTATATCGGCTCACGTTATGGTGGTATAGGCCTTGGGGTCGTATCCGGAATTGGCTTGGTGATTGAAGTCTTCATCTTTAAGATGCCGCCAACCTCTCCTCCTGTCACCGTTATGTTGATCATTTTAGCGGTGGTAACATGTGCTTCCATTCTTGAAGCCGCTGGCGGTTTGAAATACATGCTGCAAGTTGCCGAGCGTGTGCTTCGTAAGAACCCAAAACGCGTCACCCTTATTGCTCCGTTCGTGACTTACTTTATGACCTTCCTACTTGGTACAGGTCACGCGGTTTACTCTATCATGCCAATCATTGGCGACGTTGCACTTAAAAACGGCATTCGTCCTGAGCGTCCTATGGCTGCCGCTTCTGTCGCCTCTCAAATCGCAATCACGGCATCACCAATTTCAGCGGCCGTAGTTTACTACTTGGCGCAACTCTCTGATATTCAACACGAGATCACTCTGCTCTCAATTCTGCTCGTTACTGTACCTGCAACCTTATTCGGTACGTTGTTGATGTCACTTTACAGCCTAAAGCGTGGTAAAGAACTAGACGACGATGAAGAATACCAAGAGCGTTTGAAAGATCCTGTGTGGCGCGAAAAGATCCTCAACACAACTGCGACGTCTCTTGATGAAGTACTACCAACAAGTGCTCGTAACTCTGTATTGCTGTTCATTGCATCGATCTTGGTGATCGTCGTTATCGCGATGTGGCCAGACATTCGTACCATCGTAGATGGCGCGAAGCCAATCAGCATGGCCGTTGTGATTCAAATGATGATGCTCTGCTTCGGCGGTATCATTTTGCTTGCGACCAAAACTGACCCGCGTGACGTACCAAATGGCGTGGTGTTTAAGTCAGGTATGGTGGCGGCGATTGCTATCTTCGGTATTGCATGGATGTCAGATACCTACTTCCAGTACGCTATGCCTCAATTTAAATCTGGCATCGTAGAGATGGTAACCAACTACCCTTGGACATTCGCGCTTGCGTTATTCATTGTGTCGGTTGTGGTGAACTCTCAAGCTGCAACGGCTCGCATGATGCTGCCTGTTGGTCTCGGCTTAGGTTTGGAACCTGCGCTGCTTATCGGCTTGATGCCAGCGGTATACGGCTACTTCTTTATTCCCAACTACCCTTCAGATATCGCGACTGTGAACTTCGATACCTCGGGCACAACTAAGATTGGTAAGTGGTACTTCAACCACTCATTCATGTCTGTGGGCTTAATCGGCGTGATTGGTGCGTGTTGCTTGGGTTACTTGCTAGGGCAAATGATCATTCCTTCGTAACTAGCCAAATCAACGATAAATTAGAGGCGAGTCATTGTACGTTTTCGTACAGCCTGAGTGACTCGCCTTTCTTTATTACACTATTTAACTACAGCAAGAAATCGTCATCAATCGCGACAAAATTGTCGGCACAATCAATCAGAGTTTGAGATGTAAGTTTAGGTACACCATAAACGGTCACCGTTTTATTGAAGCGCTGCTGAATTCTCTCTACTAGCAGACTAAAGTCTCCATCTCCCGAAACTAGAATCACTTCCTCAACTTCGGGAGCAATTTCAATTGCATCGAGAGTAATACCCACATCCCAATCGCCTTTCGAGCTGCCATCACGACGCTGGATGTAGGGTTTAAGCATCACCTCAAATCCAACACCGCGTAAAATGTGATGAAACTGACGTTGTTTTGGATCGTTACTCGCGATGGCATAAGCACGAGCACTTACCACCTCTTTCCCTTGTGTGGCGACATACCAAAACTGGTTGTAATCAAAATTGCTTCGATACGCTTCGCGACAGGTGTAATACACATTCTGTACATCAACCAAAATGGCGATTTTTTGTTTGCTTTCCGAACTCATCTATTTCTACGCTCAATTTATTTGCTGCCTACCCTATGCCAGTTTTGGAAAAAGCACAATGAGCCAATTCCACTAAACTTAACGTATAAAAAGTTATTTGGGTTTCTAGGGGAACTGTCATGGGCGGAAAGTTACTAGTGATACTGCTTTCTTGTATCTTGTCATCGACAGCATTTGGTTATCCAGCGCACTCCAAATACTGGCCACATAGAAGTGTGCTCTACTTTGCGCCAGAAAATGATGAATACGTAAAACAATTCTTGCTAGAAACACTTATGAATGAGTGTGAGTTGGAAGACAGAGATGTCGTCACACTGGTCATTACAGAACAAGGTTATACCTTTCCTGCTTGGCTTAAAGAAGAGTTCGACTTAAAAATGCTAGCTCGTCTTTATGAGGTCGAAAAAGGTTCTCATACCGCTATTTTGCTTGGTAAAGATGGTCTAGAAAAGCACCGCTGGGGCGCAGAAACGGATTGGCCATTTATCAACAACTTGATTGATCAAATGCCAATGCGTAAGCAAGAAATGCAGAGGCAGCAAAGTCCCTGTAAAATATAGTCACTTCTGGGCAGTATTACTTTGCGAACCAATCCAATTTGTTGTGCAACTGAGTCACGCTGCCAACCACAATCAATGCTGGGCTCACGGCTTGCTCTGCCATGATCGATAGCTCGTTCAACTTTCCTTGGAACACGCGCTGCTCTGGGCGCGTACCGTTTTCAATAATGGCGCATGACATCTCAGGATCTAACCCATGAGTGATCAGCTTATCCATAATATGGCCGCTTTGCTTCAAACCCATGTAGAAAACAAGTGTGTTGTTGGATTGTGCTAGAGAATGCCATTCAATCTCACGACCATCTTTTTGTACGTGACCAGTGATGAATTGAACGCTTTGCGCATGGTCGCGGTGTGTTAATGGAATACCAGCGTAAGCCGTTGCACCCGCTGCTGCTGTGATCCCCGGAACCACTTCGTATTTAATACCAAATTCCGCTAGTTCTTCTAGCTCCTCACCACCACGGCCAAAGATAAATGAGTCCCCACCTTTTAGGCGCACAACGCGTTTACCTTCTTGTGCTTTTTGCACCAAGATTTGGTTGATTTGATCTTGAGGCACACAGTGAAAGTCCAATTTTTTTCCTACGTAAATCATCTCTGCTGATGCGTGAGCCAATTCAAGAATGTCTTTCGACACTAATCGGTCGTACACCACAACTTCAGCCGCTTGAATGGCTTTTAAGCCTTTTACTGTGAGCAAATCAGGATCACCTGGACCTGCACCAACAAGAGAAACAAAGCCGCTGTTTAAAGATGAGTTAACAGTTGTCATATCAACGCCTATCGAAAATTTGGACATAAAAAGTAACACTCAAGTCATTAACTCAAGGTTAAAATCACCCCAAGGAGTTATTACTTTTTATAGTTAAATCAATACAATACTTATCGAAAGTTAAATGAGTTGAACAGCCCTACCTACCATAGGTAGGGCCAGATAAAAGCGGTTTATTTTGCGATTGCAGGCTCTGTTTTTACTTCTTCTTCAACTACGTTGATAGAAGGCGCTGTTTTTGCGTGAGTTAGGTACAGTGGAATACAAGTCATTACGAGACCACCGACAATATTACCTAGAATGGTTGGAATAAGGTTGAAGTTCAACCAAGTCGCGATACCAAAATCCGCACCTAGAATCATACCTAGTGGGAATAGGAACATGTTTACTACGGTGTGTTCAAATACTAGCGCAAAGAAGATGAAGATTGGGAACCACATCATTGCTACACGACCAGACACTGAACGTGCTGTCATGTTGCCGATAACGCCAAGACACACCATTAGGTTACAGAAGATGCCGCGTACGAAACACGTGATCCATCCGTCCATACCCATGTTTTCAAAACCAAGGCTACGCGCGGTAGAAACAGCGACAAATTTCTTCGCTACTGCGTTCAGTTCTAGAGAGAAGTTACCTGTTAGAGAGATAGCCACTAGGTAAGCAACGATCAGAGAACCGATAAGGTTACCCAAGCCTACAAGACCCCAACAACGGAAGATACGACCCCAAGTGATGCCCGGACGGTTAGCAAACTTAGCCAGAGGCGCTAGACCAAAAACACCGGTTACTAGGTCATACCCCATCACACTTAGAATTACGAAACCAACGGGGAAAACAAGTGCTCCTACAAGACCGATACCCGTTTGTACAATCGCGGTAATAGCAACCACCACCGCAAGCGAAAGAATAACGCCAGCCATCGTACCGCGAAGCAGAAGGTCTCGCGTGCTTGTATTGGTTTTCGCTTCACCAACATTGATCATGGTTTGCACGAATTCTGCAGGCTTAAAATCAGTAGACATGAATGTGTCCTTATCCAAAATTGAAAGTTAAAAAGTTAAAGATTGAATAGAGAAAGGCTTCCCGTTGACACCTGAACGCTGTCTACAACACCTCGCTTCCCTGTTCCCCTGAGATGATGCTTGGAAAGCCTTTGTCTATTAAATCTAGGTTTCAGTTCATTCCCTCCCCCTAAGAGGAGGGAATGAAAACCAAGCTTACGCAGAGATTTCTACTTCGCCGTTGGTTACACGCGTTTTGTACGCTTTCACGCTAAAACGTTCGTCTTCCATGCACGCACCTGTTGTCAGGTTAAAGCGCTGCTTCTTAAGTGGGCTAGCCACCCAAAGCTCGCCTTGGTGCTCACAGATCAAACCGCGAGAAAGCACGTTTGATTGGAAGAACGGATCTGTGTTGCTGATAGCCAGCACTTCTTCTGCTTGTGTTGGGCGAAATACCGCAACTTGCTGACCATCAACCAGTGCACAAACACCCGTGCCCGGTACGATGTCGCTGATTTGGCAAATCTTTTCAAATGACATAATCAACCTTCCCTTATGCTTCAGTGATCGCTACGTGTAGGATGTCGCCTTTCGCTTCAGGGTGTTTTTCCGTGAAGGTTGCTGGGCGGTGCTGTTCACGCTCTTGTACAAACAGGACGTTTTCATCGCGCTTGTCAGAGTTGATGAAGTGCGCGAAACGAGTCAGTTGTGATTCGTCGTTGATAGTCGCAGTCCACTCACACTCGTATTCGTCGACAAGTTTCGCTACGTCTGCTTCTAGTTGCGCGTTGATGCCAAGTTTGTCGTCAACAATCACTTCGCGTAGGTAGTCAACGCCACCTTCCATGTTTTCCATCCAAACTGATGTGCGTTGTAATGGCGCAGCAGTACGGATGTAGAACATCATGAAGCGGTCGATGTACTTGATTAGCGTTTCTTTATCTAGGTCACTTGCAAGTAGGTCTGCGTGACGAGGTTTCATACCGCCGTTACCACATACGTACATGTTCCAGCCTGCGTCAGTCGCGATGATACCAAGGTCTTTACCTTGTGCTTCCGCACACTCACGAGTACAACCAGAAACACCGAACTTCATCTTATGAGGTGTACGAATGCCTTTGTAACGGTTCTCGATGTAGGAACCTAGACCAACAGAGTCTTGAACACCGTAACGACACCACGTTGAGCCAACACAGGTCTTCGCCATACGAAGGGCTTTTGCGTACGCCTGACCTGTTTCGAAACCAGCGTCGATAAGCTTGCGCCAGATCTCTGGAAGATCGTCTTTTTGAGCACCAAACAGACCAATACGTTGAGCGCCAGTGACTTTGGTGTATAGGTTGTATTCAGCAGCAACGTTCGCTAGCGCACCCAGTGCTTGAGGTGTTACTTCACCACCCGCCATACGTGGAATAACAGAGTAAGTACCGTCTTTTTGGATGTTACCTAGGAAGTTATCGTTCGTGTCGTGCAGCTTAACCAGTTGTGGCTTAAGAATGTGCTCACCCCAGCAAGAAGCCAAGATAGAACCAGCCAGTGGTTTACAAACTTCACAGCCGTAACCTTTACCGTATTTCTCTAGAAGCTCATCAAACGTTTTGATCTCTTCAATACGGATTAGGTGGAACAGCTCTTGGCGTGAGTATGCAAAGTGCTCACACACGTCGTTCTTCACTTCGATACCAGATTTAGCAAGCTCTGCGTTTAGGACAGAGGTTACTAGAGGAATACAACCACCACAGCCTGTACCTGCGCCAGTCACTGCTTTGATGTCGCCCAATGTGTGGTGACCATCAGCAACCGCTTGAGCGATCTTGCCTTTGGTTACGTCGAAACAAGAACAGATCACTGCGCTTTCTGGTAGAGCGTCTGCACCTAGTGCTGGTTTCTCAGCGCCTGCGTGTGCCGGAAGGATCAACGCATCTGGGTGTTCTGGTAGGTCGATTTCGTTCAACATAAGTTGAAGCAGATCGCCGTAGTCAGAGGTATCGCCAACCATTACCGCGCCAAGCAATTTCTTATTGTCTTCAGAAACGACAAGACGTTTGTAAACTTCTTGCTCTTCGTTCTGGTAAACGTAACTCTTACACCCTTCAGTACGACCGTTCGCGTCACCGATAGAGCCTACTTTCACGCCAAGAAGTTTCAGCTTCGCAGACATGTCAGCGCCTTCGAATTTGCTTTCTGTGTTACCTAGTAGGTGGTCAACAGCAACGGTCGCCATCTTGTAGCCAGGAGCAACAAGGCCGTAGAACATTTCGTTCCAAGACGCACACTCACCAATCGCGTAGATGTTCTCATCAGAAGTCTGACAATGATCGTTGATAGCAACACCGCCACGAGGTGCCACTTCTAGCTCCATTTGGCGTGCTAGTTTGTCTTGTGGACGAATACCTGCAGAGAATACGATGAAGTCTGTTTCTAGCTCTGAACCGTCAGCAAAACGCATAACGTTGCGTGCGTTTGTGCCTTCTGGCGCAATCTCAAGCGTATTTTTGCTGGTGTGAACGTTCACGCCCATACGCTCGATCTTTTGACGAAGCTGGTTACCACCAGCCAGGTCAAGTTGCTCAGCCATTAGTTTTGGCGCGAACTCAACAACGTGCGTTTCTACACCCAGTGCTTTCAGTGCGCCTGCTGCTTCAAGGCCTAGCAGACCACCACCGACAACAACGCCTGATTTGCTCTTCTTCGCACACGCTTCGATCGCTTTAAGATCTTCGATAGTACGGTAAACAAAACAGTCTTTGCTTTCGTGACCTTTGATAGGTGGAACAAATGGGAATGAGCCAGTAGCAAGAATCAGCTTGTCGTATTGAACTTCACGGCCAGTGCTTGAGTAAACAATGCGGTTTTCACGGTTGATGTTAATCGCGCGTTCGCCGATCAGCATGTTAATACCGTGTTTCTCGTAGAAGCCTTCTTTTACTAAAGAAAGTTCATCTGCAGTATGGTGAGAAAAGTAAGAGGAAAGGTGCACACGGTCGTATGCGACACGAGGTTCTTCACAGAAAACCGTAATGTCTATATTAGACATATCAGCTTTCTCGACTAAGTCTTCAATATAACGGTGCCCTACCATACCGTTACCGATGACTACTAGCTTCAACTTGCTCATTATAATTCCTAAGGGTTAGGTTCTTATCACTGAGCTCATTGTTAATTGTGAAAGAAAATTAATACATGATGTAAATCAATTACAATTTCAAACTACCCTAAAGGGGTAGATGAACGTATTTATCTGACTATTGCGAAATAAAAAGTAATTTATTAACGGATATTGGTAGTTTTAACAAACTGAGATAACCGAAGCCATGCTAGCAACGGACTATACCGTTTTGCTTTATGAAGTAAGACTGACCATCGAAACCGAGCACACCTACGATAAATCCTGTTTTGCTTCTAAACGACGCACTCACTTGACTTCACCGTTTCAAGGTGATCAGAGAACAATATCTGAAGTGATTGAAAGATTTAGAAAAATCAAGCTTCACAACAAAAATTTTTTACTAGCTAAGTCGCACTATAAAGACTAAAATCGGGTTTAGTTCATATGGAATAGCGTCCATATGATTGATACCGTAATTGACATATAGAGTGCCGTCCCATTTTTGTGAGGCGGCCTTTTATTTGGGAGTCATAAAATGTCAGAAAACAATTCTATCTACATCTCAAGCTTAGATATGAACCGAATCACGGCTTTGTTGGATAAAATGCCAAACATCGCAGCGGAGCTTGTGGAATTAGAAGCAGAGCTCGACCGAGCAACAGTTCTTGAGCCAGAACAAATGCCAGATAACGTGGTCACGATGAACTCGACTGTAGAGTTTAAATTTTCAGGTGAAGATAGAACCATGACAAAGACACTGGTTTACCCTTCTGAACTGAAAAGCAGTGATGATATCTCTATTTTTGCACCCGTAGGCAGCGCACTGATCGGTTTGTCTGTCGGCCAAAAACTTGACTGGCCAATGCCAAATAATCAAGTGAAGACAATTGAAATTGTCGATATCACATACCAACCTGAGCGTTGTGGTGCACTAAACCGCTAACCCTCAGTAGTCCCGGTGCAAAGGCCTCCATTTAAGACTTTGCACCAGGAGAGCCCCTCGCTTACCCCCTATTTCCTTCTTTGTTTTCCAAGCATTTACTTTACTGCTCTTAAGTAACATCACCGATTCTTTATTATTTACCGCATATTCAATATTTATATCTCCAAGCTCAATCATAGAAATTGCAAAGTATTTTTCGTATATTGTCGCTCCGAAAACGACGTAAATTATGCGCAAAATGGAAGAATATCTAACTCGAATTGCCTGCTTAGAAAAAGAAAATGAAGAGCTGAAGCGGAAGAATGCGCGACTACAAGAAAAGTTGAATGCTGCACTCGACAGTAATGGACTGTGTTTGTGGGAGCAGCATATTCCTTCAGGTACTTTGACGATATTCAATATGCAGTGGGGAAAAATGCTAGGTTATCAGCCCCATGAGTTAACCGCGACGGTTGAAACGTGGAAAAACAATCTCCACCCTGAAGATTATGATCTTGCGGTGGGTGCATTTGAAGATCACCTAGCAGGCAAGACCGACCTTTATGAGGTAGTGCATCGCATGATTCATAAAGACGGCAGTGATAGCTGGGTCTACGATCGAGGGCGCATCGTCGAGTATGGTTCTGATGGCGAACCACTACGCATGATGGGCACTCATATCGATATTACAAAAGAAAAGCGTTATGAGCAGCAACTGGCCAAGTTGGCTTCGAGTGATCCATTGACTGGATTGTTAAATAGAAAAGCAATTGAGGAAAACTTTAATCATCAACCTCAAACCGAACCGTCTCAGCAGTCTGCTTTAGTGTTTGTTGATATAGATAATTTTAAAGCAGTTAACGACCAGCTAGGCCATCATACTGGCGACACCCTCCTCATCAATATCGCCAATAGCTTAACAGAGCTTGCGTCAAGCAAGTCTCAAGTTGGACGCATAGGAGGCGATGAATTTGTTATCTTAAACTGGCATTCAAGTCGAGAGGAGATATCCCAACTTTGCAATCAACTCTTAGATTCAATCATTCCAGCGATAAATCAAGACTTACATAAAGTAACGATAGGAATGAGTATCGGTGTTTGTCTCTTTAACAAAGGAAAGCAACCGTTTAATGAAGTGTATCAAAAAGCCGATCACGCAATGTATGAGATAAAGAAAAATGGCAAAAATGGAGTACAATTTTTCAACTTAAAAAGTTGATATCTCTCCATAAATCATCATGTTATGAAATCAGTCATTTGCTACAACTTGAACTAACTAAAGATAAATTCTTTATATCTAAGCCAGTTACCGAAATTACCCCTAGGTACTCATAAATTTGGCACGATACAAATAAATCCCCTCCTCTCCTAGCATCAACCCAATAAGCAACTACACTCATTTAACTGATAGATTAATTACTACTATTATGAAGGGAGTTGTTTTTGATGGATACAAAACAGATTTCTACAGTTATCATAATTTTAGTTCTTTCTGTATTAGCAGTTGCTTGTTTAAAGTTAACAACGGTATCAAATGCTATCCACAAACCTACAACAATCGGTATATCTAAGACGCCTCTGTCAGCCCCTTTTATCATTGCAGAGCACATAGGTGCGTTTGAAGAAAACGATTTAAACGTCGAACTTATCATGTGCTTTGGAGGGGTCGAATGTTCAAACCTACTTCTAGAAAACCATGTTAATTACGCCACTTTTTCTGAAAGCGTACTGATGTTTAAAAGCTTTGAATACAAAGATTTAGCATTAATCACTTCTTTTGCATCTTCTACGAATGATATTAAGCTGCTAACTAAAAAGCGGTCTGGCATAGAAAGTATAGATAAATTACCAGGAAAAAAGGTTGGTGTAATAAAAAAGAGCGCTAGCGAATATTACTTAGACTTGTTGCTACAGGTAAATGACATTGATTTAGAAAAAGTAGAAAAAATATCATCAACAACGCAGGTTATTATAAATCATTTAATGCAAGGAAACGTCGATGCAATATCTACTTGGGAGCCATACGGATTTATGGCCAAGAATAGAATAAATGAAGAAGTAAAGAACATAGGAATTATTGGCGTGTATAAACTTTACTTTTTGCTTGTATCAAAAGAAATACACATTGAAAAATCAGATCAAGAAGTAATGAAAATAATAAAGTCACTTCATCACTCAATTAACTGGATGGATAAAAACCCTCATTTAACAATGAAAATACTATCACAAAAACTTAACACAACAGTTGAAGAAATATCTTGGAGCTGGGATGATTATAATTTTCGATTAAATTTAACGAATTCTTTATTATTTACATTACAATCAGAAGCTAATTGGGCATTAAAACAAAACTATGTAGAAGGACAGATTCCAAATTACAGAAAAATATTTAAAGAAAACTATATCAATTCATATTTTGATGGTCTAGATTAAAATGCATCGTTCGTTAAACCACTATTTAGCATCACTATTCAGTCTAAGCGTAATACTATGTATCAGCGTTATAGTATACATAAGCTTCATAAAAATAGAAGATTATAAAGCCAAGAAACAATTAAACCAAATAATGGACATACAAATATCATTAGAGTCATTAAGTAGTTATCTTTGGGCTTACACTCAAAATAGGGGAAAAAACAATTTCACACAATTCATGATTTCTCATAACAAATTAAACGAATTATTATCTCAAAATGAAGATGTTTCATTCCTTACTAAAGACCTAAAAAAAATGAATCTCGAACTGTATTTTTTAGTTCAATACGAAAATAATCATTTACTAGACAAAGATCGCCATTATGATTCAGTCGTAAATTATAATAAATCAAATCCTGCCATACAATCCAGAATAAACATTGTATCCCAGGATATGAATAATGAAATAATATATATTTATAAAAAAATACTTAATAATAAGTCTACAAAACTACAAAATTTAAATTATTATACTCAAGCAGGTATTATTTTTATCTCTCTGGCTGTTATGCTATTGTGCTTTTATATAAAAATAAAGTTCAAAAGAAGCTTTCAAAGGTTTATAAATGGAATAAAACAATTAAGCAGGTCAAATTTTGACTATAAAATCCCTTCAGAAAATCAATTCACGGAATTTGAAAATCTGTCTTGTTACTTCAATAAAATGGCGGCATTGTTAAACCACACAACAATATCAAAATCAAAACTTAAAGAAGAAGTAGAGAATCAAACTTCAGTTCTAAATCGTCAAAAAGAAAGTTTGGTATTTTTGTCTGAGCACGACTCCTTAACTAATATCTACAATCGTCGAGCAATAGAAAAACATTTGATCCAGCTTACGCGTAATTTCAGAGGCAGTGAGAATAGTTTTAGTTTGTTTTTTATAGATTTAAATTTATTTAAGGATATTAACGATAGCCATGGCCATGAGGCAGGTGATGCAGTGTTAAAATCTGTAGCTAGTAGATTATCAAGTATTATCGACGAATCAGACATGGTAGGCCGCTTTGGTGGAGATGAATTTATTATTATTCATCGTTCACACACAACAGGTACGTCTCTGTCTGCATGTGCACTACGCTATATCCAAGAAATAGAAAAAGTAATTCATTTTAAAGGTAAAGAGTTATGCGTCGGAGCTAGCATTGGTATTGCACTCTATCCTGAGCATGGGTCGAATGTACATGAATTATTAACAGCGGCAGACAAGTCTATGTATCAGTCAAAACGTTCTAAAGCTAGCTCGTTCACTATTGTCGACAACAGCAGTTCGCTGTTAAAGAGGCCTATGTTTTAATCTAAAGTAGCTGTGGAAACGTTCTACATGCGAATATTCAACGACATCGACCACTGTGGCCACTTACAGTAATAAAGCCGCTTTTATCACATAGCAAAAGCTAAACTCGTAAGCTAAACGCTCTCCAGGCATTGAAGAAAAATAATCCATTGTGAATGGTTAATCCTCCCCTTTTAAACGTCAACTTTCACCACCATATGATAGTTAAGATTCATTAACAGGCTATAACTATCCTATGTCTTTTCCTCGTTTATCTGTTCTGGATTTGGCACCCGTGTCCGACGGAACAAACTTCACCGAAACGTTCGAACGCTCCGTTGAATTAGCTCAATCAATCGAGTCCTGGGGCTATCATCGGTTTTGGATGGCTGAACACCATAACATGCCCGACATCGCCAGTGCCGCAACCAGTGTATTACTCAGTCATATTGGAGCGCACACGAACTCGATCCGTTTAGGATCAGGTGGAATCATGTTACCTAACCATGCACCACTAGTTATTGCAGAGCAATTCGGAACGTTAGAGGCATTATACCCTGGTCGTATTGACCTCGGATTAGGACGCGCACCAGGCACCGACTACCAAACAATGCATGCATTAAGGCGGGAACCAGAGCATATGGATCCTGACTTTGAAGAGCTGTTGGAGGAACTTAATTTCTTTCTTGGTCCCGTATCTCGAAATCAACCAGTCGCGGCTTATCCAGGTAACAACACATCTCTGCCGATTTGGCTTCTGGGGTCGAGTACATACAGCGCACGTTTAGCAGCTAAGAGAGGCTTACCTTTCGCATTTGCTGCACACTTTGCTCCAGATGCAATGTCTCGTGCTCTAAACTTTTATCGAGATGAGTTTGTCCCATCCGAGCATTTAGCTCAACCCTATGTGATGATTTGTGCCAACGTTATCGTAGCGGATACTCAGTCACATGCAGATTTTCTCGCGACAACAGAGAAGCAAAAATTCTTAAAAATGATTCGCGGCAATCGCGAAAAACTTCGCGCACCAGTGAAAAGTATGGCACCACTATGGTCAGCACAGGAAAAGCTTCACGTTGAAACTCAATTACGTGAATCTATCCATGGTGATCAAACATATGTAAGACAGAAAATTGAGAAACTTTTGGAACGCACTGGGGCAGATGAAATTATGGTAAACACGATGGTGTTTGAACAATCTGAGAAGTTGAGATCCTACAGGTTACTATCGGAACTCATGGACAAGTAAAAGAATGGAGGCGCCTCCCGGAGTCGAACCGAGGTCCACGGATTTGCAATCCGCTGCATAGCCACTCTGCCAAGGCGCCTTTCTGATTTTGTATCTCTGTCACCAAAGATTTTGATGGTGCCCCGGGCCGGACTTGAACCGGCACAGCGCGAACGCCGAGGGATTTTAAATCCCTTGTGTCTACCAATTCCACCACCAGGGCAACGCAATCATGCGATGGGTTAGACACCATCTATCTCGCGACCTTTGCCGTGAGAACGAGGCGTACTTTAACGGATTAATTTATCTGGTCAACAAAAAATTAGTCTTTTTTATTCAAATGGTTAAAAAGACGACTCTAACGAACAAAGGGCGATCACTTTGCTTATTTGATCATCAATACGCTTTGCTTTCGTGCCTTTTAACCTTCTCATTTTATATCAATGAAGAGCCAACAAATCGCGCAAGTTAACAGTATGGGTATAAACTTAACGTGTATTTCAGAGAACAAAATAGCGCTCATCATGTTTCGAAAACCATCATTTCACTTACCCTTACATGCCGACTCCGAACGCGACTTCGTAGTGTCCCACTTCTTACTTACTGAATTTGATTATGCACGCTCTCTGGAACAGGGGATCGTCCATGACTTGGACCCTGAATATACACACCAGTATCGCGTCACACTAAGGCGCATACGCTCACTATGCTTACTACTTCGCGAACTGATCCCTCCTTTTGAACAGCGTATTTTGAAACCTCATTTAAAAATAATGATGAAGAAAACAAATAAGCTGCGTGATTTGGACGTATTTATCTTGGGCAAAAAACAATACATTGAAATGCTCCCAAACCACAAATCGTCTCTTGAGCAGCTTTTTGGCTTTATCGAAGCCGAACGTGCTTACGAACAGGCAAGAGTTACGCGTTGGCTAGCTACAAAAGAATACACAACGCACTGCACTTTGGTCAGGAATAGTCTGCTGCGAAGTACGCAACACGAACGAGTGGATAGCAACGTACCTGCGTTACTCTTCGCAAGCCAAAAAATCTCCGATCAATTTAAAAAAGTTGATAAAGCACGACGCAAGATCTCGGACAAAAGTCGTGACAGCGTGATTCATTCAATGCGGATAAAGTGCAAAGCGCTTCGTTATTTGTTAGAAGGATTTTCCACGCTCTATCCTTCCCAACAGCACAAAAACAACGTGAAACAACTAAAACTATTGCAAGACAAGCTCGGTGACTTTAACGACACTTCAAGTCAAATTGAATTTTTCGCACAACTCAAAGAAACAGCAAATCTTGATAAACAAGATCGTAAGGCTTTGAAAAAGCTAATTAACGTGCTTAGCGAACATCATGAACTCTCTCGCCAAACCATCTTGACGCATTTAAGGCAGTTTGAGTCTTTCATTCGCGATACCAATACACAGAATCTCTATCGGCTCTAAATCAAGGTTCACGTATTTTTAATATTCATTAATTACAGTCAATCGTTAGGCTCCACTAAGAAAGATAACGTGAAACCATTAAAACGATACCAATACGAGCGCTATGCGGTGCTTTGTAATCTCGCCTACCCTCGCGTCTTCAGGCAAACCCAATATGGGTTCGATCCTAATGGGCAACGAGTCATTAGAAATGAACACGGTAAGATTATGATTCGCGTGCTCTGGAGTAAAAAACAGAGTGAAGTGGTCGTAGTGATTAAAGGCTCACACAGTATCAGTGATTGGTTGTTGAACTTCGCGATGTGGACGAGAAGCTGTCGAAGGTTGGGACTAAACTATCGCATTCACGCGGGTTTCTATCATCTTCTGTTTCAAGAAAGTTTACCGAGCCGAAATGAAGATCGGTTGGGGTTGACCGTGCTCGAGCGCCTCGAAGGTATCGTTGTACCGCTCATTCTCAGGGGAAAAAGAATCACTATTACTGGCCACTCTTCAGGTGGCGCGATTGGCAGTGTTTTTGCTGACTATATTGAGAAAAAATACCCAAAAAGCATTAAACGCGTGGTCACTTTCGGACAGCCCGCTGTCGGGGATTGGACGTTTAAGAAACGCTACCGTTTGGGGCACAAAACATACAGGATTTGTTGCGACATCGACATCGTGACCTTTATGCCGCCCGTACCTTTTTTGTATTGGCATGTAGGCAAAATGCTATGGTTATATAACGGGAGAATATACGAGAACACCCCAACGCTCATACGGCTTGGGCGCTCCTTATTTAGTTGGTTAATGCGACCGTTCTCTTATCACTTTATGAGTAAATACATTCGCGACAAAGACTTTTTTGATGAACGCTGAGTTAAACATCCGAAAGGTATGACGTACAGACACGAAAAAGCCGGGCTTCGCCGGCTTTACGATTAAGTGGTGATCTACAGAGAGGCAATTTCTTTTTCAAGTTGATATTTGTTATCTGTGACAATTCGCTCTAACACTTCAACACGTCGCTTCAAGTCACCAATTTGCTTGTTAAGGTTATCTTGTTCTTCTCGGCTCATCGTATTACGTTCAGATATCTCCAACGCTCTTACTTCTTTACGATGGTTCAAGATTAACTTTATTATCCCGCCCCCAAATATGGCACCGAACACAATAGCCACAACCAATACATCAGCAATAGATTCCATTCTTTATCTTCCTCTAGATTATGCTCAAATATAAGTTACTCATTTGTCGAATGAATATCAAATAACACATTGATTCATTGAAAAGTTTTATTAAGAATTGCCTACTCTGTATCAAAATCACAGGAATGGATTATTCAACGCCAACCCAAACCGAGACAGATCCGCCGTTTACTGGGAACTCAGCCCAACCATTCGCATCAGTCCAAATGTCTTCAGTTCGGATACCCAACTTGTCTACGTAGCGAGCACTTGGTTTACCCGTATACATCCACTTCGAGCCGCCTGGTCCATCGCTCATGATCACGGCCATTGAATGTGGATGCTCTGCATCACCTTCTCGAGTCCAACCAATTACATCCCAGTGGTCGAGATAAGAATGTTGTTTGCCATACGCATAATCTTTACGCAGTGTTACTAGCTCTTCAATGTAAGGTACTTTGACCATATTGATGTCATGCCCTTTATCACTGTACTGCGCGCCGTAGTAATCTGCATAAAACACGGATGGATAACCTTCTTCACGCAATAAGATAAACGCGTAAGCGAGCGGCTTGAACCACCAATCAACGGTTGATTCCAACGCCTGCAAAGGCTGAGTGTCATGGTTTTCTACTAAGGTAACCGCTTTGACTGGATTGTCCTTCATCAGCGTACCATCCATGATTTGACGCATATCGTAGCTACCACCCGATTTAGACGCATTATAAAAGTTCATATGTAACGGTGCATCAAACAAAGACATGCTGCCAGAGGTTTTGGTGATAAAGTTATGCAGCTGATTCACATCGTAGTTCCAGTACTCTCCGACCGTGAATAGTTCTTTCCCTGTTTTCCAACGTAGGTGATCAATCCATTCTTGCAGGTATTGATATTTGATGTGCTTCACCGCGTCCATTCTAAACCCATCAACACCAGTCATGTTGATATACCACTCACCCCAGTCTTTCAGCTCTTGCTTCACTTCAGGGTGATCCATGTCTAGATCAGCGTACATAAGGTAATCGTAGTTGCCTTTTTCCGAGCTCACTTCCCAATCCCATGCCTTACCCTCACCTTTGAATTTGAAGATAGCTTTTTCTTCGCCAGCATCGTCCCAATCCACGCCATCAAAGTGGTACCACGTCCAATGAAAGTTTGAGTACTTATCGTTGCGCCCAGGGAAATCAAACTCTACCCACGCTTCAATCCATTTATCACCAAGTTCAATATTTCGGTTGTTCCAATCGACTCGCTTGGTGTCGACCCAGGATTTACCATCCGCACCGCCGCGATGGTTGAACACCACATCGCCATAAATCTGGATATTGTTTTTATGGGCAGTATTGATGGCGCTTAGGTACTGATCTTTGGTGCCATACTTGGTGCGCACCGAACCTTTTTGATCAAACTCTCCCAAATCGTACATATCATAAACGCCATAACCGACGTCGTTGCTACCACCAGCACCTTTATAGGCGGGCGGTAACCATAACGCAGTAAAGCCGTTGTCAGATAGTGCCGAAGCGTTGTTTTCAACTTGTGTCCAGAGTGCACCGTCATTTGGCACATACCAATGGAAATACTGCATCATGGTGCCATTTTGTGCCGCCATTACAGGCGAACTGAGCAACAAAGTTAAGGGTAAAAGTGTAGGTTTAAGGTTGAATGTTTTCATTATTTTTCTCTCACGTTAAGGACTAGAATCCTCCTTTCTGCATATACGCACCAAGCGATACTAACTATGACGCTAGCTAGGTTGCTGCCTGTAATACAAAAAGTTCGGATTACAATCGAAGAGAAACTATCACCAATCACACTATACAATTATTGAGTTGTCTAACATTTATAAAATCAATGATTAGCGCGTTAAAAATATTGAATGGTGATCAAAACATGGGAGACTTTAGGAAAGCGCGAAGGGTTACGAAAAGGTGGACTAAAAACGAAAAAAGCCAGTCATTTAAGACTGGCTTTCGAAATAGTGGAGGCGCCTCCCGGAGTCGAACCGAGGTCCACGGATTTGCAATCCGCTGCATAGCCACTCTGCCAAGGCGCCTTTCTGATTTTTTATCTCTGTCACCAAAGATTTTGATGGTGCCCCGGGCCGGACTTGAACCGGCACAGCGCGAACGCCGAGGGATTTTAAATCCCTTGTGTCTACCAATTCCACCACCAGGGCAACGCAATCATGCGATGGGTTAGACACCATCTGTCTCAGCGGCCTTTGCCGTGAGAACGAGGCGTACTTTAACGGATTAATTTATCTGGTCAACAATAAATTTTATCTTTTTGATTTAAGTGCTTAAAAAGCGATCTGACTAGTACGTTTGGCATTCAATTAGACCAATAAGCACCCGTTCCCTTTCATTAGCTATGAAGTCATACGCATACTAGTGTCCGTAACTGCTTCGAGGTAAACACGCGACTATCACGTTATGAACGCTGATCTTTTCATCGTTGTAACATCTGTAACAATTTGATTCCCTACTCTTGGCACGACTGCGTACAGAACATCATATTTTGTTACCGATAACTTTATATCGAATGTGGTCGTACCTTTATAAAATCATTGACTTTTTTTATTTTCAAACAAAGCTCAATTCATTATCGAAAATATCAATAAATAATGGTACGTTACACGAGTTGCAGTAATTTAATGGACATATATCACATATAAGGATGTGGTTTACTTTGGCGACACAACATAAGAAAAACAAGGTATATCACTAATGTCTATCAAGAATCTTTCTATAGCGAAAAAGATATCGCTATCGTTTTTACTCATTGCCATCGTCAACATTGCATTTGGCGTATTTTTATCTACAGAGCTCAAAAGCATCAAATCTGAGCTTTTAAACTATACCGACGATACGCTTCCTGCAATGGAAAGGGTCGATTCGATTCGAGATCACTTGTCTCGCTGGCGCCGAGCTCAATTTGCTGCGTACACTTATGAAGACGCAGACCAAGTCAAAACTAAAATTTCTAACAATATTAGAGAACGCGAAAAGATCACTAGAGAGCTCAACGCTTACGGTGAAACTATCTGGCCTGGCGAAGAGCAGCAAACTTACCAGCGTCTTATGCGTCAGTGGAAAAAGTACTTGGTTACTATGGACCAGTACAATGAAGCGATGCTAGCTAACGACAAAAGCAAGGCCCACCCTATTTTGGCGAACTCTTTGTCTGCTTTCGAAGCGGTTGACTCAGAGTTAGGCGAACTAATCCGTCTCCTTAAAGAAGCTATGGACAGCAACAAAACTCATATCCTGTCCTCTGTAAATGGATTGAGTAATTCTTCAATTGCAAGTAACGTGATTATTCTACTGATCATGGTAGGCATGACATACGTGCTGACTCGCCTAATTTGTGGCCCACTTAAACTTGTTGTTGAGCAAGCAAATGCCATCGCGACAGGTGATCTATCAAGTGACATTGACCGTAAAGCAATCGGCAATGACGAGCTTGGTGAACTGGCAGACGCGACCACTAAGATGCAAGATGACTTACGCCAAGTTATCGATAACGTGATTGCTGCAGTTACTCAGTTAAGCAGCGCTGTCGAAGAGATGAACCAAATCTCCGATATTTCTGCGTCTGGTATGAAAGATCAACAGCTGCAAATTACGCACATCGCAACAGCAATGACAGAAATGAAAGCGGCCGTAGCCGATGTTGCTCGTAACACTGAAGACTCAGCGAACCAAGCTAACGAAGCAAACCGCCGCACACAACACGGTGTTCGTGAAACCCAAGGTATGGTTGACGCGATTCAAGAAGTTTCAAACGTAATTGGCGCTGCAGGCGATACCGTAGCAGAGCTTGAACAGCAATCGAATAAAATTAACGTTATAGTGGATGTTATCCGCGACATTGCCGATCAAACCAACCTACTTGCACTTAATGCAGCCATTGAAGCGGCGCGTGCTGGTGAGTCTGGTCGTGGCTTTGCCGTCGTTGCAGACGAAGTTCGAACTCTTGCCGGCCGTACGCAAGATTCAACGAGTGAAATCACTTCGATCATTGAGCAGCTACAATCACTTGCAAAAGACGCAAAATCAGCCACTGAACTTTCTAGAACCAGCATCTCAGAATGTGCAGAACAAGGCATTCAATCAAAACAGCTGATGAGCGACATTGAGCATTCGATTTCGGACATCTCAGACATGGGTACCCAAATCGCCACGGCTTGTAACCAGCAAGACTCTGTTGCGGAAGAGCTTAACCGCAGCATTGAAAACATACATTTGGCATCTCAAGAGGTCTCTCAAGGTTCGGAGCAAACCGCACAGGCGTGCCGCGAACTAAGCCAGCTATCCATTTCTCTTAAAGATGTAATGAGCCGCTTTAAACTGAGTTAAACTCAGTGGATACCTTAGTAGATACCAAATCAATCCCGATTTGCTTAAATAGAATGTCATCACTGAGGTATATTTAGGTATATATTAAATCATTATCTTAACAAACGCTCCAAAGCACCACTTGGAGCGTTTTACTTCGTCAGGTACTTTCCCCAAGTACTCAATAACATAACCAATACAAAAAACGCATACGGAGACTTTATGCGCTTAAATAAAACCTTACTATCACTGACTATCGCTGCTGCAATCGCGGTTCCTGTAATGCAAGCTACTGCTGCTCCTCTTCAAATTAGCAATACAGCAGCAAAAGCAGAGCAAGTTCAAGGTGCTAACGCTTGGCTAGAAATAAACTTAGGTCAGTTCCGCGATAATATTGAGCAGTTTAAATCGCACATGGATGGCAAAACGAAAATCTGCGCCGTGATGAAAGCCGACGCATACGGCAATGGTATCGCAGGCCTGATGCCGACTATTATCGAGCAACAAATTCCTTGCGTTGCCGTTGCAAGTAACGCCGAAGCACAAACTGTTCGCGACAGTGGCTTTAAAGGCCAACTTATGCGTGTACGCTCAGCGGATATTGGCGAGATTGAAGCCGCAATCGACCTAAATGTCGAAGAGTTGATAGGCACAGCAGAGCAAGCTAAAGCACTGTCTAAACTAGCCGAGAAAGCTGGTAAAGAAATCAAAGTTCACCTTGCTCTGAACGACGGTGGTATGGGACGTAATGGTGTTGATATGACGACAGAAGCGGGCAAGAAAGAAGCGCTAGAAATCGCTCAACAAGCTGGCGTTAATATTGTTGGTATCATGACTCATTTCCCTAACTACAATGCAGACGACGTGCGCCAAAAGTTAGCTTCATTCAAAGACAGTTCTGCATGGCTGATTAAAGAAGCGAATCTAAAACGCGACAACATTTTACTGCACGTAGCAAACTCTTACACCGCGCTTAATGTTCCTGAGGCGCAGCTTGATATGGTTCGTCCTGGTGGCGTTTTATACGGAGACTTACCAACTAACCCTGAGTACCCTTCTATCGTGTCTTTCAAAACACGCGTGGCATCCGTTCACCACCTGCCAAAAAATAGCACAGTCGGTTACGACAGCAGCTACACAACAAGCAAAGAAAGCTTAATGGCGAACATTCCTGTTGGTTACTCTGATGGTTATCCACGAAAAATGGGGAATACGGCAGAAGTTCTGATCAATGGCCAACGTGCAAAAGTTGCGGGCGTTGCTTCAATGAACACCACAATGGTAGATGTTACAGGTATCAAAGATGTTGAGCCTGGTTCTGAAGTTGTTTTGTTTGGCTCCCAACAAGGCAAAACGATTTCAGCTGCTGAGATGGAAAAACACGCAGAAGTCATCTTCCCTGAACTATACACGGTTTGGGGAAGCGCGAACCCTCGTGTCTACGTAAAATAAACCTATTCAGTTATTCGTAACAGAGCGAAAAAGCGAGCCTCTTGCTCGCTTTCTTTCTTATTTACTAATCTGTACTAGCTCGTGATGTTATCAATTAAACAGAGCTTACTATTTCTGTTGTTTTATTCTCCTTTAGCACTACCAAGCGCGACTCTCTACACTCTGTTTCTTAAAGCCGCTTGGATGGCTCAATTTTATATAGCACTTAGTGTTTGAAAGCCCCTCTAATTGATGTTAAACATGAAGTTTACAAAAGAATAACAAACACACTCGTATGGCACTGCCCCTTTGCCTGCTAGCTAGGTATCTCTATGACAGAAAATACTCAACATCTTCAACGCTCCTCCACTGAGTTGCACGAATTTAATCGGCTTGACGTCTGGAACGGCTTCACCCAACTTTTACCCCTCTCTATGTTCGTGGTCATATTTGGCCTCGCTTTCGGTGTTGCTGCGGTACAGACTGGACTAGATGTATTTCCCACTATGTTGATGAGCACACTGGTCTTCGCCGGTGCTTCACAATTTGCCACGTTAGAAATGTGGGGAACAGAAGTCCCTCTCATTCCAGTTCTTATTACTGTATTTGCTATTAATGCTCGTCACCTCTTGATGGGAGCCACACTTTATCCATGGTTACGACAACTCCCACCAACAAAACGTTACGGTGTAATGCTGGTAGCATCAGACGCTAACTGGGCAATGGCACTCAATGCATTTGGTAGAAAAGAACCAGGCTTTGGCTTGCTTGTTGGTGGCGGCTTAGCGATGTGGTCTTTTTGGATTGTGGGCACCTGGATCGGCATTTATTTTGGTAGCGCAATCAAAGATCCGGTGGGCCTAGGGCTCGATATGGTTATGGGGTGCTTCCTGCTGTCTATGGTGGTAGCCGGGCCGAAAGACTTAAGAATCTTTGCGATTTGGGCCATAGCAGCGGCATCTTCTATGTTGGCGTATTGGTATTTGCCAGAGAATAGCCACGTAGTGGTTGGCGCCATTACTGGCGGAGTATTGGGTGCTTGTTGGAAGGAGAAGAAAGCATGAACATCGAAACAACCATAGGTGGCACACTGCTTATCATCATCGCTATGGCGCTAGTCACGCTCATAACCCGCTGGGGCGGAGTGTATGTTATGTCATTCATTCCAATTAGCGAACGGGTTCAACGTTTCATTACTGCGATGTCAGGCTCCGTACTGGTTGCCCTTTTAGCTCCGCTAGCAGTAGAGGGTGATAATGGTGCTAGAGCAGCACTGTTTTCTACTGCCGTTGTCATGTTCATCGCGAAAAAGCCTCTACCCGCAATCGCAGCAGGCATCATCGCCGCCGCTGCAGTACGTGCTCTTTAGTCGTTGTTTCAAAGCCGATACCAGTCATCAATAAAAGACCCAAAACACAAAGCCCTGATGTCACAAGTATTATCAGGGCTTATCTTATGCTCATCATTTTAACGATGAACAACGATTATTAATCATGGTGAGACAGCACATCACGCACAGCAGTTACAATTGCGCTTATATTTGTCCATTTTACCAATACCAGGGTTAAAGGTATTGGTTGGGTCTAATTCGTGGTAAAACTTCTGCAACGAGTTTTCGGCTTCATACAAGTGACCCACGTTATGTTCTGCTGGGTATTTGGCACCACGGCTATTGAGGTGCTCTAGCATCAGCTTTTTCATCAACTTCGTGTCAGTCCCTTTTTTGAAAATGTAATCTTGATGGAAGACGTAACACATAAAGTGACCATAATAGAGCGCTTGAACAAGGTTCTTACTCACCTCTTCAGGCAAAGTTTCTAGCCACTCTTCATCATTGCGTCGCAATGCAATATCAAGTGCAACGATGTCTTCTACGTCTTTTCGGTGAATCGTCTCGTAACGAATTGCTGCACCTGCTGCTGCAAAGCGATGTAAATAAGCTTTTTTACCCTCTTCCGGCGTACACTCGAAGAAATCACAGTCGTCTTCAACAGCCCAAACTTCTTTGAGGTATTTTTGTGCTTCAGCAATACCACCATCACTCATTTTCAATACCAGGTGATGCTCATACTTGTCACGGAAATCCAGCATTCGCTCTGGTAAGTGTTGTGGGAACAACTTGCTCGCGTAGTACAAAATGGTGTCTGGCAGATATTTACTGACAAACGGGATGCGCTCTAAGAAGTTTTCTACCTTAGCTTTGAGTGCGAACATTTTTGGCAGCTTATCTGTGCCTAACAAGTCGATTGATAAGAACACATCCTTGCCGTACTTCTCTGCCATGTTGAAGATATCTCGATGCAAGTATTCTCCCATCTCAGGCAAGTTATCAAACGTAGATAAGAAGTCTTTTCGCAACTTCGTTAGTTTCGCAGGGTCATTGGTGCCAAGGTAAAAAACCTGCTCTTTTTCGGGTACTGGGTAGCTGTCAACCCGAACGGCAAAAACACCCAACTTGCCAGCGCAGCCACTGGCTTCAAATAATCGGCGTTCATCGGCATTAAAGCGAGAAGGAATGTCAGAAGTCACGTCTCGAACACGTTCATCGTATTCCTTGTCTGATGCCATTCGCTCATCATGAATTATCTTCGCTGGGTCAAAGTTCCCTTCTTGCAGATTTGTTAGAATTTCTTCTGGCGTTTCACCTAATCCTTCAATACCAAGGTGGTTCACCAAATGTAACTGGCCTTGCTTATCGACCTGCGCATAGATCGCCAGTTCCGTATAAGCAGGACCACGCTTAACTAGCGCACCGCCTGAGTTATTGGCGATACCACCGACCACAGTGGCACCTAGCGATGAAGAGCCGATGATAGAATGCGGTGCTCGGTTCACTGCCTTCAACTCTTTCTCCAAAGAGTGTAAGCTCGCACCAGGCAAGCAAACCGCCTGCTTACCGCCATCTAATAAGTGAATCTTCTTGATTTTGGTAATATTGATCACAACCACATCGCGATCATAATCATTACCACTCGGAGCCGAGCCCTCTGTTAAACCTGTTTTAGCCGCCTGCATGATAATGATGCAGTTTGCTTCAACACACTGTTTAATAATCTTCCATTGTTCTAGAAGAGTGTTAGGAAACACGATAGCAAGCGCATTACCACTACCCGAACGAAACCCCGAGCGGTAATATTTCGTTTTAACCTCGTCGGTTAGAACATTTTCTTCCCCAACGATGGCTTTAAATTCTTCAATCAGCTGCTTTTGTTTCATATCCGTATCTCTAGTTATTGTACTTCGCTCACAACACCGCTTAGCGGCAGGCATGGCGTTTGAGCCACTATAAGCAGTCCATTTCTCTGCGTCTATGTCAGGCGGACGAACAATACGTAATCAATAAACAACAAACAAAATAATTCTTTATTTTTCTGTTACTTATCTTTCACATTTGAGAAATTTAACGTAAGAAACAGACCGTTTCTTAAAAGAAACAATAGCAAAACCATTTGTTAACAGTTGTGCGGGGTATCTTGTTATCAATATTAGTGAAGAAAACGAGGAGAAGCGTAAGCTCCTAAATTTAAGAGGACTCTTAGAAATGAAGATGGAAACATAAGCTCAACACCAACATAACGATCGGTGTTGAGTTATTGGCTTAAAATCGATGGTTTTGACTTTGAAAGCTTGTGTATAGATGATCGATAAAGATCTTAATTTTTTCTGGTTGCTGACGAGTGTACGGGTACACCGCATAAATACCCAAACATTTGGCTGTTTCGTCTTTAAATAACTGAATCAGACTGCCTTGTTTTAAGTCTTCATAAACCAATACACGCGGCACATAGATGATTCCCTGCCCTAACAGCGCCACATTTCTCAATACAGAAGAATTGTTAGTACAGAGGTTACCGTCGACGGTGATTTGATATACCTCGTCTCCATCTTTAAACGCCCACTCATGCGCTCCGGTTTCTTGGTAGGAATAGACTAAACAATTGTGTTTAGCCAAGGCTTGAGGTTGTTTAGGTATGCCATGTTTAGCTAGGTATTGGGGTGACGCGCAAATGATCCAATTTGCATCCACCAGCTTTCTTGCAATCAGACTAGAATCTGGCAACACACCCGTTCTAATTGCCAAATCAAAACGTTCATTCACGATATCGACGAAACGATTATCTAGATCCATATCGATATTGATGTCTGGGTATTTCTGATTAAATTCATTAATCACTTGAGGAAGAATTAATTCACCAGAGATAGTAGGCACCGAAATTTTAATGTTTCCAGATAAGTTTTTACCTAAACCCACAATGGATTCTTCCGCCGTTGCCACCGCTTGATAAACCGCTTTTGCATGAGTAAAAAACGCTCGTCCTGCTTCAGTCAACGTTAGCGTTCGCGTTGTTCGGTAGAGAAGCTGTACACCAAGCTCTTGTTCAAGCTTGGCAATCCGTTTACTGACGACCGATTTGGTCAGTGACATATGTCTAGCGGCAGCACTGAATGAACCTTGCTCGATCAAGTGATAAAAAATGATGTAATCGTCGGTATTTCTCATGCGTCTTCGTCAAATCCTTTGGAAGCCCGTATTGTAAACTGAAATTGGCTGAGGTGCGAAACATCGGGTCACACTTAATATCAGAAACTCGTGACAGAGATGGGGTTGCTAAGCTCACAGGTAATGAAAAAGAGATGGTGTGAATTTATCAGTCTTCAGATACAAAAAAACCAGCTTTCGCTGGTTTTAAGTTGATGCACTTGGCATCGAGATACCGCCATGGCCATATCTGAATAATTTGGAGCGACACACGAGGTTCGAACTCGTGACCTCAACCTTGGCAAGGTTGCGCTCTACCAACTGAGCTAGTGTCGCATTTATTCTTGAAAGCCATTCGCTCTCAAAAGAATAATGGAGGCGCCTCCCGGAGTCGAACCGAGGTCCACGGATTTGCAATCCGCTGCATAGCCACTCTGCCAAGGCGCCTTTTTATTACGCTTCAGGGCTCTACCCCGTTGCGTTGGTGGCTACTTTACGGATTGAGAGAAGATAGTCAAACAAAAACATTTCATTTTCTGTTCGTTTGATTTCTTTTAAGTCAATTCGACCAAAGTTCGATCTTATTGGCTTAAAACGAAGCAATATAAATCTCGCTTTCAGTTCGTTTTGTCCCATGAAACATTAAGGCGTTTAATAGTTGCTGACCCTTTTTAGCAATCTTCCCACAACATTAGGGTGATAAGACCAAGTGTGATCAAACATCGACATTAATGCAGGATTTCCGTATTTCGATAAGCTAATCGCGTGAAAACGGTTTTTCTTCGCTTTGAGCGCATCCACTTTGGCCAGTAACTCGTCTTGTTGTTTTGGCGCGATAAAGTCGGAAATGACTACCATGTCTGCGTTTTTATATTTATCACCGCTCATCAAGTCGATAGATTTAATCAAAGTTGGCTCTAAGTCTGTACCACCATGGAAGCTATAAGTTAGAAAGTCCGCCGCCTCGCGCAGACCATCTTGTTTGGTTAGTTCGTAGGTAATGTGTTCCGTAGAAAAAATAATGACATAGCAATCACGTTGCTCCGCTAGTGCGATTTGCATCAGAGCATAAGCCATGGCTTTGGCGCATTGCTCAGGAAAGCCACTCATGGAACCGGACGCGTCCACACAAACAATGAAGGGGCCTTTTTCGATATCTACCGCTTTATGGTCAGGTCGGTGAGCTTTAACTTTACGTAACGTGCGCGATTTGCCTTGTGTACGATAGTTCATGAGCCGTTTATCAACTAAGTGTTTATAGAACACAACTTCAAGTTCAGGATACGCCAAAAACATCGTTTCGTTGGGAAGTAGCTTATTTAGATCATCGCTTTCGTGAATACCGACAATATCATCCGTCGCCTCATCACTTTTCTCTTCGACCAATTGAAGTTCTTCAGTGGGCGCACGATTTAGTTCAGGATCATTTACTTGCCCCGCCATACGACCGAGTTGCTCCGCAATTTCTTGCAAGCCTTGGTGCTTCTTCAGAAACTCAGCATGGCGCTTCATCACCGTTAAGTCTGTTTTACTCAACTTGGCAGATGCCATATCCCACAGGCGCCCTACACTTTCAGCATCACCCGACTCCGTGACTTTATCCATATTACGCATGGTTTCCATACGTTGATACAGGTCATTCAGCACCTTTTCTTTATTGGCTTCAAGCTCGCTTACTTGCGCTTGTTTTATTGCATCGGTGAGGCTTTGGTACCATTGGTCACAAAAGTAATGTGGGAACATAGGGTTATTCATCCCTTTGTTCTTTTCCATCATTCGGCGAGCTTGCATGTAAAACGCAGAGTGCCATTCCAGCTTTTTAATCACATCTTCGATGTTTTCAAAAAACGCCTCTTCATCCCAATGAATAACCTCTTGATATAAAGACAGCTCTTGTTGGAAACGCTCTGTCTCACATACCTTGGTGATCCGTTTTTTGACGCTGCCTCGCCACTTTAACAAGTGACCTTTGACCGAAGATTTAACACCTCGGTTTTCTGCCATCATCATGACTTGTGAACGAGCCATCAAATCATTAACTGCGCTATCGATGATGCCGGAGTCGGCCACCATCAGCGCGAGGTTAAGTCCGTCTGCACCTAGCATGTCGTCTCCTTATGAGAAAAACTGATTTAAGTTTTTAAAGCGTTGGATAACTTTTTCACTTTCTGCTTGGATTGATTCAAGTCTCTGACTGACCTGTTGCAGACTCGACTCCATTAGGCGGGGTAATTCAGGATCAACAAAGCTATGCGGAAGCGCATCATGAAAGTTCGCTTTCACCTTACGCATATGGTGTTCTGCCTCACTAAGCTGATTTACGGCTTTTTCGCTCTGCGTTAACCACTTTTGGTAAAGCTCTACATCCAAGCCCTCTTGAGTCACTAGGCTAACCAGAATGCCTCGGTTCGCGATATCACGGATAACTAGGTTATTCGCCGCGTCAACGTCAAATCGTAAACGGCACATGTTGGTGTTTTGATTGACGTAACCATACACATCACCGCTTCCCTCTTTAATGACTCGATCTAACTCATCTTTGGGTACATAAACCCAGCGGCTATCACCTTTTTCTGATTCTGAAACCGACATGTTGCTTTGCAAGACCACCAATTTAACTAAGTTAACGGCTGCGCCAACTTTGTACATCTTGGCTTTAGAGGTATCAAAGCGCATGGTTTCTTTGCGCAAAATACCCGTTGCCGCTTCAGACGTTAACGTCATGCGGTAGGCATCTTCAAGTTCATGTTGAACATCAACCAAAGACTCACGGCAGTACTCGATTTCCTGCTCCGCGTCTTGTTGATCAAATGCATGTTTTAAGGCGAACTCTTGAACCACTTCACGTACCACATCTCGCGATTCAGGACTGTTCCATAAACAATCTTGCAGCAGTAGAAGGTCAAGCGGATTGATTTCATCGCGACCATTAAAAAACGCGCTCGCTTTTAACAACTTCACGGCTTTCTTCCAGCGGCGGTCAGAGACATACATGTCGGTATTGGCCACATCACCAAACTGAGCTTCAACTTTGCTTTCTAACATCGTTTTAAGCTGGAAAAGCTTTTCGAATGCATTATCGGTTAGCGTCAATTTGTCGAGCTGTTGTTGCCATTGATGATATTCTTCATCAGTTATCGCTAGGCCTTCTGGTACTTGTGCCTCTTGCGATGTGCCCACAGTCAACATCGACTTAAAGTTTTGTTTATTCTGAATTCGATTCACAAACACACGCACCAACATGCGGTCGTAGAGGGCATCCAATCCACTATCTTCATCGGGTAATTCATTGGAAGCCGATACCAACAGGCGCATTGGCACACGCTCGATATCGCTGCCATTTTTGAATGTTTTCTCATTAACCACTGTCAGCAATGTGTTAAGAATTGCAGGCCCCGCCTTCCAGATTTCATCCAAAAATACGACTTGTGCAGTTGGCATATACCCTTTAGTTAAGCGAACATAACGGCCGTTGTCTTTTAGCTCTTGGATACTCAGTGGCCCAAACACCTCTTCAGGGGTTGAGAAGCGCGTCATCAGGTATTCGAAGTAACTGCTGTTATCGAACGCTTGGATGAGTCGTTTGGCAATTAAGCTTTTTGCAATACCAGGGGGGCCTAAAAGAAAAACACTTTCACCAGCAAGTGCAGCAAGAAGGCAGAGCTTGATCGTATGTTCACGCTCATAAACGCCATCCGTTAACGCTTTCGCCAATTTATTGATGCGTTCTGAGAGAAGCGCTTTTTCGGCATTTGAGGCAAATAAGGTTTGTGTCATACGTTCTCCGGCTACTGAAGTGGTATTGCGTTAACATTTTTATACACTTGTTATAACTTTGTTACAAATGTATTTTGTCGAATTCCCCTTATAGCAGATGCTTTTCCCCTTCTTGACGAAGCAATCAAAGTTTCCATTTATGAGACATTGCTCACTTAAAGTGCAAACGCTTTCGTCGTGTTGCAGTATTTTTTGCTTTTGTTTCCCACCATTTGTGGTTAATGTCGAAAAACGTCAAAAATGCGGTAACAGCTAGGGTTCATAACTGCATGAGCAAGATAATTCATAAATGGAAGCAAATTTCTCTGATTGAAGAAGACGTTGTGCTTCCTACAGGACAGGCAATTACGCACACCACAATCCATCATCCGGGTGCTGCGGTGATTCTCCCTATTACAGCGGAGGGTCACATTGTCCTTGTCCACCAATTTCGGCCTTCACTTAATAAATGGCTATTGGAACTTCCTGCTGGTACCAGAGAAGGCAACGAAGAGCCACTCTGCTGCGCCAAAAGAGAGCTAGAGGAAGAAACGGGGTTTAGTGCAGAGAAATTCACGTCTCTCGGCCAAGTCACCCCTCTTGCCGGATTTTGTGATGAGATACAGTATCTATTTGTTGCCGAAAAGCTTAACAAAACGAACCGTTACGAGTGCGATGAAGACGAAGTGATTGAGGTCGTCACCTTGTCAATCAAGCAACTCGAAGAAAAGATTGTCGATGGCACGATCACCGATGCCAAAACGATCGCTTGCTTAAGCAAAGCGCGCCTTTGCGGATATATTTAGGACTTTGACCAAGGAGACATTCATGGATTTTCGATCAGATACCGTTACACAGCCCACCCAAGCCATGCGAGAAGCCATGTTTAAGGCCCCCGTTGGGGATGATGTTTATGGTGATGACCCTACGGTCAATGAGCTTGAAAAATTTGCTGCGCAGCTTGCTGGTTTCGAAGCAGCTTTGTTTACCACTTCAGGCACTCAAGCCAATCTGCTCGGTTTAATGGCGCATTGCGAGCGGGGAGATGAATATCTATGTGGGCAACAAGCACATAACTACAAATACGAAGCTGGTGGCGCGGCGGTTTTGGGATCAATTCAACCTCAACCAGTCGAAAATAACCCAGATGGCACGCTACCATTTGATAAACTGGCTGCTGCGATTAAACCAGATGATTGTCACTTTGCTCGCACTAAGCTTCTCAGCTTAGAAAACACAATTAATGGTAAAGTACTACCTCTGTCTTACTTAGCAGAAGCACGTGACTTCGTGAATAAACATAACTTGCAGATGCATCTAGATGGCGCTCGCGTTTTTAATGCAGCCGTTGCACTTGATGTTCCGGTAAAAGAGATCGGTCAGTACTTTGATTCAATGACGATCTGTCTGTCGAAAGGTCTGGCTGCCCCTGTTGGCTCGCTACTGCTTGGTAGCAAAGACTACATCGCAAAAGCACGTCGCTTAAGAAAGATGGTCGGCGGTGGTATGCGTCAAGCGGGTATTCTTGCCGCAGCAGGCAAACTTGCCCTTACCGAACAAGTGGAACAGCTAAAACAAGATCACATCAACGCAAAAACCTTAGCGGAAGGCTTAGCAGAACTGCCTGGTTTTTCAGTCAACCCTGAATTTGTTCAAACGAACATCGTGTTCGCGAAGCTTGATCCTCAAGTGGACATAGTAAGTATCGCAGCGAAACTAAAGGAACAAAACATCACGATAACCCCTGGAAATCCAATTCGTTTTGTAACTCATAAAGATATTTCAGCGAAAGACATCGACACTTTCTTATCAAGTATAAAATCTCTACTTTAATTTGATTTTGATCATTGAGCTTCCCCTAAGGGGAAGCTTTATTGTATCGGCATGATTTTTAGCGAATAGATAACCTCCATGCTCAGATTTGTACTTCTAATCTCTTTTATTTTCTCTTCCGCTATCCATGCCGAGCCGTTTGGTGATGCTGATAAAGGTAAAATCAAATCACCTAGCTGTGTCTATTGTCACGGTGTTACAGGCATCGCAACGAACAACACCTATCCAAGCCTTGCTGGTCAAAATACTCAGTACCTTTACAATGCCATGAAATCTTACCAAGCCGGTGAGCGTAAAGGGCCACTTGCAGAAATGATGGCAGCACAGTTAAAAATGTTAAATGATGAAGACCTTCGTGATGTCGCTGCTTTTTATGCAGAACAGAAGGAAATCAAGTGATTAGATCACTTGTAGATGCACTATGAAAGCTCGTGAATCATCCAAACTCAACGCATATTGAAATATTAACCCAACATTTGGCCACAAAACAATCAAATTAACTTCACTTCAAATATTTGATGAATTTATAGTTCAACATAAGCATTAATATTGACTTTTTATTCTATTTTATCGATATTTCATGCTTTATTGAATTTGACGTGAAGTAAGTTATGTCTCACACACATGCGCAACCAGCAGACTCGGTTGCTACCCCTAAGTCGTGGCAGATGCCAGATACCCTCATTTTGATCTTCATTGTTGGTATTCTTGCTGCGATTCTTACCTACTTAATTCCTGCTGGTCATTTTGATAGCCAACAGGTGACCTACATGGTCGACGGTGCAGAAAAAACTCGCACAGTTATCGATCCTTCTTCTTTCTCTTATGCAACCGACGAAAACGGTGAATTGGTTTACAACAAGGTTGGCCTGTTTGCTTCTGGTGGTGGCATTGGTTTGATGAACTTCCCTTTCGAAGGGCTAGTTTCTGGCTCTAAATGGGGCAGCGCAATCGGCGTGATTATGTTCATGTTGGTTATAGGCGGTGCTTTCGGCGTTGTAATGCGCACAGGCACAATCGATAACGGTATCCTGCGCCTTATCGATAAGACCAAAGGTAACGAAGCACTATTCATTCCAGTGCTATTTTTGCTGTTCTCGCTAGGCGGTGCGGTATTTGGTATGGGTGAAGAAGCCGTAGCATTTGCGATTATTATCGCGCCGCTTATGGTTCGCCTTGGTTATGATGGTATCACTACGGTGATGGTTACCTATGTTGCGACTCAAATTGGCTTCGCTACTTCTTGGATGAACCCTTTTTCCGTCGCTATTGCGCAAGGCATTGCGGGTGTACCTGTTTTATCCGGCATGACAGCGCGCATGGGGTTATGGGCTGGCTTTACGTTAATCGGTATCGCTTTCACAATGATCTACGCCGCTCGTGTGAAGTCAAATCCTACACTTTCTTACAGCCATCGCACAGACCAGTATTTCCGTCAGCAAGAGCTTGGCAATCAAGATTCTCGTTGGAACCTAGGTGACACACTCGTTATCCTTACGGTTATTGCGACCACGGTGTGGGTCGTTTGGGGCGTGGTCGCTAACGCATGGTACATCCCAGAAATCGCTTCTCAATTTTTCACTATGGGCTTTGTTGTCGCGATCATCGGTACGATTTTCCGCCTGAACGGTATGACGCTGAACTGCGCAGCTGATGCATTTAAAGAAGGTGCAGCTATTATGCTTGCACCTGCCCTATTAGTGGGTTGTGCAAAAGGTGTATTGTTGATCCTTGGTGGTGGTACAACTGATGAAGCGAGTGTACTGAACTCAATTCTAAACAGTGCTGGCGGCGTGATTAGCGGGCTTCCTGACGTGGCTGCGGCATGGTTAATGTATGTATTCCAATCTATCTTCAACTTCTTCGTCACTTCGGGCTCTGGACAAGCGGCACTAACGATGCCTCTACTGGCCCCTCTGGCAGACATTGCAGGCGTTACACGCCAAGTGGCAGTTTTATCATTCCAACTTGGCGATGGCTTTACTAACGTTATCGTCCCTACTTCGGCATCTCTCATGGCAACGCTTGGTGTCTGCCGTATCGACTGGGGTGACTGGGCAAAATTCTGCTGGCGATTTATTCTATTACTCTTTACCCTATCAAGTATCGTCGTTATCGCAGCTCATATTATGGGTTTTGCGTAAAACGAAACCAATTGGTAATTAAGGCGAGACATGTTCTCGCCTTATTAACATTCATGGTATGACGACGCTAAGGTTTTAGATTAGCTTATGGTTTTGGAGTGGTAACTTTAATGGCAACACAATTTCTCGATGACGTGATTCAGGGTCATCAAGTGATTCAATCTCTCAATGTAGCAGACCTAAATTCGGGCGAGCATAAGTTTTGGTTTCGCATCGCAACGAATGCTCTCTCTCAGTGGCAACACCTACCTGTGCTAGTGTTCAAAGGTGAAAAACCTGGCAAGAAGATCATGATTACCGCAGGGGTTCATGGTGATGAGTACAATGGTGTGTTAGCAGCGCAGAAAACTGCTCGAGAGCTCATCGGCACTGAAGTCGCTGGTACTGTCACTATTGTTCCAACCATTAACATGCCAGGTATGCTAAACCACAGCCGCGATTTCTATTCCGCAGACCCTGATGCGTCTCCTGCAAACTTAAACCGCTTTTTTCCTGGTGACCAAAACGGCAATGAGGCCCAACGTTACTTATATGCATTGTGGAATGATTTGCTCAAGCCAAATGCTGATTTAGCCATTGACCTTCACACTCAAACCAGTGGTGCGGCCTATCCACTTTACGTGTTTGCAGATTTCCGAATCGAGCAATCATTAGAAATGGCTCGCCTCATTAATCCTGATGCGATTTTAAATGATCCTGGAGATGCTGGCGTCCTTGAAACGGTCTGGAATAACCATGGTGTCCCAAGTATTACTGTTGAAGTAGGTATGGGGCGATATACCGAGCAAGAACTTATCAGTCGAACTGTAACAGGCATTTTTAATGTGCTGAAAGAGCATAACATTGTTGAAGGTGATGTGGACACTATTACGTCATGCTTGGAAGGAAACGAAATCATCAGTGTGAAAGCGACACACGGCGGCTTTGTACTGCCTCATGTTAGTTTGATGGATTTTGTCGAGCAAGGTCAACTTCTTGCGATTCAATACGACAGCTTTGGCGCTGAGATTAAACGCTACACCGCCCCAACAAGCGGCACAGTACTTAGCCACAATGTTGAATCTATTCGAGCACCAGGCTCCCTGATCGTTCGTTTGATTAAATAAACCATAACCGTTTGTTGATAGATCAACCTTTCGACGCTCACTCAAATTTATATAAACCCCATCACGAGTAATCACAAATGATGGGGCTATATCCATTTTGACCACATTAAGTTACGCGGTAACAAATTACTGTTAAGCGAAATGACAAACTGAGCTCTTAATTAGGAAGCTTCCCCTCTGTCCGCTTTTTCAGCCACGCTGATGAACTTAAAGCTGCCGTTGTTTCTCTTGTTCAACAAAAATGAGCTCGTCGATAGCGAAACCTTTCTCTGTAGCTACGTACTTAAAGCGCTCCACTACTTTCTCATCAACATTAGGCGTTCTAGACAATAGCCACAAGTAGTCGTGGTTGTAACCGGAGACAAACGCATAGTCATAGTTTTCACCTAGCTCAAACACAATGTAAGAAGAGTATATTGGCCCAAAAAAGGAAACCTTTAAGTGTCCAACCGTTTTATCTTCAACAAAATAAGCTTTGCCTTTAGCTTCTGACCACTGTCGCTCTTCTTCGGAATATCCACGGTTTATCACCTTAACCCCACCATCCTCGCGAACCTGATACTCAGCGGTAACGTTGGATAAGCCTCGCTCAAATGAATGGTCTAGGCGTGCAATCTCATACCACTTACCTAGATATGGCTCTAAATCGAAATTATTGACGGGTTCCACCCCATCCGGCTTCGAGGTACAACCAAATAAAGTTGCAAGTGACAAAAGTAAAAATATTTTTATCGATTTCATACAACACCTAAATTTTAATTAGTGATTGATTTTACTCTAGAAGATAACAAATCGATCACTAAGCCGCACCATCACCTTCATAGGTACACATCACAATTCTTCATCAATAGCGCACTGAACACCGAAACCTCGTCATCTCAGCAAATCGTTAACAAGATTGCTCTATTTTTGACTTACAAGCTGACCATGCTTGTACATTTTGTCAGCATTTAACCCTATGCATATAGAAACTTTGCACAACATAGACATTCGTAGGCATATCACCCTCCTATAATACGTTGCGTTATAGACAGAGGTTATTGTTATGAAATTAAAAACAGTGTCAGTTTGTGCACTTTTGGTGTTACTTGCAGGTTGTCAGCAGGAAAAGCCGAGCGAAACGACACAATTAACGACCTCGGCAGATGTATGTAATGCACAAGGAAACATGCCAGGTGGGTGGAATGAGTTTAACGCGACCCCTGATGCACAAAAGGCAATGGCCTTTGTTTTAAAGAAAATGGACACAATAGCGTCGTTTAAACGAATACTGAATGTTCACGCGCAAATCGTTAGCGGCGTCAACTATGCTATTGAGTTTGAATTGGATGATGGCTCTGTTTGGAACACGATTGTTTATCGCAACCTTGATGGCGAATATGCGATTACCCAATCACCAAAAGAAGGCCACTTTTGCGAACAGTAGCGACTTAGTCAGAAAGCCCCTAACAATAGGGGCTTTTTGATCTAACAGTAGTCACTGAATTAGACAGCGAAGCGACATTGAGATTTAATCGACACCGTTGAACCAAGTCTTGATGGTTCAACATCAATCCTCTGCGCCATTTGCTCTTTCAGCTCAGAAACGTGAGAAATAACACCGATCATGCGCCCAGTCTGTTGCAAGTCCACTAGCGTTTGAATAGCAAGATCTAAAGACTCTGGGTCTAAACTACCGAAGCCCTCATCAATAAATAAAGTGTCTAAACGAATACCGCCACTATAGGATTGCACAACATCCGACAAACCAAGTGCCAGAGCAAGCGCTGCCATAAATGATTCACCGCCGGAAAGTGTCGCAACATCACGCGTTTTTCCTGTGTAGCCATCTTCAACCATTAAATCTAAGCCGCGACCCGCTGCGCCTTTGAAGCCCTCTGTTTTTCGAGCAAGAATATAGCGCCCTTTACTCATAAGGCTTAAGCGTTGAGAGGCCTGAATCAGCACATCATCCAACAGTACACCAAGAACAAAGCGATGTAGGCTAACCCTGCTGCCTGTTTTACCGCTAGCAACGTCGTACAACGTACCAAAGACTTTGTATTCTTCTTCTAACTTACTATTTTTCTCATGCAACACGGCAATATCTTTACGAACCTTTTCAAGACGTTCAAATATTGAGCGTGTGGTATCAAGTTGATTCCTTACTTCAATATATTGCGCCTGCAGAGTGGTTAACCTGTCGTTAAACGACTCCAAATTAGGCCTTTCAAGATCTTTCAATGCATGATTTAAATCATGTAGTGTTTGCTCAAGCTTGGTTTGTGCCTGTTTGAAACTGTCTATTTCTTGCTGCCAGGCTTGAAGTTCATCATCTCCCACTCGACTACTTAGATAATGGCTTTCATCCTCAAATTTACTCGCCTGTAGCGCCTCATTCCACGCTAATTCTGCTTGGCTAAGTTTTTGCTCTGACTCAGATAACCACTGCTTGTTCGTCGCTAAGTGACTTTCCGCATTTGATTTCTCCAATATCGCTTGCTGCAAAGCGTTTTGCGCCTTTTCTAAGCCTTTGTTCAAACTCAGAATTTGCTCGTTTGTCAGCAAAATTTCACGTTCAAGCAAGTCAGCGGAACTGTATTTTGGGTCAATAGAAGCTTGTAATTGAGCCAATTGTTCTTGGTTCGCTTTAACGGTTGATTCATTTGCCGCCATTTGATTCTGCAGCTCATGAATTTTATTTTCACCCACGACGCAGCGTTGATTAAGCTGTTCAACGTTCTTTTCTAGCTTTTCAATATCAATAGCTTGTAGACGTAGGAGTTGAGCATTGATCGCTTGCAAATCATTTTGAACCGTCGAGATATCAGATGTAGCATACTCACCCAACTCCTCTTTCAACTGGTTACACTGATTCTGATACTGACTAATGACAACGTTATGTTGTTCTAGCTGATTGCTTAGTTGGTTCAACAAGGTTTGAGCTTCTCGCTCTTTCGCTCTAGCCGCCTGAACTTGCTCTTTTGTAACGGCTTCTTCAACAAACGTTGCGGGGTTAGGATGCGTTTCGCTACCACACACCGGGCATGCTTCACCTGCTTTTAGTCGCTGCGCTAATACTGCCGCTTGAGCGTTGTGCCACTTAAGCTCTATCGTATCAGCGGCTTGTTGACGCTGCATATAGCGCTGACTGGCTTCGTGTAGTGACTGCTGCTTGCCTACAGTTAGCGCATTGAGTTTAGAGAGCTCTAAAGTAAGATCATGCAGCTTTTGTAGATCCTGTAACAGCCGTTGTTTTTGTTTTATTTCCGCATCGATGCTGCCAATAAGCGCAACATCAACTCGTGCTTTCTCTAGCTCCTTCTGTCCCTGCTGGGCCTGTAACGTTAACTTATCTTTTAGTTCTATGTACTGTTTTAACGTTGCTTCAAATTGTTGTTTTTGTTGATAACCCGCCGTTATTTTACTTTCCAAATTGTCTTTCTCGACCAACTTGTTTTTCATACTTTCAAGTTGATACTGCAGTTGCGTTAACTGCGGGACCTTTGCCGCTGCCTTTTTTGCACTTTGCTGCAAGTTTTCTTGTTCTCTCGCAACGACATTAGCTTTTTCGAGACTCTCTTTCAAAGCTACGATTTTTTGCCTAAGCTCTTGCGTTTGAGCTTTTGCATTTTGTAATGAGATGTAGGGCAACTCTATCTTATTGGCATTTTTAGCGTTTTCTAATTGCTGTTGACGAGCTTTTATCGAATCTGAGTGTTCTAGATGCAGCTTGAGTGCGCTTTCTGCTTGCTCTCGTTTCGAAAACTCTCCATTCAAGGTTTCCGCTTTTTGCAATTCAGATTTAGCAGTATTGAGCTTATCTAACGCTGCTTGCTCATTCTTTTTATCAGACTCTAATTGCTTAGTTACTTGTTCCAGTTGTTGTAATAGCTCTTGTTCAGAACTCGCTTCTGCAACTTGTAAAGCACCTCGAATTTGATTATCAAATTCGCCTTTCGCTTTACTAATTGCACTCGCTTTATCTTTGAGCGCGTACTCAATTTTTTTATATATGTCAGTTTGAAAGAGCTGGCCAAAAATTTCTTCACGCTCTTTAGAGCTAGCAAGCAACAGTTCTCGGAATTTTCCTTGAGGCAACACCATAACTTGACGAAATTGAGTTTCATTCAAGCCAATAATATTGCTAACTTCAGTTTTAACCTGAGTCGTCTTGCTGGTGATAAGCGTTTCAGTCTCACCGAGTTCATAAAGAGCCGCAGTGTGCTTTTTAATCGTCATCCCTTCACCACGGGCCTTGGGCGCTTCCTGCTCAGGGGATCGAACAACTCGGTATTGTTTGCCGTGTAACGAAAATTCGAGAACTACTTCGGTTGGTAAATCTTGCGCGGATAAGTCACACCGCATCTGAATACCTTGTCGCTCATTACCTGTGGTTTCACCATAAAGGGCGAAGCAAATGGCATCTAAGATCGACGTTTTACCGGAACCTGTAGGACCATTAATCAAAAATAGAGGGTTACTGCCAAGCTTCTCAAAATCAATGATTTCAGTTTTTGCAAACGGACCAAAGGCTTGCATGGTTAGTTTAATTGGTTTCATCTTTGGTCCCTATTGCTGTGATAATTGCTTAATAATGTCAGTAACAGCTTGCTCTTGCTCTTTAGACAACTGGCTATCTTGCGCCTCAATAAAAAAATCTCGGAACATATCAATTTCGCTTCGCGCCAACTTTGCTTGCGCCATTTCCTGCTCTACCCCAATTAACATGCCAGGTTTCTCAAGGTGTAAAACGTTTGGATACACTGAACGAAGTTTTTCCATTGGGTTTAAAATCGCATGTTTATCCATCAAGCGAACTAACAAATAATCTTCATTCTTAGGGTCTGTTTTGCCTTGCTCAATAACTTTATCCAGCTCGCCCTCTACAATGCGCATTTCATGAGGAGCCGTAAGATCAATATGCTCTGCAGAAACAAATCCTTTCTTGTCCAGTTCAACTAACGTGAAACCTTTTCTCTGGTTCTGTTCACCAAAGCTATACTTCATGAGAGAGCCAGAGTAACGGATATGCTCTGCGCCTTTCTTTTGAGGCTGATGCAAATGACCAAGTGCGACGTAGTCAAAATCTAAGAAGTGTTCATGACTCACGCGATCAGAACCACCAATAGATAATGGTCGTTCAGAGTCTGACTCGATAGCCCCATCAACAAAACAGTGACTCACGAGCACGCGCTTTTGCTTAGAGATAAAGCGCTCTTTAATTTGCTCAACAAGCAATTGATGAGCCTCATCATGAGTGGATACCGAGGCTTTGTAGGCAAACCTGACCTGTTCAGGGTCGTTATAAGGCATACCATAAAACGCGACCTCGTCCGCAGAGTCCGTTTTTATGATGATGGGAGTGAGCATCTCTTCAAAGTTGCTAACAATATGGAGACCTGCATTTTTCATTTGCTCTGAGCCGAAACCTAACCTTTCTGCACCATCATGGTTGCCAGATATCAATATCATTGGTGTTTCTAACTCGGTACAAATGCGTTTCACGACTCGATTTAACAGTTCTATTGCAACCGTTGGTGGCACCGAACGGTCATAGATATCTCCCGCCACTACAACTGCATCGACGGGGTTGCGTTCAATATAGTTAATCAGTTGTTCGAGTACTGCTTGTTGATCTTCGAGTAGTGATACGTTGTGGAATTGTCGACCAAGATGCCAATCTGAGGTGTGGATAAACTTCATTCGAATTCACTTTCCGCCAATTCTATGAGTAGGCTTGCTTCTGTCAGAGTCCATGTACCGTTTATAAAAAGGAATGCGTCACGGGTGGGATCTCGAACAAGCCAAAACTCAAGTTATTTTATTTCGGTAAGGATATCTTGAGTCGAACAGCTTTTCATGTGGTTTGTGTTCTATGGCTGGCTATTTAATCAGAAAGCGAGAAGAACACTGTAAAAACGCGGTGAGCAAAGCTATTTTGAAAAGCAAGCTGCGCCTAGTCATTGTCCAAACATCATTAAAGGGCCAGTTTCGAGTCAATCCCCCATAACATTTGCATCACTAAAACCTCAGCTACTACTAGAAGGAAAAGCAATAGCCAGACCTATTCACTACGCCAATTGTATATTACTCCTACCGCATAGCCATCTGACTCGATGTCCGCTTGCAACACGTGAAAGTCTGGGCAGGGGCTGCTTCTTTGAAGCTCATCAATCACTAACGCTTTTAAAACGCCGCCACATGCACCCAATCCGCCAAGTTTGATATCAACAAATTGATACTGAGTTTGATCGGTCACCCACGGAGACAAGAATTGCATTGAGTTTAACCATTGCGGTTCTTCCTTATTAACGGATAAATACAATTGACTGAGTGGATGTTCACAACTTACTCCTAATTGCTTAAACACCTTGTCCACGGCGATGCGTTGTTGTTTGGCATCTAAATCAATTCGAACAACATCAGGCACAAGACCTGAATGTCGAAAAAAACACTTGGTTAAAATGATAGAGCTTTGAGGTTTGACATGCCCTTCTACATCACTCGTAACCTCTATAGCCAGTATCCAAGTCGCTTGCGTTTCATTAACTTCACGATTTATCCGATTTAGTGCCATCAAAAATGCAGCTTGGCCATAAGGATAAAAGTAAATTTCAGTATTGACAGTTTGGTCAACGAAAATAGAAAGCTCGCTTATCAATGCTTTAAGCAAACTTTTGTCCACCGAAGATGGTAAAAGAACACAGAGATTCCCCTTGATATCAGCTTGCTCAAGACTCTCGCGCTCAGAGCGCACGAGGCTTAATATATGCTCATCTATTGATTGAGCAAAGTCAGGGGGTCGGATTTCCTCGGACAATCTAAAAGAATCATCAGCTATCTCGCGAACGGTGTGTGAACGGCCATTAAAAGATAGAAGATGCGTTTGAAATGCGAGTGGCATCTAGCCTCCGATTAAAACCGTAGGCATACCAGATAGAATTTTGCCACCATGAGACGTTGAATCGCCGACTCTCGCGGCTGGTTTACCGTTGATTGTTACGCTAGAAGAACCTGCTGAGATACTATCCGGAGGACCGATACAAATAAGCTTGTCGCCTTGTCTTGCCGCAGGTATCCCGCCAATCGTTACGTTTGGTGAGCCAACAACGACGGGACCACCGACATGCGGTATCTTTCCTGTTTTTTTAGGGCAAAGATGAAAGCTGCCCAAAATTGCGGCTGGTTTACCCACTTTAAATCACCTTAGTTCAATGAAATTTGCCCAGCTTTAAGAGCAATAGCTGAGCCGTTAATGGATATTTTATTACCTTTGATATTGATTTCTCCAGAGCTAGACATCTGAATAGAAGCACCACCTACTTTGATCTCGACGCTCTTTCCTGCATTAAAAGACAGCACTTCACCCGTTTCATTCGAAAAGTTTTTACCTACTTTCAAGCTCGCGTTCTGACCAACCTCTTGATTAACATCATTGGTCACTTTTTCGGTTTTACTGTTTTCAACGGCGATATCAACACAGTCTTCAACTAGCATTTGGAACAGTTTTTCAGCATGAAGATAAATGTGCTCTTCACCAGGCTTATCATCGAAGCGCAACTCATTAAAATTGGATGTACCTTTTTGTACAGAGCGTGATTTATAACCACTCTGAGAACTTTGCTCTGGTAAAGCGTAAGGAGGGAGTTGACTACCGTTATATAGTGATCCCGTAACGATTGGTTGATCAGGGTCTCCGTTGACAAACTCGACGATGACCTCTTGTCCGACTCTAGGGTGAAACACCGACCCCCATCCGTTACCTGCGATATTTTGCGCAACACGAATCCAACATGAACTATTTACATCGTATTTACCAACACGGTCCCAGTGAAACTGAACTTTGATACGGCCATGTTTGTCTATGTAAATTTCACCATCTTTGTTCCCCGTAACTATTGCAGTTTGCAAACCTTTCATCTGAGGTTTCGGATAGTTAACTGAAGGACGAAGGATTGTCTTTGAGTCAACACAACTAAACGAGACTTTGACACCTTGCGCACCGGTGCCACCTTGACCAGTCTGGTTATAAACAGCAGCAGACAAAAAAACAGAAGACAGTACATATTCTTTGCCAACTCGAGATTTATCTTCATGTTTTTTAAACTTGAAGCACTTGCCTACGCTGAATGTTCTGCACGTAGCCTCGCCACGACACAAATATGCATTTTGCTGTAGTGCTTCTATTGCATGCGTGTTTCTCAGTGCGTATTGATCATTGCTCTCCATTTCACCCATGTATTCAAAATACTCGCTTTCAGGCACTGTAAAAAAATCACTTTCACCCTTTGCAGTATTTTTAGGATTCGAAGAAGGCTTGAGCATGTTATAGCCTGACTTTTGACTCGCTTTAGTAGTCAGAATTTGCGTTTCATGCCAAGAAGAAATGTGGCTAGATTTCGCCGTACCTGTATCAAAATCGACTAAAAACTCAGTACCCGGCTTATAAAAACTGATGTCATCAAAAATATTGAGCGTATGGGCAGACTTAGTATGTGTAAAACAAAATGATAGCCCCTCTTCCGATAACAGACGTCGAACAAATTCAAGATCTGATTCTTCATATTGTACTTTGTACGTGTATTTAGGATAGGACTTGGTTAGCTCAAAACTAAAGGCAACACTATGCTCCGATAGTACTTCAGAGATAATTTCCTTTATATCTTTATGCTGAAATATTCTGCAATTTTTTCGATATTCAGCGAAACGTAATTTAGGCTCTATTAATAATTCTATGTTTTTATAATTTTCGCCTTTATGTGTATTAGAAACCCTTTTCCCTTCTAATCTTGCAGCAGAAACGTAACCATGCATATAACGAGGATTTGAAGAAACATCCTCATTATTTTCAAGGGTAATGGTAACTTCCTTACCAATAATTTCGTTTAACTCACTTCGTTGATCATTAAAGTAAGCTTTAGCACGCAATGAAAAAAGTTCTGAGATCTCTTCTTTATACTCAAACGAGTTTAGTATGATGGCATCTTTACCGAATGGGGAAGAAATTCGGATGAAATTGTTATCTTGAGTTGCTCTTTTCATTAAATACTTCTTTCAAAAAAATGCGGAGGAATACTCCCCCGCATGAAAATTACATTTGTTGACCTTTAACACCGCTGTAGCCGTATACCAATGGAGCAGAAGTGTTGTTCTTATCGTCAGTAGGAGTCACTGTCATCATCATTTCTGTGTAAGAAATTGTGATAGTTTCAACTGGACGATCGTCTTGGATAGAAACTGAGTAGTTAGAAATCATCGCATCAGTCAGTTCGATCTTCATGATCTCTTCAACCTTCTCACCCTGCTTAGTAATATGGAAAACCGCTGGTTTACCTTTACCAATCGTCGCTTCTTTAAATAAGTCAGGAGAAGAACGGTCTTGAAGTTTAGTGATAGTCAAATCATATAGACGAGTAGCGCTCGCTTCACGGTCCATCGCTGTACCAGTGTATGATGAGATCTCACGACCTACACTCCAATCTACAGATAGTAGTGTAATCAAATCTTTGTATTGCTCGGCTGTTGCCTCACCCTTAATATCTGCGTATTTAAGATACGTATTAGACTGCATGCTAATCTCCTATAGCATTATTAATTGACATATATCGTAGTAATTTAATTATCTGACGTTTGGTGATAATTAGTGATTAATGTATCAAAAACTTCATTTTAAATACGCCCTGTTATATCTTTAAATAAGATTTAATTTAAGCGTTTTTTATAAAAAATAATAGTTAATATGAACCAACTCCCAATTATTATTGAGAGTGTAAAGGATGTTAAACTATTGAGACATCAAGTCCACTAGTTGTACCTTTAACAATAATTTCATCAAACGTCTTATCATTAAGAATTGCATGCAATATTTCATGAGAAATCTTCGGAAGCAATGTATTTTCTATGGTTGTTTGTACCACACGCGCACCACTGCCAGACTCATTGCTATTGTCTACAATATCATTAATTAGTTCCTCATCAAAAAACAGGTCAGCGTTATAGTGCTTACGAATACGAGTCGTAATTTTATCCAACTTTAATTTTGTTATTTCTATCAATACTTTTCTTGATAGAGGCAAATAAGGTAATACGTTCACACGCCCTAAAAATGCAGGTTTAAAGTCGACCAACAAATCATCGCGTAAAGCATCTTTTAGTGCTGACGGCTCAGGAGATAAATCAGGATCAGAATACAAAGACATCGTCGTTTCGGTCCCTGTGTTCGCGGTCATAATAATAATAGTGTTTTTAAAGTCTATATCTCGACCTTCACCGTCTTTAATTGAGCCTTTATCAAACACCTGATAAAAAATATCTTGAACACCAGGGTGCGCTTTTTCCATTTCATCGAGGAGAATTACACTATAAGGTTTACGTCTAACAGCTTCAGTCAGTACACCTCCTTCTCCATAACCGACATAACCAGGAGGAGAACCTAATAGCAATGAGACTTTATGCTCTTCCTTAAATTCCGACATATTGATAGTCGTGACATTTTCTTCACTACCATAGACTTTCTCTGCAATCGCCAAAGCCGATTCGGTTTTACCCACTCCGCTTGGTCCGGTTAGGAGAAATACACCATTTGGTCGTGTCTCATCCGTGAGCTGCGCACTCGCGGTTTTTATCACTTCAGACATGAGCTCTAAAGCGTGATCCTGCCCGACAACTCGCTTACACAAACTTTCTTTCAAACCCAATACTGCTTGGATTTCATCATCCTGAAGTTTACCTAGCGGTATACCGGTCCAATCCGAAATAACTTCTGCGATTAGCGCTTCATTTACATGCGAAAAAACTAAGGGCTGTGAGTTAGCGGAAAGGTTATTTTCAAGCTCTTGTAACTTGTCTCTAGCAGTTTCAGAACCCTCCTGGATTATTTGGGTTCTAAGTGACTTAGCTTCATTTACCCATTCTTTTTCTTTTTCCCAAAGTACTTCTAATTCAATAATGTCATTAGATAGCGCATCAATCTCTTTTCGGACACCTTGCAGCTGCACATCAAGAGATGCTCCTAGCCGACTCTCTTGGCTAAGATGCTCATACTCAGCTTGCTTTGCTTTAAGTTTGTTTCTTTTCGCATCTAGGCCTCCCGGTGTAGATGACTGACTTAACGCAACTCGAGAACAGGCCGTATCCAAAACAGAAACCGCTTTATCTGGCAGTTGACGACCATTAATGTATCGAGCTGACAGTTGGACCGCTGCATTGAGAGCTTGGTTAGTGATATGAACATCGTGGTGTTGTGCCATTACATCAAGTAAGCCTCGTAACATTTCGATCGCGAGTTCAGGGGCTGGCTCATCAACCTTTACGACTTGAAAACGCCTAGTTAAAGCTGCATCTTTTTCAAAATACTTTTTATACTCTGCCCACGTTGTTGCTGCGATCGTTCTGAGTTCACCTCTCGCTAATGCTGGCTTCAGAATATTCGCCGCATCACCTTGGCCCGCTTGCCCACCACCGCCAATTAGGCCATGAGCTTCATCAATGAACAATATAATAGGCTGTGGAGCGTCGTTTACTTCCTTAACAAGGTTCTTAAGCCTGTTTTCAAACTCACCTTTCATGCCTGCGCCGGCTTGCAGTAACGCCAAATCCAGAGACTTAATTGCCACATTTTGCAGAGCGGGAGGTACATCGCCATCAATGATCTTTTGCGCCAAACCTTCAACAACGGCTGTTTTTCCAACACCGGCTTCTCCCGTAAGAATCGGGTTGTTTTGTCGGCGTCTTAATAAAATATCGATCATTAGGCGAATTTCATTATCTCTACCAATCACCGGATCTATTTTACCTTCCCTAGCTTGCTCAGTAAGGTCTGTTGTAAATTGATTCAAGGCGGAATTCGCGTTTGACTGCGCTAAGTCATTCGATCTTGATTGAGGCGCATTACTTTCTTTAAAGTTCAATAAGCGAGATGGTTCTATCTTGTTTAGTTCAGGACTAATCGAACCAGCCATGTTGACTAACGTATCATCAGACAAGTAGGCAAATAAAAGATGGATGCACCCCAACTGTTCTTGATTGAATTCAATGGTTGCAGACAACAAGGCATTTTGCATAACAGTCACCGTATGAGCTGATAGCCCAGGCACCGACTGGCATCCTGTTTTGTATTTTTCTAATGCCTTTTGAATATCGGTTTCAACCTTGATTTTATCGACATCAAATTCGTCAAAAACTTCAGAGTAAATATCGTCAGGATGGCGGATAATCATCATTAACCAGTGAGACATTTCAATACTGTGATGAGTTCGGGAGCTTGCCATCGCAGCTGCCTGTTCAAGTGTTTCCTTAGCCTGAGGAGACAATCTTTCGACCAACGCTGAAAGTGAGAGTGAAGCCATTACATTTCCTTTAAATAGTAATTGTTATAGTTCGATCTTTTGTACGTTCGTGTTTTTTAAGCACAGAACCAATACCTAACTGCCCCTGCTGTTTCGATAAACAAGCTTGTGGTAGCAAACTATGTTTGGTGGTGAGCTGCCACTTCAGTTGTTTATGTTTTCCAATCAACTCATAAGCAGCGTTCTTAATGATTGCTATATTGGGTTGGTTAGGAAGCAATTTACTAACTAGCTGTTTATCTTTTGGCAGAAATTCTATTGTTGTCCCCGCGTTGATGTTCCATGCTTTCGAACCCAAAGACGCTCCTAAACCAAGTTGAGCAAACTGCCCTTCAGGCATAGTTCGGGATGCAAGGCGTGTTTGCTCTTCTTTCGTAAGGTGTAACCATTGTCCTTGAAATTCATGAACTTTTACTTGGCATCCAGATAAACATTCAAGAATACTTTTCAGTCCACCTTTACTTCTCACTGGTGAAGCAAACACACCACCATAGTGCCGGGACAGTGAACTCCCTTTCCCAGTTAATGCCGATTTACAGCTTTCTAACGGCGAACGCGCGCCCTGCGCATGCGCACGAGACTGAACAGTCAGCTGACTCAGTTGCCAACATCGATAATAAAGAGATAATAAGCGATGATTGAAAATATCGTAGAAGTCCACCATAGCCGTATCGCCTTCTTTTTGGCGATGTAAAGCTAATTCACTATAGTGCTGGGGAAGCACACCTTGCTCACCCGTTAGGCCTATTAAATTGGTCTCAATCTCTAACTTGCTGTCATCTATATTTTTCAGTTCACAAAGCTGAGCATTTTCAAAACCTAATGATGGATTAACCTTTAAGTTTAGCTTTTCATGCTTCGGTAACGCATCTGTTCCTATTTGCGCCTCTGCTTGCAGAACTTCGTGTTCAATAAGATGAATCGCTTCAAACAATGGATGTTGCTTTAATTCTCGATAAAATTGTTCCGCGCTCATAGCAACACCTTATCGCCAGTTAATGCGGGCCATAGGTGGAAAGACTTTCCCGTGGACTTAATTCTTATTTCTAACTGCGTAAAAATGTTAATTTCAGCATATTGCGAGAAGTAAACAGATAAAACACTACCTAAGAGAAAGATCTGCTCTTTAGGTAAAATTTGATCAGAAACCGTCAAAATAATTTTTATACCGTGCGCAAATCCAACTTTGCCTTTCTGACTAATTCTTCCTGTAGTAGGCTCAAACTCTAACTTAGTTAAAGCATCGATTACCGCTTTCGTTTCTGCTGTCCCAGAAAATGCATAGAGATTAAGGGTCTGCTTCAAAGTTGCTAAACCATCTTCCTCGGTAAAATGGTTTAAAGTTAAAAGCTTAGTTAACTGCCATCGTGTGCTTTCATCCATTTCTGGCCGAATAGTTTCTGATAAAGAAACTAAACAACGAACAGATTCGAAATTGTCATTTACCTCCGGTAAAGATACTTGCGGCAGCCCACCTCCAAATGGAAGTTTCTGCGCTAAGTTGCGGTTACAGCACTCAGCTTCCACGTACATTAACCAGTTTTCCCGGCTATCCGGGCTGAACAATTGATGTTTTTTATCAACAAAAGAAATGTAAGTTTCTCTACCTGGCTCATCATACCCACCAGCCCAGTTCTTATCCTCACGTCTCATCAACCAATAAATCTCACTAGTGTTTGTATAATGCGTGTGCTCACCAGCGTGATAACATGGCAAATTGTGGTACGTTTTGTTCCAGTTTCTCAACGTTACGTCAGAAATTGAGACAACCTCATTACTTTCAGATTCTTGGTATTGCGGAGACAAGTGGTAATCGTATTCAGTTGGTAGAATACGCTTAGGCTCCATAATACTTTTAAATAAGTTGATTACAGGCACACAACCTACCATTAAGCTTTCTTCGTCCACTTGCTTTGGAAGCCAGTCATCGTTGGTATCAAAGTAAAAATACAGTTCGACTTGCTCTCCAAGATCTAGCTCAGATAATCCAAGTTCGGTGATATCAAAGAACATAAACTTCTCAGGAAAGTGCAAATACTCAACAAGTAATCTTGCTCCTGAAAAGCTTCTTTTACTGTATGGCACAACTTTCTCATCTTCTGAAAATCCTACTTCAGAAAGATGTCTTTTGGTTAAAGGACGAACTTCTTTGCCATCCACAACAACAGATAAACCAATTAGGTTTTGAAACAGCATTTGGTAGAGCTTAAAAGTCAATTGAGATTGACCGTTTAAATAGAAGCGCAGCCGTTCTATCCCCATTTCACCAAGAGGAGTCTCTTCATCTTGAGCCGTGAGCTGTACTTTCAAAACTGAATGAGCATTGCTTTCCCATCGTGAGCCAACTGGCTTGAAAGGCGCATTTTTAAAAACGCCAGAGGTCACATCAACAGGATACATTCTGACCGGATAACAAGTTCTAAACTCGCATTCATGATATCCAGTAGCACCGATAACAACTCGCTCGCCTTCTTCTACATCAAAATAAGAGGAAGTGGAGTTAGAACAGCTCATTTTAATGACTGACATTGACGGGATTGGGGCGTGAAAATCCGGATATAACTGTCCCATCAAAGACTCTGTAAACTGAGGGTAACTATTGTCTAAGCTTTGTCTAATCCTTGCTGTTAGAAATGCGCAGCCTTCTAACAATCTTTCTACGTGTGGATCGTCAACCTGTTCCTCACTAATACGAAGTCTCGCGGCAATCTTGGGATACTGCTCACCAAACTCTTGCCCTTTGTGACGCAAATAAGCTAACTCGCGATTATAGTACTTGAGAAACTCTTCACTCATTTTGCTCTACTCAGTTTCATACCTAAATTTACCGGCTCTACTTCAGAATTGAATCGCACTTCATGAATACTGTTATCAATTAAGCAAGTGGCATTTATCTGTAACCTCAATACCCTATCAATAGCGTTTTTCTCGTCCGAAATCTGGACATGAGGGTTCCTTAACCTCGGCTCAAACTCTTTAATTGCATCATGAACGATGTCGCAAAGCTGATTCTGCCCTTCTTGGCTGCTATAGGGCATTGAGGAAAAATCTGGCAGCCCATAGTTCAATATTGAATAACGAACCTCTAGAAGATCATCAGGAATATTTTTCCATCCAATACGACTATTCAGCATCGACTCTAGATCTCTAAGTAAGCTGCTCAACATCTGTTGCTGGCTTGCAGGGAAGTCTTTCTCATCTCGAGTGAGAGGATCACTATCTATCAATTTGTCGAGCAGAGAAACGGTTAACGACATGATATTTCTACGCTATTTGTTTCTGTTCTAATAATGTAGTCAAATCACAGATTGGAAGCGCTGAGTCACCGACTAACCAACATTTTTGACCCAAGCCAACAAAAGATTCTTGCTCACCAATCTGCTTCCAATCCGTTTCTCGACCTAACTTTTGCGCATCGGTCTCTGAGTCAACATATGTCAACGGCATATGGCCTTCGCCTTCACCAAGTCCATCGATATCAAACTCGACAGGTCGCCAAATACTCTCTAACAAAGAAGTAGGTGCTTTAACTTCTAGCGTATGGATGCTCGATATGGGTACAAGAAAATAGTTACCTGCTGTAGAAAACAGTTCAATGTAACCACCTAAACGATCATCAATATCTCTAGCATCTTCGTAGTTTGTGCCGTTTACGTTAAACCCTTTAATAGTACGATGCTCTTCAATGCGATGCGATAGACGTGACGCTTCTTCGTACTCTTGATTTCCGAGAGCAAGATTAAATCGAACAAGCTCTTTAGTTAATTCCTCATCACCTATTACTTTGGCACTAGCCGCACCATTGATAAAATCCTTTCTAGCTTGAGCTGCTTTCACTAAATGTCGTAGCTGACTTGCACCAGGCAGATACTCAGGAAACAATTTAATCGATTGCATGAGCTGAGCGTCCGCACGCTCGAAGTCCCCATCAATGCAAAGAAGCTCAATGAAGGAACTTCTCAAGCTCGCATCTTTAGGTGTTGCTTTAATTTCATCAGTTAACTGCTCTAGAGCGTGTTGCAATAGGCCTTGGGACAAAGCATTTTTCCATTGAGTCATTGTTATTTCCTTACACCATGTGCTCTGGTGATAATTCGGTAATTAATTTAATGCTAGATACCATTTGATCGAGTTGAAAATGCGGTCGCAAATGGATAACTGAGTAATAATGTCCAGGAGTTTCTCTTTTCTCTCGAACTGTAATTTTTGCTTCATTTAGGGGGTATTTAGCTCGAAGCTCATCAGACGCTTCATCTGATGCGGTAGTGTACTGATGTAACCAGCGTTGAAAGTCACGCTCTAGGCTTTCTGCGTCTTGATACCCACCAATTTTGTCACGCCCCATAACCTTGAGATAATGTGCGACTCGCGATACACACAATGTGTATTGCAACATCGATGTCAGTTTTGCATTCGTTGAAATATGCTTTTCTGCGTATTGTTTGGGCTTGTAGAGAGATACATTCGAGGTCATCCCTACCATATCAGTCTCAGGTATTGGAGAAATAGAAATAAAACCGCACTCAGACAATTCTTGTTCTTTTCTCTCAGAGATTTTCAAGTTTAACGGACATCTTTCACGATCATTCTTGCCGTTAACACGCATCTTGCTCCTTGTAGGAGCGACGATAATGCCCTGACTGTAATCGCCTTGTTTAATCCCTCGCATATGCGTGAACCAACCATGTTCCTGAAATGCTCTAATTGATACGGCAGCAAAACAGTACGCACTACTCCCCCATAGCAAATCTCGGTTGGAGTCGTAGATGTGTTCTTGAAAATTGAATTTATCATTCCGCGAGCCATCACTTTTGTATGGCTGACGGAACAAGACGTTAGGTGCAGTCAAACCAATAAATTTAGCGTCATCGTTGTCTCTCAAACTACGCCACTTTGCATAATCTTCCTGTTCAAATTGGGCCGCTATATCTCTTATCGCAGAGAGTTGAGCGAAACTATCAACACCAAACATCTCTGGCGATGCAGACATGATAAATGGGCTGAATGCTGCAGCTGCAGACTGAGAGATCTTACTCAACACAGACAGATCTCTATCAAAATAATTTTTACTAGGATCACAGCGAAGCTGATAATCTCCAACCACCACACCAAAGGGTTCTCCCCCTGCCATGCCATATTCATTTTGATAGAGCAACTTAAATAGTGCTGATTGGTCAAACTCGATGGCTTTTAAAGCATCTTTACTGATTTCATTCCATGTCGCCGTTAAAACCTTAACTTTTACAGAATCCGATGAACGAGAATCAACCTGTTCACATAAATACCTAACTCCAACCCACCCCCTTTCGAGCTGTTGAAACTCAGGATGATGTAATATTTCATTTAGTTGAGATTCTAATAGCTCATCAATGCGGTTAATTGTGTTCATCACACTATGACGAAAGCTGTCCAAATCTCTTGAACGTGTACCTTCTATCCAAATTCGCGCTGACGCTACAAGATCAGAAGATTCATTGAATCGAGTCAACCACGGGCTATCAAGTTCAGCATAGCCTCCGGTACTGAACTCATGTTTTAGCTTGCTAGGGTCGCGAAAGTTAAGTGACACTGCTAATTCCATCTAGAACATAAAGATTGGTCATGGCTGGCCTTTCGACCAGCCAATTCATTTCTTATCCACCTGACTGAGGGATCTTTGCCACAAGTCGCAAAGATGTGGTCAGTTCTTCCATTTGTAACCAAGGCTTCAGCCATGCTACGGCATTGTAAGAACCAGGTGCGCCAGGAATTTCCTTAACCTGAACACGAGCGTCTGCTAGAGGGTATTTCGCTCTGATCTCTTGACCACCGCCTTCAGAAGCATTGACGTAACCTAGGATCCAGCGGTTCAGCCAAGACTCAACGTCTTCTGCTTCCATAAAGCTACCAATTTTATCTCGAGCCATTACTTTCAAATAATGCGCAAAACGAGATGTTGCCATCATATAAGGTAGGCGGGCAGAAATGGCCGCATTGGCCGTTGCTTCAGGGGATTCATGGTTCGCTGGTTTTTGACAGGTTTGCGCACCAAAGAACACTGCATAGTTGGTGTTTTTGTAGTGACAAAGTGGTAAGAAACCAAGCTTACCAAGCTCCGCCTCACGTCTGTCGGTAATACCAATCTCTGTTGGGCACTTCATATCAGGGTCGCCATCATCACTCATGAAGAAATGCGTTGGCAAGTTATCCACTCGACCGCCGCCTTCTGCACCACGGATGGCAGTACAAAATCCATATTTTGAAAATGCGTCGGTTAACTTAACACCAAGAACATACGAAGAGTTCATCCAACAGTAGTCGTTATGTTCAGCGTTAACAGCAATACCTGAAACAGGATCTACTTCGAACTCTTCAAACCCAAACTCTTCGACTGGAGCGGTAGCTTGTCCGTATGGCAAACGAGCAAGGACTTTTGGCATCGTCAGACTAACGAAGCGCGAATCGGCACTCTCGCGGAACGAACGCCATTGGGCGTATTCTAGTGATTCAAATACCTTATCTAGGTCGCGTGGTTTTGACAACTCAGTCCACTCATCAAAGCCGAATAGTGCTGGTGAAGCTGCGGACAAGAATGGAGAGAAGCCAGAAGCCGCTACATTTGACATTAGGCGTAACGACTCAATATCTTCTGGGTGGTTGGTAAACTCATAGTCTCCAATCAATGCACCATACGGTTCACCACCAGCACTACCAAACTCAGACTCGTAAACCTTTTTAAAGATCTGGCTTTGATCAAACTCAACAGCTTTGCTCAAGTCTTTATGTAGCTCTTTCTTGGTCATGCTCATCATGCGAACTTTCAAAGTAGAGCTGGTCTCTGAATTCATCACTAGATAATTTAAGCCGCGCCAAGAACCTTCGAGTTTCTGTAATTCTGGGTGATGCATTACTTCAGACAACTGATCAGAAATCTGCCTATCGAGCAAATTAATCGCTTCACGAAAAGTTACTGTTAGGTTTTTGTTCCAAGTAACTGTCCCTTTCATTGCTTCTTCAGCGAGCGTTTTAATCAGCTCCTCAGCACGAGAAGCTTCGGTCTGCTTAGTCGCACCAATAGCTTGATCTAAGAATGAAGTTGTCTGTTCATTAACTGTTGGATCTAACTGTTTTTCAGCTTCAGTCGTCATTATTCCGCTCCTTCAGTACTGTCTGACTTCGCTTTCTTGTCAAGATCTAACTCGCCTGCAAGTCTTGCCAGATTGTCCGTATTGTTCAAAACATCCTCTAGGATATTTTCAAGCTCTTCTGAGCGGTCAACTTTTGTCATCAAATCACGCAGTTTATTACGCGTTTCCATCAATTGGCGTAGTGGATCAACTTGATTTACGATCGCAGCAGGCTCAAAGTCTTGCATTGATTTAAAGTTTAAATCGACCTCAAACTGTGAATCGTCATTCGCAAGCTTATTCGCAACTTTAAACTTCACCGATGGATTCATTTTTTTGAGTACATCGTCAAAGTTATCTCGATCGATCTGAATAAAACGGCGGTCTTTTAATGGCTTCAACGCTTCTGTGTTTTGACCAGCGAAATCACCCATTACACCTACAACAAAAGGCAGTTCTTTCTTAAGAGTTGTACCTTCAGTTTCAACATCATAGGTAATGTGGACACGAGGCTTCCGTACTCGTGATAGTTTCGAGTGGATACTCGTCATACCATTCTCCCTTTATTAATTTTCATTTTGTTCTGCTATGCCAACCAAACGGAAGTAGCTTTTCTTTGCATCCCCGTCGGAGATAAGTTCCGCCAGTAACTCCGGCAGAGGCATCCCACACCAACGAATGATCTGTTCGATGGAGTAAGAAACTGGTGAGTGAGGTTCACTCTCTCGGAAGAAATCAGCTACTTGCTGCAATTGTCTAATTGCCTGCTCTCGTGATTTCATGTTTGTCGCTAATAATGCATCACAACTTTGTGAACTTAACGGTTGTTCAGAAGAAGATTCATCAAGATCCTCTAGCTCTTCAAACACCGCTTGTGGTTGATTAAAACGATCTCCAAGAAGGTGCTTTAATGCCGAGTGTATTGATTCAAGTCTTTTTGATATATAAGAACTAGGAGTCACATCACCGACCGCTTCATCTAATCGCTGACTGAATTCATTAAATGATTCCTTAGCGAACTCCAAATCCGTGATTAATTCTCGATAAAACGTATCAGAAGTCGACTTAACCGTAGTTGTAATTTCAGATAGCTCAACAGCCCCAAGCTCGACTCGATTTCGGCGCTTATCTTCGTCTAAGCGCTCAAGCTCTATAGCTTGCTGATATTCCCAATAGGCATAAGCTTGCTCCACGCCTAAGTCAGTCAATGGTATACAAGCAATTGGAAAAATAAGTGTTCCTTCACTATCGATACCATTGAGGCCAATAATCGCCGATATTCTTGTCTCAATACCATCTTCATCAGGCATTGGGTACAGATCATCCCAAAAGTTCTCAATTAAACTGGTTGCGAGTTTGTAGCCAACGCCCATACCACGAAAACCATACAATCGAGTTAGGGCTTCTATAAGCCAGGCAACAAATTCCAAATCTTTAGACTGATTCGTGAGTATTTCTGGGACATCTTCAATAAATACTCGCCATAAATTACTGTGGGTATAGATACTTTCTTCTTCTATAAGAGCATTACGTTCAGCGTTGCGGGCGGCCATACGCTGATCTTTCAACCGATAGTAAGCAGACTGTGGTGATACATCCTCTCTAGGATCAACACCTGTAGGATTTTCTTGAGATATAGGGGCCAACGCTTGTTCATACCAATCAAACATTTCATTACTCATAAGCTCTCCCTCTTAGAAAGACAGGTATTGTCGCGTCTTCTCTAGTTACTGTTTCGCACTCCGTTTGCGCTTGGCGAACTTTGATCAAAGCACAAGTTACGTTATCACTTGCGCCCCGAACCAAAGCCGAATGCATGAGCGCTAATCCAGCTTGGTTGACTGAGTCTGCATACAATGTCCGATGAATTTCCTCACTCGTAAGTTCCTTAGAGAGTCCATCGCTACAGAGTAGAAACTGATCGCCGTCAGCCAACTGCCCTGAAACTTGATCAATAGTGACACTTTCGTCGACCCCAACAGCTCTGGTAATAACATTTGCAAGAGGGTGAGATTCGGCATCTTCAAATGCCAATAAGCCCTGATCCACTAAGTCCATGACTTGACTATGATCACGTGTTTTTTGGACAAAATTACCACTTCTAAGCTGGTAAATTCGGCTATCACCCACCCAAAGACAGTGGTAATACCCATCCTGAATAAACAACAAAACAAGTGTTGTTCCCATCGTTTTACCGTCTAAGTGATTTTGTGCGTATTGGTAAATTTCTAAGTTCGCTTCTTGAACCACTCTTCGGATATCATCGATATTAGTATTGGAGACATCCTGCATGTGGCGCGCGACTCTATCCACTAGCATCTGGCTTGCTATATCGCCAGCACTGTGTCCACCCATTCCATCAGCAACCACCCAAATATGCTGCTCTGTCATATCCAACAGAGCATCCTCGTTATAAGGGCGTACTTTTCCTGCGTGCGATTTAGCAAAGGTAAAATAGTTCCAATTCATTCTTCTATCCTACCAATTCCACTTTTTCCAGCCGCCATCAAGCATGGCTGAAAACTGACCAATTGAAGGAAATCCACTCGTAATGAACATGCATGGTTCAACCTTCGTTGAACCTTCAGTCCACCAAAAACATGGTTTACTCAATTTCTCTTTAATGAGGAAATTCAAAAGCGTGTTTTGATCAGTATTGCCGTGATCATGAAAAACTGTAGATATTTGGCTTTGATAAAGAAACTCCAGAGGCCTCACTTCACTTGTCACATTCGCAACGAGGTCATTTTTTTCTTGAGTACTCTTATGCCAAACATCAAAGACAAAGTCGTCCTCAAGTACTGAAAGAGCAAGAGCGGCACTGTCCTCGGTCCAAGCTCTGTCACCCCAATATTGCGCAGCTTCACCTTTTACGGCACGAGCTATAGTAAAGAAAAAGTATCTACCGCATGCATCAACACTAGGAATCATGCTACCAATGTAGGTTGAGTCTTCTAAATAGCTAATATCCAAAGCAAAGTGCCACACAGGAGCCGTTAAAAAGTGCTCATTCCAGCTTTCGCCCAGTTGTTCCCTGCTGACTGCAATAACCGCCTGTTGCCAATCATGCCAACGCTCCGAGAAATCTTGTGATAAACCATCTTTCACAAAGTCCCCTTTTGCAGGCATTTTACCGATATAGCCCCAGCCTGATGTTATAAGGTTCGTGGACATCTGAACCTCTCCATTTCATTTGACCAAAACGGATTAATGGCACTAGAAGGAATAAGCTCTAGTTGCACCTTGTTTCCCTTTAAATCAATCATAACTATATTGTCTTTACGCGATTCTGGCCTTGCTTTAAGTGATTGATCCAAAAGCTTGAATATGCCCCACTCACCTTCATAGGTATGCGCAATTTCGCGTTTAGATTCAGGTGGTGTGAACACAATTCGAGTCTGATCTTGACCGGCAGGCCAACTCAACGATTTAGCTCTTGCTGGTCCATGCTTATAAACCAAATCTTGTCCACCCAACTCTAAGACAAATCGAGTAATGTGCTGGTCTAGATAAACAGGCTTCATACCAAACTCTACGCGTAATGAATTATCAGATTCAAAGAAAGACTGCCTGATACGTTGCGCTCTTTGAAAGACCATTAGTGTTTCTGGACGAACTCCAATTTCCTTTTCTAATCGCCAACGACTTTTCGAAGTATCCACAAACGGTTCGAGGTATTCTTGGAAGAATGCGTCAAGCGTGCCCCCATAACCAAAGAATCGCTTAAAGTCTTTCAATCTGACTTCTCTGCTCGCATTGGGCTCGAATGGATATCTGCCAGCAATAGTCCGCTGATAAGGGCGCACCACTTGTGTTACCCAAAGTTGATTTAGATGATCCTTCGAACCGCTCTCCGCAAACTTGACCGACTCTTGAGAAAGCTCACCTAGCCATTGATTAAATGGTCTCGGCAAAAGTTCTTTAGCACGAGCAAAGGAAGCTGCGACATCTTGTGTAACGGTTCCATCTAAAATACTTTTGTAGGCAATTTTCTGATTGTTACCAGAGCTTGATAAGTCACTTAAATACGAACGCAAGTTAATCATTGCTTGTTGAATATCATCAAAGTCTTGCTCACCAAGGCGTAAAATCTCTGAGAAATGTGATTCGACTTCTTTACCTGGCAGAGCAACATTGAAACCGTTTTCTTCAGGTAAATACATGTCTAGTCTATCTGCCGTATTTGAAAACTTAACTTTGGCAACTTTACCAGCAACTTCAGAAGCGGCTTTTTGATTTTCTGACAATGATACTTTTGATAGAGCAACCTCTTTTTGGATTGCTCTCAACAAAGATTCGATTGGTCTTTCAACTCCAGATAAAACCCTCGCTTGCTCTGTCGCAAGTTCTAGGCTCGGAGCCTGCTTCAATTGAATATCTTCGATCAACGTTTTCCATTCATTAACATAATCTTGATAGTATCGAGACTGAACGCCTTGGATGGCACTATCTTGATCAATTTCATGAGCCTTAAGATCGTCACCATAAACCCAGTTCTCTTCCATTAGGCTTTTTACTGTACGGTTGATCTGAATCTGAAAAATGCTATGAAAACCATTGTACGTGTAGAAACCCGAAATGCCTTGTGATAGCGGTTTTCCACTAGCTCGCTCGAACTGCTCAAGCCCTTTAGGTCCCAATACATCAGTCAAGCGAAATGAAGGTACATGACTCTTAGAAAATTGTATTTTCATTCGCTGATAAGCACGTTCAGGTAGAGACATTTGAGTCAACACTTCTCGAGCACTCGTCACGGCAGCAGTGTTGTAAGTAAAGCCTTGTCCATCGTTGCCTAATAAATATTGAGTGTGCTGTAGCAAGCGTCTTCTTAAGTCTGCGTTTAGCTCACCCGGATATTGACGTTCGAAATAAAAGTTAAACCAAGCCAACACTTCATCTTGTTGATATTTGTCTGGATTGAATAACATCAAATACGTTTTTAACGTTTCGTACAAATACTCACGATGCTGTTGATTGCTCTCCATTTCTGACACCAGGCTATCAAGAAGCAAAGGGGCGAAATATTGGGTCAAAGCATCAGAATATGCATTGTTTGCCGCCTGAGATACTTTGTCTCCTTGATAGAGACCAAACCTCTTTACAGAGTCGGCATCACCGTAGTTGCTTTGCTTTCCGAGAGGAAGCGTCATCAACCTATCTAATGTTTCTACAGCTGAAACAATATCCGCTTCAAAATCTAAACTTTGAGCGCCAATCAGTGCATCAATATGGCTAGCTTGTTCATTGGTATCGACAATTAACTGTGAGTTCCACTTATAACTCATAAACCAAAGCGCAGAAGCTCCTAGCAGTAGCGTTGTACATCCAATGTAAACACCTCGACGCATCCAACCTGACTGCTTTTGATAGTGACGATTAACTGTTCCTAACAGTTGCTCTTTGAAAATAACCTTGTCAAAAAGATTCTTTACGAAATAACTATGAGAACCAGTCTGACTCTTTGCTAGAGCTAAACGATTTAACCCAAGTCCATTGGTTGATTCATTCATCAGCTTATCGACTGGTAAGCCTTCTTGAACCGAACTCAACATAAACACACCACGAATCAAGGCAGGCTCTTCAAAACTGTTTTGTGCAAAAATTTCAGCTAAAAACTCGTCAAGATTAGCTTGTAGCACTCTTAATTGCTTTGGAAATTCAAAGATAAGCGCGCGTTTATCTAAATCGTCCTCAGTTTCAAGTATTCTAAGCATACGGGCATCAAGGCGCTCCAACATGCCATGAAATTCTTTGTTGAATAGAGAAATAACGCCTCTTTCATCATCCACTTCACGAGGGAACATGAAACCAAATAAATCATCTCGTTCTTCCTTACTTAAATCGGCAAAGAATTCATTGAAACCGGCAACTAAATCCATTTTGGTGAGCAATACGTAAATCGGAAACTGCATGCCTAACTGGTTTTTCAGTTCTTGAAGTCTCGACTTAATTGCTCGAGCATGAAGACTTCGCTCGGTTCGAGTCTGAGACATCACGCTGGCTAAACTTATCGTAACAATCGCACCATTAATTGGTCTTTGCGTTCTATACTTTTTCAACAATCCTAAGAAACCATGCCACGCTTTAGAGTCGACCTTTTCTTGACTGTCTTGTGTCGTATACCGGCCAGCCGTATCTATAAGAACTGCTTTATTTGCAAACCACCAATCACAGTGGCGAGTGCCACCTACACCGGCAATAGAGTCAGAGCCAAGGCTGTCTCCTAATGGAAACTCTAACCCCGACTGCTTTAATACGGTTGTTTTCCCCGTTCCAGGAGGGCCAATCAACACATACCACGGTAAGTCATACAAGCTTCTCTTGCCTTTGTGTGTTTTCGTCACTACTTTGACAGCTTGCTCAATACGCTCGCGCATTAAGTCAATTTCACTTGCTGCTTCTTTATCTGATTGGCTATCAACCTCAAGCAACGTTTGAATACTTTCGTCTTCTTTCACCTTTTGCTTATGCTGCTTGGTAACGTTAAATATCGCCCAAAGCAACACCAACACTAGAATAGTGACTAGCCGTTGAAAGTCACTCTTTAGGGGCTCATATCCCGCTATCGCAATAAGTGGACCAACAACCCAAATGAAAATAGAACAAGCAGCGACACCGATAAGACCGAGAAACCATCTTTGAGTAAATATTCTGCCAATTTCTTTAATACGCATCTCTATCTACCTATTATTAATTCGCGACAAGAAGGTCGATTTCAATCCGGCGGTTAATAGCTCGGTTTTCATCACTACTGTTTTCAACTAATGGTCTTGCATCCCCCAATCCCTCGGGTATCACTCGCCCTTCTAATGCACTATTCGAGATCAGTTGTTCAGACATAGCAGTGGCTCGAGCTAATGATAGGTGCCAGTTCGAGGGATATTTACTCGTGAAAATAGGCCTATCGTCGGTGTGACCAGTAACAATGATCTTGCCTTGGGTCGACTCCAATGTTCTCGCAAGCTTAGAAATAACGGGTTGGATGTAAGCGACAACATCAGCACTACCTGATTCAAATAGATCTTGAGACTTTAACGAAATTCTTACCCTGTCTTGCAGCGGCTCAACATTGATTAGCCCCTTACCGATCTCAGTTGCTAGATACATTGAAATCTTTTCTGCAATTGGCGCTGATTTTGATTCTGACGTTGCATCTTGGTTAAGTTGTTGCGGTTGAATCAAATTGACTAATTGAGAAAAGGTGCGATTGGATGCCTTATTTAGCTCATAGCTAAAATACATATATATGCAGACCAATAATGCCGCCGTTACAGAACATACAACCCAAAGAGGGGCTCTATCAGAAGCCTTTGAGCCATTCAAAATGTGTTGGTCGATACTATTACTTAGCTCCTGAGGGACTCCTCTCCCATAAGACTTAAGAGTAGCAATAACCTGTCTTCTCAATTTCCGGTGCGATTCCAGTCCATTTTTTTCTAAACGGTATTGACCCAGAAACCCGAGAGATAAGCACACATACATTAGTTCAAGCAAATCTAAGTTCGCATCTGGTTTCGCCATGCACTTATCAAGATGCTTAAAAAACGCTTCCCCACCTTGACTGCTAGCATAGAAGGAGCTAAGTAATGAATCGTGACTCCAGAATGAATGCCCACCCCAATTGGTGTTAAGGACAACTTCATCTAGTGAACAGCATAAACAATAACGAGCTGTATCAATGGTATCCAAATCAACGTCATGCTGACGTAATCGGTTCTCATAATCTCTAAGCTTTTGTGCCAATGTCTCTTTTAGAAACAACGGATCGGAATGAGTCGCTGTCGACCGAATTTGACCGATAATAGATAACAGGCCATTCGCCTCTGCTAGTAGAGAGTTATTCCCATAAGCGACCACTGAATCATTGTTCACCAATTCAGGGCTTTTTGAGATAACTACGGTATTATCCACAGACTTTTCTGATTGTGGTTTCGATGCGGGAGCTCTTCCACCCGGTGTTGGTTTTACTATCGTTTGTTCCATACAGAGCGCGCCTATTTATTAATACTCCAAAGCTCAAGTTCAGCATTCGGAAAATGCCCTGATAGGTGAAGCGCAATACCGCCACTATCTTTTAGCCTCATCCAAAATGGCCCTTTCTTGACAACTTCGAAATAGACATAACCCGTTTGGTAAGGAATCTGTCTCGGGACGACACTCAGCGGCACTACGTTTATACCGTTGATCTGATTATTAATTAGATCGCGAATCTGTTCTGCGGGGCCAAACTTGAGTTGCGCTGGGACCAGGCGTCTTATTTCATCTGTTGTGGTATCTGCTTTAATTGCTAGCACAAATTGGCATGACTCAAGCAAGCGTTTATCTGGAAGTGGCGTCACTTGAATACCGTACTGGCGAGGCTCCAACGGAAGTTTGGTCGCAGTTTGGTCAAGAACAACACTGAGGTACTGACTGAGTATCTGATTCAACTCGCTATAGACACTTGATACATCTAAGTGATCATACGCAAGCAAACTTGGGACTCTTTTAGTTTTATTAGAAAAAGTGGCTAACTCACCAATGTAACCTTTAAGTGTCGTCGCTAATTCCAGTGGATGTAACCTATCTAACTCACTGAAATGCTTTAACTTCGCCTCATATCGGTTCAGCATTTGGAGCATGATGAAATCAACAGCAGAAGCCGATGCAGATTTACCCTTAATCAAGCGCTGTGCAATAACGTCAGCACGCATCTTTGTCATCGCGATAACGTTACGTAGATAAGCTGACATAACTTTGTCGCTAAGGAGATTGATAAGCGGAGGAACGTACTCATCGTCTAGTATAACTTCCCCTTCAGGAGTTACCTCTTTGATCCTTAAGATAGGTAACTCCACATAACCCGCTAATTTGTCATTACTCGCTTTCAACTCTAGATTAAGGGCTGCAACTTGGATGGTTTCCTCATCTTGTCCTGTAAGGTTATCTATCACGGCGATATCTTGAAGTACATAACGAGAGACGATCGATTCGCTTACATCCGAAACGTTTTTACCTGTAACACTTGAAAGAGGGAGAGTTATTTTTACTAACGTATTTTCAGTGTTTTTATCAATAAGTAGAGGCGAAACTGAATCGTTGGATATTAACGTATTAACCAACGTCATATCTGGCAAAACAGCTTCAAGATGCTCAAGTTCAATAAGACCATCTTTTAGCGCGTGTTTTTTTACTCGACATTTCCAAACTCCCCAATTGTAAGCCCCACCTAACTGATGTAAGCCCTTGAATTCTTGAGAGGTTGCGCGTTCTTGTTGTTGGAAGTGCTGGGGACGTAAAAACATTCCTTCGCACCAAGCCGTCTTGGAGTATTGCGTCATTTATAATTAGCCAACTAAACGTTATTTAACGACCAAAGACAGATCTTCTAACAATACTTGATATGTGTTGTAACCGGTCTTATCCACTTTAATGACTTGTCGCCAATTTGAGTTTTCAATATCTCGAAACGCTACGACAATGCCTAAATATTCTGTCTTTGGAGACATACTTGCTTGATATGTTTCTTTCTGACCTGGAGTTAATGAAATTTCATATTTATTCACTAAATCAGGTCCTAAGACTTTTTCACTTTCTTCATAAATAGAAAAAAAGTCCTGGCTTTCGAAAATGGTATTTGACGTTAATTCAAATACATACACCACTACAGGAGAAGGCCTGCCGTTTGAATCAGGATTAATGTTATGACTTGCTGCTATTTCTAAATCTGAGTATGGATCAACAACTAGGTTCGCTGCTGAGCACCCAAATAAAGCCATTGAAATTAATAACAAAATATATTGGTAAAACTTTTTCATCACCCTAATTCCTAGCCTTTGTTTTTTAATGCTAATTCATAGTGCTTAGCGAAGTCTTCTAAATAGAACGGAGACTCTTTATTGATAATATCATCGGATAACTTTTCATGAATATCCTCAAACCTCTTCCAACTTTGAGCATATTTTCTAGCTGGAATAACCTTATTAATAACCGTGTCTTTCGCTAAAGCATCTGAGTATATAGAAGTAGGTTCAACAAGTGACATAACACTCGAAACCGTACCTTCAACACCTTTCATTAAGGCTTGCTCATGACTTTCGATGTCATTAAATGCTTCTTTAATGGCTGCATTTGGCTTTAAGAAGCTAGCGGTTTGACGGTTATATAAGTTATGAATCGCATCTTCTAAGTTTGCAGAAAACTTTAAAGGGTTATTTTCTGACTTACGAAATGCGGTATGACTAAGTCGATTTGTTTGTTTAAACACTGCTCTGTTATGCAGTGTTTCCATTAAACCAACTAGCATCAAAGAAAATGACTCCCCCAGTTGTTCGAACCATTCCTCTCGGTTATCGCTGGGAATCATCATTGGATCTATACCCACCCCTCTAACAAAAGCCGCAAGTTCACCCCCATTGGTATCAAAGTTGGGAGTCGATAGGTGTTCTGATTGTCGGTTAACTTTCGGTAAAGTTTCAGATACGGTGCTCTGTTTTTCGGGCTTTGGGATATCAATAAAATCATCGACTAAACCAATATCTAGCTGAAAGTCAGAAGGAACACTTTCGTTTAAGAGTTCACTAGCACTAAGGCCTAGGTCAACAAATTCTGCTTCCGATGGACTTGAGACTACTTCAGGGGGTGCGCTAGAAAGACTTTTACTTGTCTCAAGACTGAATACATCTGTATCTGTTTGAATAGAAACTGAAATTTGATAATCCCCTAAGCTAACCATATCGTCATCGCTTAGTGCTATTTCATTTCCTTGACCCACAGGAGTTACAGCATTATTTACAAAAGTACCATTAGTTGAGAGGTCTTTTATCAAGTATTTGTCACCAAACTTAATCAGTTCTCCGTGGGTTCCGGATACCACTCTTTCAGGATCTGGTAGTGTCCAATCACATTGTTCAGACCTACCAAATGTAACCTTGGCATGTTCATCACTTGATTCAAACACGAACTCACTCTCAATCTCTGGAGTAAATTTGTGAAAACTTGTTATGGTTAAAACCAACTTCATGTAAACCTCGCCAAAGACCTGCTAGATATTATTTTTAATTTTATTATTAACTGCTTTCTTATTAACAGTAAGATTAATAAAAACCTTAATACTGCCATTGAAAATCATGCACGGAATAATGAATCATTTTTTTATCAAAGCAATCACGTATTGTTCAACAATTTTAATTATCCAACCAAGTTCAAATTTTTGACACTTAGACTTTCATCAATAAAAAAACGAATGTTAGTTTGGCCGAGAAATTCTAACATAATGACTTTTCATTGAGCAGAAAGGTATATATTCCCCCATCATTTATACGGAGTTCTTGTGATGGAAGACAGTAATAAAAACAATTCTATAAATAACGAAGAAAGCGGAGATAAAACTAAAATTGTAAAGACTCAAAAACGAGACAATGCAATTAAATCAACCAAACTCACTAATAATGAAACCTCCGTTAAAAATAAAAATGAAACAAATACAAAACTGTCTCAAAAAGAAAACACTCCGTTAGTTAATAAGAAAAAAAACAATAAAGATGACTCATTAAATAATAACAAAGATGTTATTAACGAAAGCTTAATAGGAACGACCGTTAAAAATCGGTATGAAATTGAGTCGGTTATTGGGCATGGTGGGCTTTGCGATGTTTACTTAGCTAAAGATAAGATTCTTGAATCTTCAGGTTCAGAAACACCCTACGTTGCGTTAAAAATATTACAGAAAGAGTTTGCTTCTCAACCAGAGACTGCACGCATGTTAATACGTGAAGCTCAACAAACTCAAAGGTTAAGCCACCCTAATATCATTAGGGTTTTTGATTTTGGTGTTGATGGCGAAATATACTTTTTAGTTATGGAGTATATTAACGGAGAAACATTAGAGAGTTTAATACAGCGTTCTAGGCCCCATGGGCTGAAGTTTAATGCAACTTTATCAATCCTAAATCAGGTACTCGATGCACTCTCATATGCTCACTCTCTTGGTGTAGTGCACGCCGACCTAAAGCCCGCTAATGTGATTTTAACGTCTGAGGGTAACGTTAAGTTGCTTGATTTTGGTGTATCTAAAACTCATCAATTAAAGCAGGATCAATATGCGGCTAAACGTAAATCCGAAAATGTTGAAACGCTTGGTTATACTCCCAACTATGCATCACTCAACCTGTTATCCGGTAAGGAACCGAACTTAAGCGACGATATGTTTGCTCTATTTTGTATTGCTTACGAGCTATTGAGTTGCAAACACCCTTACGCAAGAACTCCAGTTAATGAAGCTCTCAAAAAGAAGATCAAGGTCTCTAAACCAACTAACATGCCTGCATCTAAGTGGCCAATATTTTCAAGCGTATTTTCAACTGGCATCATTCCGAACGAGCTGACCCCTGAGCAGTTGAAACGCAAATTGAATATGCGCTATTGGCCTATCGCTAGCGGCGCGGCAGCGAGTATATTATTAGTTAGCGGCATTGTATTTGGTTATCAGCAGCAACAAGAAACCATCGCCAATTTGGAAACCGTTATTAGCAAGCAAAATGATCAAATTGCCGGACAAGAGTGGCAGCTTGATACGCCAGCAGAAAAAAGTTTGGCACTGATTGATAGTGAAAAAAGCTTACATCCAGTCGTTAAGGCTGGCTTATTACGCTTACACAAGACCTATATTCTCAGCGAGTTTGAATCTGAAATTGATCAGGTTTTGAATTCTGATGCCAACAACTACCCGAATTATGATGAAATTGAGTCCATACTTGATAAAGCAAAAACCTACTACCCTGACTCACATAAAATAGAAGTTCTTGCCTTAGATATTCAGTCAAGCAAGCACTCCACGTTACTTTCGATAGCAAGGCAAATCAACAGTCAACTTGAAAAGTCTCGGTACAGTAAAGAAGACGGCAGTAAATCCATCTATGAGCTCAAGGATGAGTTAAATCAGATTCATCAAGGTTATCCTTTCACGCCAAGTTCGTTATCTAGCGATGTTTTCGGTCAGCACCTCACTGAAGCACTCAAAAAGAAAGACGCAGCTGCACTTGTTGCTCTTATTAAGGTTGGGAACACCTTCTTTTCAAACGTAGAAGAGCATCAAGAGAACTTACAGATAAGTAATGCGATGAAAGATGCAGTGCTGGAAATGAAATTATATGAGACAGCGCTAGATTCCAACAGCCCTCTACCGTTTCCAGAAGATGCCGCTAGAATCCTGTTCCAAGAAGAGTTTGAAAACTTTTATTCTCGCCTAGAAAAGGCAAGGACGACAACTCATCTCGATAACTTGGTGAAGGATGTGGATCTGTTCTCGAAAAACTTTCCTATTGGTTTTCAGGATGTTAACGATTTAAGATTCAAAACTGCTGATAAATACTTACGCTTCTCCGATATATTGCTTAATAAGCGAAGGACTTCAAGCGCAAGACGCGCTATGAAGAAAGCCAACGAGCTTATGAAGCAAATAGAACAGGACTCTAAGCAAAGCTAGTAATACAAAAGGGACGCGAGTCCCTTTTTTGCCGCAGATCACTTGCCAATATGCAACTAGATTGCTAATTTATACTTGTACTTAATGAGGAGAGTTAGCCTTGACTGAAGGAATAGTCAAAGTTGGCGAACGTCTGGCGTCCGTATGTAACGATAGCCTTAAACTAGGACTGCAAGACACTTACCGACTCGGCGTTTTACTTGGAAACGTCCCCTTTGCTACTTGTGTTAAAAACACGCGAGTTGAAGTTTTTTCATCCCTACATTTCGACCATTGCCGTTTGGATATAAGTCAAAATATCTTTAACAATGACTTTCTTTTTGTAAGTTTATCTCAAGCGACAAGCAAACTATTTCTGCTCAAATACTGGTTATGCCATTCATACCTTCGGCTAAGCCTTCATTATCCGAAACATTCCTCTACCGCAACGTTTAATAGGGGTATACATGATTAATTTTGATGTTCTCAATACATACATGGATAACGACGTAGATCTGATCGTCACTGTTTTTTCTACATACCTTGAAGATCACACGAATGATATAGAGCGTATAGATGAGCTATATACAAGCAGATGTTGGTCAGAACTCTATCTATTAGCGCATAGTTTAAAGGGCATTCTAGAGAGTTTCGGAGAAGACACCGCGGTCATTGCGTTTCAAAGAATAGAAGAAAAAACCAGAAACGATACAGCGCCAGATAGCTCAGATATAGCTATAGTTACTGAAGAGCTAGCTGCAATTAATCAACAAATCTTCGCTTACTTGAAGAATATGCAATAAAGAAATTCAAGGCTTAACTGGGGGAAATATGGCAATGAATAATAGCAATTTCAGGGAGTTGATTGAGTCTCTCAAAGACCTAACACCAACTCAAAAAAGGTACTTACTTAGCCGTACAAAGATGGCGCTAGATGATGAAAATAATATGTTAAACATCAGTGATATTCTAACACCAGAAGAGTTGGAGGCGTTACTATCACCAGCACCAACAACGAATACAAAATAACAATGATATACAACGCAACCGTCAGATTAACGCTAGGGACCAAGTGAAGGAAATCGACTTTGCTTGGTTGTTAGTTTCTCTCCCAATTCCTTTTCACTACAACAAACGTATTGTTTTCGAAACCTTTTTCCAATTTAAACAGGTCAGATAATTGAGCGACTAACATCAGTCCGCGACCAGAGGAGGACCAACTATCGTCATCCATTAAGTTAGGTGCCTCAATCTGTTTATTTTTATGTTGGATGAACGTCTTCTCATTGATCGGCGCTCCGCAATCAGAGACTCTCAGTTCCACGAAACCGGACACTTGGTCATCCCCAACCCTACACTCCACTTCAATTGGCAGGCCTTCTATTTCACTGTAAGAATGAATATAAGCGTTATTCATGAGCTCAACGACACAAAGCTCCAATGATTGAATTGCATTTAAGGGGATTTGATGACCCATCAAAAACCGAACAACGTCTTTGCTCGCACTTCGTGAGTGAGTAAGGGAGCTCCCGTAAGTTCGTTTAAATTCGCTCTTTGACATTCTTTTCCTTAAAATCGAGCCTCTCACCATGCCATTTTACCTGTAAAAGGCTGGCATCATCATCAAACTCATCTTCGTTGTGCCAAGATTGTACTTTTTTAAAGACGTCTCCCACTTGATCTTCAACTGGCAGCGTGCAAACAGCTTTTATACTCGATGCCAATCGTTGTAGTGAAAACATCTCCTCACCCTGCCTCGCTTCAATCAAACCATCCGAATAAAGCCACAATGCATCGCCCTCATCTAGACTAATTTGGTTACCGCTATATTCTATCGGCTGCATTGCACCAACGATAAAGTTATCGTCACCTATCTGTTCCATCGTGTTCGTACTCGCTCGCCAAACTAAGATCCTGGGGTGGCCAGCCGTGCAATAGCTAAGTCGCCCTGATTTTGTGTTAAGAATGGCGTAAGCCATAGTAAAGTAAAGTTGACTGTTTCTAGTTTGCTGATAACGCCGATTTAGCCGTTCAATCACAGATGCTGGCTCACTTACGCAATAGCAGTCATCTCTCAACTCCATCGTGATCGAATCAGGCCCCTGACTTTGAGATAGTGTCTGTTGAATAGAAAAAGCCATCAAAGCTGAAGAAATACCATGACCAGAAACATCACATACATAAAACGCAACATGTTGTTCATCGAGCTCCAAATACCCCAACATATCACCACCAATCTGGGAGCATGGTCTGTAGACATAACTAAACTGTATATTTTGGATAGTTGATTCAGCAGGGAGTAGTTGCTCCATCAGTTGACTCGCAGACTGCAGGTCTTGGTGAATTGTTTGGTAGGCCGCATCTAGCTCTTTATTTCTCTCAACGAGTTTGTTGTGCAGTTCTAAAGTACGAAACCCCGCACGGATTCTGGCCTGAAGTTCCTCTACAGACGTCTTCTTATCTACGAAATCATCTGCGCCAGCATCAATGCCTTTCACGATCGAACTTTGGTCATTTCTAGAAGACAGTAGAACAAAAAAAATGTAACGTTCGCTAACTTTAGATTTTAATTGGCGACACAATTCAATACCATTAATTCCAGGCATCATTAAATCACTCAGCACAAACTGAATATCAGGGCGGTGGGTTAGCACTTCGAGCGCCGCTCGTCCGTCTTCAACAGCAAGCACTTCATAGCCTTGCTTTTCCAATGCACTGCTGATGTAAAGCAGTACTGTTTTACTGTCATCGACCAAAAGAATGGGTTTCATCTGCCTCCTTAAAGTGGTTGCTATACTGGCTAACGCAAAACACTAGTCACTGACTGCTCATTTCTAAAACGGCTGTAGTCTTCGGCTAATAATTGGTGTTGATATCGAGTGTAAGACAACGCTTCATTAGAAATTAGTATCTGATGCTCTTTTTCGATTAACTGACTTTGCAGCCTTTCAATCTGTTCATTCTGCTGTGTGTAATTGAGGTACAGTGCGAATAGACCAAAAACCGAAACCATTAACAGGGCGATTAGAATATTATTGATACTTTTCACTTGAATATTCATGACCTCTCCTTGTCTATTATTAGACTTTCCATGGTGAAAGAGAGCGTCTACGGACCAAGAGCTCAAGGCTCTAAAACGCAACGAAGCAAATTGAGGTTGTTTTTCCAATTATAGGCGATAGGAGAAAAAATAAGAAAAATCTGAAAAAATTTGAATATCCTGCTGAGTTAAGAATCGGTAAGGTGGTAGCAGCGAGCTATCATCCACTCGCTGCAATACATTAACTCTGAAATGCAGGTCTAGCTAAAATTTGGTTATACCATCGAGCAATGTTTGGCGACGTCGATAGCACATCAATTTCTAGGCCTTTAATTGCGAAACTGATCAAAATAAAGCCTGTTATATCGACGATAGTAAAATGGTCTACGGCGATAAAATCATTATGTTCAAGACGCTTGTCTAAGACAGGCAGAAATTCGTAGACGCGTTGTTTTGATTCTTCGCCCCATGCTTCAACACAACGTTCTCTGTCTCCATAAACTCCGGTCATGTTTCGAAACGCCTGAAATGCCGCATTTAGTCCTTGGAACTCCACCACACGATGCCACATTTCTACCTGAGCACGTTCGAGCTGGTTAGCACCAAACAGCGCCAGATCATTTCCAAACGCTTCATCTAGGTAGCGACAAATCGCCACGCTTTCACAGATCGTCGTACCATCATCCAGTTCCAGCAGAGGCACTTTGCCATTCACGCTTTTCGATTTAAACGGTTCAGATAGGTTATCGCCCTCACGAACGTTCAGCGCAATTCGCTCAACCTCGCCACCGATTTCCTTCAGAAAAATGCTAACTCGCTTACAACTTGGAGTCATTGCGGTTTCATAGAGCTTCATTTCACATCCTTTTATCTTTTTCTAACCGATTGGTTAGGATATACTGTAGTCAGTTTATAAACGATCAGTCAAGAACTTCACTATCAAAAATTTTCAAACAGTTGTGGGTCTGTTTGCTGAGCGAGATTTTTGATGCCGTTTGTGAGTTCACATGAATTTGGGGGCTGATACCCAAGAATAGATGGGTATTCATCATATTGGTTCAGTTCTAACGCTAGAGGTTCTCTGTACCATCCCTCCAAAGCAATTTAATTACCCAATAAGCAGACCCAGGCAGGTAATTTATGGCAAGAAAAGCCAACTTCGACCGAGATGAAAAGCTTCTCGTGGCTATGGATGTGTTTTGGCGCAAGGGCTTTGCGAACACGTCTATCTCGGATCTCACCGACGAACTGAACATCAACCGCTTCAGTCTTTACAACACCTATGGTGACAAGCAACAGCTCTACTACGAAGCGCTCGATACTTACTTAAAAAAGGTCTCGCTACCGTCACTGAATGATTTGGAAAAAGACGACGCGTCTTTACCTGAGTTGGAATCGTTCCTTAAATCTTTTGCTGATCTGCAACGCAAACGCAGCTGTGGGTGTTTTATCCAAAATGCGTTGATTGAGCACGCTGGTGAAGACGATGATGTACTGCGCAAAGGGCATTTTTTGTTTGACCATCTTATCGACATCATTGCGGATGCGCTGACCAATGCACAAAAAGAAACCTTAGTGCCGAAAACGCTGAAACCAGAAGAGCTTGCTCGTTTTGTTCTCAACAACATGCAAGGTATGCGCGTACTTGGCAAAGCCAAACGTTATGCCGACTTGGATACGGCGCTTTCCTGCTTGCTGGTTTTGATTAGGAAGTGACATGTCGATTGAAGTGATAGCAGTACGTCTTACCAAAGGCATGGACTTAAAGCTGAGCCTAGCGAAATTGGTCGAGCAGCATGGTATCAAAGCAGGCTCGATTGCTTCATGCGTTGGTTGTGTCACTGACCTCAACCTTCGTTTGGCAGGTGCAGAGAGTACGTTAACCAAACAAGAGCCATTTGAAATCGTCTCTGTGATGGGAACACTAACGCCTGAGCATCAGCACGTTCATATCTCGGTGTCTGATCGTGATGGACTAGTTTGGGGTGGGCATTTGCTGGAAGGCACAGTGATTGATACTACCGCAGAATTGATCATCCATTCTTACTCAGAGCTTGAGTTCACTAGAGCGATGGACGACTCGACTGGCTATACCGAACTACAAGTGAATCCTTCCGAATAATTAAAAGCTCCAGAGCCATACTGTGGTGTCTCTGGAGCTTTATTCGCTTATCTCTTACGCTAAGAATTTACTCATATCGAGCAGGCAAATTTCTAGGATCATTCTTCGACTAAATAACAAACCTGATTATCGTCGACCGTTACTTGCCAAGTTTTTAGACAGTACGCTTCATCTTCCAAACACTGCCCACTCTTTAAACTGAAATGCTGTTTGTACAGTGGTGATGCAACACACATCTCACCATCGATATCACCGACGATCCCTCGACTCATCACATAAGCCTTACCAATTGGGTCCCAATCCTGAACAGCGTAAACACCGTTATCGGGAATGTAGAATAACGCGACATGCTCGCCTTCAATCAACACCGTGGCACCGATGAACGGCATTAGGTCATCAAGCTGACACAATTTCACTTTAGTTAAAGCTGCCATTTACACCTCCTGTTTCACGGGAATACGCTGACCGCGCACACGTTGGTACGGCAAGACTTTGCTGCCCGACGTGCTGTTCAAGAAAGGACGGAAGCGTTGCAATTTTTGAGGATTATCCAACGTGCTCTTCCACTCACACTGATAGGTATCTACGACTCGTGCCATTTGTTCATCCAAAGAGTCACATAGGTTGAGAGAGTCATCCAAAATCACTTGTTTAAGGTAATCTAAGCCCCCTTCCATGTTCTCCATCCACACCGACGTACGCTGCAAGCGATCTGCGGTGCTGACGTAGAACATCAATACTCGGTCGATCATGGTGATCAACTCTGATTTGGATAGGTCGGATGCAAACAAATCAGCGTGTCGTGGTCTCATGCCGCCATTACCACAAACGTATAGATTCCAGCCGTTTTCGGTGGCGATCACCCCAATGTCTTTACTTTGCGCTTCTGCACACTCGCGAGTACAGCCCGATACGGCAAACTTAAGCTTATGGGGCGCTCGCAATCCTTTGTAGCGGCTCTCTAACTCAATAGCTAATCCGACCGAGTCATCAACACCATAGCGACACCAAGTAGAGCCGACGCAAGATTTCACGGTGCGCACCGATTTACCGTAGGCATGCCCTGTTTCAAAACCAGCATCAATTAAGGTTTGCCAGATTTCAGGAAGCTGTTCTAACTGCGCGCCAAATAAATCCACGCGCTGACCGCCAGTGATTTTGGTGTACAGATCGTATTGCTGAGCAACTTCGCCTAGCACGATGAGTTTGTCTGGTGTAATTTCGCCGCCCGGAACACGAGGTACAATTGAGTAAGAGCCATCTTTTTGCAGGTTTGCCATAAAGGCATCGTTAGAATCTTGCAGAGATTGATGTTGAGGCTCCATGATGTGTTCATTCCACAAAGAAGCAAACACAGATGCTGCTGTTGGCTTACAAATATCACACCCATGCCCTTTGCCATGCAGTGCAATTAAGGTATCGAAGTCTTTGATCTGTTCCACTTGGCAAATATGAAACATCTCTTGGCGACTTAACTCAAAGTGCTCACAAAGGTGGTTGTTAACCTCTACCCCCATGGCTGCCAATTGAGTATCCAATACCGACTTCACCATATTGCTACAGCCACCACAGCCAGTACCGGCTTTGGTGTTCGCTTTAAGGTCCGTCAGGTTGGTGGTGCCAGCTTGAATCTCGGCAACTAAGTCGCCTTTTGTGACGTTGTGACAAGAACAGATGATGGCGCTGTCTGGCATCTCTCCGTCCAGCATTCCGGTATCAAACAGCAGGTTCGCCGCGTGGTCTGGCAGGACTGTTTTGTTCAAATAACACTGTAAGAGCGCATCGTAGTCGCTGTTGTCACCAACGAGAATCGCACCAAGCAATTGAGTGCCACTCGCATCAACTACCAGCTTTTTGTAGATGCCTGCGACCGCATCTTGCAACACCATTTCTTGTGCGCCTTCGGTTTGCATTTGTGCATCGCCGATAGACGCCACATCCACCCCAAGTAGCTTGAGCTTGGTGCTCATGTCTGCGCCTTTAAAACCTTCGCTTGGCATTCCCGTCAGGACATCGGCAGTGGTTCTCGCCATGGTGTAACCGGGTGCAACTAAACCAAATATCTTCTGCTCCCAAAGGGCACATTCGCCAATCGCGTAAATATTCTCATCGCTGGTTTGGCATTGGTTGTTAATCACAATGCCGCCTCGCTCGCCTACTTCTAGCTCAGACATTTTTGCCAGCTCATCTTGAGGGCGAATCCCTGCGGAAAAGACAATCACATCCACTTCGAGAGGATCTTTGTCTTTAAACACCATACGATGCTTAGCCGTTTCACCATCGCAGATTCGTTCCGTACCCGTTGAGGTGTGAACGGTTAGCCCTAGTGCTTCAATCTTCTCTTTTAGCACTAAGCCAGCACCATCATCTAACTGCACGGGCATGAGGCGAGGTGCAAACTCAATGACGTGAGTTTCTAGCCCCAATAGTTTGAGTGCGTTTGCCGCTTCTAAACCCAACAAGCCGCCGCCAATCACTGCGCCTGTTCTTGCGCCTTCACATGCCTTTTTGATTTGTGAAAGATCATCAAGCGTGCGATAGACAAACACGTTGTCTCGGTCTTTACCTTCAATTGGCGGCACAAACGGGTAAGAACCGGTCGCGAGCACAAGTTGGTCGTAACCCAGCACATCTTCACCATCAAGCAGAATGCGCTTTTGCTCTCTGTCGATGCCTGTTACTTGGCTGCCAAGTACGAGTTGGATGCCATGCATGTCGTACCATTCTTGGTTACTCAGCATTAAATCATCATGAGACTTACCCGCAAACAAAGAGGACAACTGTACACGGTCATACGCGATAAAGCGCTCTGCACCAATCACGGTAATTCGGTGCTCCAAATGCGCGTTTTTCTGTACCAATTGCTCGATAAGGTGTTGCCCGACCATACCATTACCTACCACAACGATGTGGCTCAATGCGTTCTTTACTGGGATCGTTAAAGGACTGTTCATTGCTGCCTCCTTATGCCGTTTGCGCTGCGGTTTTGGGTTTGTCTTCTTTCGAAGCAGGAATCTCGACTTTGGATTGCTTCTCGTAAAGGAACTTCAACACGGCTTGTCGACACTTCTGATACTGCGCATCATCTGCCAGTGCGACACGCTCGCGAGGACGCGGTAGATTCACTTCCAACACTTCACCAATAGTTGCCGCCGGTCCGTTGGTCATCATCACGATTTTGTCGGATAGCAGCACTGCTTCATCCACATCGTGAGTAATCATGATGACGGTGTTGTTTAGCTCGGCTTGAATCTTCATCAGTGCATCCTGCAAATGCGCACGGGTTAACGCATCCAACGCGCCAAATGGTTCATCCATCAGCAAAACCTTCGGTTGAAGTGCCAGTGCTCTCGCAATGCCGACTCGCTGCTTCATACCGCCCGAGATTTCATCCGGCTTTTTGTGCGCGGCATGCTGCATTTGAATCAACTCCAAGTAGTGATTCACTTGTTCCTGAATCCACGCTTTGCCCTTTTTGCCGGCAATTTGTTTTACTGCGAGCTCAACGTTTTGATATACGGTGAGCCAAGGCAACAATGAATGGTTTTGGAACACGACTGCGCGGTCAGGTCCCGGTCCTGCCACCTCTCGTCCATCGACGATCACACCGCCGTCTGTTGGCATGTGCAGCCCTGCAACTAAGTTCAATACCGTTGATTTACCACAGCCAGAGTGACCAATTAGGGATACAAACTCGCCTTTATTTATTTGTAAATCGACGTTCTTAAGCGCGATGAACTCGCCATCTGGCGTTGGGAATCGCATCCCTAATCGCGTTAGATCTAATAATGCTTTTTCCATGATCTTTTCCCTTATCTCAACGCTTGTTGTTTATTCCAAGACAACCACTTTTGAAGTTGCAACATGCCTCTATCGAGCATCAAACCGATAAAGCCGATGGTGATGACTGCGACCATAATACGACCCAATGATGCCGAACTGCCGTTCTGGAATTCATCCCAAACGAACTTTCCCAACCCAGGGTTCTGCGCGAGCATCTCTGCTGCAATCAATACCATCCAAGCGATACCTAAAGAGAGACGTAAACCTGTGAAGATCATTGGAATGGCAGAAGGTAATACGATGGTGCGGATGTGCTGCCACCACGAAAGTTGAAGCACTTTACTCACGTTGATTAAGTCTTTATCAACGCTCGTCACACCCACAGCGGTGTTAATCAGCGTCGGCCACAAGCTACACAGCGCCACAGTGATCAGAGAGTTAATGAACGACTTAGCAAACATCGGGTCATCACTCACATAAGTGGCACTCACCACCATAGTGACGATAGGCAGCCAAGCCAAAGGTGATACGGGCTTGAGCAATTGAATGATTGGGTTGAACGCTTGATACAGTCCTTGATTAAGACCAAGCACGATGCCAAGTGGAATCGCGATGACAGTCGCCAGCAAAAAGCCCGCAGTTACGGTCACTAAGCTTGTTATGATTTGGTCGAAGAACGTCGGTTTACCTGTGTAGGGACGAATCTTCACTTCCGCGTCCGGATTCTTGGCTAACTTCGCAGCATTACGTTTTTCCTGACGTTCGATAAACGCTTGTTCCTTTTCTCGCTCTTGCCAATGGTCATCGACAAGGTTGCTGAACTGCTGAAAAGTTTGCACTGGCCCCGGTAGCGTACCTAATGAGGTTTGCACTTCTCTCGCTGCTAAGTGCCACATTGCCAAAAAGATCAGTAAACCAATGACGGGCAAAAGTACCAACCGACTTCGGTTCACTACCTGCTTAGCAGGAAAAAGGGAAATGACATTACTAGACATACTCACTCCTAAGAAATTTACATCCTTGTTGCCACAAGCGAATCCCCTCGCCTGTGGCGTTTATCGTTATGGTTAAACCTTGTCTTTTCCTTTAAGCCCGATAGAGAACTTCTCTAGATATTTATTTGGCTCGCGACCGTCATAAACGATGTTGTCGATAAAGTGTGTTTGTGGCGCACGGAAACCATCTTCAGCACTAAAATCTGGGAAGTCTTTTTTGCTCAACACACCATCTTCAATCAGTGCTTGAGCCGCTTGTTGGTAAATGTCCGGACGGTAAACCTCTTTTGCGACATCCATGTACCAATCATCGGATTTCTCGCTTGAGATCTGTCCCCAGCGACGCATTTGAGTCAGGTACCAAATCGCATCGCTGTAATACGGATAAGTGGCGTTATGACGGAAGAACACGTTGAAGTCTGGCACATCTCGTTTGTCGCCTTTCTCGTATTCAAACGTGCCCGTCATTGAGTTGGCGATAACTTCGGCATCCGCTCCAACATACTCACTTTTTGATAGCATCTTCACTGCTTCTTGGCGGTTGGCATTGTCGTTTTCATCCAACCAATGTGCCGCCCGAATCAAGGCTTTCACTACACGAATGTGCGTGTTTGGATACTTCTCAGCCCAAGCTCTGGAAACACCAAACACTTTCTCTGGGTTGTTCTTCCAGATTTCGTAGTCAGTCACGACTGGCGTACCAATACCTTTGAATACGGCTTGTTGGTTCCATGGTTCACCTACGCAGTACCCTTTGATCGTGCCCGCTTCCATTGTGGCTGGCATTTGTGGTGGCGGTGTAACACTCAAAAGAACATCAGCATCCAGCTGGCCACTGTTATCGCCTGAGTCTGGTGCGTAAAAGCCTGGATGAATCCCCCCTGCCGCTAACCAGTATCGCAACTCATAGTTGTGCGTCGATACAGGGAACACCATCCCCATGTTGAACGGTTTGCCTTTATCCAGATAGCTGTCGACCACAGGCTTCAGTGCATCCGCTTTGATTGGGTGAACTGGCTTGCCATCTGGTTGCTTTGGAATGTATTGCTTCATCTGCTCCCAAGTATCATTGGAAACCGTGATTGCGTTGCCGTTCAAATCCATACTGAACGCGGTAATCACTTCTGCTTTTGTGCCGACACCAATCGTCGCGCCCAATGGCTGACCAGCAAGCATGTGCGCGCCCGCAAGCTCACCATCGATGACTCGGTCTAAAAGCACCTTCCAGTTTGCTTGCGCTTCTAAAGTGACGTACAAGCCTTCGTCTTCAAAAAAGCCTTTCTCATAAGCAACCGCCAGCGGTGCCATATCGGTTAACTTAATAAAACCAAACTTCAGGTCTTCAATTTCTGGTTCACCCAACTCTGCCTTTACGCTGACCGTGGTGAATACCGATAACGAAATTGCTGACACTTTCAGCATCGAACTCCATTTCATTGGTTTGCTCCCATAAAAAAAGCGCCACTACTCCGAAGAGCAGTAGCGCCGTTGCTAAGTCTACAATTACCGCCGTTGATAATTGAGATAAGCGATTCAACAATAAACCCAATTCTACTAATCCAATTACTGTGCCAACTTATTTTTCAAAGTAAATACAATAAATTAGTATATCTTGCCGTTTGTTACTCCCTGTTATTGCTTGCTGATAGTGCAACACGCACCACGTTAGAAAACGCACTATAACCCCAAAGTGGTAGAACGACTAATCAAGCACCTCCAAAGTAGTTATCAAATTCTTGGCAACTTGTGCGAGCGTTTGGCTCGATTGCATGGCTGAATTTCTTAGCGCTTTATAAGCCTGTCCTTCATCAACGCTGTGCATCTTCATCAGCAGACCTTTCGCTTTTTCCACCAGCTTGCGCTCTTCAATCTTATTGGTCAGTAATTCAATTTCCGATTGCATACTTTCGAATTTCGCTCTCACTAATGTCGCATGTTCAATCCAAGGTTGAAGTGCAAACTCACTATCGTGCGGCATAAGAACATAGTCCATTTTTTCTGATAAACGATTGATATCATTGGATGATAGCTGCTTTAAGACGATAAGAAGTGGTGCCGATTTTCTGCGGCAGAAATCGACGATCAAACGCAGTTCCGCGGTTGGTTGCTGCCATCCAACCACAACGCTTGCTGACGGTTCTCGTTGCATTAACGTTTCTAGTTGTGCCAATTGGCAACCCATGATGTTGTCGTAATCTTTGCTCAATAAGCCGGACAATCGAGCCTGCTCTTGGAGGCTATCGCAGCATACTATGATGGGTGTTTTTGACGTTGATTGAGTCATGCACATTCCTTGTTTATATCTCACTCACTAAGAGAGACATAACAAGGAATGTGCCAACTAAAGTAGACGCGCTTTAACTAGAGGCGAGATGTTCTTTGAAGAAGCCGAGTGTACGTTCCCAAGCGAGTGCTGCTTCTTCCGGTGCGTAGCGTGCTGTTGAGTCGTTATGGAAGCCGTGGTTGACGTTCTCATACATTAACGCTTGATACTGTGCGTCGGTTGCGATCAATTGCTGCTCATAAGCAGGCCATGTGTCGTTAACACGCTTATCGAGCCCTGCAAAGTGAATCATCAACGGTCCTTTGACTTGCTTTTGGATCTCTTGCGCCGCTGGTGTTCCATAAAAAGGCACACCTGCATCGAGCTCTTCAGGCATTACCGCTGCAAGCATATTGACAATGTATCCACCGAAGCAGAATCCAACCGCGCCCAATTTACCGTTGCCACCCTCGTATTGTTTGAGGAAGTTAGCGGCTGCAATAAAGTCTTGTTCGATCTTGGCTCTGTCCATCTCTTTCTGCATCGCGCGACCTTCATCGTCGTTCCCCGGATAGCCGCCGAGTGGATAAAGCGCGTCTGGAGCGAAAGCAATAAAGCCATCTTTTGCAAGTCGTCTTGCGACATCTTTGATATAAGGGTTCAGACCTCGATTTTCATGAATCACCAACACGGTCGGCGATTTTAAGGTCTTCTTCTGTGGCATCACCAAATAACCACGCCCTTCTCCATGCCCATTTGGAGATGGAAAGGTTTCGTAAGTTGCTTTGATGTCAGGATCGTTAAATGAAACTTGTTCTGCGAGTGCGTAATTCGGGGTTAACGCATCGACCAGTGCTGTCATGCTAAAGCCAAGCACCGCAAGGCCACCCAGCCTATTTAGAAACTCACGGCGCGTGATTTTTCCGTGTGCGTATTCGTCGTACCAATCGAAGGCTTCTTGCGGGATCGGATGAGAAGCCTTTTCACTAGGAGTGGTATACTTTAGAACCATTATCCATGTCCTCTGTGTCTTACCATATGGGATTTTCTCATTCTCAAAAGCGAAGCGAGAAACGAACGCGATTGAGGCTAAAACTGCGGTTTCACCACTCTGATACGGAGCAAGGTGGTGAAACACATCATTGGCGAGCTAGGATCTTTTACCTTCTTCAAACAATAGATAATGGATTCAGATTCAACAACTTTGCGCCGTTGGTTTTACATTAATTGACAATAGTACGTTATTGCTGGCCGCAATAGGCTTGCCAGTAAGAAAAGGCACGTTCGAATGCTTTTTCTCTGTCGTGCATTTGTGCAAACAAGACCACTGTCATGGTAGCAAGAACCGTATTTGCCATTTGGTTCATGTCGTCTTCTGACGTCCCAAATGGGCAGTTCGCAGGCATTGGCACCTCAGACAGCATTTGCTCCGTCCAGTAGTGCGATGTCACGCCGCTTGTTTGGCTTAACCATACGGTTTGACTTACTTTCGGGTTGTATTCTGACTCACCAGATTGTCCTTTGAATGACACAACGGCATGAGCGGTTTGACCAATCTCGTATTCGACTTCAGCATGAAGTTGTTGGAATCCCGGATGGAAACTACCACGAATACCAACCGTCGCCTGCCCCGGATTCAATGCACGAACCACGGTATTAATCGGCGTTCTAAGCCCATAACGATTCTTCCAACCGATCATGGTTTCTGCTTGGGGTGCAAACGAACTTAGCGGTAGATACACAATGTTTTGTGTTTCTAAGACACGCTTTGCGTCTTCTGCTGATTCCGCTTTCGTAATAGCAAATTTGTCGAGGTAGTCTTCAGCGTGTAAACGACCAGATTGACGGTCATGATAGCCGTGCATCAGCACTTTGTGGCCATTATCGGCAAGGATCTTCGCTGCCAGCAGATGCCAAGGCTGACCTGCCGCTTCACGTTTGCCCGCATAACATGGCCAATCAATATCTGCACCAATAGCTGGCATGCGGGAATGGAATGCTTTCACAAAGCCAGCGATTTCTTGTTGAGTCTCGTTCTGTACGCGGATCAGCATCAATAACATTGCCATCTGATCATCATCGCACTCACCGTTTAGGTATTCATCCATAACTCGAAACGCTTGGTCAAAGTTCAGTGGTTTTCTACCACGTTCGCCACGACCGACTGTTCTAATACATTCCAAAATGCTGCTCATATTCCCTCGTATTCCGTCACTGACTGTACGGTTTCTATTAGTTGTTCGCGCAGTTTGACAACTTCTCCCATCACAATCAATGCTGGGCTCACGCCTTTAAGTGTAATCGATAAATCATTGAGCTGATTGAGTTGTGTAACATGCACTTGTTGTTGAGGGCTGCAACCATGAGTGATGATCGCGACTGGGAAATCTGCTCTCAAACCAGAGCCTATTAAACCCGTTTGTATTTGCGATGACTTTTCTAACCCCATATAGAAGACTAACGTTTGTCCGCTTTGCATCAGTTGGCTCCACGCTTCAAATGCGCCTGTTACCACTTGCCCCGTCACAAAGGTAACGCTACGAGCAACGCCACGATGAGTCAGCGGAATCAAGCTGTTTGCTGAACATCCAATCGCAGCGGTAATGCCGGGAATGACTTCGTACGCGATTGAGTGTTTGACGAGTGCTAACGCCTCTTCACCTCCACGGCCAAATACAAAAGGATCTCCCCCTTTTAAGCGTACAACTCGCTTTCCTTGTTGAGCGAGCGATACCATCAAGTCACAAATTTCTTCCTGACCAATACTAGGTTGTCCGCATCTTTTGCCCACGTAAATCCAATCGGCTTGTGGCGAAGCCAACTCCAAAATATCTTTGTTAACCAAACGGTCGTACAACAGTACCTCTGCCGACATAATCGCTTTCACAGCCTTTACCGTTAACAAGTCAGGATCGTGCGGCCCTGCTCCGACAATCGAGACAAAACCTTTGTGGTTCGCGTCCAGGTCTAGTGAATGGTCTTCTAAAAGTTGGTTCAGTTTGCTTGCTTGATCATGCTTAGAAAAGCGAGACGAGCGTTCTTGTTTCTGACTCGCTTGTCCTTTCTTAAACCAAGACTTTTGATAAGGCGCTTCCATGTGCTTATCCTCTTTATGACTTACTTTATTTGAATAGCCAAACTTTGCTGGTTCGCTTGCTGTTTGCCCTTTTGATGCTGATGGCTGTCGACCATTTGTTTGATTTGAGAGACGCACGAGCCACAGTTAGTACCGCATTTGAGTTTGTTTTGAAGTTGGGTCACTGACGTGCAGTCTTGTTTCTCCATCGCGTCATGTATTTGTTTATCGGTAACGCGGAAACAACTACAAACCAGTTTGGCACTGCTTTGCGATTGAGTGATGGTAAGCAGTTGCGATAGCTCCATCGGTTTGCCAATCAAGTCGGTAAAGTTGGTGTAGTCGGTTTGAATCGGTTCACTAGACACCACTAAAACAGAACGAATGATACGAACGTCTCCAACAAGGTCGTAATCCACTGCTAGCCAACCTTGGGCAATATCTATCGTAATTCTGCGGCTCTTTTCCGTTCGACAAAAACTCTGCTTCTTTGGTCGTTTGTCGTGTGCAAAGCGCCAGATGCCTAAATTACTTTCTGCTTGAAATGCGCTGTAGAGAAACTTGCCGGAATCAAACTGTGTACCAATGAACATACCGTAAGTTTTTACCGCCGCCTCTTGCACTTCAACATAAGATGACTTAAACGCAGGCTGCCCAGAAATAGGGTCTTTTGCGCTGTTTACTATCGCGTTAACACTGCTTTCACCACCATATCGACCCGCCCAGTGCATTGACATAAACAGCTCCTGAAAACCCAAACCTTCATCAATGGCAACTTTGGCATAAATACTGGTGTTTGAAGTAGGCTGAAACAGCTTAGTGAGTTGTCCTGCTTTCAAGCGATTTTGAGTAGCAGAGAGTGTGTTCATGTACACGGTTGGTTCTAACTCAGAGGCGGCAAGGTGTGCGATATGACCTGTGCGCGTCATGGTATGCCATTGGTCGCGTTGCCTACCCGTATTGAGCCACCAGCCTTTTGTTCTCTCTAAACGTGTTGGAGATTCACTGGTTACGACAAAACGCGCTTTACCATCTGGGTGCGAATAGATGCCATCAGCAAAAGGGTGCTCTCCTCCCCATTGTGTCGGTACCCACTCTTCGTATTCTTGCTCGGTTAAGTTCGCGTGTTGAGACAGGTCGAGTTTCAAAGGTGAATCTGCATTCATGCCTGTCATCGCCGCATATTCCCTGAATACCGACCGCTCAGAAGTAAACGCAAAACCATTTTGTGTCTTTTCCAATGCACACAAAGCTTGTCCAACTTGGCTTATCGCCCACCAATCTGATTTTGCTTCACCGGGAGGCGTTTGAAACTGACGCTGCCTTGAAAGTCGACGCTCAGAGTTGGTCACCATGCCTTGCTTCTCCCCCCAGCCAGCGGCGGGTAGCAATAGGTCCGCGTAATGCGCTACATCCGAATCCGCTGTGATATCGGAAACAATCACAAACGGACAAATCTCTAGTGCACGTTTTACCAATTGGTTATCTGGCAAAGAGACAACAGGATTGGTAGCCATAATCCACAGAACTTTAATCTCACCACGTTCTACCGCCTCAAACAGTTCAACGGCTTTTAAACCGGGCTGAGTGGCAATTTCTGGTGAATCCCAGAACGCTTGCACTTGCTTGATAGACTTTGCGTCAAAAGCACGATGAACCGCTAACTGGTTTGCCAAACCACCGACTTCTCGCCCACCCATCGCATTCGGCTGACCTGTAATAGAAAACGGCCCGCAACCTGACTTGGCAATTTTACCCGTCGCCAAGTGTGCATTAATGATTGCATTGCCTTTGTCGACGCCATTTTCGGCTTGGTTTACCCCTTGGCAAAACAACGTAATTGCGGTTGGGCTTTGCGCAAACCATTGGAAGAATGTCGTGAGTTTTTCTTCTGAAATGCCAATGGAAGACGTCAAATTAGTGACATCGTAACGCAAATCAGAAACTTCTTCTCTAAGTGCATTAAATCCGTCGGTATAAGAATTTATGTATTCAGAATCAATCAATTGTTGTTCAATAAGAAACTTGAGCAGCCCATTGAAGAGTGACACATCACCATCGTTTTTAATCGGTAGATGCAAATCCGCTTGCTGTGCGGTGACCGTTTCACGCGGGTCAATGACCACCAGCTTGAGGTTAGGATTGTTTTCTCTCGCTTGTTGAATACGTCGGAATAAAACAGGGTGCGTCCAAGCGGTATTAGCACCGCAAATGATCAATAGCTCAGTCTTATCAATATCGTCGTAATTGACGGGAACGACATCTTCACCAAATGCTCGTACATGAGCCGCAACCGCCGAAGACATACACAAACGCGAGTTCGTATCGATGTTTGCGCTGCCAACATAGCCTTTCATGAGTTTGTTGGCGACGTAATAGTCTTCCGTTAACAACTGCCCTGACACGTACATCGCGATGGAATCCGGTCCAAACTCCGCTTTCGCTTGATGAATCTTTTCAGCAATCAGATCCGTGGCTTGTTGCCATTGCACCTCTTGCCCTTGAGGTCGTTGCTTGGTGACAAGCTTTGGATACAACAAGCGCGAAGGCATATTCAAGCTCTCTGCCAGCGCGACACCCTTCACGCACAGTGATCCCGCATTTGCAGGATGACACGCATCCCCAACGATTCCTTTCGCATTGACCTCGACACCACATCCAACACCACAATAGGGACAAGTGGTTTTTTTGCATCCTTGCGACATAACACCTCCAGTGCGATTCAGCCCAACTTACTAGCAAAAAAAAGCCTCTCCCGAATCGAGAGAGGCAGCAATGCCTTTAACGCTGTTAGTACATTTTCAAAAAGTAATACCCTATACCGCTCTCGCCTGCTATTAAGAGCGGCGCATCGAGTTATCGATGAACGTTTATGTAAAGCAAGTGAGGTGCCAAGATTAAAAACCCTTACCATACAAAGGGTTAGCTTAAAACCAATTATAGCAACGTAATGCTACGCACTGATTGTGTGCAAATTTCGGTCATTATCGTGCAGTATTACTTTACTAATTCCATAACTAACCTGGATTCTTCGTCACCAAAATAATGCGCTTCTTCTTCTAACGTTTTAAAGCCAAGGGAGAGGTATAAAGACAATGCAGGTTGGTTCTTAGGATCGACAGTCAATTTCACGCTTGAGCCTAACGTCAACGACGCAATAACGTTTTCTAGGAGGGAACGCGCAATACCTTTACCTCTATGTTGAATATCGACGGCCAATGACATGATCCAATATTGATGTGCATTTGTGCTAGTCGTTAGCAATATATACCCTGCGACCTGCTCTCCCTCTTTTGCTACCAGTAAACTCTCTCCCCAACAATCAAAAGCTTGCCGAAAGAAAAATTGAGGATAGGCGTGTTCTCCAAATAAAGTATTTTCGAGCTTATATATGGCAAATAAGTCCTCTTTTTGCGCAGACAAGATGTCCATTCAATGACTCCTTCTTTAACATGAATGGCAGCAGTATACCTAAATCTCATCTAAATGACGGGACACAAACATCTCAATTAAGTGCTTAAGAAATGTAATATTCTTCCTGAAAATTAGGCCTAACTCACTTAGAACATACATCCGTGATTAAGTTTTAACCGCAAAATCAAAAACCACACAAGATGAAAATTTCAATACATATAACCATTAAATGCATTACATTTAAGAGCTTTATTCTGGTTTATTGAAAAATTCATAGTTGGATAATTTACAACCACCCCAAATTCACAGCATTATTCACCAAGCTTCGCGTGTGATAATAAACACTAAAACCTTTACCATTTTCAGCATTATTATTTTTATAAAAGCGAGTTTTAAAGTGAAAGAATCTCGAAATGCCTTAAATCCTAGTGAAATAAACACAGCCACAGCTTGGTCAAAACATGATACACATTGGGTTCTTAGCCTATTTGGAACAGCCGTTGGCGCAGGCATCCTGTTTCTGCCAATTAACCTTGGGATTGGTGGTTTTTGGCCTTTAGTCGCGATGGCAGTACTTGCTTTTCCAATGACCTATCTTGCGCACCGTGGCTTAGCTCGTTTTGTACTATCTTCTAAGATCAAAAACGCAGACTTCACTGATGTAGTGGAAGAGCACTTCGGCGCAAAAGCAGGCCGTTCTATTTCACTGCTGTATTTTCTTTCGATCTTCCCGATCCTGTTGATATATGGTGTTGGAATAACAAACACAGTAGATAGCTTCATGGTAAATCAGGCTGATATGGCTTCTTTACCTAGACCTTTGCTTTCTGGCGTACTAGTGTTTGCACTAATTGCTATTATGATGGCGGGTGAAAAAGTAATGCTACGGGCCTTTGCCATTATGGTGTTCCCACTTGTTGCCATTCTTGCCTTTCTATCATTTTACTTAATACCGAACTGGACCATGCCTGTCATGGATGTGCCAGAAGCGTCAGCTTTTGCTAGCACTATGTGGTTAGCAGTTCCTGTAGTGATTTTCTCGTTTAGTCACGCAGCTGCAATTTCAAGCTTTGCAAATGTACAACGTCGCCATTACGGTAAGCAGGCAGATGCCAAATCCGAAGTTATTCTTCGTCGCACTAGCATCATGCTGATTGCCTTTGTTCTTATTTTTGTATTTTCCTGTGTGCTAACACTGTCACCTGAACAATTGGCTCAAGCAAAAGAACAAAACGTATCCGTATTGTCTTACTTAGCGAACGCAACCGATAATCCATTTATTGCAACACTTGGTCCTTTAGTCGCGTTTGTCGCTATCACTTCATCTTTCCTTGGGCATTTTTTAGGTGCGCGTGAAAGCTTAAATGGTTTAATTAACAAGCATTTTAACCTACCTGAGAAGCGTGTTGATCGTATCAGCGTGGCAGCACTGTTCTTCTCAATCTGGGCGGCGGCGATCATGAACCCAAGTATTCTTGGTATGATGGAAGCATTGTCAGGGCCTGTTATTGCAATGATCTTATTTATTATGCCAATGTTAGCGGTGTATAAAATCGAGGCGATGAAACAATATCGAGGAAATGTCTCTACTTACTTTGTTCTAGCAGCAGGCATTGTGGCGGTAAGTGCATTGATTTTTAGCTTCTTCAGCTAATAACTAAAGACTAGCTTGGATTTTCAGGGGAATACCTTACACAAGGTTAAGGTGATTCCCTGAATTTTCTTACTCTTTAAAAGGTAATCATCGTTACCCTTGACTCTTAAATAAGAGCGAAAACACCCGCAATCATAAGTACTGAAGCGATGCAGGTACGGCCGATAATGCCGAAGTGCGAAGGTTGAATCATTTCATTATGCATAGTTAATCTCCTATTTATTATAAAAGCCATTTTTTATTGGCTTAATAACACTATGTCTAATATCCAGTTTTTTAACAACCCATACAAACATTAAATATTTATGACAGAAACGTAATTTTTTACACTTCACCCTGATTTCGAGCGATGAATCCGCGGCTTAAATCATTAGATTGAGTCCACCGAATATGCTCACTTACCTTCCATCGTTACCCTACCTATGCCATCTTCCAATCATTACATAAGTTTTCAATAGATTTTGTTTTTATAAATCATAATATTATAAAGATCCTTCTCGTCTCTCACTCCCAAAGCACTTTGCCACTGGGAATCCATCCGCACTTAACCAACAAGAAATGGTAGACTTAACTGGTATTCGGTTAAGAGATCACATTTTATTAATACGCTCATGCACTTCTCAATTAAAAAACTGGCTTGCGCACTTTGTACTGCACTTGGACTTTTCTTGCATACGACCAACGTACTGGCGAGTACCGAAAAGCAAGCTTATCTGGAAGAACACATTTCAGCAGAAAGCAAGCCCATGTTAAAACTCTACTTTCGCTCGATGGGTAAGCCGCGATCAATTCAAAAAGATGAGTTAAATGCGCCACAGAATGCATCAGCGGAGTCTCTTGCTCTGTATTACTTTGCACGAAAGTACCTTAAGCGTTACGAAGGCGTTCCATTACCGAAAGATATGCCCGATTTAATCGAATTCGGTAAAAAGCACCATTTGGAATGGGTCGTCGCTGAAGCACAGCTCAATAAGGCTGTAACAATGATTGAGCAAGACGATAACTGGAACGCAGAATTGTTACTCCATGACGTTGTTTCTACAGCTCGTGATCTTGGTTATCTAGCATTAGAAGGCCGTGCTTACCGCTGGTTAGGCAATCTAGAAGTATCTCGAAATCAACTACGCAGTGGCCTAAAATATTATCGCAATGCCTATGAGTTATTAGAAAAAACAGTGTTTGAAATACAAGTCGCGATGACACTGAACAACATTGGGACGGTCTACATCGACGCATCAGATTGGGCTCGGGCCAACAGTTACCTAACGCAAGCTCTCGACACTTACCTAGAGAGCGAATATCAATACGATAATAGCTTTTTTATGGGGGTTATCTACGCAAACCTTAGCATCGTTCACTCGAGCCTCGGAGATAACAAAAAAGCGGAATATTATTTCAATGAAGCCATTCGACTTTCAATGCAAACGGGGTCGGACACAGTCAAGCACCACTCTTTATCCAGCTTTTCACAAATGTTGAGCTCGGTAGGAAAAATTGATGATGCATTAATGGTCGCACAACGTTGCGTAGACCTGCCCATTCCAAAAAATCTAGAAATGCTAAAAACGTCTTGTTACGAGGCATTTGCAGAGGCTTACCTCGCAAACAAACAATACGATAGAGCTATTACAACAGCGCTTGACGTTCTAGAACAAACCAAATCAACCAGTGAATTAGAGCTGCGGCAGCGTATTGATATGCTTTCGGTACTGGTAAACGCTCATCAAATTCTTAATGACTATGAAGCTGCTTTTCATTATTTAACCCAATTAAGAGAGCTAGAGGCTGAGTTTTCTCATCATATTCATGGTGAAGAGATGATTAACATTAAGTTTGATCTCGAAGCTAAGTTAGCCCAGAAAGAACTCAAATTGCTAGAAACAAAAAATGCGCTACAAGCGTCTGAACTGCGTTCGCAGCGCTATCGAGAAATGTTCTACTTTATCGCTATTGCGGCAATTGGAGTCGTTGGTTTTCGTTACGTACTGCGCGTTAGACGTATTAATAAAGCACTCACTCAAGAAAATACTACCGATCCATTAACTCAATTGCATAACCGTCGCTATCTTCACATTTGGTTGGACAAAATGGCTCGTAGAAGCCCAGATAGAACATTTGCCTTAGCCGTTTTAGATGTCGATCATTTCAAAACCTTTAATGATCAATATGGACACGATATTGGCGATAAAATGCTGACTCATATTGCCACGCTATTTAACGAATCCACCCGCTCTGGTGACCTACTCATTCGTTGGGGTGGAGAAGAGTTTGTCCTATTATTCGAAGTACAGCGAGCCGAAGATTGCACTAAGTTTTTGGAGCGATTGAGATATACTGTTGAAAACACGCCATTGGTGGTTGACTCTAAACCATTAAGCGCGACAATTTCCCTTGGAGCAGTGGACAAACTGTCGGCACAAACAATTAAACAAGAATGGGATCAGTGGTTTTTCTTGGCAGACCAAGCTTTGTATGATGCGAAGCAAGCTGGTAGAAACCAGTTCATCATTCATCCTACATCATAAAAAAGCACACATGAAAAAAAATCTAATCATTATTACTTTTGCGCCTCTATTTCTTATGGCGTGTAGTAATCAGCAAGCATCTCAACTGGGAATGCGCAGCAGCAGTGTCAATGTATATGCCCAGCAAATGAGTAATACTCAACTATGTGAAACTCTCTACTACAACCGTGCAACTAACCAAACCAAAGTGGCGATTGGTGCTGAGTTCAATCGACGTGGATTAAACAAAAAGTGGTGTGATAAAGAATTCGATAAGTTGTACATTAAAAAGTGGATTGATAACGTGCTGCCTAAGGAAAAAGCCGAACCTAAGAAACCAATGGCAACTATTCAACCCGCTTCAACTAAATAACCCCCCTCTTGAAGCAGACGGTACACTCGTATTTTCTGCTTTTCACTTTTCATGCATGTTCGATGCGACATATAAAAACCTCATAGTTTCAGTAAATTAACAAAGACTTATGTTGTCCATCGAACTTTTAATGTAAACAAGTTGTAAATGGTTTTCGTCCTTATTCTTTGTCGTTAGCTTTGTTTGTTCCTGTTAGCGGAATATGAAACAGGAACTAAAAAATTCCAAACAAAGACATGAGGTCAAAAATGGAAATACGCATTAATCGCCTATTTGCTGCTATGTTGGCAGTAGGCATTGCACCTGCCGTCTCGGCGTTTGATCCACTCTATTCTGAACAATGGCACTTAGACAACACGGGGCAAACTGCGTTTGCGGCTAATCCTGCTGTTGCTGGGAACGACTTAAACACTAAGCTCACTCAGGCAATGGGGATTGCAGGTGTTGGTGTGAAAGTTGCCGTTATTGATTCTGGAGTGCAGATCGATCACCCCGACCTTGCAGGTAATATAGTTACAGGTAGCAGAAACTTCGTCGAAGACTCTTCATTCCCACCAAGTTATCCGGTTGATACTAATGGTCATGGCACTGCTGTAGCCGGTTTGATTAGCGCCGTCGGCAACAACGGTGAAGGCGGACGCGGTGTCGCTTCTCACTCTTCCCTCATCGGTTTTAACTGGTTAGCCAACCAGACATTAGAAGGCTGGTTAATCTCCCATGGCATGGACCCAGCAACACGCGATGTTCGCGTATTTAACCAAAGTTACGGTTTCAGCCCTATAAACCCGATTACTTTTGATGAAAGCGACCCTCAACTAAAACTTGAAATGGACGTGATGAAAAACGTCAGCGAGAGTAACGCCTGGGGTCGAGGTGCTGTATTTGTAAAGTCAGCAGGTAATGGTTACCGCTATTTCAATGCAGGGCGATTCTTCGTATTGCCAAGTAACTTCTTTGCTGGTGGAGACAATCAAGGCTTACCGATGCACAACTCTGCTCAGTCTTATGATAACGCCAATTACTTCAATTTAGTCACTAGTGCACTACGAGCGGATGGTACGCGAGCGAGTTACTCATCGGTGGGTTCGAACGTGTGGGTTGCAGCACCAGCAGGTGAATATGGGCAAGATTTCCCTGCTATGGTCACCACTGATTTAATGGGTTGTGAAGAAGGGCAAAATACCAGTGAAGGCCTTGGCATTAATGGGTTACACGGCGGAACGGATCTCGACCCGAACTGTAACTATACCAGTACGATGAACGGAACCTCATCGGCTGCGCCAAACACATCGGGTGCCATCGCGGCAATCATGTCAACCAACCACGCACTTTCTGCTCGTGATGTACGTGCTTTACTAGCGGAGACAGCAAAAGTAACGGATAAAGCGCATCCAGGCGTACAGCTTGAATTTACTAACCATAAAGGTGAACAGGTTAGCTACGAGGCAATTGCCCCTTGGCAGAAAAACGCAGCAGGCGTAGATTTCCATACTTTTTATGGCTTCGGCGCTGTAGATTTAGATGAAGCGATTCAACGTGCTCGCATGACGAATCGTGTTTTACCAGCTCAAGTCATTACGCCATGGGTTAATAACGCTACAGAAGTAAGTGTACCCGATGCAAGTCTAGTTGGTGGTTCTTCAAGTATCGCCATTGCCGATGAGCTGACAGTAGAATCCGTTCAAGTGACATTGACATTGGACCACGCTCGTCTGCCCGACTTAGCTATCGAGCTCATTTCGCCATCAGGGACTCGTTCCGTTTTGCAAACACCGCGCAATGGTCTTGTTGGTCAATCTCTTGATCCAACGATTACAGGCTACAAAGATCAATTAATGTTGTCCAACCAATTTTATGGCGAAGATGCAAAAGGCGAATGGACGTTGCGAGCAATAGATACGAACGGCGATGAAGTCTATTCTTACATTGCATATTTCAACTCTTCCACCATCTATGACGTTCCGATGGCAAACAACGCTCAGCCCGGTGTTATTAAGAACTGGTCGATGCGCATATTTGGACACTAAGGAGTCAATAACATGAAATACAAATCATTTTCTATGCTGGCTCTCGTTATCATGACGTCGAGTGTATACGCTGAGCAACAGCTCTCTCAACAACCTGCACCAGAACTGTTTGTGCCATCAGAAGCGGTTGAGATTAATGGCCAAGATTATCGAAAAGTGCAAACTGGCACTGTTAGAACCCTATCTGAAGACGTAAAACTTCAAGCGGGTGATGAGGTGTTTAAGAATGCGTTTAGTAACGTATCCAAAGCCACTGGACTGGTTTATATCACCGTAAACAATCCTAACGAAGCGAAAGCAGTCGCCAAAGAGTTAAAATTAGAAGTTATCTTCGCAGAGGGGGAATCAGCGGTGTTAAAAGCATCTCAAGATCAAGATCTGCTAAGTATTAGCGACTACCTAAACGCAGACACCCGGGTAAAAGCGTCTAAAATTGAACTAAACAGCGGTAAATACCGTGCACAATAATTCTCTAACAAGAGAAGTTGGCCTGTAAAACCATGCCTCAGCGATTGCTGAGGCATTTTTATGGGTAGGAACAGATACGCTATTATTCTTTAGTAACATTTCGCATAACTAGTATGATACCTAAACACCCTACTCGCCTGCGCCTGTCATTTCTTAAACAAAATAATTTCCGTTCTTAGCTCTTCTTCCGTGGTTTCCTTCGGGCTATTCAGATAGCGTTCGATTCCTAAAGGACTGGTTTTGACTTTCATACCACTCTGACGAACCAAGTTCATCGCTAACGCCCATGCATTTCCCAAAAACTGATATTCACCTCGGTGTTCAACGACAAATGTTTCACTCTCAGGAATGGTACCGGTAACCGCCCCTTGAGGCGCTGGTACTGAGTTATGAAGAGGAAAGCAAGTGATAAACTCGAATGTACCTTTCTGCATATCCATCGACTGGTAATAACAAAACAATTCACCATTCACGGATAGGGTTTCGTCACTAATTAACTGTTCTAGTTGCTGAACATGCTTCTCAATTACCGAACCTAATTCCTGCAAGCTAGCCACACCCTTGATCCCAATGTAATGAATTTGAGGCAACGTTCGGTTACCTATTTCGACTAAGTCTGAATGCACTCTTCCGGTTTCAAGCTTACTTTTGAGCATGCGTAACCCACGTTGATAATCCATCTCTATCATCGACTTAAACATACTTTTCAGAAAGAACAGATACCAAGGGACGCGAGATTGCATTTGCCATTCGACTAAACAGCCATTTTGTGACGGCGTCACGATCAGAGTCACCTTTCCATGGCTCTTGATTGGGCGAAAGAAATGTAGCTCCATATCTAATCGATGCTCTTGAGTACTTTCCAGTACAATCGCGCCAGTCCCAATACGCTCACCATTCCATTGATAACCAGCTCCAACGTGGCCCTGATTATCACTGAATGTCAGCTCGCAGCTTGGTTCAAGAATGATCCATGGTGACCAGCTGGGCCAGTTATTGAAGTTCTTGAGATAGCCAATAATTTCACTTTGATTCTTATTAATTTCAATACTTCGGCTGACCTGATAAGAGAGCATAACGGTTCCTCGAGTTTCCGCTTCACTAACTTCAGTCTAATTCAAATTCCAGTTTTTTCTTGTTTGACTACGGGTTAGATGCGTACGACAAGAAAAATCCAGAGCGTTAATTCTCACTTGAATCAATACGCGCAAAGCTAAGAGCAGAACTCCACTTTTGCACTAAATCGAACACCATCATCGTCCAGTACTAACGCCCATCCCATCCGTTCACATATTCGTTGTACGATAACAAGCCCACAACCATAACCAGCGTTGTACGTCTCGTTGCCATCGTGACGATTTAGGATCTTAAGCGCATGACCTTTCAACTCAATTTCAATATCTCCCACACTATAGCTAAAGGCGTTTTTAATCAGATTGTTGATAACAATGGCCACAAAACTCTCTGGTGCCTTCACTACACCACTATGTTGTTCGTGCAAAGCGTAATTCGAATCTTGCTTGGCAAATAAAGGAGCTAGCTCTTCCAACTGTTTTTGTAAACAAGTGAGAAGCTGATGCTCTCCGTAATGCTGAGGCTCTATTTTCTCTTTACCAAGTAAGAGAAACGCTTCTGTCAGTACACGCATCTCGTCACAAGCTGACTGCATCCTCGTGATGGCTTTTTGCGCAACTCGAGGTTGGTCATGAATACGCGTCAGAATGTCTGTTGAGCCTTTAATCACCATGATTGGCGTTCTCAACTCATGCGATGCAAAACGGCTAAATTCTTGCTCTCGTTTGAAATAGCCCGCGATATCGTTTTTATTATCCAGCAAAGTTTGCTCTATCTGGCGTGTTTCGCTGAACTTAGTTTCAACTTGGAAAGCGGGTTGATCCGGTGACATTTGGCTAATTTTTTCTTCGATTTGCGCTAGTGGTCGAGACAATATTCGCACCATATAAATGCCATACCCGACCATAACAAATGAAAATAAGCCACCGAGCAGTAGCGTAAACTGATGCAGCGAGCTTTCGTATTCGTCGAGGTAATCATCGGAGTCATCTTGAAATACAATGTACATAAGCCCCTTCCCTGAGGGGTGTTTCAATACGACAAAGTGTTTGTCTTCTTCACCAAGCAGATATTCGTAAAAACCGGGCGAAGTAAAAGAGAGCAACCAATCCGGTGTCGGAGCTTCACTCCAATATGAGTTGAACTCCAATACGTTTGGCAATGGCGCATCCCAGCCCTGTTTCTCGAAATTCTCACTATAAAGCGCCGCTTCAGTATCAAGCCAGTGATGTAAACTCAGCACTTCAAGTTTGTTTTCTGCCACATAAATCAGCGACCAAAAAAGAGTAAACATCACAAACGTCATGACCCCAAAACCCCAACGGATCTTGCGATAAATGCTTGGATATTCGTTATGCTTTAAGTCGGTAACCTTGTCCATGAATAGTCTCTAATCGTGATTCTTCAAAACCTTTGTCTAGTGCGGTTCTTAAACCATAAATATGGCTACGAAGTGCATCACTTCCAGGTGGTTCGTCTCCCCACACACTATCGATCACTTCTGTGCGCGAGACCGCTGCTGGAGCACGTTGGAGGAGCAATTTTAAAATTTTAGTTTGAATTCGACTCAGCTTAATTTCTTTGTCTTTTCTCGTTACTTTTCCTGTACGCGCATCTAAACAAATATCTGCAAATTTGAGCGTTCCGATATCTTGTCTTGGACCACGATTAGCCAAAGCATGAACACGCAAACTGAGCTCTTCCATCGCAAATGGCTTCATTAAATAGTCATCTCCCCCCGCTTTAAAAGCCGCGATTTTGTCATCTAGCGTATCTTTTGCCGTTAGGAAGAGAATTGGCGTTCCACATAACTTATCTTGTCGAAGCTTCTGTACCGTACTGATGCCATCGAGCTTCGGCATCATGATATCCATGATAATTACATCGTAATGATTTTCCTCGATTAACTTAATCGCAGCCTCTCCATGAAACGCACAATCGATAATCATGCCTTCGAGCTCAAGATAGTCTGCAATCGTCTCCGAGACGTTATGGTTGTCATCTACAATTAAAATTTTCATAAAATCACATTTCTTCACGATCTCTTCACGATATGCCCAATAAGATACAGGCAATTTCCTAAACTCGCTCGTAAATTGAGGTTAATACAATGAAAAAACTCGCTCTTATTTCTGTAGTAGGTTTGGCATTGTCTGGTTGTGGTGGTTCAGGTGGTGGCAGCAATAGCGATAGCACACCAACTCAACCAACAGTGAAACCAAGTGTAGCGATTGGCTCTGTTGAAGCGGTCAACGCTGAAGAAAGCACGTTGACCGTCAATGGACATACGTATCGTGTGTCTGAGGTGGTTTATGACGACACACAAGTGCAATTGGCCGAAGTAAAACCCAAAATGGTGGTTCGCGTGGGGTCAGATATTCGGCAAGCTTCGGACAATGGCGTCCGAGTCACACTTGAACCAACCATTACAGGACGTGTCACAGCGATTGATCATGTGAAGAAAACATTCACGGTAAACGGCATAGAGCTGCAGTTTGACGATTTAAGTGATGATATAGAAGTCAACGACTGGGTAATGGTGTCATCATTGCCAACTGCTGATGCGGGTTATCGAGTGTTGTCTGTGGTCGAACTCGACGTAGATAACGAGTACCCAGTACTTGATAACGACTACGAACTGGAAGGCCGTATTACCAGTATCGATGAAAATGCTGGAACATTTAAGTTAGGTGGAAAAGTAACGGTGGCATATAACAACGTTAACCAGCTTAGCATTGGTCAATGGATTGAAGCCGAAGGTGAAATGCAAAACGGTATCTTCATGGCACATGAGGTACAAGTTGAAGACTACGACGATCTAAAAAATGACAGCGATGTGGAAGGTATCGTGACTTGGGTTGCCAAGGATTATAGTGAGTTCTCTCTAAACTATCGAGGAGCCTTCTCCATTGATAACGCAACACGATTTGAGGATGGTAGCAAAGCTAATCTAGAACAAGGTCAAGAAGTAGAAGTGACCTCTGTGATGAAAAATGGCAAACGCACAGCTACCGTCATCGAATTTGAGCGGTCGGAGTTTGACAATGACAACCAATGGCGGGGTAAAGAGTTTGAATGTGAAGGCTATGTATCAAACTACGATGCTGATTCAAGAGTGTTTGAAGTTGAGCATTGTGAGAATGATGCTGATCAAGTACTAAGTAACACCACCGTTGTGATTGATGCACAAACACGCTTCCAAGGCATTGAAGAACTTAACCTAAATGGTGCTCGTGTCGAAGTCGAAGGTGTGATCATTAACAACCAAAATATTGCCCGTGAAGTGGAGTTAGACGTTTACGACAACTAATCCCTTCTACGCTTAAGAAAAAGTGTCACTTCGATGGCACTTTTTCTTTTCACCTTACTTTGCTTCCCAAGCTCAAACCAACAAATTCTCAGCCAAAGCCTTTTCTCTCCGTTACACTTTACCTATGTTCCACAAAATTGGTGACAACTATGAAAAAACGCAACCTCATTTTGTTAGTCTTGTTTTTTGGTTCAGCCACGAGCTTAGCTAGCGTTATGGATCCTGACTGCGATGCAGAAAAGGCAGCTAAAGCCGCTGCGACAAAAGCCGTGGTTGGTGTTGGTGGTCGCTGTACGCCTAAAGAGGCACTGAAAGATACCGCAGTTGATGCAGGAAAAGACAAATTGCCAGATGAAGGGATGGCGGGTAAAGCTGTTGATGCAATGACACCGGAAAAAGAGAAGAAAACGGTGAAAGACGTAACCAAAAAGCTCAATAAAGATTAACACCTACATCATAGATGTTTGAGCGTAAAAACATGTTCCTAGAATCAAGTGGCTATTTACCTGTTGTTTGAAGCACACGTCTAATCTTGGTTTTTTCATATTCCAAAAACTGCATTTGACCACACACTGTTTTTACTACACAAGTTCAAAAATTAGTAATAGTTTCTCCTAACTTTGAGACTTTGAGTCTAACTAAATGCGCAATGCATTGCATACAGATTGCTTGCCTATATTGTACACATACTATATCGGTTTAACGATGGTTAGAGGTTATAGTGAACAGACTCTAAAAACCGAACTGTAGTTCAATTGGCGGTACTGACTGGCTTAGATGCCGATTTGAACTTCATCAGAAACAACAGAGAAAAGGTTTTGCCTATAATCACAGGTGTCATTTTGTATCGACAGCTCAATAGACTCGACCAAAGAAAAGTCCTTGAGCAGGTACAGGCTTTAGGGAGTTCGAAATTTTTCGGTAAGATTCAAATGCTGGTAGCGCAAAGTATTGCTAAGCCAATGTGGAACCCTTGGAGCCTGTCAGATGGTGAGCTGCGCCAGTATTTTAATACTCATAAGGCAGTTGCAAATTTCCTTTCTACATGGTTTATCACCATCGATATTAAACTTGAGGTCGGCTTTATGGCAGCTGTTATATACGCACTATCAAAAGTTCAAGGGGCTGCATTGATTAAAGAAATGGCTTCAGTGCACATCGCTGAAGAGACTTTCAAAAACCTCAGCCTCTCATTAACTGCACAACAAGCTGGCGCGAGAGCATTTTTTGTAGCTGTTATTCTCACTACTGTACTCAAAGGCTTTAACGAGGCAGATGCGCTAGCTGCAAAGAAAGAGTTGTTACGACGTAATATGCTTAGAATAGAGGATTTGTAAGCTATGTTTTGGATACTGGGTCTTTTGGTTTCCTTGTTTATCATGTACTCGGATTACGCGCATTACTTCTATACCAAGCGACATGGAAAGAAATCTAGGGTTTCTCGCTTATTAAGCTTGTTGATCACGGTAACGCTCCCTATGATTGCGACTATCGAGATTTTGAACGATCTTAATGTAGAGAAAACCAGCTACCAAGTGTGTGTAGTTTTAGTCTCAGCTTTAGTTGGCCTTCTGGTCTGCTTGTCGGAACAGTATCGTTTTAAGTCAGAAAGAGATTAGTGGTATCGGGTTGTACAGCTATCAACAAAGGCATCAAATTGGTGCCTATTTTATTGTTGGTGTATTAATAACTGATCTGGCGAGTAAGGTCGACTCGAATGTCTTCTCACGTTCACCCTCGAGCACGAGACCGCTATCATGACTTCTTTAATGAAGGAAAGAGAACCTTTTGACTCGGGGAATTAGAGCTCTTGGACGTCTGAATGCACATAGTTCATACCCTCCATTGAGACGTCGGAATTATTCGCTGTACCATGATAGAAAATTATTTCTGTATTGAAACACATATACCTTGCTCGTGAATATCTAGCTGTCTCGGACATCTCAAATCTAGCCTCAACTTACATCCAAATGAAGTTGTAGTTTGTATGACCAATTGCTCATAGTTTATTTAACAAATAGAAACGAGTTCATGGGTAGCTAATACAAAAAAGAGCGCCGATTGACGCTCTTTCCGAACTTTAATAGATAACCAATTATGCAGTCTCTGCTTCACCTATCCAATGATAATGGTGGTTGGCTTTTTTCCCCACTAAACCGAGCTCTGCCAATTCTTCAAATACCTTGTCTACCTCTTCCGCAGACAGCCTAAACTGTTTAGCAACGGCTTTTTTGGTGCACGTAATTTGATGCGTTTTAAGTGCATCGCTAACTTGCTCTAACAAGGTTTTCGGTTCCTTTGGTTCTTCTGGCTCCGGCGCAGCTGGTATTTCTTGCTCTTCTTCCTCTTTTATATGAGGAAGATAACCCGCAGGCGCTGGATCTATATCGCGAACTGTTTTCAATATCATGCCCTCATTTCTGCGATAGAAATATCGGAACCGTTGCTCTTCACCAATCAAGCCAACAAAAAATGCAGCAAAGAAGTCCAAAAGAATCGAAAGAAATACAACCAAGCCAAGCTGAGCTTGTTGAGAGGTAGTACCAAATGCGTTGGCTAGGCTATCAATCAAACCAATCACTGAGCCTTGCGTCACCGGCGGTAAACTATCACGCTCCATAGCCAAGCGTTGCTGCTCTTCACGTAAGGTTTTGTTTTGATCCTGAATGCGAGTTACACCAGTCGCGATACGCTCCATCTCGATGTATTTCTGCGCTGCCATATTGTTGAGCTCAATCTGCTTATCGATTGCCGCAATCTGACGATTAAACGCTTCCACTTTCGCCTGCTCTACCGAAATATGACTTTGTGCACTATTGGTTGCACTATTAATCCCACCAATACTACCGCCAATGGAAATCGCAGCTAAAACTAAATAAAACACGAGAGCGGTTGCTGCTCCTGTGTAGTTGCGATGGGCTCGGCGCTCACCGTATTCATACCAAGCGTAAAATTTACCCGCTTCAAAAATGATCGCTAAACCACCAAATAAGGTTTGCATCATCGGGTTTTCGTCGATAGACAAAAATAGCAATAGAGAAAAAATAGTCGATGCTAAAATCGCAGCACCGGTGAATGCATATACACTCACCATGGCAAATCGACCTTTAGGGTATCGATATCCAATCTGTTGTTCGTATTTCATTTGAGAAATTTCTTAAGATTAATCGCCCCTCCGACTAAGTAGGACGGACGTTTCTGGCATGTACAAAGGAGCGCAGAATACCGTATCCTTTATTAAATTACTGTCATAATTCCGTTAATGGAAAACAAGTGAAGATTCGGTGTGCATTTTGAATCGATATCAGCCAAATCTAGCACGTAAAAACACCACCACGACACCCACTAACCGAAGCTTCAGTGACATATAAGAGAGATTAATTCGGTATCTTCAGAAGCGACTAAGCAAGACTGACAAGTTGAATTGGAGGTTGTGAATGTCAGCCGAATCAAGACATTAAAGCGTTAAAAATAGGCAACAAAACAAATAATGCACACTTGCATCACCTTTTAGTAAACTGATAATTACATTGTTTGGTTAATTTGTTAGTATCCCGCGCCGAAGAAGATAAGCACTCAATTGTATGGAAAACACTCTAATACAGCACAAACACCATCGCTTGCACGCTATTGCGGTTATTATCGCGGTGTTGTTTCAGTTGTATTTAGCGTCCACAGCCGCTCTTAATCCTACACAAGTTCACAGCACAACTTGGCTCAACAAAGTCCAAAGTGAAAAGGTTTTACTGTGTACCGCAGATGGTTTCAAATGGGTGGATATCAATACGTTGATTGAGGCTAACGCTCAATCTTCTTCTAAGCTCATCCAAGATCTTAACTTACACGACGGCTTTCAGTTTGAATGTCCGCTTCTTCAAGCTGTTCAATTCTTTCTTCTGGTTGCGATTGGGCTTTACCTGACAACCATCCATTGGCTGCGCCGAGTAAAGTATGCACTGACGACTTATCATTTTTCAAAATGCGATAAGTTCGTTTACAAACACATCGCGCCTAAGCACTCTCCGCCGAGTGTTTTTCCTGCCTAACAGGCATCTAATCATTGACAACTTTATTCAAAAATAACGATGACTCTGTTTGTTGTCCATTCAGAGAAGCTATTCATTCAAAAGGAAAAACACATGCTTAAATCATTTAAAACCGCCGCTATCGCGCTTATTGCTGTCATCGCTAGCCCACTGAGTTTAGCGCACGATTATGAAGCAGGAAAAATTCATATCGACCATCCATGGAGCCGCGAAGCGCCACCAAACGCACCTGTTATCGGTGGTTTTTTTCAATTAACCAACCACGGTGACAGTGAAGATGCATTGATCGCAGCAGAAAGCCCAATCGCAGGGCATGTCGAAATTCACACGCATGAGAAAGAAGATGGTGTGATGAAAATGATTAAGATTGACGAAGTGCGCGTTCCAGCCAATGACTCAGTGTTGTTTAAGCCAGGCAGCTTCCATTTAATGATTTTCAATCCAACACAAGCGCTCAAAGAAGGCGACCGCTTCCCTATGACGTTAACATTCAAAAACGCGGGTAAAGTGGAAGTAGAAATGGCGGTTGAAAAACAAGGTCACATGGAAAAACACATGCACCATTAATGACGTAAACAAAAATGCCCGCTGATTTAGCGGGCATTTTTATCTCAGCTTAGTCAAAATCATTATCCAATAGGTCCTAACTCGACTCTTCAGAATAATGGTGATAAATAACGCTTGGCGAAACGGCGTCATATATCATAACAGCGTGCTCGGGCAAGAGATTCTAAATCACGCTCGTTCCTCGCTATTCAGAATGACCTTGAAAGACTTAAGATCCTAAAAAGGTTCCCTACCCGCTTAAAACTCAACCTCTCGACAAAGTTATCCAACCATCACTTGGCAAGCCTAAATGAAATCATAAGTTTGGCAACAAAGACCCACGGTTAATCGGCTTTCTTTCTACTTGCAACAAACCTCGGCCCAACGAGCTAAGCCCGCAGCTATAAGCTCAATTGTTTATATATCCCGATTATCCTGACTAGATACAAATCATGCACGACCGTAAAAGTCGATATATGCCACTGGATGAGTCAGCATCTAAAGAAAGTACGTGATCGACTTCTCATTGTTGGTGTTTCTCTGTTTATTAAACTAATTTGTATTACAATAACACCCTATGTTAAATAAAAAATCCTTTCCAACTCTACAAACATGAGAGAACACCATTATGTCTACTAAAATTGCATTTATTTCTGGTGCTACTGGCGGTATCGGCTTCCAAGTGGCAAAGCGTCTTGGTCAGGATGGATACACGGTCATTCTAAACGGCATTGAAGATGAAAAAGGTTCGGAGTGTGTCTCCAAACTACATAACGCAGGAATTGAGGCTGAATACTACGGTTTTGACGTTACAGATGAACATGCCGTCGATGAAAACATCAATGCTATTGGTGAAAAATACGGCAAAATCGATGTTGTCGTTAATAACGCAGGTGGTCTTGGTGGTCGTAGTCCTATTGAAGGTATGGAAACTGCTTTTTTCCGTAAAGTCATGGCTTTAAACCTCGATAGTGCATTCTTCGTATCACGCGCAGCGATTCCATTTCTAAAAAAGTCTGATAACGCATCAATTATCAACTTCACTTCAAACGCTGCTTGGAATGCAGGTGGTCCAGGTGCAGGTATTTACGGTACATCAAAAGCCGCCGTTCATACATTAACTCGCGCTTTAGCTAAAGAGTTAGCTCCGGCTGGAATTCGAGTCAATGCAGTATCTCCTGGCACTATCGATACACCATTCCATGCTCAAATCAAAGCAACCAAGCCTGAAGTATTTGCTTCTTGGGCAGACAGTATTATGCTTGGACGCCTAGGCAAGCCAGAGGAAGTCGCCTCTGCTATCTCTTTTCTGGTAAGTAAAGATGCATCATTCATTACCGCAGAAACACTGCAAATTGGTGGTGGTCAAGCTTTAGGCATTTAGTACCAATAAGTCTTTTTACCTATCAGTAAGTACGCTTTAGTACTGATTTGATAACGGCCGCAGTATGTTTGTACTGCGGCTTATCCTTATACCACCTCGCCTTTCACCCCATTTGTAACGTTTCACCCATTTTTTGGTATGGACAGTATTCCTCTAGCTGAAACAAAACCACTTGTATTACAATAAATTTTATTTTTTACGTTATTTAAGCCTCCTAAAGGCTTTGTTCACGATAAAAATGGAAGCGTGATGAATCCGCTTTTCTTATATACACTGATGAATAAAACCCTCACAAACCTTACTTACATCTCACTTTTAGAAAAAATCCATCCCAAGCCCGCTATGCTCATAATTTTCAATTGCAAAAGCCACAATAGTCATTATGATTATCAACAAGCAATATAATCATACAATAGTATTTTTGGAGTTAAAATGACTAAACCTATCATTGGTTTCATCGGCCTAGGCTTGATGGGCGGAAACATGGTTGAAAACCTACAGAAACGTGGTTACGAAGTTGCTGTAATGGACCTCAATAAAGATGCTGTTGACGCAGTACTAGCTCGTGGAAACGCTTCTGAAGCTTCTTCAGGTAAAGAGCTAGCAGAGAAAAGTGATATCGTGATGCTGTGCCTAACAACATCTGAAGTTGTCGAAAAAATTGTTTACGGAGACACTGGTGTTCTAGCTGGCATGTCAGAAGGTAAAACACTCATCGACTTCGGTACATCTATTCCAGCTTCAACGAAGAAGATTGGCGCTGACCTCGCTAAGAAAGGGGCTGGTATGATTGATGCGCCTCTAGGTCGTACACCTGCCCACGCAAAAGATGGTTTACTAAACATCATGGCCGCAGGCGACGTCGAAACATTCAATAAGGTTAAGCCAGTACTGGACGATCAAGGTGAAAACGTATTTTACCTTGGCGCACTAGGCTCTGGTCACGTAACTAAGCTTGTGAATAACTTTATGGGTATGACAACCGTAGCAACCATGTCTCAGGCATTTGCTGTTGCTAAACGTGCTGGTGTTGATGGTCAACAATTATTCGACATCATGTCTGCAGGACCATCAAACTCACCATTTATGCAATTCTGTAAGTTTTACGCCGTAGATGGCGAAGAAAAACTAGGCTTCTCTGTTGCAAACGCAAACAAAGACCTCGGTTACTTCCTTGCTCTATGCGAAGAGCTTGGTACAACTTCCCTGATTGCAGAGGGCACTTCTAAGAGTCTACAAGCAGCAGTTGATAAAGGCCTTGGTCAAAATGACGTTCCAGTCATCTTCGACTACTTTGCAGAGCTAGAAGCTTAGTCACACTCAGTTGCAACTATAAGCCCAGCAACCAATGTAGCTGGGCTTTTTTGTTTTTCCCAAACGCTCATCACTCCTTGATACCCTAGCCACTCCTTTAAAGTTTTGCAGGGCAGCCTCTTCCAATTCTCTTATATATTTTCCACTCACACTTCAAAACCTCTCTCCTATTTCTGGCGTACGCCTCATTAAAGCTACGTCTGATTTAATGCTTTTTCTTTGCTAAGAAGGCACACATATTTATTTAAATAGACAAAGCATCAGGTTTGGGGTGTAAAGTGTAAACACGGCATGCAAAGAAAGTTAGATTGCTTTTTCGCTTTAGGCTGACGACTCTAATGTGAATATAGTCGCACCTTATTGGGAGTTCCCCAATACAACGAATAACAACAAACGATGCGCCACGCTTTCTCAGTCAGCTTGATCAAAAAATCCCACGGCTTTAACACCGCGGGATTTTTCATTGAGAGTCTTTAACTTTGGTTAGTTTTTCGCGTTAGCTAACTTTGGGCTTTTAGGCCCTCGGGCTGCGTTCACCAATAGAACACCCACCGAGAGAACAATCGCACCACACAAGATAAACAGTAGTCGACCAGATGGTTCATTTGGAATTAGAGCCATAGCTAGGATACCGAAGCCCGCTACGCTGATAAGCTTACCAAGCATGCCGCGCTGTTTTGTATCTAGGTTCTGCTGCTCTTCGCTGTCAGCCACAAGTGGCGTATTCCAGTTCTCGAACAATTGGTCCACTTCTTTCTCACGTTCAGGTGATAGACCTTTGTAGAAGCGCGTTGTCAGCAAGAAGAAACCACCGGTGAAGATAACGTGTGCCGCTAAGCTCAAGCCAACTTTCAGATCTGCCCACTCACGTCCTGTAAACGCTTGCTCTAGACCGAATAGGCGCTCTACATCTTCTGCTTGTAGTGAGATACCGAAGATGTAAGAAACAAAGCCACCAACAACCAGTGTTGCCCAACCAGCCCAATCCGGCGTCTTACGAATCCACATACCAAGTAGTATAGGAATCAGCATTGGGAAGCCAATTAATGCACCGACGTTCAGTACGATATCGAACAGGCTCAAGTGACGTAGTGAGTTAATGAATAGACCGATACCAATGATGATGAAGCCCATCACGATAGTCGTTGCTTTACTCACGATAACCAGTTCTTTTTGCGACGCTTGTGGACGCACAATCGGGCTGTAGAAGTTCATCACAAAGATGCCCGCGTTACGGTTAAGACCAGAGTCCATTGAAGACATGGTCGCCGCAAACATTGCTGACATCAGAAGACCCACCATACCTGCTGGCATTACGTTTTGTACGAATGCTAGGTATGCTGCATCACCACCTACTGAGCCGTATTGCTCTGCGAAATCAGGCATAAATGCCGCAACGTACCAAGGTGGTAGGAACCAGATGATAGGACCAACAATCATCAGCACACATGCAAGACCTGCAGCTTTACGTGCGTTTTCACTGTCTTTTGCACATAAGTAGCGGTAAGCGTTGATGCTGTTGTTCATGACACCGAACTGTTTAACAAAGATGAAGACAACCCAAAGGATAAAGATACTGAAGTAGTTCAGGTTGTTACCCAGCATGAAGTCGCCGTGGAAGTTCGACACGATGTTGCCAATACCGCCACCATGGAAGTATGCCGCCACCGCACAAGTGATCGTCACTGCCATGATAACCAGCATCTGCATAAAGTCAGATGCAACAACCGCCCAAGAGCCGCCTGTTACCGCCATTAGCATTAGCACTAAGCCCGTAACGATGATGGTCGCTTCCATAGGAATGTTGAAGACCGCTGCCACGAAAATCGCAAGACCATTCAACCAAATACCGGCCGAGATCAAGCTGTCTGGCATACCAGCCCAAGTGAAGAACTGCTCTGAAGTCTTACCAAAACGTTGACGAATTGCTTCAATCGCCGTCACTACACGTAGTTGGCGGAACTTTGGAGCAAAATAGAGGTAGTTCATAAAGTAGCCAAATGCGTTGGCTAAGAATAGGATTACAACAACGAAACCGTCGTTGAACGCGCGTCCTGCGGCACCTGTAAACGTCCATGCTGAAAATTGCGTCATGAAGGCGGTAGCACCTACCATCCACCATAACATCTTACCGCCCCCTCGGAAGTAGTCACTGGTTGAGGTAGTGAACTTACGGAACATCCAACCAATTGCAACTAAGAAGAAGAAGTAGGCAAGAACAACAAGAGTATCAATAGTCATTTTTTCAGCCTTTCAAGTTTGATCATTTTCTAACGTCTAGACTACTCTTCTCACAACCCCATTTGTACTACAATAAGCTTTAATTGTGATCTGAAGCATAAGTTATTCAACGAAAAAAACACGTCAAATCCCTTACTTTCTTAGACCAATGGCTTTCTAGGAGATAATTGCCACTCAGAACACCTCAACATATTGTAATACAAATTGTCTAATTGAAATTTATTAGAGTATGGAATATTTTTCTTCTTCGCGCTTTGTCTGAAGATCAAAAATGCGCGGCATTTCTTTGAAGGAAACGTAATGAGATGTTTCGAAAAAATTGGATAGAAAGTAGGATTTATATGAATGCGATTTTTAACTCTCGCCTCTTTCAAACTTTCAAACACAAAAAAGCGAGCCCTGAGGCTCGCTTTATATTCTATTCGCTAGTTTTATCGGGGTGTTACGACACTTATGCTACGTGAGCTACTGCGTCGCGAACCAGTGTACCCAGTTCATCCCAGTTACCTTCATCGATAAGTTTTGTTGGCACCATCCAAGTACCGCCACATGCCAGTACTGAAGGGATAGACAAGTACTCGTCTACGTTACCTAGGCTCACGCCACCTGTTGGCATGAATTTCACTGGGTAAACCGCCGTTAGTGCTTTAAGCATACCAACACCGCCAGATGGCTCAGCAGGGAAGAACTTAAGTGTACGCAGACCCATTTCCATCGCTTGCTCAACTAGGCTTGGGTTGTTTACGCCAGGTACGATAGCCACGCCTTTGTCTAGGCAGTATTGAACCGTGCGAGGGTTAAAACCTGGGCTTACGATAAAGTCCACACCAGCTTCGATCGCTTGGTCTACTTGCTCGTTAGTTAGGATCGTACCTGCACCGATCAGCATTTCTGGGAACTCAGCGCGCATAGCACGAATCGCTTCTGCAGCACACTCTGTGCGGAACGTGATCTCTGCGCAAGGCATACCGTTTTCAACCAAGGTGCGACCCAGAGGGATCGCATCTTCTGCTTTGTTGATGGCAATAACAGGAATTACTTTTAGGTTTGCTAATTGTTCGTTTAATGTCGTCATAAGAGTGTACTCGTCGTCATTAACTTGAGTTCAATAAATCACTGCGGAGCGCCGATTACTCAACGCTCCGCAAAAGAATTACAAAGGAAGATCTGGCATCACTTCACGTGGAATGATGGCACCTTTATGTTGAATTACCGCGCCAGCCATACAGTGGCCAGAGTAAGCCGATTCAGCTGCATTACCGCCAGTCAAACGCTTCGCCAAGAAGCCCGCACTGAAAGAATCACCAGCCGCTGTTGTATCAATCACGTTGTCGACTTTGTTTGGCGCCACGTATTGCGCTTCGCCATTCGCCACAACCAAGCAATCTTTGCTACCACGTTTGATGATGATTTCATCCACACCCAGGGCAGAGGTTCTCTCGATGCACTGTTCTAGATGCTCGTCACCGTAAAGCATTTGCTCATCTTCAAATGTGAGCAGTGCAATATCTGTGTGCTTAAGGATCTTAAGGTACCAAGACATGGCATTCTCGCGGCTTTCCCACAATTTAGGACGGTAGTTGTTATCGAAAATAACCTTACCACCTTGTGCCTTGAAGCGCTCAAGGAAGCCAAACAGTTGCGTCTTACCTTCTTCAGTAAGGATCGCTAATGTAATACCGCTCAAGTAAACCGCATCGTACGAGTAAAGTTTGTCGACTAATAGCGGAGACTCATTTTGTTCGAATAGGAACTTAGCGGCCGCTTCGTTACGCCAGTAGTGGAAGTAACGTTCGCCAGTTTCATCGGTTTCGATGTAGTAGATACCTGGTTGCTTTTCTTTAACGGAAAGAACGAGGCTAGTATCGATGCCCTCTTCCTGCCATGCTGATAGCATTTCTTGGCTAAAAGGATCGTTACCCAGAGCCGTTACATAGCTGGTTTTGATATCGTGAGCTTTGGTCAAACGAGATAAATACAGTGCGGTATTCAACGTATCACCACCGAATGACTGCTTTAGCTGACCTTCCTTTTTCTGTAGCTCAACCATACATTCGCCAATGACCGCGATGTTTAATGATTTCATGTTGTCACCTTAGCAACTGAGGTTGCGCTATAGATTATTTTAAGAAGTCTTCACGAGCTGGGTTGAAGATGTCTAGAAGAATGCTGTCTTGCTCTAGTGCAACCGCACCGTGCATCATGTGCTTACGAGCAAAGTATGCATCGCCTTCTTTTAGGACTTTCTTCTCGCCTTCGATTTCTGCTTCAAAGCTGCCACGTACTACGTAACCAATTTGATCATGGATTTCGTGAGTATGTGGAGCACCAATCGCCCCTTTGTCGAAACATAGGTGAACCGCCATTAGGTCATCTGTGTAAGCAACAATTTTACGTTTGATACCGCCGCCTAGCTCTTCCCACGGGTTCTCATCTAATACAAAGAAAGAATTCATCGTCATACTCCTAAAAAGTCTCTATTAAAGCGAACCCTACGGCACTTCATTCTTAACCATGCTTTTATTAAAAGGTTCTCTTAAAAAAGCGTCGTATTGATAAAAGTGAAACGCGAAGCGAAAGGGTCTGCTGTCGAATTGGTAACTAGCATATCCGATCTATTTTAATTGTCATACAATATATCTAAAAATATGTGATATTCATCAAACGGTGCTCGTTAAAGCATTCCACTTAACGATTGATAACGCCGAAACATCAGCCACAACAAGGATTGCCACAACAATACAAATCAATAAGTTAGCTAAATTCGCGTGATTTCACTCTCCCTTTTTGCCACAAAAACTACACCCAAACTTAATATTGTATTACTTTATAGAAAGTTTAAGAAAACAACACACTTCATCTGAGGGTGGTAAAGAAATGACTACACAACCGATTTTGTTGACTGAAGCAGAAGTCGAACTACTAAGAAAGGAAGTCGGAAAGCCGAGCTTAATGGGCAAGTCCATTGAAGCGAATCGCAAGGAACTTGAAGCCTTCATGCGTCTGCCTCTAGACGTACCAGGTCACGGCGAAGCAGGTGGCTACGAGCACAACCGCCACAAACAAAACTATACCTACATGAACTTAGCGGGTCGTTTGTTCTTGATCACTCAAGAAGAAAAGTACGCGCAGTTCGTTAAAGATCTTCTCGCTATTTACGCAGAGAAGTACCTCACTTTTGATTTCCACGTACAGAAAAACACTAACCCAACAGGTCGTCTTTTCCACCAGATCCTTAATGAACACTGTTGGTTAATGTTTACTAGCCTTGCTTACTCTTGCGTGGCATCAGTGATGACGGAAGAAGAGCGCACAGCCGTTGTTGAGCGCATTTTCGAACCAATGCTAGACATGTTCACAGTAAAATACGCGCACGATTTCGACCGTATTCACAACCACGGTATCTGGGCAGTTGCGGCTGTTGGTATTTGTGGTCTAGCTATTGGTAAACCTGAATATCTAGAGATGTCGGTATACGGTCAAGACCGTGATGATACCGGTGGCTTCCTAGCGCAAATCTCACAACTGTTCGCCCCTTCTGGTTACTACATGGAAGGCCCTTACTACCATCGTTATGCGATTCGTCCAACTTGTGTATTTGCAGAAGTAGTACACCGTCATATGCCTGAAGTAGACATCTACAACTACAAAGACAAAGTGATTGGCAACACAGTACAAGCGATGCTGGCAACGGCTTACCCGAATGGTGAGTTCCCTGCCCTAAACGACGCATCTCGTACCATGAGCATTACAGATATGGGTGTTCAAGTTGCGGTGAGCGTTTACAGCAAACACTACGGTATGGATGACAACATCCTAGGCATGGCGAAGATTCAAAACGCAGTTTGGATGCACCCTTGTGGTCTTGAGCTTTCTCAAGCCTATGATAAAGCCATCGCAGACCGTGAAATCGGCATGCCTTTCTGGCCGAGCGTGGAACTTAACGAAGGTCCAACTGGTAACAACGGTGCACAAGGCTTTATCCGTATGCAGGATAAAACCGGTGATGTGTCACAGCTTGTGATGAACTACGGTCAACACGGCATGGGACATGGTAACTTCGATACGCTTGGCATTACCTTCTTCAACCGTGGTCAAGAAGTGCTGCGTGAATACGGCTTCTGTCGCTGGGTAAACGTTGAGCCTAAATTCGGCGGTCGTTACGTAGACGAAAACAAATCCTACGCACGTCAAACTATCGCGCATAACGCGGTAACGATTGATGAGCAATGTCAGAATGGTTTCGATGTAGACCGCGCTGATTCAGTGCACGGTTTGCCTCACTTCTTCAAAGTAGAAGGCACTGAAATCAACGGTATGAGTGCGTTTGCGAACGACCATTACCCGAATACAGACATGCAGCGCAGTGTGTTCATGCTTAACCTCGATGAGCTTGAAGCACCGCTACTTCTAGACCTTTACCGCATCGAAGGTGAAGGCGAACATCAGTACGACTACTCTCATCAATACGATGGTCAAATCGTACGTACTAACTTTGATTACCAAAGCTTTGGTGAACTGAGCACGCTTGGCGATGATTTCGGTTATCAACACCTTTGGAAAGTAGCAAGCGGCAAAGTGCAAGATACGGCGTTGGTTAGCTGGCTACAAAACAACACCTACTACACTTGGTTAGGCACAAGCAGCAGCGCGAAACAAAACGGTGACAATGAAGTTATCTTCACTCGCACTGGCGCCAATGACCCGAGCTTTAACCTACGTAGCGAACCAGCATTCATTCTACGCAGCAAGGGCGAATCGACGCTATTTGCTTCTGTGCTAGAAACACACGGCTACTTCAACGAAGAGTTTGAGCAGTCGGTGAATGCACGTGGTCAGGTGAAAGATATCCGCGTCGTGGGTTACAACGCCGTTGGCAGCATCGTAGAAATCATGACTGAAAAATCACTGGTTACTGTGATGATCAGCAATGTGCTAGGCGCTGACGACCAAACCCCACACCAAGTAGAAATGAACGGTAAAACCTACAGCTGGAATGGCTTCTACTCTCTAGAAGTGAACGCATTCGGGCAGGAGAAATAATAATGAGCTACCAAACCCAGTCTTACCAACCGCTATTAATGAACTTTGAAGAAGCGGCAGAACTAAGCAAAGCACTTGGCACGGATAGCCTATTAGGAAATGCACTAGCACGTGACATCAAACAAACTGACGCTTACATGGCTGAGGTCGGTATTGAAGTTCCAGGTCACGGCGAAGGCGGCGGTTACGAGCACAACCGTCACAAGCAAAACTACATCCACATTGATCTAGCGGGTCGCCTATTCCTTATCACTGGCGAACAGAAGTACCGCGATTACATCGTGGACATGCTAACGGCTTACGCGAAGGTATACCCGACGCTAGAGAGCAACACCAGCCGTGACTCTAACCCTCCGGGTAAGATCTTCCACCAAACTCTGAACGAGAACATGTGGATGCTATACGCCTCTTGTGCGTACAGCTGCATTTACCACACGTTGGAAGAAGAGCAAAAAACACTGATTGAAAACGACCTGTTCAAACAAATGATTGAGCTGTTCGTAGTCACTTACGGTCACGACTTCGACATCGTACACAACCACGGTCTGTGGGCGGTAGCAGCAGTAGGTATCTGTGGTTACGCAATCAACGATCAAGGTGCAGTAGACAAAGCGCTTTACGGCTTGAAACTGGACAAAGTGAGCGGCGGCTTCCTAGCTCAGCTAGACCAACTGTTCTCGCCAGATGGCTACTACATGGAAGGTCCTTACTACCACCGTTTCTCGCTGCGTCCAATCTACCTATTCGCAGAAGCGATTGAACGTCGTCAGCCTGAGCTTGGTATTTACGAGTTCAACGACTCGGTCATCAAGACCACGTCTTACGCGGTATTTAAGACGGCATTCCCAGATGGTACTTTGCCAGCATTGAACGATTCATCGAAGACGATTTCGATTAACGATGAAGGCGTAATCATGGCAACGTCAGTATGTTTCCACCGTTACGAGCAATCTGAAACGCTAGTTGGCATGGCAGACCACCAGCAAGACGTTTGGGTTCATATCTCAGGCAAAACATTGTCTGACGCAGTTGCAGCTGCAGATAACATCAAACCATTCAACTGGGGTAGCCTATTCGTAACAGACGGTCCAGAAGGCGAAAAAGGCGGCGTAAGCATTCTTCGTCACCGTGACGAACAAGACGACGACCCCAATACCGCAGATACAATGGCGCTTATCTGGTTTGGTCAACACGGCAGCGATCACCAATACCACTCAGCGCTAGACCACGGTCACTACGATGGTCTGCACCTGAGCGTGTTTAACCGCGGTCATGAAGTGCTGCACGATTACGGCTTTGGTCGCTGGGTAAACGTTGAGCCTAAGTTTGGCGGTCGTTACATTCCAGAGAACAAGTCTTACTGTAAGCAGACCGTCGCGCACAACACAGTAACGGTTGACCAAAAGACGCAAAACAACTTCGACACAGCGCTAGCAGAAACCAAGTTCGGTTCTAAGCACTTCTTCAAAGCTGATGACGAAAAACTGCAAGGCATGAGCGGTCGTATTTCTGGTTACTACAACGGCGTAGACATGCAGCGCAGCATCATTCTTGCTGAGTTGCCAGAATTCGAAAAACCACTTGTGATTGATGTTTACCGCATCGAAGCAGATCAAGAGCACCAATACGACCTGCCAGTGCACTACTCTGGTCAAATCATTCGTACGGATTTTGAATACGATGTCGAAAGCACGTTGCGTCCAATGGGCGAAGACAACGGCTACCAGCATCTATGGAATGTGGGTTCAGGCCAAGTTGAAGGCAGCTCGCTTGTAAGCTGGTTGCACGACAACAGCTACTACTCACTAATCACAAGCGCAACGAGCGGTGGCAAAGTGTTCTTCACTCGCACAGGCGCAAATGATCCAGACTTCAACTTGAAGAGCGAACCAGCACTGATCCTACGTCAATCTGGTCAGAACCACGTGTTTGCCTCTGTGTTAGAAACGCACGGTTACTTCAACGAGTCTATCGAAGCATCGGTTGGCGCTCGTGGCCTAGTAGAGTCAGTAACCATCGTTGGCAACAACGAAGTGGGTACCGTGATTCGTCTGCAAACAACCACAGGCAACGCTTACCACTTCGCTATCTGCAACCTAGACGAAGACAAACAGAACGCGGCACATCGCGTTGAGTTCGACGGTGTGACTTACACTTGGAAAGGCGCATTCGCACAAATTTAATCTTTAGTTAGTCACTAAAAATTAATGTAAAAATCGGGAACTAATTCAAAGCCGGACGTCATGTCCGGCTTTTTTTGATTGTTTACATGACTCTAGATGAACTTATCAATTAGCGTTTAATCATAGTAAAACCGTTAATAACTCTTAGGAAAAACAGACATAACTTAACCTTACGCCTTATCAAAGACACCACTTATAGATATAGAACTCTTCTGAGATTTAATTAACACTTTTACTATTTAACTTATGACTAAACTACTCCCCAACAACACTAAAATGATATTGTATTACAAATATTAAATAGTGTAAGAGGCTTACTACTGTGTTTATAAAATCAACTAAATTGCTTCTAATAAGCTTCTCTGGGCTTGGATTAATAGGTTGTGGAGGAAATACCGCCACTACAAGCCAAGATGATAAACCAAATATTCCGCACCAAGCGCATGTAGCACCATACTCAATAGCAAAATTTCAAAACATATTGAGAAATTCAGATTTACAAGTATCAGATCCCGATGGGAAGGAGGGAAATAAAACCAGTGACGTCAAAAATGGAGCATTCTCGGATTATAAGAGTGACCACTTTTACGCAGAAAAGGATTCCAATTACCTTGTCTTTAAAATGTCGAACTACAAAATGCGCTCAGAAGTTCGTGAGCGAGAAAACTTCAACATTTCAGAACAAGGCGTCTCTAGAACTTTGTATGCAGATGTTCGATTACCAGAGATTAACCTTGCAATGGCTAGCTCCCCTGCAAACCATGATGAAGTCACTTTCCTGCAAATTCATAACAAAGGCACAGATACTTCTGGTACAGGTGCTATCCCACACCCTTTGTTACGAATCGTTTGGGAACAAGAACGAAACAGTATCACTGGTCATTACTGGGCGGTAGTAAAGAACAATGCCATAGATTGCAGTCTACCTTCTAGCGCATCAGATTGTTATGCAACATCATATGATCGTTATGACTTAGGAAAAGCCGATCTCAACGCATTCACGCGATTCGAAGTAAAAATCGGAGAAAACACATTAACCATTAAAGTGAACGATGAACAAAAGGTAAATGTAGATGTATCCTACTGGCAGCACCTCCTGAGCTACTTTAAAGCCGGAGTTTACAACCAGTTTGAAAACGGTGAAGCAAAGGTACAATTTAAGCAGTTAGGACTAACCAAAACTGACCATACTGATTCAATAGCCTGGAATATTGACGATTGGAAATTAACCATTCCTGCAAGCAAAAATGATTGGTATGGTTTTGGCGGTGACAGCGCGGCTGAATTAGAGCCTGAGCGTTGTAATTCAAGTAAAGATCTTCTGTCTAACGAAGAGAGCGTTTACCAACGCGAGATTGATTTATCATACTTCAATGTTATTGACGGTAGCATGCATTTCCGCGCCGATATGGGTTACGGCACGTCAACGGCCAACTCCAGTTACATCCGTTCAGAATTGCGAGAGCTCTACATCAGTACTAACTCCCCGGATTGCAGCACCAGCGATGAAGAGACAAGTTGGTATATTGAAGATAGTCGTACCGGCGCAACTTCGCATACGCTAAACGCAACACTAAGAATTAACGAATACCCTAAAATCGACGGTCAATTACCAAAAGTCGTGGTAGGCCAGATACATGGTTGGAAAATCAGCCAAGCACTCGTGAAGCTACTTTGGGAAGGTGACAATAAGCCAGTCCGAGTTATTCTGAACGATAACTACAAACTTGATAACAACAAAGACTGTACTGATTGCAACGCATTCAGCGTTAAGCTTGGTACCTACGCGGTAAACGAAGACTGGCAATATACGATCCGTGCCGATAAGGAAGGACTGTTTTTAGCCACCTACGATGCAGATGGCAGTAATATGGTCTCGCACACACTGAAGTGGGGAGAAGCATACTCAGACACCGCTAACAACAAGTCCTATACTCTGACTGAAAGATGGGCGTCGCCTGATATTGCGTTTTACTTCAAAGCCGGAATTTACCCTCAGTTTAAACCTGATAATGCATATCGAGGAGAAATCTTTGATGTGAGCTTTAGTGCTTTGAGCACTCTTCATCAATAGTCATTTCAATCTCTTAGCAATAGGCTTGCTACTTTGCTCTAAAGCAACGAACAAAGCTCATACTGCCGCCACGGGAAATTTATTTTCTCGTGGCCTCTTCTTTTAGAACACCACAATTCAACTCGCTTCACGCATAGTGTTTCCTTCTACGATAAATATATAAATCAACCTCCACTTAGGCAGCTTAAAAACAGCTTCTATAGTTTCATGAGATATTTATCTACCCTAACGCAGAGTTATTTTAAATTTAACCAATTAAACTACTCTAATATACATTCGCACTTAAAAATAAACATTGTCAGAAGATAAAAGCAATCAATAATTATTACCTATCTATAGTGATAAATTTTTAAATTAATTTATCTATGTCAATTAAAATAATATTTGAGCTGTTTTATTCTTCTATAGAAAAAAGCCCTCAGCTACAAAGCTGAGGGCAAAGGACTTCAATCAACTATAAGTGATAGAACTAGCCTTGGTACTTACCAAAAGATTGTTTTAATTTATAGAAAGTAGCTTGTGCGTAATCATCTGGATTACCGTACATATTCTGGTTATAGACACCGGCTTTAAAGTACATATATCTGCCACCTTCGTCATAGCCACTGTCACTCATATCTACGACTTGAACAACATCATCTTTACCATCACGTTTTACCGTAACTGTCATTGTGTTGCCTTTCACATCAATGATGTAGCTGAATTTTTCACCTAGCGCGATGCCATCGTCACCGATTTCACCAGTCATATCACCCACTAAGCTGTAGTAATCCTCTGTTCCAGTTTTGGTTTTTTCGTGAGCAAAGTAAACTGTACCTGTTGGTTGGTCTGGTAGCTTACGATAATAAAGACGAATTGGCTCATCATCTTTGTCATGAATCTGGCCGATAATAAAGCGGCCAACTTCATGCGACTGACCAGTTGTGGTTGCATGGTCAATCTTCAGAGTAGCTTCAAGCGTACCGTCTACACCACCCGCTTCTTTTTGATCTTCAACTGGTGCAGAACTGAATACCCAGTTATTAGGATTTACACCTTTTGTGCTGTAAGACTTATCACCAGCACGAAGCATGGTACGTAACTCAGTTCGCGCGTATTTAGTGTTTTCAGAAGTTCGAGCGCCTTTCACATAGCTCTTGAATACCATTCCGCCATCATCTGCTGTGTAGAATATATCAGAGTGTTGGAAGCCGTTAGCCAAGTCCCACTCATCAATATCATCAGCACGACCATCTTTGTCATGGTCGAAAGGTGTCGTCAGTTTCCAACGTGTTAAGTCAAAGTTTTCACCCGGAGCATTTGTAGCGAGTGGCTCTTTCGGTAACGTAGGGTAAGGCATCGCTTTAGAAAGATCACACGTCACAGTCGTTTCACAAGGACGGACGATTGGTGCTCCAAAGTCGCCTTTACGATTCTTTTTGAGTAAATCCTTTTGTGCCTTTTGCTCCGCTTTCATTTGCGCAATCATAGCCGCTTCAGCGTTAACGACGTCATCAGTAATGATGTGACTTGCCGGACAGGCATTAATTCCGCAATTAACTGCCGCTAACTCAGTAACTGAGTTCCATTGGTTTTTGCTATTACCGTGGCCAACGTAACGAACATAGCGTGCTTTTACTGCAGGCTCAAACTGGAAGCGCTCTAAGCCAAGTGCGCGACCAGAGCTTTGCGCACCCTCAATAACCGTCACCCAGTTTTCACCATCAGTACTAAACTGAACATCAAATTTGCTGACGCGTTCGTTACCTTTGCTGAACGAGGCTTGAATTGCGTCGAACTCATAAACCGAGCCGTAATCCAACATCGCCCACTCACCATCACCATTTGCTGACCAACGTGTCATAATATCTTGGTCAAACAACTGCTCTGGAACATTACCATCATGACTACTCGCCGTTATCGTAACGGGAGTCAGAATATCAGCACCAGTTTCTTGGTTGTTTGGAAATGGATCTACCATGGTCGCCGTACTATTACAGCCCACAGCAAGTAAAATAGAAGAAGCTAACAAGCTTTTGAAGAAAATATGCTTCATGTAATCTAACACCTACAATATAAAAATGAATTAACAGCTCTTTTGCTGTAACAACAATTAGGCAATAACACTCGGGTTAAAAGCTGTATTTAAGGCCAAGGCGTGTTCTCAATTGGCGGTCATCCGTGGTTGAACCATCCTTACCTTTGACATTCCACAATTCAAAGTAAGGACGGAAATCTCCCATTTGGTAACCAACAATTAAGCCAGCATCCCACTCAGAATCTTTCCAATCAGATAAACGCACTTCGTCATAGTTTTTGTTGTAGTTGATCTCATAGCTCAGCTTGACGTTATCAAGGTACTCGTTATCAAACTGACGCATATCGTAAGAGCCTGTCAGTGTCCACTTACCTTGTTCAACTGTTTTCCCAGCAACGCTTACCGAAGTACCATCCGTTAGTGTTTTGTTACCTGCACCATCTGAATAAACTTGAAATTCGTGTCGGTAACGTAAAGCGGTACTTAAGCCAAAAGAGGATTTGTAACCAACACGAACTTGTGGTTTATAAGTGGTTTTTTCGTCATCATCACCAAAAGTAATAGGCATCCCTGGTTGGATAAACCATTGTTTATTTATTTGGTAGCGAACTCCCCAATCAAACTCAGAATCACCAGCAACGAGTTGATCCCAAAAATGCGAGTTGTCGTAACTATGGAATTTTTGTTCTACACCAAAGTTCAGTTTGGTCTGATCGTTAATTTTAGAACTACCACTAATTTTGATACGTTGGGCATAAGTTTCACTCTCATGCTTATATTCTGCGCGATAGTCTAAAGTTGCTGCGGAAACCGCTCCCGCCATTAATGTGGAAGCAACGAATAGGGACATTGTTGTAACTGCTTTCATGATTATATCTCTCTGTATATATTTTTTGGGATACCACTTAAATCCCTGGATTTGATTCAACACTATTGAATTAATGTATGACAAATACTAGTTAATTCATCATGAGAGTTCTGTGATATTAATCATGTAAGTGCCCCTCAACTGACAATTTGTATTATTATATATTCAAAAGTGTTAGCTATGTCTGATTCTAAAACGACCTTTGTAGACATCACTTACAGAGAAATGTTTTAACTCGTTTCATATGATAAAGAAGAAGATTAAAAAAATATAAACAACAATAATTTCAATGGCTTAAAATCAAAAATCTTGATGTAAAATCAAATTTCTTTCCTAAATCACCTTTAGTTTTTGCTGTTCCTCTATAAAGAAAGCTGTCAACCTCATAAAGGTTCAGCTCTTATTGATGTTGATATTCAACTATTTTGTGTGACTTATTCATCACTTCAGTGAGCAATCATTGTATCTAGTGTGAGTCGGATCATTCTATTGATAAAACCATCTAGATGACAGAAATTATTTGTCTAACAATATTACATAAATAAAAACACATAGAAGTGAGTACCTACCATGCAAGTAACAAAAATTGCAGCAGCAATTGCTATTTCCACAGGTTTGTTAACCGGATGTAACACTGATTTAAGGGATGCACCATCGGCTCCCCCACCAACAGAAACTGAGTCTGAGTTGAGCCAAGGTATGTGGGATATTTCAACACCAGCCACTGTGGCGAAATCCGATGATGAGCACGACCTGCCAAACGTCTATGTCTTTGAAGACGGTACGCAAAAGTATTATAACGATGATGATAACTTCGGTACTTACACAATCTACACTTCAACTTATACCGAAGATAAAGATACAGAGACGCTTACATTCAACCTTTATGACGAGAGCGATCTAGGTAACCCTACCGAGTTAACAGGGACTTATGAAGTTTCAAACGGCATGTTAACCATCTCAGGAACAAATGACGGAAACTTCACCGGTAACGATGAATCAGAAAACGATGCGGTGAAAGATGCAGTTGCAGCGGCAAATAATGACGCTGGCGATAACAACGTCGTACAAATTTTGGATACCAATAAAGGTGGAACAGAAGAAGACACCGGTGAGTTACGAATCAAGCTGTCTGATTCAACGAGTGTTTCAGAAATTTCAACAGGCCGACTAACTGTAGATCTAACTTACCAGCATCATGAAGAAACAGAACAGGAAGCCGACGGTTCTGGTGACAATGCTTACATCTCATTTTATGCAGCAAAAACCTCGAATTCCAACTTGCATGGCGAAGTGGCATTTGAAAACGGCAAAATCAAATACCGCGATGCAAGTGGAAACTTGACGGAAACAGGCGACACGTTTGAGTTAGGTGAAAACCTCGCGATAGAAGTCAGTTGGATAGAAAACTTCTTCTCTTTTTCGGTTAACGGTAAACAAATAGGTGAAATGTTACCTGTCGCTGATGGCACCGCTGTAACCTATGTATCACTGAGACTAGGTGATAATGGCAACACTACAAACTTTGAATTAAATGCAGACAACTTGAAGATTTACTCTAGTGATTCTGGCTCTGAAGTGTTGGTTCTAGAAGAGGATTTTGACAACTACATTCCAGGCTTAGACCTCGCGACAATTTACAACAGTGCATCAAGCGAAGCGGTTGTCATTTCAGACGGAAGTTCTAATCCTGATAAACCGTCAGAAGACGTGAGTGAAAACTTTGACTCATACCCAGTAGGAACAAATATCAGTTCAGCAAACTCTAGTTGGAAAGAATACAATACGGTTGCTGATGACTCCTCCACCTTGACGTCCGTGGCTGTAGTAAGTGATGACGTATCAAAGAGCGGCGCTAACTCTCTGCTAATATCCGACACAGATACGACCAACAAACCATACGTTACGCGCGAGTTTTCAAACGGAGCAACATCAAACGGTAGCGTGTCATTCGATGTTTACATTCCGTCAGACAACGAAAAAACTACATACATTAATGTTGGCTCAGGTAAAAACAACTCAGATCGTTACTACGAATTGAGAATTTCGGGCAGTGGTAAAGTTGAAGCCGAAGCAGGATCAGATGACGTAGAAATAGGCACTATTACGACTGACGCTTGGAACTCAATGTCCCTAGCTTGGGATGGTGATGAGATTAACGTTTCTATTAATGGAAAAACGGTTGATGCGCCAAGCCAGTCCGAAACAGGCTTAGACGCAACGAATACACCATCACAGCTAACTATTTACGTAGGGGACACAAGTGGTGCTTCAACAAAAGCATATTTCGATAACATCGATTCAAAGCAACTCTAGTGTTATTTTGTAGCACTTGATACTAGGCCAGGCTTTCGAGCCTGGCTTTATTTTTTTACCTCTTCAGAAGAACAAAATTCAACACAATACTCTAAATTCAAGCCAGTCCCAGTGATTGCTTGCTCTATCTTGTTTCTTACCTTTTAAAGAATTCCACTGAAAACAAAAGCCTCATCAAATCGATGAGGCTTAAGTAGAAATCGAGTAGCTCTTAGTTTTCTATTAGTTTCAATTTTGATTTAGCTTGAGCTTAGAAAATGTCACGCTGTTATAGTCACCGTTTTTCTTGTCGACTGTAAAATCACCGGTGCCCGCACATCCTGTACCCCACACAGGGTGAGACTCACTGACGCTACATTGACCATAAGCTCCTGCTTTAAAATAGAACATGTCTTCTGCGTAGCCATGCTCAAAGTCCTTACTATCAATCCCCTTACTGAGATCTATGGAATAAGTCACTGTCTCGTGGCGTTCTGTTTCAAACGTCAAGTTCATCATAGTTCCTTGAACTTCTATCTTGTAGCTGAACTCTTCACCAAGAGCGATACCTGCTTGGCCTGGTTCTTCAAGGTTATCCCAAGTATTTCCCCATACTGGATATGCAATATCAATACGATTTGGATCTTCCTTCGCTAGGTTACGCTCGTAGTTCCAAAATACAGAGCCCATTTTGTGTTCTGGGAATTTTTTATAGAAGATTTTAATGGGTTCATTTCCATGTCCATAACCTTTACCCTCTTTTATTCTTGCATCAATTTTTTTCGCGTGGATTTGACCGACAACAACAGAATGAGCAGGCCCTTTTTCTGGAAATTTGGCGTGTTCAGAAACATGGTTCACTTTCAAGGTCGCTTCCAACGTTCCACCTACGCGACTGTGTTTAGCAGCCTGAGGGTGGCTCGATAAAGCCCAATGGTTTGCTAAATCATCGGTTTGAATAGAAAAGTCAGCGCCACGAGGCATTTCACGTAGTTCAGAGCGTGCATTCTTTGAGTTTTTTGTCGTTACCGCTTTATTCTGCACTTCAAATACCAAGTTGCCTTCTTCGTTCAAGAAGAAGAAGTCTTTGTGTGAATAACTCAGCATCGCCACACCCTCGATTTCGTCCACTTTTCCGTCTTCATTGATATCGGAAGGAATAGTGATCTTCCAGTTTCGCATATCAAATTTATCGGCAGGGACTGGATAATCAACGCCATTATTTAAATCAGAAGCGATAGCAAGAGTTGGTAAGGTAACAGCCATTGCGGCTACGAGTAGATTGAGTTTCATGTTTAAACCTTATTATATGTAATATTGTCATACATATAATAAGGTTTGCAAAGGAATGATTCGAGGAAAGAAGTTATGATGTGCTCTATTGATCACAATTTATAAACTCGATAAACCCCAAAATGATAAGCTAGACATACTCCTCTTTAGTCCATAGCATCTACAATATTTTCGACCTAATCCAATAGTCATAGGATCAATCGTACATTAGCTTGTCTGCCTTATTAATATCGAAATCTTTCAGAGACTTACGTGCTAAATGCCTAAATGGCCATGCCTTAACAATTTCTTCAAACGGCATGATTGCAAACACCCAAAATACTGAAAGATCCAAGTATAAAATCATCAAAGCACATAACGGTATTGAGATTACCCACTGACCGGTAAAGTTAATCTTAAACACCTCCGTTGTTTTACCTAACGCTCTCAAAATATGACCATGAACGGTGTTATAGCCACGTACTATCGGTAGCAGTATGTAAAGTGGAGCAATCGCGGATAACGCTTTGTAAGTACTCGGGTCTAAGTCGGGATACAAATCAGGAAGCACGAAACTAAGTGCAAAAAAGAAAAATGCTGAAACGAACGAGATCATCACGGCCATATCAATACTAATATCGACATTGTTACGCAGCTCATCCATTTTTCTTGATCCAATTGCTTGGCTAATCGTGATTGCCGATGAATGCGCCCAAGCAGTAATGAACTGAGTACCCGCTTTGATCCAAGGCATCACGATAGTCATAGCGACATAAGCATTTAAGGTCAGTTGCGAGTACAGCAACATGTATATCGTTGCGCCAGTTTGTAACATTGTGACGTTCGCCGCGACGGGGAAAATCTCTTTAAAATGCTTATGTATATTGCTTTTCAATGACGCATCAAGCTTCTTAATAGACAAGATGATAGAATCATCAAGCTTAATGCACATGGTTAAATATAACAGCCGAATACTAATAGCAACCAAACTACCCGCCGCGGCGCCTTGAACGCCAATACCTTCAAAATTAGTCAGGCCGTGAATCAGAACATAAGACATCGCCACGTTGACTGGCAATTCAATCAAATAGCCTTTAAATGGAACTTTGGTCCGTCCAAGCGCATTGAACACCGCAATCATAACCTGAGTAATGGCATTGAATATGACGATGAACTTAGCAATTGCAAGGTAGCATTTTGTCTCCGCATAGAGATCAACGTTATCCGTCAACTTACTGATTAACGCTTCATCAAAGACAGTAATCAACAGCCAGAATAAGGATGCGACTAGAACGTTGATAACTAAAGCTGCCCAGAAACCTTTATTTAACGATAGATAATGACCAGAGCCTACGGCACGGCTAAGTACCAATTGAGACCCATTTGCTAGAGCCATTTGGATACCTAAAACAAAAGAAACTATTGTTGTAGCAATCCCCATAGCAGCAAGTGAAACTTCACCTAATGGCGTAACAAGCAGCGTATCAATCATAAGCATTGATTGCATCAACAAAGCATTAAGAGCAAGCGGCCAAGCAAGAGATAAGTTTTTCTTTATATATGGTTGGGAAAACATTAGTAAACCTTTGTAATGAGGTTAAACGTTTAAACTAAAGAGCCCTGTCATTAGGCAAAGTTCATGACAAAAAGAAACGACAGAAAACTCTTTTTAGTCAATAAAAATGTACGCAAGATCTTAACTATTCACGGCGTCGGAAAGCCTCTGATTCTCATCATTTAACAGCGTTTGAGAGGCTAAACGAGCTTGAAATGAGTTTCCGACCATAATTGCATCATAAATTGCACGGTGCTCATTAAGGCAGAACCTCCCTCCTTCAACTGACTTGTCAATAAACACCTTAAATATGGTCGAAAGTATATTGCTGAAGGGAACGTAGAATTGATTATCGGTACAAAGGAATATCGTTTGATGAAACAAATGATCGTTAGCAATCCACTCATCATAATCGTGACATCGTGCTGCCATCGTCATTCTTTGAAATACAATTGACAACAGCTTTCTTTGCTCAGCATTGGCATTTTGGGCTGCCAGCGCACACGCCTCTGGTTCTATGGCTTTACGCAATCCTAAAAACTGAGATAGAAACGGCTTAGTATCTTCTAAATCTTGGATCCACTCTAAGAGTTGAGGATCAAGAAAATGCCAATAGTTTCTTGGTAGTACCGTAGTTCCAACTTTTGGTTTAGAGATAATTAAGCCTTTAGCAGACAGCAACTTCGTCGACTCTCGTAGTGCTGTCCGACTAACACCAAACAACTTACACAGTTCTATTTCACTCGGGAGCTTCTCATTTTGACTTAATTCTCCTGACAATATTTTGCGAGAAATCTGTCTTGCTACTTGTACATGTATCTTGTGATTTGAATTCCCGAGAAGTGAAAACTCTGCCATCTATATTCCTCATTGCCAGCAGCCTAAACGACTTGTTTAGCTAATAATTAAGAAAAGGCCAAATGAAACACGCTTTGAAGGCGGAGACTTTCTGTGTAAATGTAAAGCACTGTTATTTAGCGTCTAAAATCTAACGATCTTATGAATATGATTTTTACTCGCGAGGTATATTGGCCAAACTCAATATTGAATGGTCGAGTAGTAACATCATGCACACCGATCTTTAGTATATAATAATACAATATCACTTTATTTAACAAGAAACCTGATCTTCTATTCAAATTGTGTGCTGTGTATTGAAAATCAGTGAGTACAATAAGTAGGCGCGACTAGAGTTAACTAACATATTGAGCTAACAAATAAATAAGGAATGATGTAAGAATCGGTGGCCTCATCTGTTATACGCTAAGTATCATAATCATGAAGGCTTCATAAAGCAGTCGGAGATTCAAAATGGATTTGTGAAGACAGCTGTTATTACGTAAACATCTTCTTGGTGAGCTACACTTTGGATGATATAGTCCAAGCTTAAATAATACAATTTTAACGATAAGTGATTTTATGTCTGGTGAATTTCATTCTATCTCCGGTTCCAAGCGCAGCTTACATGTACAAGTAGCTCGCGAAATTGCTCGTAGCATTTTGTCAGGCAAGATCCCTCAAGGGTCCATTCTTCCAGGAGAAATGTCCCTGTGTGAACAGTTTGGTATCAGTCGCACAGCTTTGCGTGAAGCCGTAAAACTTTTAACATCAAAAGGTTTACTCGAGTCACGTCCAAAAGTTGGTACTCGAGTCATCAACCGAGCGTACTGGAACTTTTTAGACCCACAATTAATTGAATGGATGGACGGTCTAACAGAGATAGATCAGTTCTGTCATCAATTTTTGGGGTTACGACGCGCGATAGAGCCTGAAGCTTGTGCACTCGCAGCGAAAAATGCCACTGCGGAACAGCGAATTCAGCTATCAGAAGCATTCCAAGATATGTTGGAAGTCGCTAAAGCAGACGAACTGGACAAAGCGCGCTGGATGGATGTAGATATTCGTTTCCATAGCATTATTTTTAACTCAACCGGAAACGACTTTTTCTTACCGTTTGGGCATGTTCTGACTACAATGTTCATTAACTTTATTGCTCACTCATCTGAGGAAGGCAATACGTGCATCGAAGAACATCGTGAGATTTATGAAGCAATAATGGCAGGCAATGCTGAAAAAGCACGTCAAGCTTCGGCTAACCACTTGTTGGAGTCAAAACATCGCTTACCCGAAGCCAGTTAAGCTTAGGGCTTGGGCGATCTAATAACTAGGCAAAAGCACGCATCTCGCGTGCTTTTTTAATTTCGTTTCCTCCAATTCTTTATGGCACACCATCAATATTTTGATATATAGTAATACAAATGTATTTTGAGAATGTTGTGTTATGACCGACTCGCTACTGCCAAATATCATACAGTTTATCAGCCAGATTGATCCGTTTGACAAGGTACCTAAAGGTGCACTTCGCGAGCTTGCTTCATCTGTTAAGATCACTTATTTAAGCAAGGGGGATGTTGTTGATCAATGTTCTTCTAAGAACGAAAAGTCACTTTATATTATTAGAACTGGCTCTATCGAACAGCGTAAATCTGATGGCATATTGAGAGCTAAACTTGGTCCGGAAGATTTGTTTGGCTTCACTTTTCTTGGTAACGAAGTCGAAAGCGGAAAAGAATACAAAGCAATTGCAATCGAAAATTCATTAGTTTATGTAATTCCAAATGCTGCGCTGAAAAAGTTGTGCACTTCTCATCCTGAATGTGCTGAACATTTTGCATCACAAGCTCAGGTACGGCTAAAGTCAGCATTAGATGTCGTGTGGTCTAACAAAGAAAAAGGGTTGTTTATTCGGCGTGTAGAGGAAGTTGCTAGTGGTCGAGTTGCAATTGTAACCGCTGAGCAATCCATTCAGTCAGTCGCCAACGAGATGATCGATAAGTGCTCTCCCTGCGCTGTCGTTTATCGTGATAATAAAATAGTTGGACTGATTACCGACCGAGATATGACAAAGCGAGTCATCGCCAAAGGATTAAGCATCTCAACACCAGTCGTCGAAGTCATGTCGCCTGATCCTAAAACAATTCATCCTGACGATTTAGTTCTGCACGCAGCCTCCATTATGATGCAGCACAACATAAGAAATTTACCCCTAGTCAGAGACAATAACGTCGTTGGCGTTTTGACAACAACGCACTTGGTTCAAAACCATCGAGTCCAAGCAATATTTTTAATTGAAAAGATCAAATATGCTGGCAGTGTCAAAGCGTTGTCTAGTTTTACGTCTGAGCGCCAAGCTATTTTTGAAGCATTAGTCGAAGGACGGGTTTCACCAGAAATCATTGGTAAAGTGATGACCATGATTATGGATGCGTACACTCGTAGGTTAATACAAATAGCCATTGATAAGTTGGGAACACCTCCCTGTGACTTCTCTTGGATTGTGGCAGGCTCTCATGCTCGCCAAGAAGTACATATGCTGTCAGATCAAGATAGCGCCATCGTATTAGATGATTCGGCAACAGATAACGACCGTATCTACTTCAAACATTTAGCAATGATAGTAAGTAATGGCCTGAATAAATGTAACTATCCATTGTGTCCAGGGAAGTTTATGGCAGCGACCCCTAAATGGTGCCAGCCTCTCTCTGTTTGGAAAAAGTACTATAAGAAATGGGTGGCAAATCCTGAATACGAGCGCCTCCTCAATATCAGTGTCTTTTTAGAAATCCGAACCGTTTATGGAAACAAAGACTTTGAACAGATACTTCGCGATGAGCTTCACTCTAACATCAACGCTAATAGAGAATTCCTTACGATGTTAGTTAACGATGCGGTGAAAACAAACCCACCGCTAGGAATATTCAATAGCCTAGTATTACAAAAATCGGGAGAGAACAAGAAAACGCTCGACGTAAAAAAATACGCGATTAATCTAATCATTGATCTTGCAAGGATTTATGGTCTTGCAGTTGAATGTGACCTCACTGCAACTGATGAGCGTTTTAAAGCAGCCAACGAAAAAGGGCTGCTCAGCCATGACGCGTACAAAAATATAATAAACGCATATCAATTCATCTTGTCGTTTCGATTTGCCCATCAATTAGAAGCACTAAAAAGTGGAGATGAGCCAAATAACCACATTGACCCCAATACGTTCGGTAGTTTTGAACGTCAACATTTAAAAGACGCGTTCCGCATCATTGCAGATCTACAAGAAGTCGCCAAACTCCGTTTTGGGAGCCGATAATGAAGCGCTTACTTGAGTACTTTCATCCATTGACACGAAAAAATCGTCAGAGACAAAAGCACTGTAAAAAGAAGCACATCCCTCTTTATCTTAAAAAGCTGCTTCGCTCGCCAAATCTGGACGTAAATCAACGAGCTTTTGACACTGAGTTCATCGTTCTAGATCTTGAAACAACTGGCTTAGACAGTGAGGACGAAGTCATTCTTTCCATGGGCTGGGTAGAGATTCGACAAGGCCATATTGACTTAGCAACAAGCCAACACCTTTATGTACATAGCGACTCAAAAATTAAGCCCGAAACCATAGTTGTTAACCATATTACCCAACAAATGCTGACTGATGGAATCTCTATTCATGAAGCAATGCGGACATTCTTTAAAGCAGCAGAAAACAAAGTTATTGTTGCGCACGGATGTATAGTCGAAACTAGCTTTATTAATCAATATTTACAGCGAGTTTTCAACATAAAAGAGTTGCCGCTCATTTGGATAGACACCTTGCGAATAGAAAAAAGGTTACAAAGAGCTATCAATGCTTCCGATGAATCAGATGTGACTCTAGCAGCGACAAGGGAACGTTACGGGTTACCCGCTTACAACGGCCATAATGCACTTGCAGATGCAATTGCAACTGCAGAGTTACTATTAGTTCAACAAACCCGTATCGCACCTCAGACAAAAGCGACAGTCGGGCCCCTTTATCGGCTTAGCCTGTAATCATCCAGATCACAGGCCTATTTGCTAAACATGTTCTCTGTCACAATTTGGTATCATCAGCATTTATCTTAATTAATAATACAATATCATAAATGGGGCGACGTTAGCAAAATGCAACGAATAGCCATTGTCACTTGCCAACATCAGAGCGAGTGTAAACTGATTAGTTGCTCCATATCATAACTACATTTTAGAGAGCTTAGCATTGCATGTGCGCAATGATTGTCGAAGATCTAGCAGCGTTACATAAACAACCGAATTCAGGTGATGTCCCCTCGAACGTCATCTGCAGTGGTTAGTAATCATGTAAAGCCGCTGTTGCGAACTTCAGCCGACAGCTCGCGGTACTGGTACCGTTTGGCCCATGCAGTACAGGCTTGCATGGGCTTTTTTTTAACAATCCTACATCAATCGATGTTATATCCCTCTGCCAGATATGCATAAATCCGCGTCCATTCTTATTAGAGGACTTAAGATTCTTTATAAGTATATTCATAGAACCCATGCCTAAACTCGACACTTTTAGCAGCTTCAGAGAAAAGCAATATCTGACACCGATCACTTGTATGATTAATTAAAGGGTTTATTACGCCTTACTGGTCACGATTTTGAATTATTGTACTACAAATAAGGGGAGCGAACGTTACTATTACTTAGGACAATAAACTACTTCAAAGGTCTAAAGATGGAACTCAATACTCTCATTGTGGGCATCTATTTTCTATTCTTAATCGCAATAGGTTGGATGTTCAGAACTTTTACTAGTACTACAAGCGACTACTTCCGAGGTGGCGGCAACATGCTTTGGTGGATGGTTGGAGCAACGGCGTTTATGACTCAATTCTCTGCTTGGACATTTACTGGCGCCGCTGGTAAAGCCTACAATGATGGTTTTGCTGTCGCTATTATTTTCCTTGCAAACGCGTTTGGTTACTTCATGAACTTCGCTTACTTTGCACCGAAATTTCGTCAGTTACGCGTCGTAACTGTCATAGAAGCCATTCGTATGCGTTTTGGTACAACAAACGAACAAGTATTTACTTGGTCTTCGATGCCAAACAGTGTTGTCTCTGCAGGTGTATGGCTTAACGCCCTTGCTATTATAGCTTCAGGTATTTTTGGTTTTGATATGACAGCAACCATCTGGATTACCGGTTTAGTTGTACTTGCGATGTCGGTAACTGGCGGCTCTTGGGCGGTTATCGCCTCCGATTTCATGCAAATGGTCATCATCATGGCGGTAACAATCACATGTGCAGCCGTTGCTATTGTTCAAGGTGGTGGCGTTACTGAAATTATCTCTAACTTCCCAGTCGCAGAAAGTGGGAGCTTTGTTGCAGGTAACAACCTGAACTACTTAAGCATCTTTAGTATTTGGGCGTTCTTTATCTTCGTTAAGCAGTTCTCTATTACAAACAATATGTTGAACTCTTACCGTTACCTAGCTGCAAAAGACTCTAAAAATGCAAAAAAAGCAGCTTTGCTAGCATGTGTATTGATGCTGGGTGGAGTTTTCATTTGGTTCATGCCTTCTTGGTATATTGCAGGCCAAGGTGTTGATTTAGCGGCAGCTTATCCAGATGCTGGTAACAAAGCAGGCGACTTCGCGTACCTATACTTCGTTCAAGAATACATGCCAGCAGGTATGGTTGGACTTCTGGTCGCTGCAATGTTTGCTGCTACGATGTCCTCTATGGACTCTGGTCTTAACCGCAACTCAGGTATTTTCGTAAAGAACTTTTATGAACCGATCGTTCGTAAAGGCCAAGCATCAGAGAAAGAGCTAGTCGCAGTTTCTAAAGCAACATCGGCGGTATTTGGCGTTGCAATTATTCTAATCGCGCAGTTTATAAACTCTCTAAAAGGTCTGAGTCTATTCGACACTATGATGTACGTTGGTGCGCTCATCGGATTCCCAATGACAATTCCAGCGTTTTTAGGCTTCTTTATCAAGAAAACTCCAGACTGGGCAGGTTGGGGAACTCTAGTCGTGGGTGGCATCGTTTCCTACCTTGTTGGGTTTGTTATCACAGCTGATATGGTGTCATCGGCGTTTGGCCTTGAGGAGTTGACTAGCCGAGAATGGTCTGATGTGAAAGTAGCAATAGGTCTAATCGGACACATGACGCTAACTGGTGGCTTCTTCATGTTGTCGACTCTATTCTACAAGCCTCTAACTGACAAACGTCAAGCAGATGTCGATAAGTTCTTTGAAAACCTATCAACGCCTCTTGTAGCGGAATCAGTGGCACAGAGAAAACTCGATAACAAGCAACGTCAAATGCTGGGTAAACTTATCGCGGTCGCAGGTATAGGTGTCATGTTTATGGCTCTGCTACCTAACCCAGTATGGGGGCGCTTAGTGTTTATTCTATGTGGTGCCATCGTCGGAGGTGTTGGTCTACTACTTGTAAAAGCTGTGGATTCAAGCGCTGAACAAGCCTCTGAACCTGTGACAGAAAGTTAAATCTCTTATTCTAATAAACGCGGCTATTCTTTGGCCGCGTTTTTTAATTCTAAGTTCCCAGTACGAACACTTCACCCTTTTACGAAGACATATCATCTTGTCTAGGGTTATCGAATTGCAGCTTTATTTTGTCATTCGATAAGGCTAAACCAGAACGTGATAATCTGATCGAGTTAAAAGTGCAGCCTACCTTGCTTAAGTAAACGCCCCAAAGCCATCCAAATACCTGATGAAGTAAAGATCTCGGCTCGTATACTTTGTTGCCGCTTCGTGATTTAGACTGGCTAGTCCTTTACACCACTACCTAGTCTACAAGCCAAACTATTCCCGCTGAACAAACCATCTCGGGATTACTTAGGTACACTATTTTCTCTTTTTGCAGATGGCACAACAACCGCTACCAATAAAGCTAACAGCAGGAACACAGGGCTAAGCATTAATCCATGCCAGATTGAATACCCATCATGGAACAGCCAGAATATACCAAGCGTCAGTAGGTACGAAAAGTAGCTGCAAAACACCAAGCTAATCGCGACAAAGCGCTTTTGATTAATAATAAGAATCCGCACTAGATACTGGCTAAGAATACCAGAGCAGCGCATGGCAAGTTGCCAATTAATGATAAAGAAAGCAAGCGCAATAAACCCAGCTACGACCAGTGCATCATGCGTGCTTAAAATGAAGTAGCTACCAAATCGGCTTATGATGACCGGATAATCGCCTTCGTATATCGTTGACCAAGATATTGCGTTCGCTGCTGCTACGTAATTGGCAAAATAAGCAATGGCGTAGAAAGTCGTTTGAGAACTGAACGGCTGAAATACATCCGTACAAAATTCTCGCCACTCTTCTTTGTTGGTGGTAGGCCCAACCCAGTCACGTTTTTTTTGAGCGGTACGCCCGGCAAACGCAGGCCCGTAGCGAAACAACAGCCAAAATATATAGAGTGCAAGTATAACCAAGAGTATTGAAAACATACCCTTCCCCCTCATAAATTATCGGCGCCACTGCCAATGGCGTTGGGGTCGTAAACTGCACTTCCCTGCTATACCTATTTGATTTATCAAAGACTTATTATTTTATTACCACCAAAATTCATTTAATGGCATGCTAAACAGCGATATTTTCACGCTTTGTGCGTGAAGTTCGAAAGCCTACTTTTAGGTTTAGCACAAAAATAGCTACAGCAAAGCGTAAGAGAGGGTTTCCGCACCCATCAATGAAGATGAGGCGTTAAGCAGAAGCTGCGACCGCAATGAGAAGAGAAGGATTCAAAGCGGTCATGCATGGGCGAGAAAGCAACTATTTCTCTAACTTTTCTTCAAATACACCAATCTCTCTGCCCAACCAAATCGCGCGTTCTGTGTGATCGAGCAACTCTTCTTCGCTTACTGGGTGAATAAGCACAGAAAAATCGCCTCGAATCGTATCAAGCCACGCCAAGAACTCTTCACTCAATGATTCTAGATGAATTTCAAACATCGGCATTTTGTGTGGGCCAACTAACCGTCCAACTAATGGAAACACACGCAGCACATCTTGACGCTCTTGACGGATGATCTCGTTCAAGGCTTGCGCTTTATCTTGTTCTCTTAGGGGAAAATAAACATGAGCGTGGTACATAACTTCTCCATAATCACTTCCGCTTGAGCACCACCTACTTTGGATAAGCTCAAGGACTGCCGAGGGTATACATTTGTAATGCCGTCACCCTACCTTGATTCCACTCAGTTGGGAAGAAGTTATGCATTCTCATAAGGTCGAGGCTTCGAGCACAACAAAAATTTGCAATTCATCATATAGCAACTGTTTGAGTTGATTCATTAATAATGACTCACTTTGTCAAATTTTACAGCCAAATTTTGTTGCAAATATGTTTCATTAACCAGTAATTAAATTCGAGTTTAAAAATGCCACCAACAAAATAGCAGCATATTACTCTGCAAAATCAGGGTGTAAGCAAAACTTTACTACTGAGCGAAAGTCAAAATGAAGCATAATTTAACAATTTGTTTACACTTATTGTATCTGGCTATACCACGATTTAGTTAGAGGGTTAGATACAGAAAAGCCTTTCTCTGTATCTTGCGGTGAAATAATCGCAGCGATGTTATCGACAAATAGTTTAAGGGACGAACAGATGCCTACCGCTATCGAAAGCACACGCAACCTTAGGTATGGCCTTTGCGCTGATATCAGAGTTTGAGTACCCATACAAACTCTGGTTTTGTATGAACAGCTGCAGTCCAAAAGACCCGCAGCGTCAAAAGGAGCTTGAGATGAACGTTCAGGCATTACCCATGCATCGGTTTATCGACCATCGTGGGGACCTCGTCGGCCAACTACCCAACTGGGCTGACACTGAAACATTGGTCGGGTTTTACCGAGACATGGTATTAACTCGCACTTACGACAACAAAGCAGTTGCCTTGCAACGCACCGGTAAGCTAGGGACCTATCCCTCACACTTAGGCGCGGAAGCCATAGGCATTGCGGTCGGCAGAGCACTTAAAGCCGATGATGTGTTTGTTCCTTACTACCGCGATATGCCTGCGATGTGGTGTCGTGGCATTGGCATGGAAAAGAACCTTCAATACTGGGGTGGCGATGAGCGCGGGAGTGATTTTGCTCCTGAAGGCAGTCCGGTTCCTAGCCGAGACCTTCCCTACTGTGTACCCATAGCGACGCAATGTACGCATGCTGTCGGGGTGGCTTCCGCACTAAAAATTCAAGGTAACCATGAAGCTGCGCTAGTCATGTGCGGCGATGGTGGTACATCCAAAGGGGACTTTCTTGAGTCAATAAACTGCGCAGGTACTTGGAATATTCCACTTGTTTTCGTCGTAAACAATAACCAGTGGGCAATTTCAGTGCCGCGTAGTCTCCAATGTGCCGCCGATTTCTTATCAGAAAAAGCGCAAGGTGCAGGTATACCGGGTATTACTGTCGATGGTAACGATGTCGTCGCCGTTTATGATGCAACTAAAACCGCCCTTGAGAGAGCAAGAAAAGGGAAAGGTGCAACACTCATCGAAGCGGTGAGTTACCGACTGAGTGACCACACTACGGCCGATGATGCGACTCGTTATCGTAAAGAAGATGATGTTCAAACTGCATGGCAATACGAACCTATCGCACGTCTTAAAACGTACCTCCTTAATCAAGGCGCTTGGAGCGACGAACAAGAACAGCAATGGCTAGATTACTGTAAAGAGCAAGTAGAGTTAGCTGTTGAACGCTATCTGAGCTTACCGCCACAAGCACCAGAAACCGGTTTCGATTATTTGTATGAATCGCTACCTCAAGAGCTTCATGCACAAAGAGATGAACTCATCAACAAGGCAATGAGAATGCAGGGAGGCAGACATGGCTGAGCTAACGTTGGTTGAAGCAGTAAACCTTGCCCTGCACCACGAAATGCAACAAGACCCCAATGTTGTCGTATTAGGTGAAGACGTGGGCGATAATGGTGGTGTATTTCGTGCCACTGTTGGACTAAAGCAAGAGTTTGGTCTTAAACGAGTAATCGATACGCCCCTCGCTGAAGCCTTAATCGGCGGGGTTGCGGTCGGTATGGCAACGCAAGGATTACGACCTGTCGCCGAATTTCAGTTTCAAGGTTTCGTTTTTCCTGCGATGGAGCACTTAATGTGCCACGCGGCTCGAATGCGTAACAGAACTCGCGGTCGGCTCACTTGTCCCGCGGTTTTTCGTGCGCCATTTGGCGGCGGTATCCACGCTCCGGAACACCACTCAGAAAGCGTGGAAGCGCTATTTGCTCACACTGCTGGATTTAAAGTGGTGATTCCTTCTTCACCACAACGCGCATACGGCTTACTTCTCGCCGCAATTAGAAGCAATGATCCCGTCATGTTCTTCGAACCGAAGCGCATATATCGCACCGTTAAATCTGAAGTCGTTGATAACGGCGAAGCACTCCCACTCGACACCTGCTTCACCTTACGTAAGGGGCGAGATATCACGCTCGTTACTTGGGGCGCATGCGTCGTAGAGTCACTTCAGGCCGCGCAAACCTTGTCTAGTCAGGGAATTGAAGTCGAGGTGATTGATTTGGCGAGTATTAAGCCAATTGATACCGCGACGATTTTCAGCTCACTAGAAAAAACTGGACGTTTACTCGTTGTTCATGAAGCGAGTAAAACTTGTGGTGTGGGATCTGAGCTATTAGCTCGAACCGCTGAACACGCCATGTGCTTACTTAAAGCCCCACCTAAACGAGTAACTGGAATGGACACCATTATGCCTTATTACCGTAACGAAGATTATTTCATGGTTCAGGAAGAAGACATTGTGACCGCGGCGCGCGAACTCGTGGAGGATTGGAAATGAAGACGTTTAATTTACCCGATCTCGGTGAAGGTCTCGCTGAGTCAGAAATTGTCAAATGGCACGTTAATGTCGGAGACATGGTTAAATTAGATCAAGTGATCTTAACCGTAGAGACAGCAAAAGCGACGGTAGACGTCCCTGCCCCCTATTCGGGCCGTGTGGTCAGCCGTCATGGTGAGGAAGGTGAAATCGTCAATATTGGTGCATTACTGCTAGAGATTGATGAAACAGGTGCCGGGAGAGAAGTAACGGCAGAGAAAAAAGCCACTGCTGACGCCGCAACCGTCGTCGGTAGCGTTTCTCACCAAGCGCATCATGTTAACGTTGATGATTTCTGGATTGGTGGCAACCACAACACGACAGAAAGTAACCTCGTTACCGCCCTGCCTTCGGCTCGCTTGTTGGCACAAAAACTTGGGGTAGATCTTAACCTCGTGTCAGGTAGTGGCCCGAACGGACTTATCGTTGATGCCGATATTTACGACGAAGCCGGAAAACAGCGTCCAGGCACCGAAGTTTTGAAAGGCGCTCGACGTACCATGGTATCGTCTATGACCGAGTCGCACGAACATGTTGCCGCCGTAACCATTACGGAAGAAGCGTTGTTGGAAGATTGGCTGCCAAACGAAGATATCAGTATCCGCCTTGTTCAAGCGATTGTTCATGCGTGTCAAGAAGAGCCTGCTTTAAACGCTTGGTTTGATGCCGAAACCATGACACGCTGTGTACACACAACGGTCAATGTAGGAATTGCAGTAGATAGCCGTCATGGATTGTACGTACCAGTTTTGCGCCACGCAGATGAATACGAGCCACAAGATGTTCGTCGTTGGCTCGATCAAACCGTTGAAGGGATCAGAGAGAGAAAAATCGGTCGTGAGCAATTGCAGCACGCGACGATTACGCTTTCCAACTTCGGCGCGATTGCCGGTATTTACGCAACACCTGTCGTCACACCGCCACAAGTCGCTATTGTCGGCGCGGGCCGAATACTCGACCGAGTTGTGATAAGAAATGGTCAAGCAATTTCGGTGAAAGCAATGCCGCTATCCGTAACGTTTGATCATCGCGCTTGTACTGGTGGTGAAGCTGCAAGGTTTACGAAAGTACTTGCAGAGCACCTGCAACTTCCGAGCGAAAAGTAACTTATTAAAATCAAATGATAAAGGCTTCCAGTCCGGAAGCCTTTTGTTTTAGGGAACAAGACTATATCTACAGCTTCTCTAACAGCTCAGGCATTACCACAAACAAATCGCCGACCAATCCATAATCTGCAATGTCAAAAATAGGCGCATCAGGATCGCTATTAATTGCAACAATCACCTTGGAATCTTTCATTCCCGCCAAATGCTGGATCGCGCCAGAAATTCCGACGGCAATGTATAACTCCGGTGCAACAATTTTGCCGGTTTGTCCGACTTGATGGTCATTAGACACATAGCCCGCATCGACCGCCGCTCGTGACGCCCCTACCGCTCCACCTAGCTTGTCAGCCAATTGTTCTACTAAAACAAACTTCTCTTTACTCCCGAATGCACGCCCCCCCGACACCACTACTCTAGCCGCTGGCAATTCTGGTCGCTCACTTTCTGGCGTTTGTTGCGAAACAAACTCACTAAGTTTATTGATAATCACCGTGTCGACTTGAGTAAGCTTAGGGACAACTGGCGTGTCAGATAGCTCTGCGGCATCAAAAGCCGTACTTCTTATGGTCATCACTTTATAGAGATCATTCGACGTGACTCTCGCCAATGCATTTCCAGCATAAATTGGACGAATCACCGTATCGATAGACTCGATTGTCATCACGTCAGAAAGTTGACCAACATTAAGCAACGCCGCCACACGAGGCATCACATTCTTACCAAATGTACTGGCAGGAGAAAGAATGTGTGAGTAGTTTTTGGCTACTTGTGAGATCAAAGGTGCGATATTTTCCGCTGATCCATGTTCATATCCCTTCGCATCAACCCAGATAATTTCTGCAACACCCTGAACACAATTCAACTCATCCAAAACTGATTGGCACTGATAACCAATAAGCAACACAGAAACAGGAAGCGATTTATCATCATCCTTAATCTCAAATGCCGCTTTAATTGCACACAGCGTCCCTACAGCCAACGATTGGTTGTCATGCTCTGCGAGCACAAGTGTTGCTAATGGTCGGTCTTCCATGGTCATGCCTCATATAACACGTCAGATCCATTACTTGAGCTTAGTCCACTTCACGTTAACGTCAACTGAGCTATAGTTTTCTGTATAGAAACCAAAAACCTGTCACGCAGATGACGATAATAGAAAGGAAGCATAGAGATGGAACGAGAATGCATGGAGTTTGATGTCGTGATCGTGGGGGCCGGACCTGCGGGCTTAAGTGCAGCTTGTCGACTAGCTCAACTCAACCAAGACAGTGAAGATGACGGACTTTCAATTTGCGTTGTAGAAAAAGGCTCAGAAGTGGGCGCACATATTTTATCTGGCGCTGTTTTTGAAACTAGTGCCTTAGATGAGCTTTTCCCCAATTGGAAAGAAATGGACGCCCCGCTAGCAGCCTCAGTTCAACGAGATGATTTCTTTTATCTTACTACTGAACAAAACCATATTCGCGTTCCCCACTTCCTTACACCGCGTCCAATGATAAATGGCGAGAATAATTACGTAATTAGCATTGCCAACCTTTGCCGTTGGCTCGCTAACCAAGCAGAAAATCTTGGGGTGGAAGTTTTTCCGGGCTTTGCCGCTGCAAGCATCAATTATGATCAGACTGGCGCCGTGACAGGCATTAACACGAGCGATATGGGACTAGATAAGAACGGCCAGGCCAAACCTAACTTTGAACCAGGTATCGAGCTAAGGGCAAAATACACCCTTTTTGCTGAAGGTTGTCGCGGACATCTGGGTAAAGAACTTATTCAAAGGTTCGACCTAGACGCAGGAAAGCAACCACAGCACTACGCGCTTGGCCTAAAAGAGATATGGGAGTTACCCACTGACAGTAAGGATGTATCTGGCAGTGTTATCCACTCCGCTGGCTGGCCCTTGAGTGAAACAAATACCACAGGCGGCGGTTTTCTCTATCACATGGAGAACAACCAAATCGCCGTGGGGCTTATTGTCGACTTGAATTACAGCAATCCTTACTTGAGTCCGTTTGACGAATTTCAACGCTTTAAACACCATCCTGCTATTGAACCACATTTGAAAGGTGCTCAGCGCATCGCTTACGGCGCAAGAGCCATTGCGAAAGGTGGGCTTTCCTCTCTGCCGAGACAACAATTCCCTGGCGGTTTATTGATTGGTTGTGATGCGGGGACTTTGAACGTTGCTAAAATTAAAGGCAGCCACACAGCAATGAAATCCGGAATCATTGCAGCAGAAGCGGTACATACGGCCCGACAAACTGGAGCTTCTGAGCCAGACTACCAGTCGTTGTTTGAATCATCATGGTTGTATGACGAACTCGCTGAAACGCGTAACTTTGGTGCGAACATTCATAAGTTTGGCAGCATACTGGGCGGTGCTCTTTCGACTTTTGAACACAACCTGTGGCAACCACTGGTTAAGAAGCCGTTACCTTGGTCTATCAAGGACTATTCGCACGATCATGAGCAGTTAAAACCTAAACAAGAGTGCCACCCAATTGCATACCCAAAACCAGATGGTGAAATCAGTTTTGATAAGCTTTCGTCGGTATTTTTGTCGGGAACACAGCACGAAGAGAATCAACCTTGTCACCTTGTTCTGACTTACCCTCACATTCCAATTGATGTTAATTTAGGTATGTATGACGAACCGAGTCAGCGCTATTGCCCCGCTGGGGTTTACGAAGTGGTGGAAGTGGATAATAAGTTGAAGTTTCAGATAAATGCCGCCAACTGCGTGCATTGCAAAACCTGTGACATCAAAGATCCTTCGCAAAACATCACGTGGAAAGCACCAGAAGGTGGCGGTGGACCGAGCTATCAAAACATGTAGATACGTTAGTATGTTGACGATCTAACAAATGGATAAACAAACCGATTGGCAGAGCCTCATTACTCCTGCCAATCGGCAAAATGATCAAGCAAGAAGTCGATAGCCAATCGCGCTCGTAGAGGTAGAAAGTGACGATTCTGATAAACAATCCAGCTGCTGTTGCCACTTCCCCAATAGGGCTCTAGGATTGGCACCAAACGACCAGACGAAATAGCATCGTTGAAACTGCTCTTCGGTAAGTACGCCACACCTAATCCTTCTGCACAGGCTTGCAAGACCGTGTGTGCGTTATTGCTCTTCCATCTGCCCTGCACTTTTACGCCATCTAAAGGCTTGCCGTCTTTTTCAAACAACCAAACGTCTTTGTTGGCAATAATGCAGCTATGACGCTTGAGTTGCTCGGGGTGCGTTGGCAAACCATGTTCATCGAGATAACGCTGACTGGCTGCCGCTGCCATGGGACGATCCACCAGCTTTCTCGCAACCAAGCCTGAATCACTCAACCTACCGTAACGAATGGCAAAATCGAAACCATCTTCAATAAAGTTGACCATGCTGGTGTTGAAGTTGATTTCTACCGTGAGATTAGGATGTTGCTTGGCAAACGCCATCAAGGCAGGCGCTACATGGTTTTCAGAAAACGCACCAGCGGCACTCACACGTAACGTACCACTCAATTGAGTTTGCTGCGTGGTGAGTTGCTCATTGGCTTGCTGAAGCCCAATCACCAACTCTTTACACTGTTGATAATACGCTTGCCCCGCTTCCGTTAGACTCACCATTCTTGTCGAACGTGCTAACAAAGCGACACCTAATCGCTCTTCTAATCTTGTGACTTGGCGACTGACATGACTGGTACTGCAACCTAACTGTTTTGCCGCTGCAGAAAACCCTAAGCTCTCAGCAACCGTAACAAACTCATTGATGCCTTCAAAACTGTCCATACTTACCTTTGCTATATAGCAATAATGTTTTGCCAATTAATCGTATTATCACTTATTTGTTTAGCAATTAGTATGAAGGTGTTCAACAAATACACGTAAGCCAAAAAGGAAACCATCATGAAGAAAGTACTCATCATTGTGACGAACCATGCGACTCTTGGTGAAACTGACCAAGCAAACGGAACTTACGCGCCAGAGCTCACTCATGCCCTTAGCGAGCTACTAGGTGCAGGCTTCGATTACGACATTGCCTCTATCAAAGGTGGACAAGCACCACTGTACGGAACCGACATCGAAGGCGACGCAGTGAACGAGAAAATTTTGGCGGATGATGATTTCCAGAACCGCATCAACAACACGATTCCAGTGTCACAAATCAACGGTGACAACTACAATGCGATCTTCTATCCGGGTGGTTTTGGTCTTCTTTCAGACCTAGCGAGCAACGAAGATTTTGCCAAGATTTCTGCAAAACACTATGAAGATGGCGGTATTGTGGCTGCAGTTTGTCATGGTCCGGGCGCTCTTCTACCTATCACGCTTAGCAATGGCGAAAAGCTACTTTCGTCTAAATCAGTAACAGGCTTCACTCGTGAAGAAGAGATCGACTTCGGCACCATCAACGATATCCCATTCCTATTGGAAGAATCTCTTGCACGCAACGCAGCGCGCTACTCTAAAGTGCAACCATGGCAAGAGTTTGTAATTGTGGATGATCGTGTCATCACAGGTCAAAACCCAACGAGCGCACACGGCGTAGGCAGAGCGATTGTTGAACACCTAGCTTAAACGCGCCGGAAACTACAACCATCCTAGAAGAGGAAAGCGTGCTTTGTCATGCTTTCCCTTGCTACAGGCGATCGCAAGATGCGCTTATACTTCTACCCCTGCTTCATCTTCTTCTACGATATCTGTTTCTTGGTTCGCCTCTTCCAACCATTGCTGTAAAGATTCACTTGCTAGCACCTTTTGTTGGTAAGCTTTGGCACCTTCCGATAACTCGATGCCGTAAGTTTGGAAACGCAATGCCACAGGTGCATACATAGCATCCGCTATCGACCATTCTCCAAATAGCCAACCGTTTGGATGCAGTTCTGCTTGCTCTGCCCAAATAGCGTCAATGCGAGCAATATCTTTACGTGCTCCCTCCGTTAGATCGACTTTTCTGCGTGCGCGGATGTTCATTGGGAGTTCGCTTCTTAAGTTAAAGAAACCCGAATGCATTTCTGATGCGATGGCGCGTGCTTTAGCCCGTTCCGCAGACTTACTTGGCCATGCTTTGCCTTGTAAGTATTGCTCGTTAACGTATTCCAAAATCGCTAATGAATCCCACACGGTTGCGTCATCATCCACTAAGGTAGGGACTTTCGCGGTTGGTGTAATACCTTCCAAGGTCTTATAAAAATCTTCCGTGAATAATTTGAGCTTGGTGACTTCGACATCTAGTTTGAATTGAGAAAAGATCAGCCATGCGCGCAGTGACCAGCTTGAGTAGTTTTGGTTAGCAATAAACAGTTTCATGACGCCTCCATGCGGTTTGTGTTTTGAGTACCCATTCACAATATCTGATTGTATTTAAGGGGACTAACGGATAGTTTTGATGGAACACTTCAACAAAAACGATGGATGAGTTTTAGATATGGATATCGATGCGTTACGCAGCTTTCTGGCTTTTGTCGAAACGGGAAGTTTCACTCGTGCAGCCAAGCAGATCAATCGCACCCAATCCGCATTCAGTGCGCAAATGCGTAAGCTAGAAGACGAACTCAGCGTCAGTTTGTTTGAAAAAGAAGGTCGCAATCTTGTCTTAAGTGAAGCGGGATTAGCACTACGCTCTCACGCAGAGCAATTGGTTAGCTTGCACAATCAAGCACTGAAACAAGTGAGGCGCTATGAAAACAAGCGCCCTCTTCGCTTAGGTTGCCCAGAGGATTACAACGACAATATCTTGCCTAAAGTCATCCGCGTATTACAGCAATCTGAGCCCACGTGTTCAATTCAAGTCTTCAGTGAGCCAAGCATCACCTTGAGAGAGAAACTCGATGAAGGAAAGCTAGACGCCGCTATTGTGACAAGAGCACCGGATAGTGAAGAAGGTTATTGGCTAGCGAGCGACAAAGGCGTGTGGATTGCTCATCCTGATTTTGACATTGAGAACGCCCAACCTCTCCCTCTCGCCCTATTCCAAACCGACTGTAAATACCATGCGGCAGCAGTAGACGGATTAACCAAACGTGGCACTCCTTATCAACTATTGGCATGTTGCAATACGGCTTCTGCACAACGAGCAATTGTACGTTCAGGTATGGCTATCGGTGCGATGGGCAGTATTAGCGTTAGCGAGGATCTTAAGATCTTAGACGATATGCCATCGCTACCTTCCGTGGATATCGTTTTGGTCACGAGCGTCGAGCCTCATCCGATACTGGATAAAGAATGCTTGGCGCAATTGGTTGAGTTAATGGCCTAACCGGATTAGCTAGCCAATCACAAAGTTAAATTCGCCCATTAACCGCCCGTCGATTCGCATGGTTTCAAACTGCAGATAATTACGGGCTTTGCCACCCCACCACTCATCACCAGTATTGCCTTTTAAGTACAACTGAGTGGTCAGAAGCTCTTGGTTATCCCGCCACAACTTAACGTGAATGTGCGGTGGACGAGAGGCATAAGGCACGGGGTACAAAGTCTGGAATAAGTAGCGACCATCCGATTGAGTTTCTACCGCGCCAAAACCTGCAAAGTGAGCATCAAACTTATCGTTATTTGGTTGCTTAGGATGATCGTAAATCCCCTGCCCATCGCATTGCCAGATTTCTACTTTGATGCCTGAGACAGGGTTTCCCGATGTATCTACGACTTTACCTTGCAACACGATAGCTTCACCGACCAAACCTTCTGATTGCAGAATCAAGTTTTGACGAAGAGGAATGTCCACTACTGGATAAAATGGCCCTTCAGTTTGTGCTGGCGTTGGCCGCATTGGTGTTTTCGCTTTTAATGAGGGTGCGAACAACAATGTCCACAGCGCTAAAAAGTGTCTTCTTTCCATGGTGCCACCAATACAATTGCGTTGAATTAAGTTTGGGAGAACTTGAGGAATTTGCCATGACGAATATAAAAAATGCCCCTGCAAGAGAGCCATTCGCAGAGGCACTGTGGAACTAAATGATGAGTGTTGATTGAAGGATTATGCGGCTTCGAACGCCAATGCTTTCTTCTCTACCTGACGGAAAATGAGAGTTAGCACACCATTTACCGTTAAATAAAATGCGCCTGCAATACCAAATACCGTCAACGTATCGTAGGTTTGTGCGTTAATGCGCTGCGCGTAACCCATCAGATCCATGATCGTAATCGTGCTTGCTAGTGACGTGCCTTTGAAGACCAAAATCACTTCGTTCGAGTAAGCCGGAACAGCACGGCGAATAGCGTATGGCAGAAGCACTTTCAGTGTTGCGGTTTTGTTCATGCCTAATGCACGACACGCTTGCCATTGACCGGAAGGAATCGCGTTAAACGCTCCTTTGAACAACTGAGTGCTGTATGCAGCGGTATTTAGTGCTAGTGCTAACATCGCACAGAACCAAGGTTGGCTTAACCATGTCCAAAATACACTTTCTCTTACAGCATCAAACTGACCCGGACCGTAGTACACCAAGAAGATCTGCACCAATAAAGGCGTACCAGTAAACAAGGTGATGATGCCACGACTTAACCAATGCAAACCCGGAGTACGTAGGATCAGAGTCAGCGTCATCATCAAAGCTAAGAGGCAGCCCACAACCAAGGAAGCAGCGGTCAATTGGAGGCTAGTGCCTAAGCCATCCAGCATTTGCCAAACGTGTTGTTCGTTCATGCGGTCGCCTCCTGTCCCATGCTCATACCTTGAATTGAGAATTTCTTATCAATCAGTTTTACGGCACGTTGCGTAATCAAAGTAATGCCTAAGTAAATCGCCGCAGCGGTTGCGTACCATGTAAACGCTTCATGCGTCGCTGCAGATGTTAGCTGCGCTTGCTTCAACAAATCCGTTACGCCAATCAGTGATACAAGCGCGGTGTCTTTCAGCAGAACCAACCATTGGTTAGTTAAACCTGGTAGTGCATGTCTTACTGCTTGTGGTAAAACAATGCGAACGAAAGCGTGTGCTTGACTGATGCCGAGTGCACTTGCTGCTTCTCTCTGCCCTCTTCCAACGGCTTTTAATGCGCCACGTAGAGTTTGAGAAGCGTAGGAAGCGAAGATCAATGACAACGCCACCACGCCAGACAAGAACGGGCTAACTTCAATAAAGTCGCCGGTGATTAAAAACAGAACCTGCGTCGAACCAAAATAGATGAACAACACGACAAGGATTTCTGGCAAGCCACGTACAATCGTCACAAACGCCGTCATTGGCCATTTAACGAAAACGCGGCGAGACATTTCACCACTGGCGAATACCACTGCCAGAATCAAACCGACTAAAAGGCTTGTGAAGGCTAGCTGGACAGTCATCCAACTAGCTTGAACAAGCGATAAAGAGTAACCCGTTAGTGCCATATTACTTACCGAAGTACTTGTTGTAGATTACGTCGTATTCGCCGTTCGCTTTCACTGTTTTCAGTGCCGTGTTCAGCTTGTTCACTAGCTCGTCGTTACCTTTGTTTACTGCGATACCGAAACCGTTACCGAAGTATTTAGGGTTAGTGACGTGCTCACCCACGTAAGCTAGATTGTCTTCTTTCTTGAACCATTCTGCTACTACTGCTGTGTCACCGAATACAGAATCAATACGGCCATTTTTCATATCGATGAACGCGTCTTGGTAGCTTGAGTAAGGAACCGCGGTTACGCCCGGCATTTGCTCAATCAGGTAGCTTTGGTGTGTTGAACCGTTTTGAACACCAACACGCTTACCTTCTAGTGCTTTTTGAACAGCCACTTTTTCTTTGATAGAAACAAACGCTGCTGAGTTGTCATAGTATGCATTCGTGAAATTCACTTGCTCCAAACGCGCCTCAGTAATGTCCATTGCAGAGATTGCCGCATCGTAGCGCTTGAATTTTAATGCTGGGATCAGGCTGTCAAACGATTGGTTGTGGAAGGTGCATTTTGCTTCGATTTCTTTACATAGTGCATTCGCCAGATCCACATCAAAACCTTGGATTTGGTTGTTTTCATCCATGTATTCGAACGGTGCGTACGTCGCTTCCATCGCGAATTTGATCTCTTCTTGTGCTGCTGCGTTTGCTGCCATAGTTGCAGAAGAAAGGCCGATTAGTGAAGCTAGTAGAATCTTTTTCATTGCAATACTCCGTGTGTACTTAGTGGGCTGACACTCGCAATGACAGCCGAGCTTATCTGTTAAATAGACTGAACTTTAAAAACGTAATTTAGTGATTTAAGTAGTCAGCAAACTGGGCGGTTTGCGGGTTAGAAAACGAATCATTTGTGCCGTGCTCAACGATGTGTCCTTTTTCTAAATACAGTACGTGACTAGCGATTTTCTTGGCGAAATCCACTTCGTGCGTCACAACTACTTGTGTAATTCCGGTTTCGCTTAAATTTTTAATAATCTTAACGACTTGGTTAGTAATTTCCGGATCAAGCGCAGCGGTCGGTTCATCAAAAAGCAAGACTTCCGGTTTCATCATCAATGCACGAGCAATCGCCACACGTTGTTGCTGACCACCAGAAAGTTGCATCGGCCATGCATCCGCTTTGTCTGCCAAATGCAGCGTCGCAAGAATTTGCATTGCCTGCTTCTTCGCTTCTTCTTTATCCATGCCAGCGACTTTTACCGGAGCCTCAATCAGGTTCTCCATCACTGTCATGTGTGGCCATAGGTTGTACTGCTGGAACACCATGCCTACTTTACGACGAAGTGCTAAACCTTGTTTCTCTTTGATTTCAGTAGAGAAATCAAAAACATCATTTGCGATGTTTAGCTTGCCGTTATCCGCACCTTCAAGAAGGTTAAGAACACGTAGTAGAGAGCTCTTCCCTGCACCACTCGGACCGAGTAACACCAGTGTTTCGCCGCTTTCACACTTAAAGCTGACATCGTGAAGCACTTGTGTCTCACCGTAGGATTTATTGATTCCGCTTACCTGAATAGTCATGCTGACATACCGCATTAATTGTCACTTGGCATTTATATTACTCAAAAGGATTTTTTATGCAATAAAAATGTATAAAAATTAATTTTGTTAAATTTTTGTATGATAAGCAATCAATACAACAGAGAATATGACTGGTTTAATCAGTTGGTTTTAACTGAAATTGTTGATGAAAATCCAACAATATGATGGCAATCGAAACAAGGTTAAAATTCTGGTTACTTTTGTGCTTGTGTAGACGGAATTTTGAGTCTTTGAACGTACTACACCCGACGCAGACCTTCTCATTTTTGCCGGGCTTCCCCCCTCGATTTCCGGTAAAGCCTTCTATCGGCGAGTTCCTGATTAGGACTTTGTGAATGGACTATAATTTCTTTTTGTATCTGACTCTTAATTTGAGTCATCTAAGTATTAATGGGATAACTCCATGTTGAAGTCGCATTGTTTTTCTCTCATTGCACTTGCTTCTCTGAGCTTACTTTCTATACCCAGCGTTTGGAGTAGAACAGCAATCGTGTTACCTGGATTGCATGAACAGGGTATTGATCTTCAAGATAAGCCTATCTCTGCTGCGGCTACACGTGAATGGGAACTGGATTATGCTGATATCGTATTCGGCGCTTACGAAAGTAAAAGTCATAATGAGCGTGTACAAGCACTTGGTTACATGTACAACCAAAAGCTGGAACTTAACTCAGGTTGGCTGGAAAACGATATACGTAACCAAGCAGAACTGAATGGAATTGACTACGAAGATTTCTTTCTCCACTTTTCTGAAGACACTATCCTAGCTGAAGTCGACTCAAGCCATGGTGAAAATACATTACTCAATCGAAAACCGATGATCGTTGGCTATACCGCCAGCGCTGACCACGCCGGCTTTTGGCTATATCAAACACCGCCATGGGATGCTGACGTATTTGGTCAGGCGAATAATGATGGTGCGCTCTATGTTTATCACTCAGAGAAGTTCGACCGCTTAACCTTTACGTTTTCTCAGTTTGCTCAAGGCGGCAGCTTCACGATTGAATACCCTTCTGCTATCGACTCGTTTGGTCGGGTAACAGAATGGAAACGCTTCGCGATTAAAAAAGACAAAACTGAGAACATGACTAAAAACCAAACAGTAAACTGGTCTGTTCCTTCGGATTGGGTTCGCGCTACAACGCATGATGGTAGCGGAAAAACTTATGGTGGCGGTCAGTACTTTGGCTCCACCTTTTTACGCGACGGCGGCCGCCTTTACTTTGCGAAAATTACTTGGCATGACGGCAACATAGAAAACCGCCCACGTCTCGAAAACATTCAACTCAAAAATAGCTTCCCTGCCGTCAATATCTCAGGAGCACCAACGGAGACACCTGAAGGTCAAACCATTCAACGCTGGCGTAAAATTCGTGGCTTCGACAAATCTGCAGATCGAAACCAAGACAATTATCTTTCTTGGAATGAATACAAAAACCGTTCAAATAAGAATGCAACCGCACGATTTCGTTGGGAGTCACGGGTTATTCCATTTGGTCGTATGTGGAATCAAACCTCTTCTTGGGCATTGACCAATCTCGGCAATCCCTTTTTTGCCAATACAATGCGCCACTCTTACCAAGCTGAATGGGCGAAACAAGGTTTAAATGGTGCGTACAACGACGATACGAATAAGTTACTCGGTGCAAATCAGTTCTACATATATTCCGGAGGCACAGTGGATGAACTTGGTTTGGTGGCGGGTAGCCAAGCTGCTGACGATGCTTACAAAGCGCAATTCTCGGCGTTCTTGAATAAACTGGCAACGCTGGATGAAGATGCGTTAATTGGCCTCAACATAGGTACGGCAAACTTATTCGGTCGTAATGGGCAAAACCACTTGGTTAACGCTGGCTCCTTGTACTTGCGCGAGCACTACCTTTTCCCTGCTACCGGCTTTAGTGGCTATGCTGGCTTGGCTAAATTTTGGGATAACTCTGCACTCGCCAAAGCTGGCCAGAAAGTGATTTATCAAGCGACCACGCGTTATGGTCGCGTTCAATACTTTGGTAACACAGAAAACAATTGGAAACAGGACCAATACTCTGCACTAGCGGTGTTCTACTTAAACTATCACCCTGAGCGCATTTACTTTAATCAGTGGAACAATGGCTACTTATATGGAAGTAATAACACAACAAGTGACAACTTCTGGAAGGCAGGCGTACCAATGAATATTGCTTATCAACCTAGCACCTTGCTTGCCGTTGATTTGGGAGAGCCTGCCAATCAAATACCAGAGGGGTATCAGGCGACTCCGGTAATGATGTCCACCAGCACGCCCTATCCTGCCGATTACACGGTGATTGGAGATGCTTCTATGAGCAAAGTGGCTCATCCTGACTTGCCCAATGGCGCTATCGATTTGTTACCAACCCATACGTACTTTGCGTATCACTCAGACGATATGGTAGTGATGCATGGCCCTACAGAGATGGTGTTAGCCCGCGAATTCACTAAAGGCCGAGTGCTGTATCGAACTGATTTCTTTGGCAAGAATATCGATTATTTCACCTCACCGAAGATGACAATCGTGCTTCCAGAGCCTATGCGACCTGTAGATCAAGACGGTAACATCGGCGACTATGTTTCTCATATTGAGATTGGCGGCTACGAAGGAGTGTTCTTGCTGTATTAACTCCCTTTCAACACGCCTCACCAAACGCTTCATAAATCACCGTTTTTATGCTTAACGTCACTGAAAAAAACTTGTTCACTGAATCTTTATAAACCGATGTATATACTGAAGTAAATGACAACGACAAGGAAATTCAGTCACATGAAGACGACACCTTCAATGCTCTCTGTTCTGCTGCTATCAGCATTATCTACTCATGCAAATGCGGACGAATGCGGAAAAATAACCATCGCAGACATGAATTGGAATTCGGCCAGCTTAATGGCGCACATCGACCAATTTGTCTTAAATGAAGGCTACCAGTGCGATGCGGAATTGATTCCTGGTGATAGCGTTCCTACAGGCACCTCTATGATTGAAAAGGGACAGCCTGACGTTGCGCCAGAGTTATGGACAAACGGTATTAAAGAAGCACTTGATAAAGGGATTGCGGATAAACGCTTGCGCATCGCTAGTGAATCGCTTGTCAATGGTGGTGAAGAAGGGTTTTGGGTTCCCGCCTATCTGGTAAAACAGTATCCAGAACTCGCGACGATAGAAGGCGTCATCAAGCACGCCAAACTATTTGAACACCCAGAAGATGATGACAAGTTCGCGTTCTATAGCTGCCCTGCTGGTTGGACATGCCAAATCACCTCCGGTCACTTGTTTAATGCATTAGGGTTAAGTGAGCACGGCTTTGAGATGGTTGACCCAGGATCTGGCGCAGCATTAGCTGGCACCATCGCCAAAGCCTATGATCGCAAAATGCCTTGGTTTGGTTACTACTGGTCACCGACCCCCGTATTGGGCAAGTATGATATGGTCAAAGTGGATTTTGGTAGCGGAACAGATTTAGAAGAGTATCGCAACTGTACCACTCAGCCTGATTGCGCTTCACCAAAAGTAACAATGTACCCACCTTCTCCAGTTCGCACAGTAACAACTGAGGCGTTTGCGAGCAAAGAACCCCAAGCATTCGCGTACTTGCAGAAACGCGGATTTACCAACGAGCAAATGAGTGAAATGCTGGCCTGGATGGAAGATAACTACGCGGACGGTGAAGAAGCGATGTTTTACTTCTTTAATACCTACCCTGACTTGTGGAAAGGCTGGGTATCTGAAGACGTCGCGGTGAGAATCGAAAAAGCGCTTTGATGATTAATACTTAAAGTGCCACAAATCATTTAACCTCCCATACCGTTTGAATAAACGGCATGGGAGACTCGTCAACGACTCGTTAATACATGGTGTGACCATTCAATGTTTCTTTAGGAATCTCTTGCAGAGCGTCCCAATGTTCGACGATCTTCCCATTGTGATCAAAACGAAAGAAATCCATTGTCACGTATTCAATATCATTAGGCCATGTTTGGTGAGTGTGTAGTGCCACCAAGTTCCCTTCAGCAATGGCTCGCACAAACGTAATGTCTTTATTGGGATACTCATTTTGTATCCGCTCAAAATACTCGATAAAAGCCTCGGGGCCATTTCCAACTAATGGATTGTGCTGAATGTACTCATCGCCAACATAGTCTTCAACCGCTTTTCTTGGATTACCTCGATAGGCGGTTTCGTAAAACGCAATGGCATTTCTTTTATTCTCTTGCAGATCCATTTTTCTTACCTGTGTTGCTCCATCTTGCGGATAACGGTAATCATAGTCTTTGAACTTCAGAAGTGACCAAACTTCGCGCACAAAAAAGGCCGCTAAAGAGCAGCCTTCATCACTTCTACTTGGAATCATCGCCTTTCATCGCTTAAACCACACCGCCAGCACCGAGCATAGAACGCTCACTGTTCTCCACCAGCAACGCGGTTGCGGTTTGTTTCAGTGTTTCCCATTCTTGGTCTTCGACAAAGATACCATTTTGCCAAGAAGCTTGTTGCGTGCGGCTTAACTCATCACCTTCAATGTGGGTGGTATACCCTTGTGCACTTTTCTCGATATCGAAATCGTTCACGGAGAGCTCGATAACCATACTATGCAAATCCGTATCATGCCCATCAAACTGATCCGAGAAAAAGACTTCTGGCGCGATTCGTCCACGGTTTAACACATAAAGCGTTCGCTTGGGACTAGAGCCATTGACCCATTGTGCACGGCACGCAATGCCTTTTGCAGAGAGCTTCAACAACTCACTAAAACCTAGCCAACGGTTATGACACTGTTTCAACGTAATGGTAATCGACTTACGGTTGATCATTTTCTCGAGCGCGAAATCCAACACCGCGGGTAAATGACACGCTACACTCCCGTTGTGCAGTTCTACCTCTATGCTTGACGGCGTACTGTTGGTCACCGATACGGCGCAGTCTGAATCTAACCCAAGAAACAGACTGGCGTTATTAAAATGACGAACTCCATGTAAGCCAACCATTTGCAAGTCCGCCACCATGTTCGCAATGACATCCGCCTCACCACAGTGACGGCGCATGCCAAGAAATGCCTTATTAACCGCGGCCACCAATTCGTTGTGAGAGACGATCATAATGCAAATCCTCCGTTGATTTTTTGATTGTCACTTTGCACAATTTCGTCACGCGGCGGCATGCTAGGGAAAATCCATGTGTCTGCCAGTTTAGGATCGTGAATTTCATCTAACAGCGGCGCGCCCTGGAAGAAGGTTACTCGAACCCAACGATCCGAGCGCGGATCAAACTTAGTCGCGCCAAAGATCGCCAATTTACAGCGCAGTAAGTGCATTGGTAACGCATCTTTACGCAGCACATTCATTTGAATATCCCCCATCGCACGGTTGCCTAGCGTCCATACGCGACGTGTGATCGAACGATAAGCCGGTTTTTGCAATAGAAACTCTGCTACGGACATTTCTACATCACAGTCAAGCAAGGCCTGGTACAAGCGATTCACTTGTCTGCCGATATCAAGCGGCAGTTCTTTTTCTTCTCCAGCCTCTTCCCCGCGAACACCAAGCCTTGGCTCTTCTTTATCTTGTGAGCGATACCAGAACCAGTAGTTGTTCTCGGCTAGTGAGTAATCCGCATCAATCGCCCAGCGGTACTTGCTTTGCAACACTTCCAGTAAATCTTGGATCTTTTTCCCGCCCGGAATAGATAACGTTTCATCCGTATTCATTTGGCTAGCAAATTCATCCACTAAAGATGGGTAGAGTTCGATCAAGCAAGAGGTGAGGATTTCTTGGGCTTCCACACTCATTGTTTTCTTATGCTCGACCAAACTCGCCCAGTTCGGATGTAATGCCATTAACGTTGTTAGCTCCGATAGCAGTTGTTTGATGTCTGCTATCGCTTGATGATTGAGCCTGTCTTGATGTTCATTGATGGTGATGACTTGCTCTAAATGACGCTGTGCTTTTTGCAGCAATCCTTGCAAAGGAGCATGGAACGACGCTTCACATGGCATCGCAAAGACTCGCGCTACCGCACGTTCACGAGAGGTCATCCATTGGTCAACAATACACGGATGATTAATCAAGTATGGAGCCATGCCTAAGCCAGTAGCATTGCCGACACCAAGGTAGCGCTGCAAGCCACGATGCAAAGCCACCGCGTTGTCGCCACCTTGTTGAAGTGCCAGATAGTGCACCCAATCTAGGCTGAATTCACGCAACATATATACTGCACACATTTGCGCACTAAAAGACTGGCTGAAATCTGAGTTGTTCTCTAACAGTTTGAAATCGGCGATACCAAACTTTCCGTTACCATAAACAGCTGTGGTACGCAGGATATAACCCACTTCCGCTAACTCTTTCGGCTCAGGCTGCTCGCCTTGAGAAAGAGCGCTAACAATGTGCTCAAACACGCGCACACTTTTGTTTGCGCGAGCAAGAACAAGTACGTTGTTTGGATTACGTCCCGCTTCTTGCAGCGGTACATTTTCTCGCAATCTTTCCAACAAAGTAACATCAACATCGCCTTGAACCAGTGCAAATGTGACGTCCCACTTTTCAGCAATTACGCGATCATTACGCTCGTCGTCGGCAATTTCTTCACAGAATACCACCAAATGATAAACGTGCTCTGGCGTGGTCAATTTGTAAATCACATGACCATAACCACGAGGACAAAGCTGCCACTCATGCTTGGTTACTTGCCAGTTTTGGCTTGCCATATTACGAATCAGACTGCGAACAAAGCTGATTCGGTTTTGGTGCATTGCGCCAAGCCTTTCGGCTGCCATGACAATCGCTGCATCGCGCATAGTTGCTTCCGTATAAGTAGAACGATGTGCATCCATTTTGCTCACCACCTATTTGTTATTGTAAGAATACTAGGGTTTGTGCGGATGCAGGAGGAAAACACCCGCACAAGCTCCACGTTGTTTGAATTAGATAATTGTTATAGCCCTTGCTCTTTCGCCATTTTGATTGCGATTTGCGGCGCATTCCAAAGTGACGGTAACAGAATCAGCGAAACCGGAACCGCGGTAATCACAATGAAAGATTGCAGTGCAGAGATGCCACCAGAGCCAAGAGAAATCAGGATTAGTGCCGTCACACCCATCATTACGCCCCAGAAGGTACGGATGATCGCATTCGGCTCCGTTTCACCACTGATCACGACACTGATTGTGTAGGTCATTGAGTCGCCCGTCGTGACGATGAAGATCGTGGTTAAAATCAGAAATAGAATTGAAGTCAGCATTGGCATTGGTAGTTGCTGAGTCACCGCAAGCAAAGCACCTGGCAGGTTAAAGCCTTCGAACGCCGCACTCACACTGCCCGGTTCAGCAATTTCAAACGCTAGGCCAGAGCCGCCCACAATCGTGAACCAAAAACAGGTGGTTAACGGAGCCACAATACTGATGGTGGAAATGACTTGGCGGATAGTTCGACCACGGGAAATACGCGCAATAAAAATTGCCATCATCGGACCATAACCCAGGAACCAGCCCCAGAAAAATACTGTCCACCAGCTTAGCCAACCTTCATCACCACGGTAGGTCGCCATTGGGATAAAGTTATCCAGCATGCTCCCTACACCTTGAATGTATCCGTTAAAGATAAAATTCGTAGGGCCAAAAAACAGGATGTAAACCATCAATGCCATTGCCAGAATCACGTTGTAACGACTAAGCAGTTGCATGCCTCGGCTTAATCCACTGAGTGCTGACAAGGTGTAAAGAGCAATCGCAAACAAGATGATGATAAGCTGAGTGGTAAAGCCATCAGGAATATCAAACAGCGCATTTAACGCGTAGCTAACCTGCAAGCCTAAAAACCCAATTGGCCCGATGGTGCCCGCGGCTACCGCGATAATGCAGCACGCGTCAATCAATGCACCGAGTTGGCCTTTAAGTGCTCGTTCGCCCAAGACTGGGTAAAGCAAAATACGGGGTTTTAGTGGTAAACCTTTGTCGTAATGCAGGTGCATCACCACGATGGAAGTTAAGCTACCTACAATCGCCCAAGCCAGAAAGCCCCAGTGCATAAAGGATTGCGACAACGCATTCACCGCACCTTGCTGCGGGTTATCTTGCGCGCCGTACAAAGGGGGTGGGCTAACGTAATGCGCGATAGGCTCAGCCGCGGCCCAAAAAACACCACCACCAGCCAATAAGGTACAGAAAATAATCGCCATCCAGCGGAAAGAATCCATTTCTGGTTTTGCAATCCCGCCCAACATCACCTTGCCTGTTCGCCCTGCAGCCAAGCCAAGACCAATAAGAAAAGTGAGAAGCAGCAGTAACTGCCAGTAAGGACCAAACACCTGAACTGCCCAGCCAAAGCCGGCGTTAACGATCGTAGATAACAACTCGCCGTCATAAAGTGCAATAGCAACGAACAACGCGATAAAACCACCGCTATACCAAAAGGCCGGGTTATTCAGTCCTAATTTGTCCGTCGTGTTTTCTGTTGTTGATGTGTTGTGTGTTGCTTTTGACTTGCCCGATGACACGCTCATCGTGGAAGCTTTCATGCTATTGGTTAAATCAGACATACTCTGGCTCCAGAGGTTCTTTGCAGCTGCCAAAGACTGGCTACAAATGTGAGTTTTACGCCTGCCGTATTGTTGTTATGTAGGCAGGCGGTTCCTAATTTTGGGTGTACTATGAAATAGGCTCTAATCCTTCTTTGAGGAAGTTAAACCAGTTTTCACCCAATATTTTTCCTGCCTCAGATTCACTGAATCCGTGACGCATTAATCCGTTGTAGATGTTCTCCATCCCTGCACTGCCGCAGAACCATGGCAGCGCATCTGGCCATCCCGAGTTACTTGCCGAACCTTCGCCGTAATCCATCGCTTTTGACCAACGACCGTTGCGCATCCACTCCAACACTTGTTGCGGCTGGTTTAAGCACAGATCACTACCGATGCCTAAATGGTCGACGCCAAACATGTCTGCGGTTTTCGCTACCATCTGGCAGAAATCATCCAGAGTGCACTGGCTGCCATTTGGCAAATGGAATGGATATAAACTGAATCCAATCAAACCACCGCGCTCCGTCAGTGCTTTGATCACGGTGTTGGACTTGTTGCGCAGTGCGTCATGCGCAAATGTCGGGTTAGCATGGCTGATACAAATTGGACGCGAAGAGAGCTCGATAGCTTCCAACGTCGAACGCTCCGCGCTGTGGGACATATCAATGATCATCCCGACTCGGTTCATCTCTTCAATCGCTTGCTTACCAAAGCGAGTTACGCCGGAATCGTTTTGTTCGTAACAACCTGTCGCCAGTAAGCTTTGGTTGTTGTAGGTCAGTTGCATGATCAGCAGACCTTGGCGGCGCATCACTTCAATCAGACCAATTTCATCATCGATAGGTGAGCAATTTTGCGCGCCGAAGAAGATGCCGACTTTGCCTTCTGCTTTGGCTTTTTCTACATCTGCCATTGAATAAATAGGCATGATGAGGTCCGCATTTTGCGCGAAGCGCAAGTTCCACTCAGCAAAACGCGTTAAGGTTTCGCGCGCAGTTTCGTGGTAGACGATGGTGGCATGAACGGCGGTAATGCCACTCGCCTTAAGCGTTTGGAAATACTCTCGATCCCAATTGCAGTACTGCAATCCGTCAATCACAATCCGTTGTTGGTACATAACCACTCCTTAAACAATTTCTTAGCCTTTTCGTGCGGGCAACTGACACCATCAGTTACCCTGCCGATCTTAGTAAGGACGCTGATAAGCGGTTTTCACTACGGTGTAGAACTCTTTGGCGTACTGACCTTGCTCACGAGGACCAAAGCTAGATTCTTTACGGCCACCAAATGGGACGTGATAATCTGTACCCGCAGTTGGCAAGTTAACCATGACGCAGCCCGTTTGGACTTGCTGTTTGAAGATCGCGCTATTACGCAAGCTTTGCGTGATAATGCCGCCTGTCAGGCCAAAGCGCGTATCGTTCGCGACTGCAATTGCCTCATCCAGATCAGAAACGCGAATCACGTTTGCCATTGGTGCAAAGACTTCTTCTTGGTTCACTTCCCAGCTGTTTTGTGTGTTCAAGAACAGGGTTGGTGACATGTAGTAACCGTCATGCTCTAGGCTCAGACGCTCACCACCGAAAGCCAACTCCGCGCCTGCTTGGCGTGCGTTTTCGATCCACTCAAAGTTCGCATTCAGCTGGTTACCATCAACCACAGGGCCCATGAACACGCCCTCTTCCAGTGCGTGACCCACTTTAAGTTCGCTCATGCGTTTGATTAGCGCTTCAACATACGCGTCGTGAATTCCGTCCATAACCACAAGACGAGAAGACGCGGTACATTTTTGACCTGCACCCGAGAATGAGCCTGCGATTGTCGCTTCGACAGCAATTTGAATGTCTGCATCATCTGCCACTACGAGCGCGTTTTTGCTGCCCATCTCTAGCTGACAACGTACAAAGTTTGGTGCCGTAGCCGCTGCAACTTTACGGCCTGTGTCCACAGAACCAGTGAAGCTCACGCCGTTCACATCCTTCGAATTGATAAGGGTATTACCTACTTGCGAACCGCTACCCAAAACGAGGTTAAACGTGCCAGCAGGTAAACCTTGGCGATGGATAATCTCTGTCAGCGCGACGGCACTTGCTGGGGTTAGGTTGGCAGGCTTCCAGACGACGCTGTTGCCAAACGCAAGTGCTGGCGCGATTTTCCAAGCAGCTGTTGCTGTTGGAAAGTTCCAAGGAGAGATAATGGCGATAACGCCGACGGCTTCACGAGTAACTTCAACGGAGACACCTGGACGGACGGAAGCAGCGTTATCGCCAATTTGACGCAGAACCTCAGCAGCAAAGTATTGGAAGAATTGGCCAGCACGGTAAATCTCACCTCGACCTTCAGCAAATGGCTTACCTTCTTCACGCGAAAGCAAGGTTCCCAATTCGTCACATCGTGCAATGAGCTCATCACCAATCGCTTGCAGCACTGCTTGTTTGCGCTCGATTGGTGTTTTTTCCCACTCTGGCTGCGCTGATTTAGCCGCTTGAATCGCTTGCTCTACTTGCGACACACTCGCTTGTGAGAAATCGCCAATGTTTTCGCTGATATCAGAAGGGTTAATATTGGCGATGGTGTCCATGCCCGATTGCCACTCACCCGCTATATAGAGGGATTTTTCTGCTTGAACATTGTTAATAAAAGTCATGGTTCTTTCCTTGTTCTTCCGATTTGTGATGGCAAGCCACCCACTCACTGATCTCTAATTGTTCTTATTGGATTTATTCTGGTTGGCTTGCCGACGCGTAGACGACAAACTCCACCAACATCTCTTCTCGTGCTAACCCTGCAACCACCATGGCGGCGCGATTTGGGTACGGCGCTTCAAAATATTCCGCGTACACTTGGTTAACGGTCTTTAAGTATTCTCTGTCAGTCACATAAATCAGGACCTGCAACACCGAGTCCAAAGACTCCCCGGCACACTCCAGGGTGTGAATGAGATTGTTAAAGGTTTGACGTGTTTGTGCTTCGATACCGCCTTCCACAACCGCGCCTGTGTCATCAATAGGAATTTGAGCCGTATACAGAGTTCCGTTGTTGACTATCGCCCATTCAAGCGGCGCTTTAGAAGCAAATAGACTGGTTTTAACTGGGTGTTTTTTAGTAGGAGTATTCACGTGCCTTTCAACCTTTGTAACAGCTTTGTTTCAATATGGTTAAATGATGCACATTGACAGGCGATAAATCTAACGGTAAATTTTTGACATTTGATAAATTAAACTTATCACTCTATTTAAAATAACGTAAATAAAGGGATTAAGAGGCATTAGGGATGAGTATTAAGCTTCAACAATTAATGCATTTTGTGATGGTAGTCGAGGAAGGAGGCTTTCGAGCCGCTTCACATCGTGCAAATCGTTCTCAGGCGGCACTGTCAACATCGATAAAAGAGCTTGAAAAAATTCTAGGGCAAACGCTGTTTGAACCCGGAAACAAAACCAAATTGACCCCGTTTGGTGAAATTTGTCTTCCCAAAGTGGTTCAGTTTCTCAATATCTACAGTGCGCTGGACAACGATCTCAAAGCTGCCGCGGCCGGACAGCAAGGGAGAGTGCGAATTGCGAGCGTTCCTTCTGTTGCAGCGAAACTCATCCCTAGCGTATTGGGTGCCTTTTGCGAGCAGTATCCAAATGTAGAAGTAAGCTTGATCGATGATAACGCGGCGGGCGTCGAGGCTCGCCTACTCTCCGGTGAGGTCGACTTAGCGCTCGGTAACCCCTCTCACCTCGATGAGGGCGGCATTGACTTTACGCCGCTGTTAGCCGATCCAATAGGCGTGGTGTGTTTAAAGGACAACCCTATTGCAAGTCATCCAGAAGGAATCGAGTGGCAAACTTTGTTGGAACAACCCTTTATCCGTAACGGCACTTGTACACTTCTCGATCCAACCCCAGCAAGAGCTCTGAGTCAGCAAGCGCTCTATTCGGTCGAAAATATTACTTCGCTGTTTTCTGTCTTAGAACTTGGGATTGGTGTCACGACCCTACCGAAGCTTGCTTTCCCAACCAATGAAACACGCTTGGTTTGGATCCCGCTTATCGATCCACCACTTGAAAGGCAAATTGGTATATTTACGTTAACCGATCGCACGATCTCGCCTCAAGCTAAAGCATTTCACGATCTTTGTGTGCATTATTTAAACTATCAAAAAGAAGATAAATAATGGTTCGATTAACATGCGGATAATTAAAAGCCTCCATATTCAGAGTGGAGGCTAATTTGTATTTGTGTATTCGCTTCGTTCTATTTTTTGCGACGATTTCGGTTCTTATACACCACGCAAAAGTTACCACGCTTGGTACGACACTTTGAGCAACGTTCACAATCTACTGGTGCGCGATTGCCTTCTTTCCAACGTTTGATCAACTGTGGCTCAGCCAATAAAGGGCGTGACACAGCAAAAAATTGGATATCTGTGTTTTCTGCAATTTTCTCAATCGCATCAATGTCGCTCAGCCCGCCGACAGTAATCACCGGTATGCTAACGTCCTGACTGATCACGTGACCATATTCGTGAAAGTAACCTTCTTCTTGTAGTCTGTAACCATCGAACGTTTGACCAACAAGTTCGTTTGCTTTGCCGTGAACATTGCCAGATACGATGATCGCATCAACGCCTACTTCTTCAAGTTTCTTACAGACGACGCGAGTTTCATCGAACGTTAAACCGCCGTCAAAGAACTCTGTTGCCGTCAGTTTAACGAGGATCGGAAATTCGCTTCCAACCAGCTTTCTGGTTTCAGAGTAAATTTCTAAAAGAAAGCGCATGCGATTTTCTAAGTCACCACCATATTCGTCTTCGCGACGATTATAGTACGGGCTTAAAAACTGGTTAATTAAATAAGTGTGCGCCGCATGAATCTCTACGCCGTCAAAACCAGCGTCTTGAGCACGTTTACTCGCCAATGCGAATGCCTTTACGATGTAGTCGATTTCGTCCTTTGTCATCGCTTTGCCTTGCGTATTTGTACCACGCTCAGGCACGTCACTCGGAGCGAAGATGACACGCTCACCGACGTTATGGGTGGTTTTGGTGCCACCGTAAGCAATTTGCATCACGATTTTAGAATCTTGTTGATGTACTAGCTCTGTTAGCTTTTTGTATTCTTCAATAAAAGAGTCGTTGTAGATCCCCATCATACCTGCGTTGGGTTTCTCTTCTTCAACGATATTGGCATAACCCGTGACAATAAGCCCAACCTCCCCTTTCGCAAGCGTTTCGTAAATATCGTAAAGCTTTGCCGTCATGTGACCATCTTCGGTCGCCATGTTCTCCCACGTTGCGCTTCTCACAAAACGGTTCTTTAGGGTCATGTTGCCAATGCGGGCTTCGGAAAACAAAATGCTCAAAACCAGTCCTCTTAAAGTTGTCTTTATGTTTTATCTTTTCGCAAGTAAACAAGAACGAAAAAGGAACAGCGATACACGATGTATGGCTGTTCCTTCTCTGAATCCTTGAGACCTGCAAACTACAGGCGCACCTTAATGCCTCGGAGACGACAAAACTTTAATCTGGGTTAAGGTTTAGTGAGTTTTTAGATTATGTAAATGGATGATTCTTAATCGTGTTCATTTCACTGGAGTTAAGATGCTTCGTCACCCACTTTCAGTCGTAAAGCTTTTGTATTTCGCTAGCTGGTGATTCAACTCAAACATTCACATTGTTAGTTTGTATGCTGCTATCGGAACTAGCACTACCCCAAATGTTTACATTACAAACTATCGATATTGAATTCTCATATGGCAAATAGAGTTATTGCGCTGTTTATACTTTTTGGCTTAATCGTCGCTATCTCTTGGCATTATTACGCGTCAGCGGAAACACGCGACCCACTATGTTTTACACACTGGTTGTTTTTGCTTTTAGATATGAATACGTGATAGTGAAGCTAGAGGAGGAACAGGAAAAACAAAGGACAATAGAAAGTTAAATGACCTTACTTCTAGGTAAGGTCATTCATGCATTCAGCAGCAAAAGATATTGGCGCTTAGCAAACGCTTAGGTTTGGTTGTTACAGAGCTAGAGGAATCAACTCGACACCAAGCACACCACTAATCCCCATCACCACTAGCAGTGAGACTTTAAACACCGACTTTGACCAAGCGATGTAGTTGTTGTCATCAATGCTGCGAAAGGTCACTTTCGTCCACATAAAGCAAACAACCGCTGCAACCGCTAAGTATTCATACCCGGCTTCACCTAGTAAAAATAACCCCAATGATGCTGCTCCAAACGCCACGACATACGCTTTCATGTGTCGATGCGCTTTATGAATGCCTTCTTTAACTGGCAATACGGGAATCCCGGCTTCTCGGTAGTCTTGCATGCGGAACATGGCAATGGCATACGAGTGCGGCATTTGCCAGAGACAGAACATGGTAAAGAGTAAAATCGCTTCCAAGCTAATGAAGTTTGTTACCGCCAAGTAACCCACCAATGGCGGAACTGCGCCTGAGATACTTCCCACTAAGGTTCCATACACCGAGTTACGTTTGTACCACATCGTGTAAAAGAACACGTAATACACGTAGCCAAGCAACACGACGACAGCGGATAGTGGGTTTACTCGGATAAATAACAGTGCGGTTCCTACCAGCAATAATGCAAGTGCATAAACAAACGCAATATCGATATTGATGTTGCCTTTCACTGTTTCACGATTTCGTGTACGTGCCATCTTTTGGTCGATATCACGATCGAAAATATTATTCACCACACAACCTGAAGCGATGACTAACCCAACACCAACTAACGTCGTAACGAACAACATTAGACTGGCTGGTTCTGTTTTTGCGGCGAGGAAGAACCCCGCCGCAACAGAAATCAGGTTGCCGAAAATAATGCCCGGTTTAGTGATAGACAAATAACTTTTCAGCATACCTTGGCCTACAACTTCATGTTGACGTTCATGTTGTAGATGATCCATACCGAGCCAGCGATAAGGATAAGTACAACAATGGCGGTAAACATCAGTGATACAAGGTTCCAACGTCCGTCGGATGTTTTTGTTTCCATGTGCAAGAAGTATTTAAAGTGAACAAATATCTGCACTAATGCACATCCAAATAGAATCGCATAGGCCGTTGTATCTGGTAATGATTTCGTCCAAACAAAGTAGAACGGAATTACCGTCAGAATCAGTGAGGCAATAAAGCCTTTCACGTAATCTGACGAACTGGTTTCTACATGTTGATCCATTACATTACCCCCAGTAAGTAAACGATGGTAAAGACACAAATCCAAACGATATCTAGAAAGTGCCAGAATAGGCTTAAGCAGTTAAAGCGCATTGCCATATTGTCGTTCAGACCTTTCGTCGACAGTTGATGATACGTTACCGCTAACCAAATCAGACCAAAGGTTACGTGCAGGCCGTGCGTACCAACCAACGTAAAGAATGCCGATAGGAATGCACTTGTTTGTGGCCCATAGCCTTCTTCAATCAGGTGATGGAACTCATAGACCTCCATACAGATAAAGCCAAGACCAAGCGCGAACGTGACTAACATCCAACGTTTGAGACCAGCAACGTTGTTGCGCTTCATCGCGATAATGCCAAAACCAAATGTGATACTGCTAAACAGAAGCAGCATGGTTTCGACAAACACAAATGGGAGTTCGAAAATGTCTTTACCTGTTGGGCCCGCAATTGAATTGCTCGACAACACAGCGTATGTCGCGAACAAGGTCGCAAACAGTACACAGTCACTCATCAGGTAAACCCAGAAGCCAAATAGCTTGTTGCCATTCGTGTCATGGTGGTGATCATGGTCGTGATGTGCTGCGATATTAGTTTGCATACGTCACCTCCAGATCATCTTTACTTTCGCTGTCTTTCACTGAGTTTTTCTTCGCTTCTTCAAGCTGAGCTCGACGTTCGGCCTCAATTGCTTTGATCTCTTCAACTTCCACGTAGTAATCCACATCATCGTTATAGCTGTGCTGAATACACGTCACGATAATACCGACCAAACTTGCCGCCGCTAGCCACCAGATGTACCAAATCATGCCGAAGCCAAATAGGAGCGACCAAGCCGACACGTAGATGCCTGTTGCCGTGTTTTTTGGCATATGAATACGTTCGTATTCCACTTCTTTATTTGGATCGAACTCGCCACTTTGTTTCTGGTACCAGAAGGCATCCAGCACATCACCTTTTGGTAGGTGCGCAAAGTTGTAGAACGGCGGTGGAGACGATGTTGCCCACTCAAGAGTACGACCACCCCACGGGTCACCAGTTAGATCACGGTTTTGCTCGCGGTCACGGATACTCACGTAAATTTGGATGAACTGAGACAATACGCCCAGCGCAATCACAACCGTACCTGCTGCGGCAATCGACAACAGTGGGAAGTATTCTGGGTTGATGTCTTGGCTTAAACGACGAGTCATCCCCATGAAGCCCAGCGCGTAAAGCGGTAAGAACGCCATTAAGAAACCAATAATCCAAAGATAGAACGCGCGTTTGCCCCAAGTTTCATTCATGGTGAAACCGGTCGCTTTCGGGAACCAGTAAGTGATCGCAGCGAAACATCCAAACACCACACCACCGATGATAACGTTGTGGAAGTGAGCAATTAGGAATACTGAGTTATGCAGAACGAAATCTGCACCCGGAACAGCCATTAGTACGCCCGTCATACCACCAACAGTAAAGGTGATCAGGAAGCCCACCGTCCACATCATTGGCGTCGTAAAGCGGATGCGGCCTTTGTACATGGTGAATAGCCAGTTGAAGATCTTCACCCCTGTTGGGATAGAAATGATCATCGTGGCAATACCGAAGAAGGCATTTACGTTCGCGCCAGACCCCATCGTAAAGAAGTGGTGTAGCCAAACGACAAAGGCAAGAATCGTGATAACTACGGTAGCCCAAACTAGCGATGTGTAACCGAACAACTTTTTACGTGAGAAGGTTGCGGTGACTTCTGAGAACACACCAAAAATTGGCAAGATCAAGATGTACACTTCTGGGTGACCCCAAGCCCAAATAAGGTTGACGTACATCATTACGTTGCCGCCAAGATCATTGGTAAAGAAGTGCATGCCTAGGTATCTATCCAGCGTTAGCAGAGCGATAGTCACCGTTAGGATTGGGAATGAAATGATGATCAAAATGTTTGCACACAGAGACGCCCAAGTGAAAACTGGCATCTTCATCATTGGCATAGACGGTGTACGCATACGCAAAATGGTCGCGAAGAAGTTCACGCCTGTTAACGTCGTACCAACACCTGATATCTGCAGCGCCCAAATCCAATAGTCGACCCCGACTCCTGGGCTAGCCTCAATACCTGAAAGCGGCGGATACGCCAACCAACCGGTGCGACCAAATTCACCTAAGCCGAGAGACATGTTTGTTAGGATGACACCAACAACAAACAGCCAGAAGCTCAAGTTATTCAGATACGGGAAAGCTACGTCACGCGCACCAATCTGTAATGGCACGATGATGTTCATCAGACCAATAACCAATGGCATCGCTACGAAAAAGATCATGATCACGCCATGGGCAGTAAAAATTTGATCGTAGTGATGCGGTGGCAAGTAACCTGCTTCACCCGCAGAAGAAAGGAGTTGCTGACTACGCATCATGACTGCGTCAGCAAAACCACGAACAAGCATCACCATCGCTACTGCGATGTACATGAAGCCAAGTTTTTTATGGTCTACTGAAGTAAACCATTCATTCCACAAATATTGCCACTTTCCGGCTTTGGTCACCGCGTAAACTACGGCTAAACCAACCAGCGCCACAACCGCTAGGGTGATGACAATAATAGGTTCGTGGAATGGAACTGAATCAAGAGTTAATCTTCCAAACATTACGATTATCCTTGGTTTTCAGGCAAACAGTTCATTGAACCAGGATGCTGAGTCACAACGTCGGTGAACAAGAACGGAGGAACGCTAGAGAACAAAGTGACTGGCTCTGCGATACTTGGCGCTGCCAGTGAGCTGTATTGCTCCCAATCTTCAATACGATCAGGGCTCGCCTTCACTTTCTGCACCCAATTTAGGAACGCAGCACGATCAGACATTGCTGAAGCTGTGAACTTCATTTGCGAAAAGCCTTCGCCGCTGTAGTTCGATGCAAAACCCTTGTAGTCACCTTCGTGGTTCGCTATGAGGTTGAGCTTGGTTACCATGCCTGGCATCGCGTAGATCTGTGTACCTAAGCGAGGGATGAAAAACGCGTTCATGATGTTGTCCGAAGTCAGTTTGAACTGCACTGGCACGTCTTTCGGGAACGCCACATAGTTCACCGTCGCAATGTTTTCTTCTGGATAGATGAACAACCATTTCCAATCGAGTGACACCACTTCGATGGTCATTGGTTTAACATCACTTTCCAAAGGTTTGGATGGCTCTAGTTCATGAGTCGAACGCCATGTGATCGTCGCAAGAATCGCAATGATGATGATTGGAATTGTCCATACCACCACTTCGATTTTGGTCGAGTGTGACCACTCGGGTGCGTACTCTTCTTCAGTGTTAGAGGCGCGGTATCGGTAAGCGAAGTAAATCGTCATTAAAATCACAGGGATTACAACGATCAACATCAGCAAAAGAGCAGTAATAATTAACTCTTTTTCTTGCACACCAATGGCACCTTTGGGGTCAAGTAAAGCTGAATTACATCCTGAGAGCATAAGTATGACGGACGCCAAACTTCCCCTCGACAAGATGCGTTTATATCTTGAGGCTTCCATTAACTTTCTCGATGGTTGTCTGGTTTCAAAGCAGATGCCAATCAAAGTAAATAAGAGCTCACAAATAGCGCAGAGGTAATGTATGAGAACAAGAAAAAACTTCGATAAGTAGTTATTCTACTTACAATTTTTCAACTTCGTCATCAAGCATTTAACCAGCTAGAATGAACCGTTATTTACTACGATACGATTGGTATCAAGCCAAGAACCAGTTGTTATAGTCATTAGAATGTTTATGTGTTGAGCATGAGTAACGTCGGGCTCAGAGCGAAACAAAACGGAATTGAGTGGAGATCAAAACCACACTCTTAGTGTGAGTTTATTGTTACACTTTGAAACACTATGTTACATTTGGCGCATTATGAGGAGTAAAAAGTTAAAGCTCATTAGCCACAACTGGAAACTAACCTTCCATTAATGGAAGTTACACACTTTAAATCGAATATTAACCTCAACACGAATTTCTCGTGCTTCAACAATTAATTATTTAAAAACAAATAGTTGAAACTTAAAATTGATGAGACTGACTATCAACTTCATTTACGCAGATAGCCTTAATGAGAAGCGGAAACTAAAAAAACAAAAGTGTGATCAACATCAAATTAATGATTTCACTTAATATTTGAGTGGTATTTACATCTCTTTATTGGATTGTGAGAAATCATTCTCAAGGTAAATCCAAACATAAGTTGTAAATACATTTGGGTTGCGCAGAATTAGCACTCCACAACATAGAAAATGTTGAAAGGGAAAGAAGCTTGTCATTCCGGTCTGTGGGGCCTAACCCTGGGGCTTTACATACGAATGCCTCCATCCACTTCTAAAACCCTGCCAGTAAAGTAATCACTCTCAATAATGTATTTTACTGCATGCGCGATTTCGCTTGTTTCGCCCATCCTGCCAACTGGGATCATCTTTTCTAATCGCTCTATGGCTTCGGGTTTCATTTGCTCTGCCATCGCGGTGTGTACTACACCTGGTGCAACCGCCGCCGCGCGAATACCGTATCTTGCGAGCTCACGGGCCCATGTTGTCGCCATGGTCGCGACCGCCGCTTTAGATGCAGAATAATTGGTTTGTCCGATATTCCCTGCTCTCGCAACACTAGAAATATTGATGATAACGCCTTGGGAGCCACTCTCAATCATCTTGACGGCAGCTTCACGCCCACACAAAAATGTTCCTGTCACGTTAACGTTCATGACCAAATTGAATTGATCCAAAGACATCTTACTGATCACGCCATCTTTTGCTTTTACAAGTAACCCATCTCTTAACACGCCAGCGTTATTGACTAACCCATTGAGTTGACCAAAATCTTGGATAATCGCTTCAAACGTGGTTTCAACATCGATTTCGTTGGTGACATCCACTTGATATGTCAACGCTTTCGCACTCAGCATTCGACACTGCTCTTGTGTTTCCATTAAGCCACTGGCGTTTACATCCAATAACGCTAAATCAGCGCCAGCTTGAGCAAGGGTAATGGCCATCATTTGCCCAAGCCCCTGCCCTGCTCCTGTAATGGCAATAACACTACTTTTTATATCCATATTGGTGCACTCCATAGCTCGTAATGTTCTCTATCTCAACCAGTCTAAGTTGGCCGAAATGATGCGCGTTTTAGGTCACCATCTCGGGCTGGTTTGTCACAAAACTCAGTCTAGCCTTTCTTACTCTTGTATAACTCAAATAAGCTTGAGAAATCGAGCTCGCCGTGGCCGCTCGCGTTGTGGAAAGAATATAAGTTGCGCGCTAACGACCCCATCGGAACCGAAGAATGTGTTTGTAACGCCGCATCTAACCCCAAGCCGAGATCTTTTAGCATGAGTTTGCTCATAAAGCCCGGTTGGTAATCGTGACTGGCTGGCGCACTGTCCATCACGCCTGGGCAAGGATTGTAAAGCTCCAATGCCCAATTTCGGCCAGAGCTTTGCAGCATGATGTTTGATAGCACTTTTGGATCGAGTCCATGATCGATACCTAGGTTTAATGCCTCGCACGTACCAGACATTAAAATGCCGAGCATAAGGTTGTTACAGATTTTCGCCATTTGACCATCGCCTGCTTTGCCAGCATGGAAAACATTTTTTCCCATATACTGCAAAATCGCATTGGCTTTAGAAAACGCTTGATCCGAACCACCAACAATAAAGGTTAATGTCGCCGCTTTAGCGCCAGCAACGCCCCCCGAAACGGGTGCGTCGACAAACAACACGCGTTTATTTGCCGCTTCATTGGCGACTAATCGCGCGGAGTCCGGATCAATGGTTGAACAATCAATCATCAAGGTACTTGGCGAGACAAGATTGAGGACACCTACGCCACCGTGTAAGTCACCAAGATACACGGAACGAACGTGAGACCCTGCTGGTAGCATCGTGATGACTGTGCTAGCACCATCTACTACCTCTTCGATAGAGCTCGCCACCACCGCACCAAAAGGTACTAGTTGCTTTGCGGCTTCGCTATCGACATCGAATACTTGCACGTTAAATCCAGACGCGAGTAAGTTTTGCGCCATAGGATGCCCCATTCTTCCTAAACCGATAAATGCGATGGTACTCATGATCATTCTCCTTATTGACCTAGTGTTTGTTCACCCAAATTAGCAAGCGGATGCTCGTTATCTGACCAAAGAGAGGTAAACAAAGTATCGATAACATCTTCATCGACTTCACTGACACTGTTAAATATCCAGATCGGCTCGCCATCCCGGTCAATGAGCCGAGAACGGACGCCCTCTTTAAACTCACCTAATAAGGCACTGCGAACCGACAAACTCAACTCTAAACGGAAGCAATCTGCAAGCGGTAAGCTGTGGTACTCTTTCACTTGTCTAAAGCAAATATGCGCGGTGATCGGGCTGCCCGATGCGAACGTTTGTTTCGCGTTTTCTATCCACTGGCTATTCCCTTCGATAGTCATGATTCGCTGTGCTATCGCATTAAGATCAAAGCCTTTGCACGCTTCCTCTATCTGATCTAAGTATGGACAAATTTGCGTGGTTGGTTTGCTATCAATAACCTGTTCTTCCATTAATTGTAGTCGCGCAGTTACCAACTCTTTCGCATCTTCTTTGCCCCACTGGAGCCGCTTTAGCTCATCCAGTAAGGTGGGATACTGCTCTTCCAACAGTAACCAATCGGCCAAACCAATAGTGACAGCGTCACTTGAATTTACCATTGAACCTGTCAATCCGAGGAATAAGCCCACTTGCGGATCTATCTGGCTTAAAAACCACGTACCTCCCACATCAGGATACAGTCCGATATTGATTTCTGGCATAGCAAGGCGTGATGTTGTTGTCACAACTTTATGGCTGGTTCCCATAAAAAGCCCCATCCCACCGCCCATGACAATACCTTCTCCCCAACCGATAATGGGTTTGTTGTAAGTGTGGATGAGATAGTCACACTCATACTCCAACGAGAAATAGTTCGTACAGAACTCTACGATTTTTTCTTTACTCTCGTTATGCATGACGTGATACATAGCTCGAACATCACCACCAGCACAGAATGCTTTTTCTCCAGCGCCAGTCAGTACCACACAAGCCATATGTGGATCATCTTGCCACTTGATAAGCTGATCGTTGAGTTGGACCAACATGTCATACGTCAATGCATTCAATGAAGCGGTGTTGTCTAACGTTGCGATACCAATGCGGTGCACGCCATCTAAGCACTCTATTTCACTAATGGTTACCATCCCTGCCATGTGGCCTCCTATCGGTTTTTCCATTGCGGTGGGCGTTTTTCTAAAAAGGCGCGAACACCCTCAACTTGATCTTCCGTATCAAAAAGATTCAGAAACAACTCTCGCTCTTTCATTAAGCCGTGCTGAAGTGGCGCAGAGCGCATATTTTGAATGAGCGCCTTACATGCGGCGACAGAAGATGGCGACTGGTTCGCAACAGATTCAGCAAGCTCCATCGCTTTACTTAAAGCTTCGCCTTTGGGAACCAACTCCTCAACTAGGCCTAGTTCTTTTGCTTTGTCAGCGCTGACTTGCTCTCCACATAAAATGATGCGCTTTGCCCAACCTTCCCCCACTAACGCTGTGAGGTTTTGGGTACCACCAGCACAGGGCAAAAGTCCGACTTTGGCTTCTGGTAAAGCAAGTACCGCTTGCTCTTCAACGACTCGAATGTCACAAGCTAATGCCACTTCTAACCCTCCGCCCATGGCGTAACCATTAATGGCGGCAATGGAAACACCACGGAATTCAGAGAGCGTTTCAAAAGCTTCACCAAAGCATCGAGCCATGTCTAACGCAACCACTTTGTCACCATCAGAAAATAGCTTGAGATCCGCACCAGCAGAGAAAAACTTTTCTCCACTGCCGGTTAAAACCAATGAATAGACCTGCTTATCATCGTTAAGTGTGAGTATCAGCGATTTCAGTGCCTTGAGACTCTCTGCTGTCCACGTATTGGCTGGCGGGTTGTTCATCGTCACCACCGCAACATGATTAGCGATCGTATGTTGAATGGCTGCTTGGGTTAATGGCATATCTGAATCCTTTATCAATGAGCAAATACAATACTTTGCTAAAGCAAAGCCGAATCCTCAGAGAGCAAACGACGTGCGATGATCAAACGCATAATTTCGTTCGTTCCCTCCAGAATTTGATGCACACGTACATCTCTGAAATGACGCTCCATTGGATACTCTTTGATGTAACCATAGCCGCCATAAAGCTGCAGCGCGTGGTCGCAAACCTGAAAGCCCACATCGGTTGCAAACCGTTTTGCCATAGCGCAATAAGCCGTGGCATCCGGATCATTTCGGTCGAGCTTGCTGGCGGCATAGCGCACTAACTGCCGCGCAGCCACTAGCTCTGTTGCCATGTCTGCCAATTTGAATTGTAAGGCTTGAAACTGCGCAAGCGGTTTGCCGAACTGCTTACGCTCCTGAATATATTGTGTCGCCTGTTCAAGGGCCTGTTGAGCCGTACCGACGGAACAGGTCGCAATATTTATACGCCCTCCATCAAGCCCTTTCATCGCAAAAACAAAACCTTGCCCTTCTTCGCCCAGTAAATGGCTAGCTGGAATAACGACATTTTCAAAAGTAACCGCTCGTGTTGGCTGGCTGTTCCAACCCATTTTGGGTTCTTTGCGCCCATAGCTGATGCCATCTGCGTGAGCAGGGACAACAAATGCGGACACGCCTTTGGCACCCGCTTCTCCGGTTCGCGCCATCACGACCAAAACATCTGTCTCTCCTGCGCCAGAGATAAAGGTTTTGCCGCCATTCAGCACGTAAGTATCACCTTTTTTGCTCGCAGTTGTGGCCAACGAAGCGGCATCCGATCCCGCATTAGGCTCGGTTAAGCAATATGAACCCAACCACTCGCCAGAGACCAGCTTAGAGCAATATTTGGCTCTCACTTCTTCGTTCGAGAAACTCGCGATCATCCAACTCACCATATTGTGGATAGTCATGAAAGCGGTCGTCGACGTACAGCCCATTGAGAGTTGTTCAAAGATAATTGACGCATCCAAACGGCTTAACCCTAAGCCGCCATGTTCTTCTGGTGTGTAGAGACTGAGAAACCCCAGTTCCCCCGCTTCTCTCAATACGTCTTTGGGGAAGATCTGCTTTTCATCCCACTCCGCCGCCATCGGTGCTAAACGCTCATCGACAAATTGTTGAGCGGTATCGGCAAATGCACGTTGATCTTCATTAAGTTCAAAGTCCATAAAAGCTCCTTTTATTCACTCAGCGCAGTTGGATGGTCAGATTGGGCCCCGTTGGAATATCGTCATCAAACCAACGTGCCGTCACCGTTTTAGTCTCGGTATAAAAACGTACCGCTTGTTTACCATACGCATGTAAATCACCATAGAAACTGCCTCTCCAACCAGTAAAGGAGAAAAATGGTAAAGGGACTGGAATAGGCACATTGATCCCAACCTGACCGACTTGAATGTCATGCTGATATTTTCTCGCAGCAGCGCCATTAGCCGTAAAAATGGAAGTGCCGTTCCCGTATGGGTTGCGATTCACCAACTCAATGGCCTCTTGCAACGTTTCGACTTCCATACAAACTAAAACAGGGCCAAATATCTCTTGCGTGTAAATCGACATATTCGCTGTTACACCGCTAAACAAGGTTGGGCCAATCCAGTTTCCATCGGGAAAGCCTTCCACTTCACACTGACTGCCATCCAGTTCACACACTGCGCCTTGTTGTTTGCCATCTTCGATTAGGTCCAATACGCGTTGTTTGGCTTGCTCACTGATCAGTGGGCCATAAGCAGCCTGTTCATCATCCCAAGGCCCTGGGTGTACTTTCGCCATCGCCAGTTTCAGGTCTGCAATCCATTGTTTTGAATCGCCGACAAATACCGCAACAGAAATCGCCATACAGCGTTGCCCCGCAGCCCCTACGGAGGCTCCGATTAGGTTATTCACCACTTGATCTTTGTTTGCATCAGGCATGATCACCATGTGATTCTTTGCACCAGCAAAAGCTTGAACCCGTTTAAAATGTTTAGTCCCTGTGGTGTAGATATAACGGGCAACGGGAACCGAGCCAACAAATGACACCGCTCGAATATCAGGATGAGCCAGAAGAAAGTCGACTTGCTCTTTGCGGCCATGAACGATCTGCAACACTCCTTTCGGCGCGCCAGCTTGCTCAAATAGTTCAGCTAAACGAATAGAGGTCAATGGCACTTGTTCGGAGGGTTTGAGCACAAACGTATTGCCCGCAGCGATAGCGATTGGGAACATCCACAACGGAATCATGGCTGGAAAGTTAAACGGCGTGATCCCACAACACACACCTAAGGGCTGAATCATTGAGTAACTATCAATATCCGTGGCAACGTTTTCGACGGTTTCTCCCATCATGTTGCTAGCAATGTTTGCAGCCTGCTCAACAACCTCGATACCACGCCACACATCGCCTTTGGCATCCGCTAAAATCTTACCCGTTTCATGAGAAAGCAGTGTGGCAAGCTCATCATGATGATCTTTGAGCAAGTGCTGATAACGCAGCATAACTCGGGCACGCTCGGATATTGCCACTTCCTTCCAAGATTGGAATGTCTCTTTCGCATTATCAATGGCGGCTTCCATCTCGTGCTCTGTGGAACATGGAACGTACGCAATGACATCATTAGTGGCGGGATTGGTTACCTCAACCCAATCCGATGTTTGAGATTCACGAAACTCGCCACCAATAAACAAGGGAACCAAACGAGTCATCATTTACTCCTTTCTGATTTCAATTAAAGCGGTATTTCAATGCCTATCGCCGTGGCTTCTCCACCACCGATACAAAGTGACGCAACACCCCGCATCACTTTTTTGGCTTCGAGATCACCATTGGTGCCTAGCGCTTGTAGCTGACGCAAACTGTGAATCAATGTCACCAGAATTCGTGCGCCACTAGCCCCTATCGGATGCCCAAGTGCACAGGCTCCACCTTTAATATTTACTTTGCTCGTATCAAGCCCAAGTTCCGCCACCGCTATTTGTGTCACGACGGCAAAGGCTTCATTGATTTCCCACAGGTCCACTTCATAAATGGACCAATCTAGCTGGAACAGCAGTTGCTCAATTGCGTAGATGGGTGCCAAAGTAAATTCTGCAGGTTTTCTGGCATGTGTAGAGTGCGCCTTGATGATCGCAAGTGGTTTAAGCCCCTGATGACGCGCAGTGTCTTCATCCATAAGCACAAGAGCCGCCGCGCCATCTGAAATGGCACTCGAATTAGCAGCGGTCACCGTACCTTTTTCATCGAATGCAGGTTTGAGTTGAGGAATTTTACCAAGGTCAATCGAGCGTGGGGGCTCATCGTAGTCCAGCTCCGCTTGTTCTGACTTGGTATTGAGTGAAACCGGCGAAAGTTCATCGGCAAACAAGCCTCGCTCTTGAGCTTCCAACGCACGTTTTGCCGACATCACGGCCCATTCATCCATTTGCTCTCTGGTGAACTTAAGCCTGTCAGCGACTTGCTGAGCATAAACACCCATTAAGTGCCCTTCGTAAGCATCTTGTAGCCCATCGAGAAACATGTGGTCATACGCAGACTGGTGCCCCATACGCATTCCCTTTCTCGCCTCCCTCAGCAAATACGGCGCATTGGTCATACTTTCCATACCACCAGCAATGGCAGAGCGAATCGTTCCAGCTTTAATGAGATCGTGCGCTAACATGACGCTCTTCATGCCAGAGCCACACACTTTGTTAATGGTGGTGCACCCTACACCCAAAGGAAGATCTGCCCCCATAGATGCTTGCCTCGCAGGAGCTTGTCCACACCCTGCTGGAAGCACACATCCCATGAACACTTCATCCACCGAAGTCACATTCACTTCGTGCATTGCCGCCTTGATCGCCAGTGCGCCTAATTGAGGAGCAGAGTAAGTTTGCAACTTGCCTTGAAAGCGCCCAATTGGCGTTCTTTTCGCGCTGACAATCCAGATGTCTTTTCCCATGATTCGCATTCCCTTAAGGTATATGTGAACACTTGGCAGACTGATGACACCCTACATAGAATTACTCACCAAGCGCCACACCAGCCTTTATCGCCTTTTTCACTAACAAACTTTCATTCCGCGATTTCTTGACGTTTACGTAAGCATAGCACTAGCCTTTACAATGAGATGAAAAAACACACCAAGCAGACGTTTATATTTCAAAGTTGATGTTCGGCCTTCCCATTTAAGGTTCGATTTCCAGAAACTGGATTTTTATTCGAGGTAAGTATGTTATGGAAAAATACAAGATCAGTGACCTCGCCAAGGAGTTTGATATTACTACTCGCAGTATCCGGTTTTATGAAGACGTGGGTCTGATTGAACCAGAGCGAAAGGGCAATATGCGCGTTTATCAACGCAGGGATAGAATTCGCCTCAAACTGATTTTAAGAGGGAAACGACTCGGTTTTTCGTTGGCAGAAATTCGAGAACTTTTCGAGCTCTACGACATGCAACAAACCGAAGGACAGTTATTGAAAATGCTCAATATCATTGAAGAGAAACAAGCCGTCCTACAGCAACAACTCAACGACATCAGCGTCGTTATGGCAGAGTTGAATGCCGCTAAGGAGCGTTGTATTCAAACACTCAAAAGCAAGCAGACATAAACGCTATACTCAATTAGCAACACCGCTACAGGCTTTTCCACCTTACCTCTGATACCGGGAGACGTTATGAAAAGCACCTATACCCCACTCAATTTCGGACTTGGTGATACCATCGATATGCTCCGAGAACACGTTAATGCCTTTGCTACGGAACATATTGCGCCCATCGCCGCTGAGATAGACCGCGATAACCAGTTCCCGAATCATTTATGGCCTTTGTTGGGAGAAATGGGGTTGCTTGGTGTGACCGTCGATGAAGAGCTTGGTGGTGCAGGCATGGGATACCTCGCTCACGTTGTTGCCATGGAAGAAATCAGCCGTGCCTCTGCGTCTGTCGCTTTAAGCTACGGAGCTCATTCTAACCTGTGCGTCAACCAAATCTTTCGTAACGGCACACCTTCTCAACGCGAAAAGTACCTTCCAAAACTCATTGATGGTACGCACGTTGGCGCCCTAGCGATGAGTGAGCCCAATGCCGGTTCAGACGTGATAAGCATGCAACTGAAAGCGGAAAACAAGGGCGACCATTTTGTACTGAATGGCAACAAAATGTGGATAACAAACGGGCCCGATGCTGACGTAGTGGTGCTTTACGCTAAAACGGATGTCAGCGCAGGTTCACGTGGCATTACCGCATTCATTATTGAACGTAACTTCGCAGGTTTCACTCATGCTCAAAAGCTGGACAAACTAGGCATGAGAGGCTCGAATACTTGCGAACTTATATTTAACCATTGCGTAGTGCCAAAAGAGAATATTCTTGGCGAGTTGAATCAAGGCGTCGAGGTGTTAATGAGTGGGCTGGATTACGAGCGCGTCGTCCTCGCTGCCGGACCACTCGGGATAATGCAAGCTTGCATGGACATTGTGGTCCCGTACGTACATGAACGAGAGCAGTTTGGAAAATCCATTGGCGAGTTTCAGTTAGTTCAGGGCAAGATCGCCGATATGTACTCTCGAATGAGTGCAGCAAAAGCGTATGTATATACCGTCGCAGCGGCTTGTGATCGAGGTAACGCAACACGCAAAGACGCCGCTGGCGCGATTTTGTACAGTGCAGAACTCGCCACACAAATGGCACTCGATGCAATACAACTGCTCGGTGGGAATGGCTACATCAATGAATACCCTGCTGGTCGTTTGCTACGTGATGCAAAGCTTTATGAAATCGGCGCGGGTACCTCAGAGATTCGCCGCATGTTAATAGGCCGAGAACTGTTCGAAGAATCTCGCTAACGGAACATACGACAAGGAAGTCATTATGGCCATTATCAAAAGTAAAACTAAGCCAACTGACGAGTTATTTCTTTCCAATAAAGCTGCGATGGAAACGTTGGTCACTCAACTGAATCAACACATCGATACCATCAAACAGGGAGGCGGTGAAAAAGCCATTCAGCACCAGAGGCAAAAAGGAAAACTCCCAGCCCGAGAACGCATCGCGCGCTTGCTTGATGACAACACTGACTTTCTTGAAATCAGCCAGTTTGCCGCCTGGCAGGTGTATGACGAAGCGATCCCATGCGCTGGCGTTATCGCCGGCATTGGTATCATAGAGGGAATTCAATGCATGGTTATCGCCAACGATGCTTCGGTAAAAGGTGGAACCTACTACCCACTCTCGGTAAAAAAACACCTAAGAGCGCAAGAGATTGCCCAACGTTGCCAACTCCCCTGCGTGTACTTGGTGGACTCCGGTGGCGCAAATCTCCCTCATCAGTCCGACGTCTTCCCCGACAAAGAACACTTTGGTCGCATTTTCTTTAACCAAGCGAGAATGTCAGCGAAAGGCATTCCCCAAGTTGCTGTTGTGATGGGGCTTTGCACTGCTGGGGGCGCGTACGTTCCTGCCATGGCGGATGTCTCCATTATGGTTAAAGAGCAAGGCACCATTTTTTTGGCGGGGCCACCTTTGGTGAAAGCGGCCACTGGCGAAGTCGTGACGGGTGAAGAGCTCGGCGGTGCAGACGTGCATTGTCGGAAATCTGGTGTCGCAGATTATTACGCTGAAAATGATGAACATGCCCTAATGCTTGCGAGAGAAGCCATTGCCAATGCCAATAGAACAAGACCTGTTAAGCCAGAAAACACCGTACTTCCTCCCCGCTACGACGCAGAAGAAATCTACGGAATCGTGAATGCAAACTTACGACTGTCATTCGACGTTCGAGAAATTATTGCCCGCATCGTCGATGATTCTGATTTCGACGAATTCAAAGCCTTGTACGGCAGAACGCTAGTGTGTGGCTTCGCTCGTATTCAAGGACACTTGATTGGTATTGTGGCAAACAACGGTATCTTGTTTTCTGAATCGGCACAAAAAGGCGCGCACTTTATTGAGCTGTGCGCCAAACGGAAAACACCGCTTCTTTTTCTCCAAAACATTACCGGCTTTATGGTCGGAAAAAAGGTTGAAGAAGAAGGCATCGCAAAACATGGCGCCAAGCTAGTGATGGCCGTCGCTTGTGCTGACGTGCCGAAGTTTACCGTGATCATCGGTGGATCGTACGGCGCTGGTAATTACGGCATGTGCGGCCGAGCGTATGATCCAACCATGATGTGGATGTGGCCGAACGCGCGTATTTCTGTGATGGGCGGAGAACAAGCAGCAGGCGTTTTAACACAAGTTCGAAAAGACGCGAAGGAACGTCAGGGGGAAGCGTGGTCAGAGCAAGAAGAGCACATTTTTAGAGAATCGATCATAGACTTGTATGAAACACAAGGACATCCCTATTTTGCGAGTGCTCGGCTATGGGATGACGGAATTATTGACCCTAAAAAAACGCGTCAGGTGTTGAGTCAAGCGTTAATGGCAGCATTAAACGCCCCCATTCCTGATAGCGAGTTTGGCGTCTTCAGAATGTAAACATCCAAAGATGAATTAAGGAAGTAAGTATGCAGGAAATGCAACCAAGCATTATTCCCAACGCCCAAAGGCAAGATGATGTTCTTTGGCATGTCGATGATAATGGCGTAGCGACCATTACCCTAAACAGAGCAGCCAAACACAATGCTTTTGACGCTTGTACGATCGACTTGCTGATCCACCGCCTAGATTATCTCGCTTTACGAACGGATGTGCGGTGCTTGGTATTAAGAAGTAACGGTAAGCATTTTTCATCCGGGGCCGATTTGAATTGGATGCAGTCGATGGCCGACAGCACGAGGCAAGATAACTTCGTTGATGCCCAAAACTTGGCAAGACTCATGGAAACACTAGATTCGTTCCCTCAACCCACCATCGCAGTTGTTCAAGGTTCCGCTTATGGTGGTGCTTTAGGGTTGATTTGTTGTAGTGATATCGCCATCGCAAGCCAAAGTGCCAACTTTTGCTTAAGTGAAGTTAAGCTTGGTTTAGTTCCAGCGACCATTGCGCCTTACGTCATGCGCGCGATGGGGAATAGACAAGCTAGACGCTATATCTTAAGTGGTGAAGTCATTTCAGCCGAAGATGCCGAACGGTTTGGTATTGTGCACGAAGTGAAAGAAGCCAAACAGCTTGAAAATGCGGTCGATAGCGTAATCAAGACGTTGCTACTTAATAGCCCAGATGCGATGCGTAAAGCGAAAACGCTCTGCCATCAATGTCATCAAAACCCCATCGATCAACAACTGATTCACTATACTAGCAAGCTCATTGCGGACATTAGAGTATCACCCCAAGGTCAAGATGGGCTGCAAGCGTTTCTTGAAAAGCGTAGCCCAAGTTGGGTCACAAGTCACAGGACAAGTAATGCTACCTTCCAAAGTAAAGATTGTCGAAGTAGGTCCTAGAGATGGGTTGCAAAATGAATCTCCTGTTACGACCCAGACTAAAATCCGGCTGATCAACTTACTCTCTGATACTGGGCTAACGCATATTGAGGCGGGCTCTTTTGTTTCGCCCAAATGGGTGCCACAAATGGCGGACTCAACAGAGGTCATGAAAGCAATAACAATGCGAAATCATGTTACTTATTCTGCCCTGACACCAAACCTAAAAGGCTTAGAACAAGCGTTAGAGGCTGGTGTCAATCAGGTCGCGATTTTCACTTCATCCTCAGAAGGATTCTGCCAACACAATATCAATTGCTCGATTGCAGAAAGCCTAACTCGCTTCGAACCTGTAATGCGATTAGCCACCAAACACGGCATCCCTGTTCGTGGCTATCTATCCTGCGTTGCCGACTGCCCTTACGATGGCCCGACAGCCCCTAAACAAGTGGCGAGCGTGGTCAAATCACTCATCGATTTAGGGTGTTATGAGGTGTCTCTAGGCGACACAATCGGTACAGGCACGCCAAACCGTATCGCTGCTATGCTAGAAGCCGTCATGTTGGTTGCACCTCTTCCCCAGCTTGCTGTCCATTTCCACGACACATGGGGACAAGCTCTCACCAACATTTATCAGGCACTGAGTATGGGCATCAACACCATCGACAGTAGTGTAGCTGGGCTGGGTGGATGCCCATACGCTCATGGCGCATCAGGGAATGTCGCAACGGAGGATGTACTATATTTATGCCAAGGATTAGGAATAGAGACGGGGATCGACTTAGATCTACTGGCTAAAGCTGGCTGGATGATCAGCGAAGAGCTGGGTCGGCAGCCTACATCAAAAGTGTCATTAGCATTGCGTAACCGCGTATTATCACTTTCGTAGAAGGCCATCCGGCACCTCAAATTCTCCCAACCCAAGTTAATTTGCTCTACTTTCGAGTAGGGAAGCGAAACCGCCCGCCAGTACGATAAATAATTAGAGAAAATAAGATAAGCACACAACCTACTAGTTTATTTGCCGTTAGCACTTCGCCATACCACAGCACGCTCAGAATAACCGTCCAAACTGGTTCTAATATCATAATTAGAGCAGCGTTACCTGCCTGAACAAATTTTTGCCCCATGGTTTGCATTACGTAACGCAAGCTCGTCGCTAATAAGGTACTCAACGCAAACCACCACCAAATAGAGGAGTCAACCTCTGCCGGGAAAGATTCCATAAAAAATGAAACCAACAAACCTAAGCAACCTGCTGAAAAAAGTTGCACGCAAGTAAGCAGCAGCACAGGTAGTTTTTGAGAGTATTTGCTGTTCACATTAAAATGAAGCGCCAAAACCAGTGCTGCACCAAGAAACCACAATTGACTGGCCGATTGTTTCCAGCCACCAACTAAAGAAAGACAAGCAAGACCTAATACAGCGATAGGCAAAGAAAGCCAGAAAATTCGTTGTGGTCGTTGACGAAACATAACCCATGCAACAATCGGCACAAACAGCATGGAAAGGCTCATGATAAATGCGCCCTCCCCGAGAGTATCACTGATAGAAATAGCGTAAATCCATGTCATAACGGCACTGCCTAACAGGAGCCCGACACCACCAGCAGAAAGCACATCTTTTAAGTTTGCTTTCAGCAAAGGTCTGTAACATAGAGGCAGTAAGCAGAGCGAAGCGATAGTAAATCGCGCCCCAATAAAGCCAAAAGGTGGTAAACCCTGTATTGTTTCCTTAGAGAATATCCAGCCAAGTGCCGCGATCATCGTCGTCGCAACCAGAATAACCGTCGCTTTACGTTCTGAGTTAAACATAAGTACTCACAAAATATGGAACACACAATAGCGCAGCAAGAGAGTTTTACTGCGCTATTGTGTAAATTTGAAAGGGGTTTGTGTCGAGCGAAAAAGTGAAAGCCCGATCCTCTCCTGTATTGTTGTCACGCAGATTGAAGTTCTGCTGCTAGATACATTAAATGCAGGCAAAGTCTTAAGGCAAGCCTTTTCGCATACTAAATTACTTTAGCATTCTATACAGCAAGCAAACTGGCTAAAACCTGTACCGGGTGTCGAACTACCCCTCCTTCAAAACGCTTAACTTGACTGCGGCAGGAGTAGTATTGCGACTTCAACGCTCCTCAATACAGGTTGAATAAGGTGAATTGCTTTTTACCCATCGCCCCTACAATGAAAACCTATTGATTAACTACAACGAGCGGTTAAATTGCTCCACGGCCTCTACAACACGGCTAGCGCCATCTTGTATTTCATTCATCACATTGCCTGCTTTTTCAGAGAGCTCTAGCGTATCTAGTGCTTCTTTTTGGCATTTAGCGATCAGCTTAACTGCGTTATCTGTTCGCTGTAGGTTTTCACTGACCATTGTGACAATTTCATCGGTGGTTGCATTGGTTCTTGTAGCAAGCTGTCTGACTTCATCAGCAACAACGGCAAAACCTCTACCATGCTCACCCGCACGAGCCGCTTCTATCGCCGCATTTAACGCCAATAAGTTAGTTTGGTCAGCGATACCACTGATGCTATTTACCAACTCGCTAATACGCGATGAGTGCGCTTTAAGCTCGTCAATCGCGGTGTTCGCTTGCTGCATTTGCTCGGAAAGTATCTGCATCTTTTCTAACGTTGAGCCTATAACCTCTTGCCCTTGCAGGGTTTGTGTACCAGTTTCTTGGGAGATTTCGTTCGCCAATTGCGCAGCCTGGGCCATTTTCTGTTCCTGCATCACCTGCTGGGTAATATCTGTCGCGAACTTAACGACCTTGTAGAGCTCTCCTCTGTCGTTATGGATAGGGTTATATGAAGCCTCTAGCCACACCTCTTCACCATAACGGTTAACTCGTTTGAATCGCTCTGATGAAAATTGCCCTTTTGCTAAACGTTGCCAAAACTCACGGTAAGCTTGAGAGCTCGACTCTTCCTGATCACAAAACATGCGATGATGCTTCCCTTGAATCTGATCAAGCGTATAACCCATTGTGTTTAGGAAATTATCGTTGGCTTTTAAAACATGGCCATCTAATGTGAACTCAATCACCGCCATAGAACGACTTAATGCATTTAGCATGTCCTCTTGCTCACGGGATGATTTGATCGTTCGCGTAAGTTCAGAAGCAAAAACAAAAAAGCTTTCTACTTCTCTGTGCTCATTTAAAACAGGCTGGATAATCGTTCTTAACCAGGCTTCCTCACCATTACCTTTCTGTACTTGCAATGCCCCATTCCAGAACACTTTATCTTGGACGGCTTTCTTCATTCGATGAAAGTGATCTGTATTGCGCGAATTTGACGGTACCAATTCAGTAATTGATTTCGTTAAGATCTCATCATCATTTAAGAAAAGTTCTTGCTGTAGCTTAGTATTTGCAGAAGTAATGAGGCCTTTACTATCCAATGTTAAGCGGATCATCTCTTCATCTAAACTGGTTTGGATTTGCTGCAGGATTTGCAACTCCTGCTTTAATCGTTGATTTTCTTGTTGAAGCGACTTATTAAAAAACATGACTTTCTCTCATTTGACCGACCTTCGGATTAGTCAAAGGTTTATTATTTGTATACCGAATAAACTGCAAGCGGCAAAATCGTTTGGTTGCATATTCAAACGCGATTTCTATTTCTTATCAAAGGACCCCGCAGGGAATACGGCGATTTTTTCTCCAGTGTAACCTAAGCGCAGTATACTGAAATTTCTTCAGCACCCAAGTTGTTTATATATTTATCAATATTAAAGCTCTTTATCGCCAATTTGAGGTTTGTATTTGTGGATATACTTATATGGAGAAGTGGTGTGTTCAGATCAATAAGCCTTTTCATTTAAAAAAAGGGCCTTGACTTAGTTCCAATAATTTTCGCCGTTTTACCGCTTTTCCACCCGACTTTTGAGCGATTACCCACTCCTTATTCGCTTGTATTTCTATTAACAACGCACGGAGGAACCAGCAACAAGCGCATCGATTTGCCCAGTATCAATACGTTGTGGTATCCGCTCATTCAGTTTGCCGTGAAGGTGATGAATCACCACCTCACCAGTCGACTCGTCACGATCAGAAATGAGGCAATGAGGTAATGAGGTAATGAGGTAATAACGCATGACACCAGAGATTACATTATGTGTCCAACATTGTGCCCACTCCTAAGTTTCATAACTTCCTTCCCTCGGACGCTTCTATCTCTCACCACAGCAACTATGCTTTAAACGACATGTATTCAATTGTCTAGCTTCAACATATGAAGGTTAAGTGAACATAAACAAGCGAAGGAAACAGGGCCATGGAAGTCGATAAAAATGATAAGTTAACAAAAAAATTACAGATAGTGATTCATTGGTCTGTAAGAGTATTGTCGATAGTTATGTTGTTTGTAATCGTCATGGGTGTGATAGATGTTGCATGGACGATATATCAAAAACTTATCACGCCACCTAAACTCATTCTGACGATTTCAGATATGCTAGCCACTTTTGGTGCTTTTATGGCCGTTTTAATTGCTATTGAAATTTTCATCAATATAACTATTTACCTGAGAGAAAATGTTATTCATGTAAAAATCGTCATGGCCACCGCGCTGATGGCAATCTCCCGAAAGGTCATTATTATAGACTTTGAAACCTTGTCTCCAATGTACCTGATTGGAATTGCGGCTGTAGTTCTTAGTATGAGTCTTGGTTACTGGCTGATCCATAAACTGCCCAATAAGAGCCATACTGAATAAACTTCTCAGCCTCCCGACTTTTCAGATACTCTCACGGCATGAAAAAGTCTTGTCTTGGCACGTTGAAGCTAATAAATTCCTCCATGCTAGGCTCTATATACTGCGAGACTACAAGATTATAGAGTAGTGCCTAGGCGGAGAAATTATCGATATTGTTTTCTAGCAGCTAATCTTTGAGTATTGGCACAGCTCAATGGGGGCAAGTGTTGCTCCAGTTCCCCCATCTGATATATACCCTCAACATCTATGCATTTTACTTTCAACTTTTCCGTGGTCCTCTTAAACAAGGTCGTCACGAGTAGCCTGAAGGATTACATCCGGCTAGAAGTAACAGCCAGAAAAGTGATTGTCAGGTGGTCGGTCATCTCGCCGTAAAATTAGCTCTTAACGTATACCTTCAGCTCAGTTTGCGAAACAGCCTTAAAGGTCAAAGTAACTTTCAATCCCATTCAGAGTGTTGGTCGTGGCCACAGCGGCTAATATCAACCCCATGATCCGACTTACAGCGCTAGCTCCTGTATTCCCAATAATCCTGTGTATGCCGCTGGCCATTAATAGCAAGATATAAACAACCAATAGTACCAGTAGCATCACAGCCACGGTCTGGACTTGCTCCCAAATATTAAACCGCACGTTCTCTGTGAGTAAAACGGCGGCTAATATTGCGCCAGGGCTAGCAATTGATGGAATGGCTAGAGGAAAAACTGCTGTATCATGATGACTATTGAGCGTTCTGATTTCTTCTGCTGGTTTACTCTCACCAAATATCATAGTCAAAGCAAACAAGAACAATACGATACCGCCCGAGATTTGAAACGCAGACAAGGGAATACGCATTGCTGTAAGTATGATTTCACCAGCAACAACAAAAAACAGTAGGATAGCAGCGGAGAATAGAGTCGCAAACAGAGCGACCTTACGCTTTGCCACTTCTTCATAGCTTTTTGTGGCTGCGATAAAAACGGGCACAGTACCTATGGGATCGATGACAGCAAAGAAAAAGATAAAAGTTGCCACAAAGTCAATCATGCTACTTTCTCCAGTACCAATTTAGCTTTAAGGATAGAAGATCAGCTTGAAGTAGCAGAGAAAATGTTTGACGCTAACATAGCGAGAGCTCATTCAGAAAAACAAAAATGGTGCGTTATTTACAATACAGAACTTACTTCTATCCTATCGATAACTATTAATATCTCAAAGGTAATGACTACCATACCTAACGGTAGTCGCCATCGCTTTAGACTTCTCAGAGAACATCAAAAAAAACAAGTGAACGAGAAGAATATCGACGTCATAAGATAGTGAGGCTTTAGTGTTTATACCAGTGCTCTTTTGACTCCATTTGAGCTTTTACTTCTGCACTATATTCAGCAGTAGGTCGTGCCAATAACCTTGGAATGCCGATAGGTTCTCCGGACTCTAAACAATAGCCATACTCCCCTGCGCGCAAGCGAGCCAACGATCGTTGAATCTTAGGTAACAGCTTTTGCTCTCTATCTATGATTCTTAATGCGATTGCAGATTGCTCCTCACTGGACGCCCTATCGCTTTCGTCACTGAATTCCATTGGCGCAATCATCTCTTCTTTCGCGCGTTCAATATGCGCTAACGTCGATTCATAAAGCTCAAATAATCGGTTTTCAAAAAATGCGAGCTGAGCTTCATTCATATAATCCGCCTCGGGCGCTGCAAGAATTTCTTCTTCTGTCATGACATGCTTTTTCTCTTCGTTCATAGAACCTCCACACCGAGATAAGAGTTCGCTCTCTAAATTCCGTACATCTGAATCTGTATAACTTAACGACGAATGAATGCGCCAATAAGGTGCAGTACTCGACACAGTCACAAACTGCTTGATGCCAGAGTTAAGATCACCGACTATATTAATTGTTATATTATAACATTACACTATAAAGAGCATGAGCATGAACACCCAGAAACTCCCTGTTACGGTTTTGTCCGGCTTTCTAGGCGCAGGAAAAACAACCGTTTTAAGTCATATTCTTAACAATAGACAAGGCAGAAAAGTGGCGGTCATCGTCAACGACATGAGCGAAGTCAACATCGACGCAGCGACCGTTCAGAATGAAGTTTCTCTCAACCACAGTGAAGAAAAGTTGGTTGAAATGAGTAACGGCTGCATCTGTTGTACCCTGCGTGAGGATCTACTTGAAGAAGTTACTAAACTCGCGCAAGAAGGCAGATTCGATTACTTAGTTATCGAGTCCACTGGCATCGCCGAGCCACTCCCCGTTGCAGAGACTTTTACTTTTGCCGATGAAAACGGGCTCTCACTTTCAGACGTTGCACGTTTAGACACCATGGTTACAGTAGTTGATGCGATTAACTTTCTGCGTGATTACGATGAAGCTAAGTTCTTAACAGAGACAGCCGAATCATTAGGTGAAGACGATGAACGCAGCGTTGCTGACTTACTCGTTGATCAAGTAGAGTTCGCTGACGTTATCTTGATAAGTAAAACCGACCTTGCTGAGAAATCAGAAATCGAAAGGCTTCTTGCGATTCTTAAAACTCTTAATACATCGGCCACTATTCTTCCTATCTCGAATGGTGAAGTAGAACTTGATGCGGTACTCGACACACAAAGCTTCAGTTTTGAAAAGGCACAACAAGCCCCAGGTTGGTTGAAGGAAATGCGAGGCGAGCACATACCGGAAACCGAAGAATACGGCATTTCTAGCTTTGCCTATCATGCGAGACGCCCTTTCCATCCAGAGAAGTTTTACGACTTCCTCCACAATGCGAAAGATTACGGCAAACTAATTCGTTCCAAGGGTTATTTTTGGCTAGCAACCAGACCAGAGTTTGTCGGTCAATGGAGCCAAGCGGGAGGCATCGCACGTTATGGTGTTGCGGGTATGTTTTGGAAAGCGATTCCGAAGGAGGAATGGCCGACGGATCAAGATTACCTCGATGCTATAAACGACATTTGGCAAGAACCATACGGCGATATGCGACAAGAATTGGTGTTTATTGGTCAGGGATTAGAGCAAGAGAAGTTGATTGCTCGTCTCAACGAATGCTTGTTAACAGAAGTTGAGATGGAGCAAGGGCTCGACTATTGGTTATCTCTGGAAGACCCTTTCCCTGAATGGGAACAGTAAACGACTGAGATACAAAAAGCCTCCCACCATTCGGGAGGCTTTCTCGTTACACAGAGCCAATTTTGGTATACCGAGCCAATTCAGTAAGTCCGTTCTCGAAACAACCCGAGCAAACATGCAGCGAGGGAATCCTCACCAGTGCATTCAAAGCGTCTTCTTCTGACTCAACTTAGCTATTTTCTTTGGCCAAGGATCTTCAAATGTTGCCCCTTGTTGCCATTGCTCCAGTTCCGCATCCGTTAAAAAGCAGTTTTCCAGCGCATCAATAAACACATCGATTTCGTTTTCTTGCCCAATCACCGTTAAGCGACAACGACGATCACCAAAGCGGCTTTCAACACTGTCTATCTTATCTTGCAGGATTTGACGATGCTCTTCAGTGAAGTTTTGCGATTCGTCATTGATTATCGAAGCACGCCAAAAGCCTGTAATTTCAAGCCCCACGTTGCCGTTTGCTTGACTCCAAAGCAGTGAAACATCGTCTCGAGTTGGGAACCAAAAGAACCCTTTACTACGGAACACACCTTTAGTTAAATACTGATGGCAGGTATTCCACAAACGCGCAGGATGAAAAGGCCGATCGTCTTTGATCACTTTGGCGACAAGGCTTTGTTCGTCTTTATCAGAGAGATTCAACGGCTCATTCACCGTCTCACGAAGTTCTGCGATTAGCTGCTCAACAAGGAAGAAATTGTAGTCTTGCTCACCTTTCGACATGCGGATATCCAAGTTTCCCCATGACGTTTTGATTATCTCGGTGTAAACATTAAGCGGGTGAATCGCCTGTGCGATGTTGCGAACGGTATTGTCGTCCACTTTGTCCGTCTTGGTGAGCATGATACGGTTTGAGAACATGATTTGCTCTACCAACAAGTTTTCAACGCCGCGAACACCCTGCTGCACGTTCTCCTGCCACTTAGGGATTAAGGCAGAACCTTGTCGATAGTCATCTCGCAACCAAGTCGCATCCACCAACGTAATTACGTCTTTGAGTGCGAATTGTGCGTTACTTTTGAAGTACTCGACCAAAGGTAAAGGATGACTACTGCCCGACGTTTCAATCACAACCCATTCTGGCGATTTTTCTGCGCAGAGCTTTTTAAGGGCTTTATCGAGCTGCTTTACACCACTCAGGCTGCTGATGCTGTCTCCACTGATCGTAACAAAGTTGCCCTGCTCTTCACTCACCGCATCGGTATTTAAGATAAGCACGCCATCGACGTCTAACTCACTCATGTCATTAACAATAACGGACAGATCAATACCAGAAGAATCGGCTTGTTGAAGAATGTTGCGTAAAAACGTGGTTTTCCCGGACCCGAGAAACCCATGCAAAATGGTGACTGGAATTGATGGCATACTTTTGACCTACAAACTCTGGATGAACGCATGTTATAACATAACAACTTAGTGAGTTATAGAAGGAATCCAATTGCTGTCTTAGACGCAAAACTTAAGAATCGGTAAAGATCACAGGGGCTGATTTCTCAGAACTCTCCTTCGTTTCTCATCACGTTTCATCACAAGCAAAGGTCTGACTATTGATAAAAATAATAAGTGGTTACAAAACGACCATTGCTTTGTTTATAAAATTGGAGAAAGATGACAATACAGCGATTTATAGGAGGTGGTGTTATGACTTTAGTTCTTACCGTTCTTATTTTCCTAAGTTGTATTGCGATGCTCGCAATTGGTGTGATGTTTTCACGTAGGCCGATCAAAGGCGGAGGTTGTTGCAAAGCGTCCGATGTTGCGGATGTGGGCACACGTAAAAGAAAAAATCGCAGTCATTATTCTTCTAGGAACACATATTGACACTCACCTATTGCTCCAACCTCACAACACAAAATAGCATAACTGAGCCCTAACAAATTGTCGGGACTCAGTTTTTCGTTTCTACTAGATAATCAAACTCTGATACTCGCGCCAAAAATGAAGGTTTCTGGATGTTAGGAAGCGACTTCGCGATAGGTAAGTCGGCTTTCATTGCATCAACCGGACGATTACGAACTAAAACTTCAAAATGTAAATGTGGTCCGGTTGAACGACCAGTATTCCCAGAGAGGGCTATTTTTTGCCCACGCTTTATAACTTGACCTTTTTTAACCAAGATTTTATTCAAGTGTAGGTAACGAGTTTTGTACACACTGTTATGTTCAATCACTAAATAATTACCGGCATAAGGGTGCTTGCGGACCGCAATTACTTTTCCATCCCCAGTAGAATAAACTGGCGCACCGATTGGTGTCGCGAAGTCCGTTCCGTTATGCGGGGTGACTCTTCCCGTCACTGGGTGTTTACGCTTGGGGTTAAACCCAGAGGTGATTCGGCGGTATGCCCTATCGACAGGATAACGGTTAAACGCTCGCTCCAAACTGTTACCAGCTCTATCATAGAACCGTCCATCCTCGGCTAGAAATGCAGCGACTTCGCCCCTCGCTAAGTTAAAAGAAATAGCCTTAATCTCACTATTGCCAGTTTTGTGTTCACCTAAATATTGCTGTTTCACTAATATATCGAAACGGTCACCGGCTCTAAGAGATCGCGCAAAATCAATCTTATCTTTCATCACCTGCGTAATATTTGCGACGTGGCCTGATGCCAATCCTACTCGATGTGCCGAGACTGAAAAACTCCCTTTGATTTCTCCCGAAAATAAGGTTTCACGCCATTCCCCTGAAATTTCCTGAAATTCGTAAGAGAAGGAGCCATCGTTTTCTCTAGTGTAGATAGCCTTCTCTACAAGGCTCATATGATAAATTAGTCGACTCAATTGCCCCATGTCATCCATCACTAATTCAAGCTCTTCTCCGGGCTTAATCATATCTAGCTGCAGGTGATCAAGATCAACTGAGAGAATTTGCTGCAAAATACCGTAAGGGAGACCCAATTGAGCGAAGATACCACTGAGCGTATCTCCCACTTTAACTATATAGTGTATTTGTTTAGGTTTAGGCAACGGAGTCAAACTGACATCTGAGGGAACCACTATCTTTGATGATGGAGGTGGTGACGAATCACTGCTTTGATTCAGTTGAACGCTGTGACTATCTTGATTTGGCTCATCCTCTGTAGGTAGAAGCAAAGCGACCGAAAAACAAAACACAGCAACGATTAAAGCAATAAATTTAAACTGACTCATGAGAAACTAAGTATCAATAATAACGATTGTTATGTTATAACATATCTAGGATTATTTTTACTCAGTTTAGTAAACGTTTATTCAGTTCACTGGATTGGCTAAGAGAAGACCAGTCATTCAACCCATTCTCTTTGAGAAGGCTCAATAATGAACACATTCAATTCAGCACTTATCGTTGCAGGAACACACGGAAACGAACTTTCTGGTATTTATTTACATAAACTAATCAAAGAAAAACGTTACTCTGTCAATAGATCAACCTTTTCAGCCTGCTCGATCATCGCAAACTCCGAAGCAGTAAAACACAACGTCCGATACATCGATACAGACTTAAATCGCGAGTTCTCAGCAATGAATAGCAATCATTGTCCTGATTTGCATGAAAGCAAGATTACACATCAATTTATCGAGAAATATGCAAACCAAGAAAAACTGTTGATTGTTGACCTGCACAATACAACAAGCAATATGGGAGCGACGTTGATTTTGCTTTCTAACGATGTTTTTTATCGGAAACTGGGCGCGTACGTCAAATAACGAATGCCATCAGCACATATCCTTTTCGAAGAGCGAAAAGAATGGCAAGAGCAACCTTACCTTTGTACTGCTGGGCAATATGGAATAATGATTGAGGTCGGGGCGCAAGCACATGGTGCCCTAGAGTACAGTACGTTGGAGTTGATGAAACAGATGCTTACCGCAGTATTGGACTATGTTGAAAAGCACAACCTCAACCAAATAGGCTTACTGAGCGATTATGAGGCGTTTTTTTACACCGAAGAAATCAGGGTTCCACTTGATCAAGAGGGTATGCGGCAAGCACTAGTACACCCTACTATTTGTGGCAGAGATTTTGAGGCGGTCAAACCAGGAGCACCTTTATTAGCGACTTTCGCTGGTTATGATATCCATTGGAATGGCAAAGGGGAAATTTACCCGCACTTTATCAATGAGAGCGCCTACAGTACCGCAAATATAGCAATGGCCCTCGCTAAAAAAAGACGTGTTTCTTCCGTGTAACTTAAAGCAAGTAATTAGGCCACGTGTAACGTGGATACCTCACCCCATGAATAAAACTGTGCCTGAGCCGCATAGGCAGAAAATACGGGTACTAACTCCACCCTAATACGGCAGCATAAGTGCCTTAAGCGCAGCTTTAAAAGAAACCCCACTAGAATTTTAAGGAGGTAAGACATTATGGTTAAAAGGAGAGTTTTCTCTTTTCTATCATGATGCCTTCTCCAAACATCGAAATAATCTATCTTCAAATTGGTCATCTAGACCGGAAGAGATCAGTTCTAGGCGGCTTTCTGAACACTCGTCTAGTTCAAACTCTGTGAGTCCATCTGATGTTAGATTGTAACCAAAAATACCGCTTCCCGTGATAAAAACCGCTTTCATTCGTTCGACCTTGAGGTCGAGCAGCAATAATCTCAGCTTTTGATGATCGAACACGTTTTCAGCGGAGATACGCCAACCGATACTGTAGAAACCTTCCCCCTGATTGGTTGCTTTTAGAATGCCGCTCTCAGGCATAGGCAACTCAGGAACAAGTGACTTTTTCTCTCTTTCACGATAAAGAACAGAGGGCGTTTTTTGCACGTCAATACGAGTCGTTCCCTCACATTCATGAAAAGGGATAGCGCCATGTTCAGCGAAAATCACTTTTGTTTCCCGCAGACCGAGCTTTGCTATATAAGCCGTCAGCTTTTGCTCATCTTCATCTTGATAGAGATCGCGCTTATTACCTACCACTGTATCTGCGATAGTGATTTGCTGGTTAAACGTTTCATGCTCAGTGTACTTAGGATCCGATAGTTTACGTGCATCGACTAAAGTAATGTTTTTTTGCAAAGCGAGAATTTGACGATAATACTCGGTCGATAGCACTTGCAGTACTTCTTTAGGATGACCAAGACCTGTAGGCTCAATCAACAATCGATCTGGCCTTGCTTCAGACAATAATTGATTTAAAGCGATTTGCATCGGAAGACCTGCTGCACAGCACATACATCCCCCGGGGACCTCTCGAATAAACACTTGGTCTTGTTGTTTTTTTTGGCCTTGTAACAAGCTGCCATCAATACCAACTTCGCCAAATTCATTGACCAATACAGCCCAACGTTCATGGCTAGGTTTATGGGTCAATAAGTGCATTATTGCCGATGTTTTCCCCACCCCGAGAAAGCCAGTGATGATGTTAGTCGGCACTCGCGAAATCAGTGGCTTATTAAAGTTCATTGGCAATTCTCCGGTAGCCTTGGACTAGTTCATGGTTGGCAGAAACGACGGATTCGGAAAAAGCTGAATATTCTGGCGGCACTTTAGAGATACTCTCTAAATCAAAACCGACACCAATATTGGTCATCGGTGGTACATGGAAATAAGCGGGTAAATCGAGGCCATCGACGACACAGTTATGACGAATAACACACCTCTCACCGATGACGCTATTGAACACGACGGAGTTGAAGCCAATGAAAACATCATCACAAACCTGGCAAAGACCATGAATAATCGAACGATGAGCAATGGATGAGCGCTCACCAATGGTCACCGCAGCCCCTGCCTTAGAGTGAATTACGACACCATCTTGGATATTGGTGTCACGTTTGATGACGATAGCTTCCATGTCTCCATGGTTATTAACTTCGTCAGCTCGAATAACAGCATAGGGTCCAATAAAAACGTTATCCTCAATAATGACTTTGCCACAGATAATAGCGGTTGGATCGATAAAGGCTGTTGAGGACACCTGTGGCATATGGCCCGTTGGGTTTCTTCTTAACATAATGCTTCCAGTTTGTTTATGGCTCTTTTTTTACGGTCAGCGACTTAACGATTGAAGGATAAACGCATCGCTCCAGCTGGTTTATCGATGACTTTGTTATTGGCATAAACTAGCGCGCCATTGACCCAAGTCTTTTGAATTTGAGCTGAAAATTCATGTCCAGCAAAAGGCGACCAACCACAGTGATATAAACTGTTTTCGTGGCTAACTCGTGTTGGGGTATGAGCATCAACTAATACCAAATCAGCGTAGTAACCTTCACGAATAAAGCCTCTGCCTTGAATGCCATAGCGAATGGCTGGATTGTGCGCTGTTTTTTCGACTACTTGAGTCAAGCTCATATGGCCCAAACGGACATGATCTAAGAGTGTAAGTAACGCATGCTGAACTAACGGCAACCCCGCTGGCGCCTGCTCGTAAGACACTTGTTTTTCTTGCCAGGTATGAGGAGCATGATCTGTTGCAATGATATCTATTTGACCTGTATTTAACGCTGCCAATAGTGCGTCACGGTCATTAGGGGATTTGATTGAAGGATTGCATTTGATCAGGTTACCGAGCTCTGCATAATCATTGCTACTGAACCAAAGGTGATGAACACAAGCCTCCGCGGTGATTGATTTATCTCGAATATCACTCGCGTCAAACAGCGTTAGCTCCTTCGCCGTTGTGATGTGCAGCACGTGCAGTTGGCTGTGATATTTTTTGGCAAGTTCTACCGCATAAGCAGATGAGGCGTAACACGCCTCTTCGTCACGCAAAATGGGATGGTCTTCGATGGTGAACTCTGACTTCTTAAGTCGTTGCTTTTGCTGATTTTGTTTAATGACAGCCCCACTTTCACAGTGAGTAACAATAAGTACTGGAGAATCACGAAAAATTGCCTCTAACGCTTGCGGATCTTCGACTAACAAATTTCCCGTTGATGCCCCCATAAATACTTTCACACCACAATGTTGTTTGGGGTTAAGTTGTTTAATCTGTTCAAGATTGTCTTCGGTTGCACTGAGGTAGAAAGAATAATTCGCAAACGAGCTTTCTTTAGCGAGAGCGAACTTGCGCTCTAACGAGTCAATAGTCGTTGTAGCCGGACTAACATTGGGCATTTCCATGTAGCTTGTAATACCGCCGGCTACCGCTGCCCGCGACTCGCTTGCAATTGTGCCTTTATGTGTCAGCCCTGGCTCTCGGAAATGCACTTGATCGTCAATCATGCCTGGCAGTAAATAAGCCCCTTTAGCATCAATTACAATATCTCCGTGTTGTACGGATATATTAGTAGCAATCTTGTCAATTCTTTGATCAACAATACGTAAATCTGTTTCGGTAATGGCTCTTTCGTTGACCACCCGAGCGTTTTTAATCAATGTTGCTGACATATAATTCATTCTTTTAGATAATTTGAAAAGGTGGCCAATACTCGGTCACCTTGTGAAGCTATAAGGGGAGATCGTGTGTCCGCCTCATAGGGGGCGCTTTGCGCATTCATCGCAAACACAGGAAATCTCAAATTGTGGGCTAAGAACGGTGAAGCCTTCTTGTATGGCTTTCGCACATACGCTAGAAATAACATTGGCTTCAACCGCTATTTCACTAACCTTTCCACACTGAGAGCAAATCAAAAACTGTGGAACGCCATGCTCCTGATCGCACGCGATTTGAGAACAAACGACGTATTTACTAGATGTATTGAGCTTATGGACAAAGTGCTCTGCTTCAAGGAAATCGAGTATTCGATAAACCGACATCGCTTGAATGTTTTGAGAAAAGTTGTGATTGCAGTAGTCAACTAGTTCGTAGGCAGAAAGCGGCTTCTCCGCATATAGCAGCGAAGTCAGTATCAATTTCCGTTTAGTAGTGAGTTGTTTACCTCGCAGCAGGCAGATTTTCTCTACCTGCTTCATGACGTCATCTACCGTTTTGAGCTTTCTCATATCTCTAGATGAAATCCAATGTGAGTAGTAAGCGACGTTCATTGTCTGCAACATGTGGAGAGCGATGTATAAGTCCAGTGGCTTCATTGCCTTCCCAACCACTTCCTTTGAGCAGGGCAACATCGCCAGGCTGCATTCGTCGTATGGCACTTTCAGAGTCGTATAAGCCCGATAGGTGATCAGGTTGACCAAGACTACCGGCACCGAGTTTAGTGCGATCAATGGTATCGTTGGTTAACCATTCGGTCGCTCGGCCGGTATAAGTTATGACAAGTCTGCAAGGCACACGATCAAAGTGAAATTTCGGGCACATCGGGCTGTCTAGGCGAGTTAGTCTCAAACCTGCTTCTTTAACCTCAAACAAACAGCAGAACATATCGACGATTAAAGCAACATCTTCACTCAGCGCATCAGCACACGCATAGCCCTCTAACTTGCTTCGTACCCATTGTGCAGCATCATCTGGCGTGACACTTTGTACCAGTGCCAATCTAGGCTCCTGAGCCAGCATCAGATTAATGTCCTTCGTCAACTCTTTCGAGAGCGTTCGCTGCCATATGGCAATATTGTGCTCTGGTTTGTAGATGTCGCTAAGTATGTTCGCTGATGTCGATATCGCCAACGATGATGTTGTTTGGACACGAAGCGGGTTCTCAACTACATCAATGCTCATATATCTTCCTCCCAAGCGTTAAAAAGGTCAGGTAAAGGTTTTAATAACGTTGATTTTCTAGGGCTATGAGACCTAGTAATCGTTACGATTTCGCTCTAGTTCACGGACATATTGACACAGTCCCACCCCATGTAGAGTCAAGTCAGACAGCGCTTGTGAAGAAATCAACGTTTACTCTCTCTCAATAGGAGACTACTGGTTGTGAGATCAATTCTTTAAACAACAAATTGTAGAGCCCCAAACAAGGAAATGTTATAACATAACAATTAATCTTTTCAATATTTACCTTTTTTGATTAAAGATAATTAGGGGAACATCATGAGCATGCGAGCACGGAAATTATATTCCGCGATTAGAAAAGTAACGCGTGGGTGAATCGCCATAGACCCGACGAAACATCGCAATAAAGTTACTGGGCGTCGAATAACCTAAAGCATGTGCAATATCTCCCACCGATTCCCCTCGAGCTATCATTTCTAATGAATGTATTAGCAGTACTTGTTGCCGCCATTCACTAAAACTCATGTTTAACTCACTTCGAATCAATCGTCTTAACGTCCGAGATGAGACTGCCCCAATATTGGCCCAATGCTCCACAGAATGTTTGCTGTTTGGGTCTATTAAAA